>JAFXOV010000012.1 GCA_017528425.1 Elusimicrobiota bacterium | reverse complement strand
TTTTCATCAATAAGTCTTACTTCCGGTACTCTTATGTACTGATTAGTACGATATCTTCGAATATCTATACAATCCCCCTCGCAGGATTTTCACCTGCAAAAATAAAAATAGAACGGATAAAGATACCCGTCCCTATATAAAAACATATAACTCTAAATGTCTAAAACCTTTTCCCTAAAAATAAGGTGAAGGTGAGTCGGGACGACTTCTTTACCAATTTAGTTCGATTATTATAAATAAATTATTTTAAAAAGTCAACAGCAAAACGGCAATTTATAATTTATAATGTACAATGTATAATTAACTGCTCTTTTAAAATTTTCATTTGAAAAGCATGATTAAAGCCGTCTATGAGTGCAGAAAAATTTAGAGTAAAAAACTATAAATCAAAAGAGTTTTTTAAAGCGATCATGTTTGAAGAAAATTTCGGTTTCATTTTGCTGTCCGAAATTTTCAAGTTAGAGCTTGGCTCTAAATTTTTCAAACGAATGGCTTTTTTGCTTGAAAATGAAAATTTTTAAAAAAATTATTTTTCATGGATTCCGAATCAGGTCCGGAATGACAAACACTTACTATACTTTATAATTGCTATTTGCTTGCAGCGTAAAGTATTGCTTGTTCCATTGATGACGGATCGGCAACATTTTTTCCTGCAATATCAAATGCCGTTCCGTGTCCCGGTGAAGTTCTTACAAAAGGAAGACCGGCTGTAACATTTACTATTTTTTTAGGGTTCAATATTTTTAACGGTAACATTATTTGATCATGGTACATTCCAACAATCAAATCATACTTATATTTTAAAAACTTTGCCCAAGCAACATCAACCGGGTAAAGTCCGCAAATATTGTATCCTTTTTTCTTCAATTCTTTTATTGCGGGAATAATTTTTTCCTTTTCATCGTTACCCAAAATTCCGTTATCTCCGGCATGAGGATTTAATGCACATATCAAAATTTTAGGTTTTCTCTTTAATATTTTTTTTATAAAATCTGCCGAAAGTTTTGTTGTTAAAACAATATCTTTTTTAGTTAGTACGGACGAAACTTTTGATACAGGTAAATGTCTTGTTACCATAACGGAATTTATGTTATCGCAAATCATCATCATGCAATAATCTTTTGTTTTTGTAAGTGCTCCCAAAAATTCCGTATGTCCCGAATATTTTAAACCGGCATACTTAAACGATTCTTTGGATACGGGAGCAGTGACCATAGCTTTTGCTTGTCCGTTCATACACATTTTTACGGCTTGTCTTATGGCATCACAAGCAATAAGCCCCGATATTTTTGAAGGTTTTCCCAAAACAAATTTTTCGGAATAGTTTGAAGAAAAAATAAATTCTGCTTTGTTTGATTTTTTGTTTATATCGAAATATTTTGATATTACATTCTTGTCACCAACAACAACAGGGCTGCAAACCCTTTGAACTTTCAAAGAATTTACAGCCCTTAAAACTATTTCCGGACCTATTCCTGCCGGATCACCGATCGTTATTGCTACTTTCGGTTTCAACATCAGTTATTACCAAACCTGATTAATTTTTATGTTTGCTTTTGCTTTTAAACCTTCAACCCATTTATCGTAAAGTTTCTTACCGTTTTGTCTGTACAAAACTTCAGCCAAATCGTTTTTAACATCTTCAAAAGTGAAAGGTTGGCTTGCTCTGCTTTCCGTTACTCTTATAAAGTGGTATCCGGAATCTGTTTGTACAGGTTCTTTCGTATATTGACCTACTGTCATACCGAAAGCTTTTTCTTCCAATCTTTTATCCAAATCGCCTTTTACTACAAAACCCATATCACCTTTTCTTTGTTTAAGTAAAGAATCTTCGGAATATTTTTCAGATGTTGCAGAAAAACTTGCTCCGGAAGCCAACTCTTTTTTAACACTTGCAACTCTGCCTTCTGCGGCTTTTCTTTCCTGCGGTGTGGCATTTTTGTCACACTTAATATAAATTTGGTTTAATCTTACTTGTTCCGCAGACATTCTTTTTAATAATTTTGCAACTGCATCAACAGTTTCTTCATCTTCTTTGGGTAGTCCCAAATTTTCACCTTTCATTTTAGCTCTTACATTATCATAAAACTTTTTAACTTCCGTTTCACTTGGCTGTTTTATGTTGTTCTTCATTTCTTTTTCAACAAGTTTTTGAACCATCAACTGTTCTTCTATTCTTTTCTCAAACTGAAGTTGAGTTAATCCTTCTTTCTTCAATTCCGATTGAAAAGTTTCATCGTTAGGAAATCTCTTTTTTACCTGATTTAAAGCTTCGTCCAATTCCCTTTTCACAATTTTTATTTTTTGTTTTTTTGCTTCCTGCGTTAAAACCATCTGCTCGACTTTTTGTTCCAAAATCTGATTTTTTAATTCGTTCAATTTTGCATCAGACTGTTCGGATTCCGGAGACATTGCCTTGTATTGCTGAACCATCGGTTCAACTATTTTATTGAACTCCGAACTCATTAACGGTTCACCGTTAACTATTGCCAATGTTTTATCCACAACTTCTTCAGCAAAACAAACTCCGCTGATAAGAAAACTTGCACATACCAATGATAAAATTTTTCTCACTTTATTTTCCTCCCCAATCTAAATACTAATTTGCAAACTCTTCTAATTCCGGTTCTTCCTCTTGTATATCGGAATCATCCGTAAAACCTAAACCGCTTATATTACTCAATTTTGAATAATCTACCGTTACATTTAACTTCTTCTTTGCATCATCAAACCATTTTTCAAACTTTGTTTTTTCTATAATATTTTTTATTTCCGCTTTTGCAACATCTTCCGGAATCGGTTGCAAGTTATCTTCGGAAACTTTAGTTATTATGTGTAATCCGAACGGCGTTTCAACTATATCCGAAATTTCACCGGTCTTCAAATTAAATACTACTTCTTCAAACTCTTTTACAAGTTCACCTTTTCTGAAAGGACCGATCTGTCCGCCTCTTTGTGCGGAAACTTTATCCGTAGACATTTCCTGTGCAACTTTATCGAAAGATTCACCTTTGTTTATTCTTTCAAAAGCAATTTCGGCTTCTTCTCTTGTAGGTACAAGAATATGTTTTGCCGTAACAGCTATAGGATTTGTAAAATCTTCTTTATGTTCTTCGTAATATTTATTTATTTCATCTTCGCTTGCAGTTATCATATTTTCTTGAACTTCTTTTATATACATTTCCATCATTAAACCGTCTTCGTAATCTTTTAACTGTCTTTTTTGTTCCGCTTTAAATTCATCCAAAGAACTCTTATATTCTTCTCTCTTATCGATTCCGGCTTGTTTTGCGGATTCCAATACCAACTTTTCTCTAACCAACAAGTCAATAAACTGTTTCTTGCCCGGTTCTGTATTAATATATGCTTGGTATGCCGGCGGTGCTGCCATCATTCTTTCCGAAAAATCTTCGGTTGTTATATCGGTATTACCGATTTTTGCAATAACATCCCCTTTTTCCTTACAAGCACCTAAAACCAACAAACAACAAATTAACAATGCGAAAAATTTACAAACTTTCATTTTTACTACTCCTATAAAATACTTAAACTTTCCTCTTAAAACCTGTAAATTTTTTCCAACCTGCAAATTTTAGACTATTGTTACACAAAAATTGTTTCACTAAAATTTTTCGGTAAAAAAAATAAACCTTCCTTATTATATTAAAAAAAAATTATTTTTAATAGCTTTTTATTACATTTTGTGTAAATATACAAAATTAGTATAATATTAAAAGTATTTTGTCAAAAGGAGTAACATATATAGATGAGTATGAATTCGTTTAAAACATTTTTTCTTTTGTTACTTATGACACTTTTCTTCTTGTTTATAGGAGAATTACTCGGCGGTGTTCAAGGTATGCAAATCGCCTTAATTCTTGCCGTAGTAATGAATTTTATATCTTACTTTTTTTCCGATTCCATAGTTTTGGCATCGTATAAAGCAAAACCCGTATCACAGGAACAAGATCCCAGACTTCACAGTATAGTAACAGAACTCGCCATGCAAGCAAAAATTCCGGTACCTAAAATTTATAAGATAAACACTAATATGCCCAACGCTTTTGCCACCGGCAGAAACCCGCAACATGCTGCAGTTGCAGTTACGGAAGGTATTTTAAGATTGTTGGATGACAGAGAACTCAGAGGGGTTTTGGCTCACGAACTTTCACATATAAAAAACAGAGATATTTTAATAAGTTGTATAGCCGCAACTTTATCCGGAGCGATTATGTATCTTGTAAGAATGAGTTTTTGGTTTAGCGGAGGAAGAAACAACAGAAACAATTCAAACATAATAATTGCTTTATTACTTTTGATACTTGCACCTATAGCTGCATCACTTATACAAATGGCAATTTCAAGATCAAGAGAATATATTGCCGATGCCGACGGTGCAAAAATTTCAGGTGACCCGTTGGCACTTGCTTCTGCTTTAAGAAAGTTAGCTTACGGCAATTCCAGACAGAAAAATAATGTCAGCGAAAATACGGCACACATGTTTATAGTTAATCCTCTAACGGGAAAAGATCTTTCAAGCTTATTTTCTACTCATCCTCCTATAGATGACAGAATTAAAAAACTTGAAGAAATGGTCGGTGTTTTTAATAATAGCAAAAACGGAACCCCGAAGGTAATATATTAATGACTAAACAAAAAAAACAATTTTTATTGGATATCGAACCTAAACAATTATATTCCGTTTTAAAACCGTTCGTTACGGAAAATTACAGAACAGACCAAATAATTCAGTGGATTTATTCAAAAAAAGTTTTAGACTTTGAAGGATTCACAAATATATCCAAAGATATAAGAGGTAATCTCGAATCTTCTTTTACATTAAGAAGTTTTACAAACGTTATTAAAGATGAATCGATCCTTGACGGAACAGTCCGTTACACTTTCAGAACTTACGATAACAAATATATTTATGCCGTATGTTTACCTGCAGACAACAAGAAAACCGTTTGTATTTCCACTCAAGTCGGGTGTCCGGTTTCTTGTAAATTTTGTTTGTCGGGCAAAACAAAGTTTGTAAGAAATTTGTCTCGCGGTGAAATATTGGAAGAAATTTTGCATATAGAAAACGATATTAAAGAAAGAGTGTCCGGCGTTTTGTTTATGGGTATGGGTGAACCGATGCTAAACTACAAAAATTTAACGTCCGTAATAAAAACTCTTATATCTAAAAAGGAAATGAATATCGGTAAAAGACATATTACCGTTTCTTCCATGGGAATAATTCCCGCAATAAAAAATCTTGCCAACGAAATGTACAGTGTAAGGTTTGCACTTTCGTTGCACGCAACCGATGACAAACAAAGAACAAAAATTATTCCAAATAATTTCGGTACAACAATAGCGGACTTGCTTAATGTATGCAAATACTATTTGAAAAAAACAAGTTCAAGGGTCACGATAGAATATATTTTATTAAAAGATTTTAACGACACATCAACCGATGCGCACAAACTTGCCCGTCTTATGAAAACGGCAGGTCTCGTAAATCCCAGCGTTCAGGTAAACTTGATTCCTTATAACGAAACAAACAGTTTCGACTACAAAACTCCGTTACAAGTATCTATACTAAACTTCAAAAAAATATTAAAATTAAACGGTATAACCGTAAACATAAGAGAACCTAAAGGTTTGGATATAGGTGCGGCGTGCGGACAATTAGGCAAGAAATAACAAAGGGGATTGCAGAATGAAAACGGCAATAGCGTTGGGCGGCGGCGGAGCAAGAGCTTTAGCACATATCGGTGTGTTAAAAGTTTTGGAAACAAACAATATCAAGTTCGACTATATCACCGGAACATCCATGGGATCCGTTATCGGCTGCTTATATGCTACAGGTGAAAAACCCGAAATTATAGAAAAGACTTTAAAAGATTATTTCTTCAATAAACTGTTTTCCAAAATGAACATGCAAAAAATGCAAGACGAAAATCAGGTGACTTCCGCAAGAAGTTTAATAAGAAAAGCCAGAGAATTCGCTAAGTACGGTTCACAGGAAGGCGGCAGTTCATTTTTATCTCATTCCATTTTAGAAGATTTGGTTGACACTGTTATTCCCAACATAGATATATCGGAAACAAATATTCCGTTTGCTTGTGTGGCAACGGATATTACTAACGGTAAAGAAAAAATATTTACAAAAGGTCCTTTAAGAAAAATTGTTTTGGCATCTGCTTCAATTCCCGGAGTTTTCCCGCCGGTAAACATAGATAACGTTTGGTACACCGACGGTGCGCATGTTAATGTTACCCCTGTAACAGTAGCTAAAATGTTCGGAGCGGATTTTGTTTTAGCTTCCGATGTTAAAAGCAAACTGAAAACATTGGAAACTTTACCTGCAAACGCTAAAGATATTATGAACAGATGCAACTTTATTGCAAGTCACTTGTTTTATGAAATACTTATAAAAAATGCCGATGTTATAATCGAACCGAACATAAAACAAATATCCTGGTCGGAATTTAACAAATTTAATTTAATGGTAAACGAAGGTAAAAAAGCGGCAGAATCGAAAATAGCGGAGATTAAAAACAAACTGAAAAAATATAATACCGCAACTGAAAAGTGTAAAAGATTTATTAAAAAAATGTTTCATCATAATGACAAAAATTTAAAAGCCGCACTGTTTTAAAAATTTTTATATATAAAAAAGGCAGAGAGTTTTTTACTCTCTGCCTTTTTTGTCTTGTTTTAAAAATTATTTTTTTGCTTTTTTATCTTTCTTGTCAGCTTTTTTAATTTCTTTTTTATCGGCTTTATCTTTGAAAGCTTTTTCTAAGTCATTTTTAAACTCTTTTTTAAACTTTTCCATCATTTCTTTTCTGTTTTGTTCCATTTTAGTGTATTGCTCAAAAGAAAGAACGCTTCTGACTTTCAATTTACTTTCAACATTTATTCTTGAAATATCTGCGCTTGTCTGTTGAATTTCAGCAGCTAAAGCATTTATTGCATTCATATCAATATTTTCTTTTAAAAGTTCTGCATCAATAGCTTCCATCTTTTGTTTAATCACTTCTCTTAATTCTTTTTTTCTCGACATATCTTCTTTCATCATTGCATTCAACCTATCTTTTTGTTCGTCGGTAATTCCCAACTCTTTAGCCATCTTTTCAAAATCAGGTCCTTTGTGATGATGCATTTGTGGCGGTTCAGGCATATCGCCTTTATCCTGCGGTGGTACTGCATACAACGAAGTTGTTACTAACAACGCTACTGCCAAACTTAAAAGTTTTTTCATACTATCCCCCTTAAACTACAATTTATAATTTATAATTTACAATGTACAATGCATAATTAAGACTATATCTAAACTACTAAAGTTACAAAAAATATAAACTCAAAAGATAAGCCTCTAATCTTCGGTGCAATATTTTGAATTTATGCTAGGCTTGCCGAAGCGAAGTTTACACTAAAAGGTAAATGAGCCGAGGCATAACGACGCATAAACTCAAAAGATAATCCGCTAATCGTGTCTTAAAGCTTCGATTGGCGATAATTCCGACGCCTTCTTTGCAGGCCATAAACCAAAAATTATACCTACAAGCGCAGAAAAGCCTACCGACAAAATAACAGAGAAAGATGATATAAATGTTGCCCAACCTGCAACTTTAGACACAATAACAGATACGGCGACACCTAAACTTACACCTAATATTCCGCCCAGCAAAGATAATACCGAAGACTCTATCAAAAACTGTAAAAGAACTGCTATTTTTGTTGCTCCTATAGCTTTTCTTAAACCTATTTCTCTTGTTCTTTCACTTACACTTACAAGCATTATGTTCATAATACCTATACCGCCAACTATCAACGAAATACCCGCAACGGCACCTAAAAGCATGGTCATTGTTTGTGTTGTTGATGTAAGCATTTGTATCATATCCGACATATTTCTTATTCTGAAAGCATCCGCCTGTTCGGGTGTAAGTTTGTTTCTTTCAAGCATTGTTTTTAATAAATATGTTTCCGTTTCACTCATTTTACCGTCTTGAACTTCAACAGCAACGGAAGATACATAATTTGTACCCAACAATCTTTTCATTGCGGTATTTATAGGAACTATAACCATGTCGTCACCGTCTCTATACCCCTGAGCCCCCTTTACCGGTAATATTCCTATAACCCTAAACTGTTTTCTGTTAATTTTAATATATTTACCTACGGGGTTTTCATTCCCGAACAAATTTTTTACCACCGTTGTTCCTATAACACAAACTTTAGCTAAATTTTCATTTTCGGATTTTGTAAAAAATCTGCCGTATTGAGGAACGGAATTTTGCAAATATTGATAAATGGGAGTTGCACCTGTAATAGATGTATTTGAATTCTTATTACCGTAAACTACTTGTACCGAACCGTTTACATTAGGATCTATATTCTTTATAAGTTCGGTATTTTCTGCAAGCGCTTCAACATCTTTTAAATAAATTCTTCTTGCAACCGTACCGGAAACACCACCCAACGAAATTCGTCCCGGCATTAAATATAATAAATTGGTTCCCATAGATGTTATTTGTTGTTCAAGCGCTTTCTGTGCTCCGCTACCTAAAGCCAACATGGATATAATCGAAGCAACACCTATGATAATACCAAGCATTGTTAACATTGATCTTGTTTTGTTGGAAATAATTGCTCTTATTGCAGAAAAAAAGTTTTCCGCAAATTCGGCTATACTTAAATGTGAACTTTCTTTTTTTATTTTTAACGGTTCCGTATTTTTTCTTTCTTTTTTCTTTTGAATTGTGTCGGATAATACCTGTCCGTCTTTAATCATTATAAGTCTGTCCGCCCATTTTGCAATGTCGGGTTCATGCGTAACCAAAATAATGCTTATACCTTTTTTGTTTAAGTCGGTTAATATCTGCATTATTTCGTTGGACTGTTTTGAAGATAAGTTTCCGGTAGGCTCATCGGCAAAAATTATTTTAGGATCGTTTACCAATGCTCTTGCTATTGCTACTCTTTGTTGTTGCCCTCCGGAAAGCTGTGTAGGTTTATGTTCTGTTCTGTCACTTAAATCTACTTCCGCAAGGTGTTTTTCCGCTTTTTCTTTTCTGTTTTTGCCGCCGGAATATACCATAGGTAAAGCAACATTGTCTGCGGCAGTCATTTTGTTTAATAAATTGTATTGTTGGAACACAAAACCTATGATTTTTGATCTTAAAAATGCAGTTTGATTATCATTAAATTTTAAAACATTTTCACCGTAAATTTCATATACACCGTCGGTAGGTCTGTCGAGCAAACCTAATATATGCATAAGAGTAGACTTTCCCGAACCGGAAGGTCCCATAATAGCTACAAATTCACCCTCTTCTACGGTTAAATTTATGCCCTTTAAAATATCAAGTCTGTTATCCCCGATAGTATAAACTTTCGTAATATTTTTTATTGATAATAATGGTATATGTTTTTCCATTAAAAAAATTACTCCGCAATTTTTTGGTTAATTAGTAATGAGTAATTTTGGTGTTTTATTTTTTAGATTTTTTGCAAAGCAAAAAATACATTAATTGCTAATTTATAATTTCTAATTACTAATTGTTTTTTTTCTGTCCGTTATTCAAAATTTCTTTGTTACTTTTTCTTTTTCCCGGTCCCATAGATAAAAATCCTTTAGTAACCTCTTTGGTTGTAGCAATATTATATTTATCCTGTTTAACTAAAATCGTGTCACCTTTAGAAAGTCCGGAAGTTACTTCAACGTTGTCACCATCTAAAATACCTGTTGTTATAGTATGTTTAGACTGTTGCACATTGTCGCCAACCAAAACAAATGTTTTGCCCTGTTCATCTTCCTGAAAACTGTCCCAAGGAATAACGACAGCATCTTTTTGTTCTTTTACAATAATATCAATGTTTGCAGTCATTAACGATTTAAAAAATTCCGGGGTTTTTTCCGGTCTTATTTTTACGTAATATGTAATAACGTTACTTACGTTTTTACCTTCTTCTAAAATTTGGAAAACTTTACCGTTAATTGTAACATCTTTATATGCATCAAGAGTTATTTCCGCTCTTTGTCCGTTTTTAATTTTACCGATATCGGCTTCATCAACACTTGCCAAAACTATCAGTTCATCTGCCAATGCATACAGAATATCGTTTGTGGAAATGGTTTGTCCTTCAACAACATTTCTTAAAATTATTTTACCGTTCATGGGAGAAATGACCGGTGTTGCTTTGTATGTGTTTTCCCAATCTTTTATGTTTTCGTTAGGATTGGCTCTTACGGCATCAAGTATTGCAACTCTGTCGGAAGAACTTAAATATGCTAACACTTGCCCTTTTCTTACCGTATCTCCTTCGTTTACCAAAAGTCTGTCTACCCTGCCTGAAACGGACGGTTTTATTTCCACTCTGTTTAAAGCGGAAACTTCACCGGTAGTATCAATAACTTCTTTTACATCCGCCGTTGATACTACAAGAGGTACATAACTTACAGCCGCAACTTTTTCTTTTTTATCTCTAAGTTGGTAAGTTATTATTATTCCCAATACAAGAAGTACGGCAAAAATTATTGCTACTTTTTTCATTTTATTTCTCCATGCGTATCACCTAAGAGCTTGTCCCTTTTAGCTAACGCCAAATTATAATTAAGTAAAGCGGAAAGATGCGACATTTTATTGTTCACATATTCTTGTTCAATATCTTGCCAAGTTTGGAATTCCATTGTCCCCGCTCTATATTTTATTGTTGCTTCTTTTTGTCTTTGAGTTGCCGCTTCCAAAAACATCTGATAAATTTCTATATTATCTTTTGTTCTTTCTATATTTGCCAAAATCTCTTCCAAGCTTGTTTTTGTTGTAAGTATAGTTTGTTTATAGCTTTCCTGAGCTTTATCTAAAGATACGTTTGCTGCTTTTATTGTGTTAAGTGTGCTTGTAAGACCGCCCGAAAGTATAGGATAGTTTAAAGCCACACCTACACTCCAACTTTTGCTGTCTGCAGGTGGTATAGGATTATTTTCGTCCGATACTCCTATAGAAGCGGAAGCCGAAATGTTCGGATAAAGGTTCCCTTTGGAAGAATCTATACTGCATTTCGTTATTTCCAATGTAGAAGATGAAAGGATAACATCGGGACAGTTTGCTACCGCATTATCAACATCTACTTTTTCGTTATCTTCAACTTCTTCCAACTTATAATCTACCGTGCATACCGGACTTAACTCTGTTCCCAAAGTTTGTGCAAGAGTTCTTCTTGCAACGGCCAAATCTCTTTTAGCATTAGACACATTTACATAAGCGGACTGTTTTTGTGCCTGAGCTCTTAACATGTTACCTTTACTTTCTTTACCGCCTTCGTATTGTAACCTAACAATATCGGCAGACTGTTTTCTCATGTCGTAAATACTTTCCAACAAAGTAATATTTTCCTGAGCATAACACATCTGCAAAAATGCTTGTCTTATAGAATAATAAACATCCGCGGAAGATTTTGTAAGTTGTGCTACCGTTTTATTTATTGTAGCTTTTTGGCTGTGAACTTGTGCATTTGACTGAAAATTGTATATTGTTTGCGAAGCATTTAAACTTGCACTCCAATTGTTTCCTGTACGTCCGTTACCGCTTCTTGTAAATCCGTATCTGAAATTTACGGACGGATAATATTTATTCAATATAACATTGTAATCGTATTCCGCAATTTGTAAATCTTGTTTTGCCATTACAAGGGTACTGTTTGTTTTGTTTGCCATATCTATACAATCTTGCCAAGTAAGTGTTTCGGCATTTGCAAAACAAACAAAACCAAACAAAAAAGATAACAATAATAAACCTTTTTTCATCAAAAAGTCCTTATATAGTTTCTGTATTAGACTATATGTATAACAAAAAAGTTACACTTAAACAACTATTTATACAAATTAATTGTTACTTTCTTCCGATGTTCCTTCTGTTTTCGGTTCTTCGGATTTCGTTTCTTCCTGTTTTACTTCTTCTTGTTTAACTTCCTGTTGTGCAGTTTCTTCCTGTTTTGTTTCCTGAACGGTTTCTTGTTTTTGTTCTTCTTGTTTTACTTCTTGCTGAACAGTTTCTGCTTGTTTAGTTTCCGATGTTGTAGTTTCCTGTGCTGATTCTTGTTTTGTTTCCTGTGCAGAAGTTGTTTCTTGTACGGTTTCTTGAGTTGTATCTTGTTTCTTTGTTTCTTCTTTCTTGTTGGATTTACCGAACAACCCCATTAAAGAGTTTGTAATATTGCTGTCACCTAAAAGGGTAGCTGCCGCTGAAGCAACATCGTAAGAAATTTTCGGATCGGCCATTGTTCCTTTAATTTTCATTCCCGTATAATCACCGGCAGTTACGGAAAGATTTAAAGCTTCCGTTTTCATATCGACAGTTCCCTTAGCAATAATTTTTGCGGTAGGAATTTTTATTGAAACATCGTTTGTTTTTATTACACCGTCGGTGAACAACACATCACATATAATATTTTGAAAACTGATATCGTTTTTACTGTTACCTTTTGTTTCTTTTGTTCTGTTATTGTTTACAATATTAAATAACGATAAAAATGTGTTTGCCATTTTGTTATCGGTTAATTTGTTGACATTGGATATTGTTCCGGCATCTATGGTTAAAGCAAAAGTTCCGTTAGTTTTTTTGCACGTACTTGTTACGGTTTTAAGAGCGGTTTTCAATGTAGCTTTTTTGCTTACCAGGTAAGGAGTATTTATATCGTTAATTGATATGTCTGTATAAATATTGTAATTAAAATCCTGTGAAGATGATGATTTCTTTTCTTCTTTTTTAGGTTCCTGTTTAGAACTTTGCGAACTTTCGGCAATTTTCAGTTTATCCATATTAAAATTAAATTTAATATCTTTGTTTATTAAAGAACCGTTACCTTCAAAGTTACCTTCGTTAAATAAACCTTTAATCGTTTTTATTACTATATTCTTTTTGGATTTTGCCGTTGCTTCTATGTTAAGGTTAGAAACTGTAGCAATAGGCAAATATACAAAAGATACATTGGAACAATTTAATGTTCCGGAAAAATCGTTGTTGGAAACTTTTGCATCGGAAACAATTTTACCTTTCATTTTATATTCCGGGAAATTCTTTGCGATGTTATCTAACAACAATTTAAGGTTTATTGCTAAATTGTAAACAAAATTGTTTTGTTTTTTCCAGTTCAACGAACCGGTTACATCGGCGGAAGAATCGGGAATTTTTATATTCAATTTTGTTATGTCTGCCGCTTTTGTGTTTAAGTTAAAACTTAAAATTGTATCGATATCAAGCGTGGGAACTATAAATTTTACGGGGCATTCAAAAAAGTTTTTAAATGTATTGTTTGTAATATTTTTAGATTTTAAATTTAATGTAAGTGCGGATCTTAACTGCTTTGCAAGTTCCCCTACCAACGAAATTTCAGCATCGTTGTATTTTAACGATAACTTATTAATATTGAAACTTAAAGAATCTATACCAAGTGTTGAAAAGTCCGCTTTGTGTAACGGTGAACTGTTTTCCGCTTTCAAGTAACAATCCGCATTTAAATTCGATATGTTACCGAATTCCGATTTTGAAGAAATGTTTTCAAATACAAATGTCCCTTCACAAAAATTTTGAGTTGCTTCTACATTTGTTTTTAATCTTCCTGTCAGATTGTATTCGGGAATAAGTTTTGCAAAATTATCTACAAGTAAATCGATGTTAAGTTTTATGTTGTATTCTATATCCTCTTTACCCCAATCTATGGTTCCGGAAGCATCCGCAGTTGAGTTCGGTAACACCAAGCTCAAACTTTCGATGTTTGCTTTCATTCCGTTTATATCTATTACGGATTTCGTTTTAAATGTTATTTCGTCAGCTTGAAATTTAGCTTTGGATTCAAAAAAATCTTTAAAAGTTTGGTCGTCGATATTTTTCAATATAAGGTTACAATCTATATCGGGAGCATTTATATTTTCTATTTTACCTTGCAAACTTATTGTTGCATTATTAAAGTTTGTTTCAAAAGTTTCAACATCCAAAAAGAGTTTATCCATATCGAAATTGTTTAAATTGGTTTTAAATTTTGCACTTAACGGTAAAGAGATGTCGAGCTTGTTTTGTTTAACGGCTAAATCGAACGATGTTTCACAGCCGAACATTTCGGTTAACGAAAAATCTTTTGTTTTTAAGTTAAAGTTCTTAATGCTTGCTTCCAAGTTTGATGCTTTATCTATATAAACTATGTTTGCATGTTTTATATCGAAATGATGTATTTTTACATCGAACGAACTTGAAGAATCTTTGTTTTCAACTTGTTCCTGTTTTGTCTCTTGTGAAGTTTCTTCACTTTGGAACGATTTTATTATATCGTCAAAATTGAAAAGACCGTTTTCATCTTTTATTATGTTTATATCTATCGAATCCAACAAAATTCTGCTAACTTGAACTTTCTTTGCAAGTAAAGGCCACGGAGAAATTTTTACTATAAAATCGTCGGCTTTTATAAATGTTCCGTCGTTAAGAGTGGATCTTTCCGACATTTTAAAATTCTTTAAATCTATACCGATAATCTTAAAGGAAAGTTTATCGAAAGTAACTTCTCTGTTAAGATTATTTTTTGCATAATCCACAATATAAGATTTTATTTTGTCTTCCGGTAAAAAAACTTTTATTGCGATAACAATCGCAAGTGATAAAACTACAACTAAACCTACCAATGAAATTAATAAAACTTTTAGTTTCTTCATTACTTTATCCTTTTTTTCTTTCAATCTTCTACTCTTCCATCGTTAATGTGCCATATGTCCCAGGAAAGAAACAATTATTACACCTAATAACAAACAAATCCCGGCCTTTTTGTTAGATGCCTTATGCGTTTCCGGAATGAGATCTGCCGCAGATAAATATATAAATGTTCCTGCCGTAAATGCTAAAAAGTCTGCAATTAAATGAGATATTTGGTTAGCGAAGAAAAGTCCGGCAAGTGTTCCTACGGGAGTAAATACCGCTACCGTTAAAGAATATAAAATTATTTGTTTTGTTGTTTTTTTCGCGTGCATTAAAATTCCGGTAATCGTTACTCCGTCGGGCAACTTATGCAACATTATTGCTATTGTTGTCATAAGACCGATATAAGCATTTGCTCCGAATCCTATACTTATAACTATACCGTCGAAAAATGAATGTAACGATAAACCGAACGTTGAAAGTGTTCCCAAATGGACATGACAATGATCATCATGACAAGGGTGAAAAAATATAAAATGTTGGATAACAAACATAAACAAAAATCCGACAAAAGCATAAATTATTGCATGCGGATTATGTTCCACCGATTCCGGCAACAAATGAACAAATGCTATAGATAGCATAACACCTGCGGCAAAACCTATTAACAATATGGAATGTTTCCTTGCCCATTCGGAAAACTTTAACACTACAAAAGTTCCTATAAGCGCGGAACACATTGCTAAAAGAGAAAATAAAATTTGTTGCATTTAAAAAATACTCCGTATTTTTTAATTTATAATTTACAATTTAAAATTTATAATTAATGTATTTTTTACAAAGTAAAAAATCTAAATAACTTATTAAAAATTGCTTTGCAATTTTTACCGACAATTGTACATTGTACATTATAAATTATACATTGTCGTTTAGACTAACGGTAATCTGTAAATATTTTTTTCGGTAAATTTTATAATATTGCCCATCATTGCAACTGCTTTTTCCGGATATTTCCCTACAGCGGTTTCCGCAGACAACATTACAAAGTTGCTGCCGTCTATAATTGCATTTGCAACATCACTGACTTCAGCTCTTGTAGGAACCGGATTTTCCACCATACTTTCAAGCATTTGAGTTGCTGTTATAACAAATTTTTGTCTTGATCTGCATTTTCTTATGATATATTTTTGAACTACAGGAACTGTCCATAACGGAATAGAAATTCCCATATCGCCTCTTGCAACCATTATTCCGTCACAAACCTCTAAAATAGAAGCAACATTATCTATACCTTCCCTATCTTCGATTTTTGCTACAAGTTGACATTTCGGATGTTGTTGCGAAACTGTTTTTTTCAAATATTTCATATCGGATTTATTTCTTACAAACGAATTTGCAATATAATCAAGTTTATTTTTTATTGCAAATTCAATATGTTTTTTATCGTGTTCTTCTATTTCCGGAAAATGCAATTTTGCGGCAGGTATGTTTATGCCTTTATGCTCTTTCAAAAGATAATCCATTCCAACTACGGTTGTAACGGAATCTTTACCGGCAGATACAACGGTAAGCTTTAAGTTACCGTCATCTATAAAAATTTCAAGTCCTTTTTTCAAATCGGACATAGGTCCGGAATAATCGATTGAAAGAGTTTTTGAATTTCCTATAAGTTTTTTGTTGGTTAACACAACCTTTTGATCTTTTTTTAATTCAACAGGTTTTCCGCCTTCCAACATACCTATTCTTATTCTGTGTCCTTCCAAATCACCTAAAATTTTAATGTTCCTTTTATACTTCTTGTTTACGGATCTTATTAAAGCAATATCTTTTTCGTATTGTTCGAAAGTTCCGTGAGAAAAATTGAGTCTTGCAACGGTCATTCCGTTATCGGAAAGACTCTTTATTATTTTTGCAGACCTTGTGGAAGGTCCCATTGTACAAATAATCCCTGTCTTGTTAGCCATAATACAAATACTCCATATTTTGGAAGAATAGAAGATTAGAAGAATAGAAGAATGGAAGCAAATTTGTAAAAATCACAAAGTGATTTTTGTTAAATATTCAGATTTTTTTGCAAAGCAAAAAAAATACAAATTCTCTTCAAATCTTCCAATCCTCCAATCTTCCAATCTTCTTCTTTATTAGATATTTACTTTCGGTAAATCTTTTAATGCTTCCTGGACTTCTTCTTCGGAATAATTACAATCTTGAATTTTTCCTGCCAAGTATTGTTCGTAAGCGGTTAAATCAAAATGTCCGTGACCTGACAAATTGAACAATATAGTTTTAGATTTACCTTCTTCTTTTGCTTTTAATGCTTCGTTTATTGCTACTCTTATTGCATGAGAAGATTCCGGTGCGGGAAGTATTCCTTCGCATCTTGCGAAAGTTACTGCCGCTTCAAAAACTTCTCTTTGTTTTACCACTACGGATTCTGCAAGTTTTTCTTTTACTATTGCAGAAACCAAAGGTGATGCTCCGTGATATCTTAATCCTCCGGCATGTATACCGCTCGGCATAAATGTATGACCTAATGTATACATTTTAAATGCAGGTGTAAAACCTGACAAATCACCGTAATCGTAAGCATATACACCTTTGGAAAGTTTAGGACATGCCGAAGGTTCCGCAGCTATTGCCCTTAAATCTTTGTGTGTTCCGTTTATCTTATCCATTATGAAAGGAAATGCCAAACCGGAAAAATTCGAACCGCCGCCCAAGCAAGCAATTACTATATCAGGATATTCATCTACCATTTCCAACTGTTTCTTTGCTTCCAAACCTATAACAGTTTGGTGCATTGCAACATGATTCAATACACTGCCTAACGAATATTTTGCATTTTCGTGTGTCAAAACATCTTCAATTGCTTCGGATATCGCTATACCTAAAGAACCTGTGCAGTCAGGATCTTTTTCCAACACTTTTCTTCCCGCTTCGGTTTGCATTGAAGGGCTTGCATAAACATTTGCTCCGTAAACCTGCATTAAAGATTTTCTGTAAGGTTTCTGTTGGAAAGAAACTTTTACCATATATACCACGCATTCTATACCGAACATTTTACAAGCCATAGCAAGAGCAGAACCCCATTGACCGGCACCTGTTTCGGTTGCTATTCTTTTTGTTCCCGCTTTCATATTATAATAAGCTTGTGCTATTGCGGAATTTGATTTGTGGCTTCCGGAAGGACTTACACCTTCATTTTTAAAGTATATTTTTGCAGGTGTATCCAAAAATTTTTCAAGATTTGTTGCTCTTACAAGAGGAGACGGTCTCCATATTTTGTAAGCATCTCTTACCTGATCCGGAATATCTATCCACCTTTCTCTGCTTACTTCCTGTTCAACAATTGCTTCCGGGAAAATTTGGCATAAATCTTCTTTTGTTGCAATTTTGCCTGTTCTTGTATTGAAGGCAGGTTCCAATGGATGAGGCAAATCCGCTTGTATATTGTACCACTGTTTAGGTATATCTTCTTCACTTAACATTATTTTTTTACTGTTATTTAATTTTGACATAATAAAATTCTCCTTTTGAGTTTTTTTCGGTTAAAAATACAAAAACTGCATATTTTTCACCATCGAAACTCAAAATGTTTTTGAAACAAAAAATCTTGTATATAAATTTTGTTATATTCGTAAAACATATCTTTTTATTTTACATTATATAGGAAAATGTGTCAAACTAAAACGACAGGTAAAAAGGTGAACACAAATTGTAAACAATTTGTTGGTGAAAGGGTGAGAAACTTTTTGCACAGCAAAAAGTTGAAAACCTTTAATCCGTTCACCCCTTCACCCCATAACCCAATATGTTATTTGACTATCTTTTATCAAAAGTATATAATTTTATTTCAATAACTGTATTTTTGTAGCTGTTTTGGAGGAATTAATGGCCGAGATTATTTTAAAGAATGTATACAAAAGTTATGGCGATGTTAAAATCGTTAAAGATTTTAACTTGGAAATTAAAGATAAAGAATTTTGTATTCTCGTAGGTCCTTCCGGTTGCGGTAAAACCACAACTTTGAGAATGGTTGCAGGTCTTGAAGATATTACCGCAGGTGATATATTTATAGACGGCAAAAGAGTTAATGACGTTCCTCCGAAAGACAGAGATATAGCAATGGTTTTCCAGAACTATGCTTTGTATCCTCACATGACAGTTTACCAAAATATGGCTTTTGCTTTAAAGCTTAAAGGTTACGATAAAGCAGAAATAGATAAAAGAGTTAAAGAAGCTGCCGACATTTTGGGTATAGCCCACTTGTTGGACAGAAAGCCTAAACAACTTTCCGGCGGACAAAGACAGAGAGTTGCCGTAGGTAGAGCAATCGTTAGAAAACCGAAAGTATTTTTATTCGATGAACCTCTCTCAAACCTCGATGCAAAGTTAAGAGTACAAATGAGAGCCGAATTAAAGAAATTGCACGAAAGATTACAGAGTACAATGATATATGTTACCCATGACCAAACGGAAGCTATGACAATGGGTGACAAGATTTGTGTTATGAAAGACGGTATAATTCAACAAATCGCAGGTCCGTTGGAACTTTACGATAAACCTTCAAATAAGTTCGTTGCGGGGTTCATAGGAACACCTCCGATGAACTTCTTCAACGTTGAAGTATATAAAGAAGCTGACGGTTTAGTATTAAAAGAAGGTTCTTTTGATGTTAAAGTTCCCGATTTCATGAAAGATAAAGTTGAACCTTTCGTAAATCAAAAGATTGTTATGGGTGTAAGACCTGAAGATATTTACGATAAACTTTTTGCAAACATTTCTCATCAGGTAGTTAGCGGTTTTTCCGCAACGGTAGATATTGTTGAACCTTTGGGAAGCGAAATATATTTGCATTTCAGTACCGGCAAAAATATAATGGTTGCAAAAGTAGATTCAAACAACAAATCTAAACCTAATCAAGTTATAGAGTTAGTTTTCGATTTGAAAAAGATTCATTTGTTTGAACTTGAGTCCGGAAAAACGATTATATAGTTGAAAAAAAAATATTTTTTTGGTAAAATCTAAAAGATATGAACGAAATAATTACAGTTTGTATAGTTTTGTTGACAGTAGCCCTTATAGTTGCGATTATTTATCTTATACTTACTTTGATTCAAGTGGCAAAAACAACAAAAAAGCTGGAAGAAACCATAGACAAAGTTAATGTCGAATTAGATTCTGTTCATAAAGTTTCGGAAGGAGTTATGGAAGTAGCTAGTCTTTTTCCGAAAGCTTGGGTTAAAATAGTTGCAACAGTAGTACCTGCAGTAACGACTATGCTCTTTAAAAAAAAGAAGTAGGAGGCGCATATATGGATAACAGAGACAGTGGTCTTTTTGCTTTTTTGTTAGGTGCAGTTATAGGTGCAGCAGCAGCTTTGTTGTATGCTCCCAAAACGGGAAAAGAAACAAGAGCTCATTTGAAAAAATTAACCGAAGACTTCGTTGAAGATGCAAACGAAGTAGGAACAGATTTAAGAGAAAAAGGTAAAAAATTTGTTTCCGAAAGTAAAACAAAAGTTTCGGAATTTGTAGAAAAAGGTAAAGCAAGATATTCAAAAGCTTTTAAAAAACAACAAGCTCCCGTAGAGGAAGAAGTTGTTACGGTTGAAGAAAAGCCGGAAGATGATCTTATTCAAGAATAAAGAAGTAAAGTGCTGAGGTAGCTCAGTCGGTAGAGCAAAGGTCTGAAAAACCTTGTGTCGGCAGTTCGATTCTGCCCCTCAGCACTTTTTAAAAATATTAAAACTCGGGATATAATTTGTCCCGAGTTTTTTGTTTATATCGATTTATTTAACATTATTTGCACTTAATAAGTGACATCATTCTTTTATCGGTAGGTTCCCTTCTGTAAGAAAAAAACATTTCATATTCATGACAGGTACAATGAGAATTTATATATGATTTTTTTATACCTAATTTTTTAAACTGTCTTTGTGCTTCCTTTGCTAAAGAAAAATATTCTTCATCTGCAGGTCTGTTAAAAGCTTTTTTAAGTTCATCCCCCACCTGATAACAACATTGTCCTATGTGCGGCCCTACATATGCGAATATATCTTGTGTGCTTATACCGAAATCTTCTAAAAATCTTATCGTTGCGCTTTCAATAATACCACCGGCAAGACCTCGCCAACCTGCATGTACCATGGCAACCACGGAATAATCTCTTGAAGCTAAAAATACGGGCATACAGTCTGCGGTAAAAATGCATAACATTATATCTTTATCGTCGGTTATAAGACCGTCGCAAGAATCCATAAACTTACCGCAATCTTGTTTTGATACTTTTTTTACGGATGTTCCGTGAACCTGATTTGCAAAAACTATTTTTGTGCCGTCTATACCGAAAGAATTGCAAAAAGATTCCCTTTCATTTGTATCTTTCATATTACCGCACAATCTTGTTGTGGTTAAATGAAAAGTCTCAAAATTCTTTTCTATAGTTACAATATTATCTTTTTGCATAACCTTTATAATTTTCTGGGTCTATGTGTTTCGTAGGCCGGTCTGCCGAATACATCGTTCGAATCTTCTTTTTTTGTTTCCAGTTGTTTTTGTTCTTCTTGCTGTTTTTCGTTTTCGGCATCTTCGAACAAATCGGCATTGGCTTTTGCTTTTTCTTCTTCGCTTCTAAACGAAGCTATTATAGCCACTCTTATTTTTGTATCGAGATCATTATTTTCTATGTTGCCGACTTTCAACGATTTGTAGTGTCTGAATTCTTTTGCAACATACTCGTATGCCAATTTTGCATCGCTTATTGCAATTTCACTTACTTTGGAGTAAGAAATATTTATCAATATTCTGTTTGCATTTACTATATCTTCACCTTCAACAAACTTGTTTGTAATGGCATTATGGAATGCTTCTTCAAAATTTTTACCGTCACCAAGCCCGATAATTGCATTATCGGCATCGGCCAACACACCTTTTACATCGGCAAAATCTATATTTATTGTTCCGGTTTTTGTTATTGTATCGGTAATAGACTCAATTGCTCTTCTTAAAACATCATCCACCATGGCAAAACCTTGCTCATAATGTGTTTTTTCGTCTATTAAAGAAGAAAATATTCTGTCGTTAGGAATAACTATTAAAGCATCGGTATATTCTCTTAATTTTGCAATTCCTTTATTTGCATTAGATACTCTTTCCGGACCTTCCGCAGTAAATGGTCTTGTCACAACACCGATTGTTAATATACCCAAATCTTTTGATACTTTTGCAATAACCGGTGCGGCACCTGTTCCCGTTCCGCCGCCCATGCCGGTTGTAATAAATACCATGTCGGCACCCTGCAACATATCTTTGAATTTGTCTATTGCTTCTTCGGCATACATTTCACCTTTCACGGGATCTCCGCCGACACCTAAACCTGTTCCTATTGCAATTCTGTTTTCCGCAGCGGATTTTTTTAAACTTCCGTTATCGGTATTTACCGCATATAATTGAACACCTGTAATATTTGCCGTTATCATTCTTGTTACGGCATTTGTTCCCGCTCCGCCTACACCGACAATTTTTATATTTGCATCAGCCGTTTTGTTGACTACTACATTACTGTTGCCGCTGGGAAATCTTATTTCCAAATTTTCCATATTTATAACCCCGATAAAATTTTATTTAAAATTGCTAAACCAAGATTTCATAGTACTTACAAATCCGGGACCTTTCTGTTTACGAGTTTTTCTTTCCGATATATTTGATGTGCTTAAATTTTTCGTATTATTTTTAAGTACGGCAAGAGCCGTGGTGTAAACCTGAGAATTTATTACATTGTCGTCAAAACATACAAAATCGTCATCGGTAAAATTCGCACATTTAGTAACCGCCTCGAAATATTTTGAAAAAGCTTCCGGCATACCTCTAAGCAAAGATCCTCCGCCGGTAAGTATGAAACCTCCCACAAACTCACCGGGAACTATACCTTTCTTTTTGAATACTTTTGCTATTTCGTCCAATTGTAATTCAACCTGAGGTTTTATTATATCCACCAAATCTCTAACGGTATATTTTTGTGTTTTGTTGCCCGGAACGGAATATTCGAATGCAGTGTTTTCGGTTATGAGATCTTCCAAAACATACCCGTATTTTTCTTTTATGTTCGTAGCTTCTTTTTTTGTTATTTTAAGTCTTGCGGCGATATCTCTTGTGATATAATCAGAGCCGAAACTTAATTCGAATGAATATTTTAGTTTTCCTTCGGAATAAACAACTATACCGGTTGTCATTCCTCCGATATCTATCAATATACAACCTAAATCTTTATCGTCGTTAGAAACTAAAGTATCGGAAATAGAACTGTATCCGTATCTTAATTTATCACCGCCTGTTGCCTGTTTAATGTTAGACATATTGCTTTTTGTTCCGGAAATAACAAGAGCCGTTAATTCCAAATGTTTACCGCTCATACGAATAGGATTTTGAACAACCTGCTCGTCTATTTTATATTGTTGCGGAATTATATCGATTATTTCTTTTGTGTCGGGAATTTTGTGTCCTTCTTCCAATCTTTCCATAAGTTCGGCAATAGTTTGATCGGTAACAACACCGCCTTCTTCTTCGTCTATTTTCATTCTTGTATTGGCATTGTTAACTTCTATTAATGCTCCTCTTACGGCACACAACATATCTATATTTTCAACATTAAATTCTTCTTCCGCTTTAGATAAAAATTTCTTTACCGTAAATTCCGCAGCGCCGATATCGGAAATTACTCCGCTTTTTACTCCGTCGGAAGCGAACGTATCCGCAGACAAAATTTCTATTTTATTTTCTTCGTTTATTTTTGCAATTACTCCATGGATAGAACTTGTACCCAAATCCAAACTTATTAGAGCATCTATTTTTTCCATATTTTTACTCCTGTATTATGCCTTGCTTTCCTCTTCGGCAACAACCGAATACCCTACAAAAACTTTATTTTTGTTTCCGTCTATAAAACTTAAATCTATATATTCCACATTGTTTGTTTTCCAAGATAATTTTTCTAAAATTTTATTTAACTTTTTTATTTTTTCGTCCGTTTTGTTATCTTGAGGAAGTCCCCAATACAAAATAGTTTTATCGTTTATTGTTAGAACTATATCTTCAACTTCTCCGTATTTAATTTCGGTAATTTGCGAAACAAGATTTCCCATTTTATTTTTTATTTTGTAATAAAAAGTTAACAATTCTTTTCTTTCATCATCGGTATTAAATACCAAAGTAGGAATAGACATTGAAAACATATGTCCTCTCAAATTGAAAGGTTTGTTATCAAAATCGAGTCCCAACTTTTTATCACCGTCGTTAATAAATACTTCCGGCAATCTTTCGGTTAAAGAAACAACTATCTTTTTGCCCCAGTTTGTTCTGTAAATGGAAATGTCTTTTATTTCGGCACTAAACTCTTTTAACTCTTTTTCCGCACGACCTAAATTTACGGCAAAAGAACTTTCACCGACTTCGAACGGAATTAATTTTTTTATTTCCGATTCTGCAACATTGTTACAACCTGTAATTTCTATAGTGTCAATAAAAAATCTTTCAAGCGAACATAAATAAGTTTTTAAATGGTTATATGCATATACCGACGAAAAACATAAACAAACAATAAAAACAAGCATAAGAAATTTCAATATCAGTTTCTTACCTGTTTTCTTTTTTCTGCTGCCGGATCTCGACGACACACTTATGGTATTATATGGCATAGCCATTTCTACATATCTGGTGTTTTTACTGCTCGATTTTTTCTTGGCAGTTTTTTTTGTTGTTTTCCTTTTTGATGTTTTATCTTTAATTATTTTTATAGCCATTTTATTTTGCCGACTTTAAAATTTCCAAAACTAAATCTTCAAAACTCATACCCATACTTTTTGCCGCATCGGGGAATAACGATGTCTGTGTCATACCCGGAAGAGTGTTTACTTCCAAAACATATATATCGTTATTTTTATCTACTATCATATCTACTCTGCATGTTCCGTTACATCTGAACTCATCGTAAACTTTAAGTGCGATATTTTGTATTTTTTTCAATACTTTTTCCGGTAATCTTGCCGGAATAATATGCTTTGATTGCCCTACGGTATATTTCGATTTAAAATCATAAAATTTACCTTTAGGCACAATTTCTATAACAGGCAATGCTTTACCGTTTAATACACCTGCGGTAACTTCTATACCCTTAATATATTTTTCCACCAATATTCTGTCTTCATAGGAAAAAGCAAGTTTTACTGCTTTTTCAAATTCCTTTTTATCTTTTACTATCGATATTCCTATTGCAGACCCCTGTGATGCAGGTTTTACAACTACGGGAAAATCTATTTCTTCAAACGGTTTTAACTTTTCTATTATCGTCCATTTTGCTGTAGGGATCTTTGCATATTCAAACATTTTCTTTGATATTATTTTATCTATGGTTGCAGAACTGGAAAATACTCCGCAGCCCGTATAAGGTATTCCCATAATTTCAAGCATACCCTGAATTGTTCCGTCTTCACCGGGAGTACCGTGCAAAGTTATGTATGCCAAATCTATTTTTTCTTTTACTAACTTCCGAGCTACATTTTTATTTACATCTATCAATACAACTTTTAAGCCTAACTTTTTTATTGCATTATAAACGGCTTTACCCGACATTAAAGAAATTTCTCTTTCCGACGACGTTCCGCCGCACAACACACCTATTTTTTTATTTTTTAAATTTATCATTTTATTATCTTTATTTCCGTTTCAAGTTTTATGTTATATTTTTTATAAACTTCATCTTTTACAAATTCAATTAAGTTCAACATATCTTTGGCACAACCGTTGTTCTTGTTAACAAAGAAATTTGCATGCACATCGGATATTTCCACGCCGCCAACGCTGTAACATTTAAGTTTTAAAGAGTCTATCAGACGACCTGCACTGTCATCTTTCGGATTTTTGAATACACAACCGGCATTTTTAGTGCCAAGCGGCTGTGTGCTTTTTCTTCTCTTAAGCTCTTGTGAAATCGTCTTTAAAATATCATTTTTATCAGCTTTTTTCAAGATAAAAAACACCTTGGTTATAATGTTGCTTTGTAAGTCACTTTTTCTGTATTCAAATTTGATATCTTTCTTAGTTAAAACCTTTTTGTTGCCTGAATAATCTATAACTTCTATTTTATCAACAACGTCGGATACGGAACAGTTTGTTACGCCGGCATTACCGAACACAGCACCGCCGATTGTTCCCGGTATTGCAGAAATTTGTTCAAGCCCGCTTAAGCCCTGTTCTGCGGTTTTTATTGCCAAATAAGCCAAACTTACCGCCGCCCCGCAACAAACACTTACGGTATTCGAAACACTGTCTTTTGCTGTTATTTCAATCTCGTTTGGTGCAGCTTCCACATCTCCGGTTTTAAACCCTTCGATACGTCCAAACTCACTTGTGGAATTTAATGATAATTTTATTACTATTCCTCTAAAACCGTCGTCACCAAACAAAATGTTCGATCCGCCGCCTATAACAAAAAAGTTTATATTGTTTTCTTTTATAAATTTCAGCAAAGATATTAACTGTTGTTCCGTTTCGACTTCAACAAAAAAATCGGCATTACCGCCGATACAAAGAGTAGTATGTTTTGATAACGGTTCACCCAGCTTATAATTACAATTTATTGATGATAGAAAGTTTTCTATAAAAGTTTTTATGACAGGTCTCCGTAACTTGTGATTTTATACTCTCATATTTTACCATTTTTTTAATAAAAATAAATAAAAAAAGCACACTTAATTTAATATCAAGTGTGCTTTTATAAATATTTTTTAATTATTGTAATAAATATGCTTTACCATCGTGGAGCAAATAACTTTTACCTTCTATAACAACAATAGTATCGTCACTTGTAGGTTTAGGTACGGATTCGGCTATCGGTTCGGGAGCAGGTTCCGGTTTGGATTCTGATATCTTTGTCCCGGGAAGAGGTGTAACTTCAGGTGTAGTTACAACAGCAGCTTGTTCATCCTTAACAGCATTATCATCGATAGAATTGGTATCTTTTGCAACATCAGAAACAACAAAACATATATCTTTGTCATCCTCATAAACATCGGTTATGGCAACATCCGCATCGTGATCCATAAATTTAAAAGTGAATTTGATAAAATTGTTGTTTTTATGTGTAAGTCTTCCGTCTTTTCCGAAAAACTTCGAAAATTCTCTGGTCATGTCATCTTTAAAAAAGCCGTCAAATCCTTCCGTAACTCCGAGCCTTAATAACGGTATAGCTCTCATATCGTGATCTCTACCGTTAATTCTAACCGTACACGATATAAATTTTAACGGATACGAAGATTTATTTACAAGTTTAATTTCTTCGGAAACGCCCTTATCAACCAATGCCTTAATCGTAGTTTCGTAAACATATTCACCATATGGACTTTTTGTTATAATTTCACCGCCTGCAAAAATCGCAGGAACCATCAAAAAAAACGTTATTACAAAAATTGCCAAACTTTTAAAGTTAATCATTTTACCTCCTTAATTTGTATTATAATATTTTTAATAATTCTTCACCCTGTTGCCAAACATTCCCTGCTCCGAGCGTTAACAAAATATCGTTTTCTTTCAATGTTTTTGCAACCGAGTTTATATCCTCAAATTTTTGCACATTACATTTATTTTGTTTCGCGGCATTCACAATTAAATCCGCGGTTACACCTTTGATAGGTTTTTCGCTTGCTGCATAAATATCCATTATATAAACAACATCCGCTTTTTTAAGTGCTTTGCCGAATTCTTTATACAAGTTTTGTGTTCTTGTATATCTGTGCGGTTGAAATATTGTAACTAACCTTTTGTGAGGATAGTTATGTTTTAAAGCCGAAAGAGTTGCATTTATTTCGGTAGGATGATGACCGTAATCATCGATAACTGTTATACCCTTTTGTTCACCTTTAACTTCAAGTCTTCTTCCTACTCCGCCGAATTTAAAAAGTGCATTTTTTATCGTTATAAACGGTATATCAAACTGTAATCCTATACCTATTGCGGCAAGAGAATTTAACACATTATGTTCTCCGGGAACTTTTAACAACACTTTACCCAATTTTTTACCTTTATAAAGAACAGTGTATTCCGTATTACCGTTAACGACGGTAATATCGGTAGCTGTTATATCGGGTTTTCCTTTGAATCCGTAAGTGATATATTTTCTTGTTGCATAAGGTAACACTTCTTTAACTAAAGGGCTGTCGGTGCAAACCATTGCACAACCGTAAAACGGAAGACTGTTTATATGTTTTATGAATGCTTGTTTTAAGTTGTCCATAGAACCGTAATAGTCGAGATGGTCGTTATCTATGTTTGTAACTATCGTTAATACAGGCGAAAGTTTTAAGAAAGAACCGTCGGATTCGTCAGCTTCGGCTATCATGTATTCACCCTTACCGAGACGTGCATTTGTTTTTAAATTTTTTAATTTTCCGCCTATAACTATTGTCGGATCAAATCCGCCTTCATCCAATATCATTGACGTCATCGAAGTTGTTGTCGTTTTACCGTGAGTCCCCGCAATGGTAATTGTATATTTTAATCTTGCAAGCTCGGCAAGCATTTCTATTCTCGGTATAATAATTATTTTTTCTTTTATTGCCTGTTGTACTTCAGGGTTATCTTTTGAAATAGCGGTAGATGTTACAACAACATCAACATTTTTTATATTTTCTTTTTTATGTCCGATATATATTTTTGCGCCCAACTCTTTTAATCTTTGTGTTACTTCGGTTTTTTTAATATCCGAACCCGAAACCTGATGACCTAAGTTTAATGCAACTTCGGCAATACCGCTCATACCGGAACCGCCTATACCTACAAAATGTATTCTCTGTTTTCCGTTAAACATTTTATTCCTCTTGCAACTCTTTATTTTCTTGTCCGAAAAAATCTTTTATTTTATATTTTAATTTTTCCATTTTTGTACTAACGTCACTAAAGACTTCTGCCGTTAACCGATTTATGTCGTTTACTCCGTCTAACATGTCCATTTTGGTATACTTAACGGCTAACGAATTAGCTTCATCAAATTTTTCCAACACTTCAACACTTTCTATATTTTCGTCGAGTTTGTTAGCTTCTTTATTTCCTGCTTCTTGTTTTTTTTCAATCGTAAAACCGGAAGTAAATATTTTGTCGAACAATTCCTTTTTATATTTTTCAAATTGTTCGCTTATAGTTGTTTCTATATAAGTTCTAACATAATTCTTTATTCTTTCCGGAGTAAGAATATATTTAAACGTTATATAAACAGATGCAACAAATAACAAAAAACATATCAATAAAGTTAATATAACAATCCTAAATACTTTCATACCATAAATTATACAAAACTTTACAACTTTATTTTCTTACATAAATAAGGTTTGCAACTTCACCGTCCAACGCAATTTGCGTTTCATTAACTTTCACGATATATGTAGGAAACTTTTGATGCAATTTTAATTTTGTTCCCGGTACTAACCCGATGGATAAAAGTTTGTGCATATAATCGTGATTTGTTGTAACTATATACGAAAGAGTCACTTCTTCGGCAATATCAATTTTTGATAACGGAACAACAATAGATTCTATTTTACTGCTTGAATTTTTACAACAGTTTCCTTCCGGAATAGGATTTCCGTGAGGACATTGTTTCGGATGTCCTAGCAACGTACAAATAGAGTCTGCCAAATCGGTAGAAAGGTTATGTTCCAAATCACAAGCGATTTTTTCTATGTCTTGTCTGTTAAAATCCAAAACATCAGCCAACAACCTTTCGGTAAGTCTGTGTCTTCTGGTAAGTTGTTTTCCCAAATCTTCACCGGCATCGGTAAGTTTTATTTTATTTTTTTCTTTAATTATAAAATTCTTTTCCAATAAAATATTCGTTATATTTTTAGATACACCCTTTTCTATTGTTTCGGAAACTTTTTCGAAATCGTCTTCATTTCTTTGAAGAGAAGTCCAAATTACTCCGAGAGCTTCTTCGATATCTATGTTTTCTTTGCTCTTGTGTACATTTATTGTCATACTTTTCTCCTATATTAAGCCAAATATTTTTTTAGAAATTTCTTTACTTCTGCTAAGTTGTTATCCGTTAAAATCGGGATTAAGTCGTTAATTTCTTTTATGCTCTTATCCCACCATTTCAGTTTAAGCAACAATTTTATTAACTCATTATCAAATCTTTTTCTTATAACTTTTGCAGGGTTGCCTGCCACTATCGTGTATGGAGCGACATCACTTCCTACAACGGAATTTAATCCTATAATTGCTCCGTCTCCTATATGTACTCCCGGCAAAATTGTTACGTTTTGTCCTATCCAAACATCATTACCTATTATTGTATCACCTTTTACAGGCATTTTGTTTAACGGCGGAACTTTCTGTTTCCATCCTTCAAATATGTAAAAAGGAAAAGTTGTAACAGCATTCATTTGATGGTTTGCACCGTTCATTACAAAATTTACACCTGCAGCTATCTGACAAAATTTTCCTATTATAAGTTTGTCACCTATAAAATCATAGTGGTGTGTCACATGCTTTTCAAAATCTGTATCGGCAAAATAAGTAAAGTCTCCGACAATAATATTTTTGTTTTTTATCGCAGGTTTAACATTTGTTATTGTTTTAATTTTTCTGTTAGGAAATATTTTGTTTGGATTTGGGTTCATTTTTCCTCTTTTAAAAAACTATAAATTAAAAAGCTCGTCAACGGAACTAAATCGCAAAAACGGTGTATGATGTGCTGCATTTTTTAACAATACAAAATTATCTTTAAAATATTCCTGTTGTGTAACCGGATTAAAAACTTTATCGTTATCGGACAAAATCACTTTATCAAATTTCACGGGTGTAAACTTTAAATTACAATATTCTTGTAGCTTTATTATTTCCTGTTTCGAACTTTCAAACGGTCTGTAAGAAGGTGTAGAAAGGAATTTTTTCATTTCTTGTTCATCATAAACCAAATAGGTCGATATAAAATCCATACAGTTATCTAAATTTAAATTTACCATTAAATCTGTTATTTTTTTGCTTATACCGAACTTTTTATCTGTCATTAACGGATTACCGTTTACGGCAACTTTTTTATCTAATTCAGGTAACTTATCCTGCAGCAAACATGCTATCAAAACGCCCGCAGAATAAGTTAATAAACTTACTTTATTATATTTACTGAAATCAAACTCAAAATCCAATGTACAATAGTCCCAACACAATAACAAATTTTTGCTTGAGGAAAAATTTTTAAATTGGTTATCGTCACATCCCCAACCCGTTAAAAATACAACCAAATCATTACTGTTATTTTGTATAAGTTTTGTTTTCATGTTTTTAAAATCCCGACAATAAAAATCTTAATAATCCGCCGAATAAAACAGCATAAGTCGTTATCGCTACAAAAACTATTGAAGCAATTTTTATTCCATGCTCCTTTATTACCATCAAACTTTGTGCAAGACAAGGAACAAACAATGTTATAACTACCGCACTAACCAAAATTTGTGTTCCGGATAAAAGTCCGTCTTGTGCCAAAGTATAAATTCCGGATGCTCCGTAATCTCTTCTTAAAAAGCCCATAATAAATGTGCTTGTCGTTTCTACAGGCAACCCTAAAAATTTTACTACTATCGGTGAAAACCATCTTTCAAGTGTTGTAAGCAAATGAATTTTATCCATAAAAAACAAACCGACCGTAGCCAAAATAAATAAAGGAACAACTTCTTTCATGTACCAAACAAGTCTCATTTTAACTTTAGATAAAATATTTATTATAGACGGTATTCTCATTTTAGGAATTTCTATAATAAAGTTTGTAGACTCGCCTTTAACATAAAAATCTAAAATTTTCCCTACCAGGAAAAGCGAAAACAATATGCATAACAACCAAACTATTGTTGCTTTATAAGATACGGACGATAACATTGCAAGAATAATTCCCAACTGCGCCGAGCACGGTATTGAAAGAGATAAAAGAATTACAACTATCATCCTTTCTTTTTTTGTCTCAAGTATTCTTGAACTTAATACTGCCATAGTTCCGCAACCTACTCCCAAAACCATAGGAAGAACGGCTTTACCGTTTAAACCTACAAGCGAAAATAATCTGTTAAGTATTACCGACAATCTCGGCAAATAACCTGAATCTTCCAATATTCCGAAAAAAGAAAAAAATGCAATAACTATAGGAAATATTATTGCAAAAGCATACGGTATTGCCATTGTAAAAATTCCGTACTGACCTACAAATAAATCTTTTATAAAATTTACAACCGGTCCCGTTCCCAAATAATCAAAACAGTTTGCAATAAACGGGTTTATCAATTCTTCAAAAACTTTCGTTTGTATCCAATCTACAACGACACCTGCAACAAACACTCCTATAAATTCGTACATTATAAAAATGATGAACAACATTATTATCGTTCCCCAAAACGGATGCAAACAAATGTTGCCTAACTTTTCCATAACACTTTTATGTTTTCTGTGTTTTATTTTTTTTACTTCGGAAACGATTTTTAATATTGTTTCATTGTTATCGTGAAATATTTGTGCCGCAAACATTTTGTATTCGTTTTTAACGGTATCCGATACCAACCTAAAAACTTTTTCCTGCAACTTTTGCGGAACATACTGTTTTATATCTTTATCGCCCGATAACAAATATACGGATAAAGCTTTAGCTATTGAAGTTTTATCTTTTAAAACGTTTTCTATTGTTAAAATATCTTTATTGTTTTTATATTCGATGTTTAAATTACTTACGGTTGCCTGCGGTATGATTTTTAAAATATCACTTACACCGTCGCCGGTTGTTGCCGTACAGCAGGTTATAGGAACACCTAAAATTTCCGTTAATTTTTTTATATTTATTCTAATTCCCGACTGAATGGCTTCATCTCTCATGTTCAAAACCAGCACCATAGGAATTTTAAACAATGCAAGTTCACAGAACAAGTGCAGCGACCTTTCTATATTTTTCATGTCGCAAACCTGCACTATAATGTTGGGCTTTTCTTTTATTATTAAATCTCTTGTGACTTGCTCGTCTTCGGATAACGGCATTAAAGAGTATGTGCCTGGAGTATCTACAACCTGGTACTGTTCACTGCCGATTGTAATATTTCCTCTTGTAACATCAACTGTCGTTCCGGCATAGTTTGAAACAACGGCATACTGACCTGTAAGTTTATTAAATATTACGGATTTGCCGACATTGGGGTTACCGACAAATGCTATCGATTTTGACATTTATTATTTACCTTCTTTAATGCTGCCTGCGGAAACTGTTGTTGTAATTCCGCCTCTGATTTTAAATATGAGTTCAACATATATTTGTTTCGGTTTTAACAATGCTTTAATATCTTTCATAATACTGTTTACTACGGATTCATGAACCATACCAACCATTCTGTAAGATTGCAAATACATTTTCAAAGATTTTAGTTCAACAACGACTTTGTTCGGAACATACTGAATTTTTAAATGTGCAAAATCAGGAAGTCCCGTCCACGGACAAAGGCATGTAAATTCGTCTGTTTCTATACAAACATTTATATTGTTACCTACATATTGGTATGGCATTGCCTGTAATAATTGTTTTGATACTTTATTAAATTCCGGCATATTTTTCATATAAAATTCTCCTATAATATTATTAGAGTAATTTTACCATTTATTGACAAAAAAAATAAGCCCTATTTTAACAATAGAGCTTATTTTATTATGTTAACTTAAAATTATATTTCGTTAGCTTTTTTAAAGAATGTGCTGTAAGAAATTTGTACACCTGTGTACCAATTGTCTGCTACACAATTAAAACGTTCTGCTGCTGCACAATAATAGTTAACAAAAGGTGCTACGGAAAGATTGTTCCACAATTTTACATCAAGTCTTAATTCCGCTTCTACTTCATAATCCAAATCACTGATAGTTTCTTCACTATATGATAAATAATCTCTGTAATAAGACCATGCTACAAATTTAACACCTTCTCTTACTTCTGCTTCTGCTTTGAAACCTGCTTCAAAAGCTGATCTGTTTGTTTCCGGTGTATAAGTAAAATCTCTTTCAAAAACATATGCTGCATACAATTCTTTCAAATATTTACCTTCAAAAAGTTTTGCACCGGCTTTACCTCTGAGAATTTGTTTTCTGTTACCTGTTTCTTTTACTCCTTCTTCTATTTCAATTTCAGGTGCATCAAATTCCGTTTCATAACCGATATTTACAAAAGGACCGGCTTCAAAACCGCCTATAAACTCTTCTCCTACTGTCCATAATCTGTATGTTAAATCCGATGTTACGGTAATTTTATCTGCATTTTCCGTTGTAAGTTCTTCTTTGTCTACCGGTCTTACTGTTGTTTTACCGTATTCCATATAAAGGTTATTTGTCCACAAAAGTTTAGGTAAAAAATATCTTGCATCAAAATCCAATTTACCTTGAATTGCTGTTTGCGGATCTGCTGTTAATCTTGCATTTGTAAATGCTACTGAAGAATTGTGAACTTCGGTACTTGTGATACTAACTGCCAACTGTTTCAATTCCAATTCCAAACCTTCTTTTGTTCCTGCAAATACTGCTGTTGAAAACAACATAACTGTTGCTACTGCCAATAAAAATAACTTTTTCATACTTACTTGCTCCTATTTAAAATAATTTTTCCTATTATAGCATTTTTAAAACGACAATAAATATGTTTTTTAAAATTTCAAACGAATGGCTTTTTTGCTTGTAAATTAGAAATTTTAAAAGAACTATTTTCCATAGATTCCGGATCGAGTCCGGAATGACACAACTATATTAATCTTCTTCCTGTTCGAGTTGAGCTTCTTCGTATCTTTCGTTTCTTGCCGTTCTTTTTCTGTCCAAAGCATTTAATATCTTTTTTCTTAACCTTAACGATGTCGGTGTAATTTCCACAAGTTCGTCGGGAGCAATGTATTCCACGGATTGTTCCAAACTCATAACTCTGTGCGGTGTTAATGTTAATGCTTCATCTGCAGCTTTACTTCTCATGTTGGTAAGTTTTTTAGGTTTGCACGGATTAACCACAAGATCTCTTTCTCTGGAATTTTGTCCGACTATCATACCTTCATAAACTTCTTCACCCGGACCTACAAACATCTCTCCGCCGTCTTCCAAATTATGTAAAGCATAAGCGGTGGTTTTTCCCGGAGCCATAGCAATAAATACTCCGTTACCTCTTAAAGAAGAAATATCCGCTTTCGGTAAATATCCGTAAAAACTGTGATGCATTATTCCGGTACCTTTTGTCGCAGTTAAAAATTCGTTTTTAAATCCTATCAATGCTCTTGACGGAATAATATATTCCAACCTTAAATGATCTTTACCTTCACTTACCATATTTTCAAGTTGTGCACTTCTTTTACCGATAAGTTCAAAAACTACTCCCTGAAAATCGGAATCTATATCAAGAATAAGATATTCCATAGGTTCACACATTTTTCCGTCAACTTCTTTAAAAATAACTTCCGGGCTTGATACTGCAAGTTCAAAACCTTCTCTTCTCATATTTTCTATAAGAACGGTTAAATGAAGTTCGCCTCTGCCGGAAACTTTAAATCTTCCTTCACCTTCAAGTTCTTCAACTTTTAAACCGACATTGGTTTGAGCTTCTTTTTCGAGTCTTGCTTTTAAATGTCTTGATGTTAAAAATTTACCTTCCCTGCCTGCAAAAGGTGAATCGTTAACCAAAAAGTCCATTGAAATTGTAGGTTCATCTATTGCTAAAGGTTCAAGCGGTAACGGATGTTCCAATTCACAAATTGTGTCACCGACTTTTAATCCTTCAAGACCGGATATCGAAACTATATCTCCCGCCCAAGCTTCTTCAACTTCAACTTTTGAAAGTCCTAAAAACTTCTCTATTTTTACCGCTTTTGCTTGAGTTGATCCGTCTTTATTTACAAGAAGAACCGTTTGACCTTTTTTTATTGAACCGTTTAAAATTCTTCCGATACCCACTCTGCCTAAAAAGTTGTTATAATCTATCATTGTTATTTGCATTTGCAAATGTTTATCTTTATCGGCTTCAGGTGCCGGAACATATTTTATTATGCCGTCAAGTAACGGAGAAACATCCGTTCCTTTAGCATCTATTTTTGTGCTTGCCCAACCTTCCCTGCCGGAAGCATAAAAAATAGGGAAATCAAGTTGTCTGTCTGTTGCACCGAGTTTCATAAACAATTCAAATATATCATCTATTGCTTTACTGGCATTTGCTTGCGGTTTATCCATTTTGTTTATAACAACTATTGGATTTAAACCGAGTTCCAATGCTTTTCTTAAAACAAATCTTGTTTGCGGCATAGGACCTTCGGCCGCATCTACCATAAGAATTGCGCTGTCCACCATTTTCAATACTCTTTCAACTTCGCTGCCGAAATCGGCATGTCCCGGAGTATCTACTATGTTTATGGTATGATCTTTATATTTTATTGAGGTACACTTTGCAAGGATTGTGATACCTCTTTCCCTTTCAATGGGATCGGAATCCAAAACGGTATCTTGAACTTCATCATCTTTAACTGTCCATTCACCGGCAACCTTCAACATTGAATCTACTATTGTTGTTTTACCATGGTCAACATGGGCTATTATTGCTACATTTCTTACATCTTCTCTTGTACTCATAATCGAACTTCCTTAATCTTTATGTATAATACATTATACATTATAAATCTTTTTGTATATTTTAAAACCCATTATAGTATTTTAATCATAACTACAACGGATTGTTTTACATACCATAATTCTTTTAAAATTTTAATTTACAAAGCACAATTAAAGCTGTCTATGAATGCAGAAAATTTTAAAGTAAAAAACTATAAATCTCTTAAAGTTTTTTAGTGCGAACATGTTTAAAGAAAAATCCGTTACATTAGGTTGTTAGGATTTTTCAAGTTGGAGCACGGCTTTAAAATTTTCAAATGAATAGCTTTAGTGTTTGAAAATGAGAAATTTTAAAAAGTATATAAAGAACATTTTTTATAGATCCCGTATCAAGTACGGGATAACAGATATTTAAATTAGCCAAACAACTCAAGTGCTTTTTGGCCAAGTGTAACATAATCAACTTTACCGTTACCCATAATAATCATTTCTTCCAACACTTTTATCTTTTTAGGTACAAACAAATCACTTGAACCTTGTGCTTTAAAAGCAGCACTTATTTCACTGAAAACGGTGTCAGGCCTTGTGGTAAACAATATCAACTGTTCACCTTTCTTTTCATCCGGTATTGTAACAACCGCATGCTGATAAGTCGGCCATAAAGCAGTTATCATTTCTTCTACAGCGGTTAACGAAACCATTTCACCGGCAATTTTTGCAAACCTCTTTGCTCTGCCTTTTATTGTAATAAAATTATCTTTATCTACGGAAACGATATCACCGGTATCGTACCAACCGTCTTCCAAAGGTTGTATTACTCCCGGATTATCACTCTTTATATAACCCAACATTACATTTCTGCCTTTAACTACAAGCTTTTTGCCGTCTTTTATTCCGGGAACTTCATCCAATCTCATTTGCATTCCCGGGAAAATTCTGCCCACGGAACCTTTTTTATGGTACATAGGTGTGTTTACGGAAAGAACGGGAGCTGTTTCCGTAGCTCCGTAACCTTCCAAAAGATTTATACCGAAATTCGTAAATAAACTTTTTGCAGTTTCTTCTTTTGCTCTTTCCGCGCCCACAACTGCAAGTCTTATGGAATAAAAGTCGTAAGCATGTGCACTTTTCCCGTATCCGCTAAAGAAAGTAGGCGTGGTAAATGTAATTGTTGAGTTTGTATCGTAAATAAGTTCCGGAATAATTTTATAATGTAATGGTGTAGGATAAAAGAAAACTTTTATGGCGCTTGTTATAGGAAGTATCATACCGCAAGTGAACCCGAAAGAATGGAATATAGGTAATGCCATAAAAAATCTGTCTTGAGTGTCGAAGAACAAAACAGCTCTTATTTGGTTCAAGTTTGCCTGTATATTTCTGTGACTTAAAGCAACACCTTTAGGAACACCTTCGGAACCGCTGGTAAAAAGAATTACAGCAGGATCTTTCTCTACAGACACATCACCTTTAATTTTGTTGTAATAATATTTGGGAAAGAATGAAGCAAATAAGCCCGTAAGTTTTTCCTGTAAAGTTATTTCTTTTTTCAAATCTTCAAGATAAATTATTTGAAGGCCTTCATCTTCCATTGTTTTTATAAGGTCGGTAAAACCGCCTTTTATAACAAACTGCTTTGAAGTATATACCGTTTTAATTACAGCGGTTTTACAACAGGAAATCATATTTTTTGTTCCGGTGGAAAAGTTTAACATACACGGAACAATGTTATATGCCTGCATACCGAAAACAGCAACCACGGATGCTGCGGCATTCGGCATTAAAAAACCTACCTTTTCTTTTTGTTTACTGTGCTTTGTGAACTGTTTACCTAAAACAAATGCGGCAGTCAGAAGTTGGCCGTAATTTATGGGTTTTCTTGCTATATCTTCCACAATCTTAAATCTTCTTCCTACAAAGTTCTTTGCTTCGATTAAAGACTCAAACAAAGTTTTTTGATCGCTTGCGGAATAATATTTTGCATTTGTCATAATATCGAAAAGCTGTTTTGTAATTTCTTTTTTTCTTTCTTCGCCTTTCAACTCTTTATCTACGTTTAATTTTGTAGGTTTAAAAATGTTTAATGTTACTTTTGTGCTCGGTCTTATCTTAACTTTGTTTCTGTAATATGAAAAAATTGTATATTGAGTACCGTCTATGTATACAGGAACTATTTGAGCATCCGTTTTATCGGCAATCATTGCAGGACCGGGATAAATTTTCATCATGCTGCCCGTAGATGTAACTCTTCCTTCAGGATAAATAACTATTTTGTGCCCGTTATTTACCTCTCTTATCATGGATTTTACGGCCATAGGGTTGTTAGGTTCTATTTGGAAAAATTTTGCAATGTTTAATAACGGTTTTACATACCATTTTTTTGCAACTATAGGGTTAATAGTAAAACATAATTCTTCCGGAATAAATGCCCACAACAAAAATGCATCTATAAAAGAGTTATGATTTACAACGAACAAAGCCTTTCCCTGCAAATCTTTAATATTTTCTAACCCTTTTACTTGAATACCCAAGAAAAGCTTGGATAAAGCAATTACTAATTTTTTATTAATCAAAATTTTTACTAATGTATTTATCATTTGTTAAGTTCCTTAAACATTTCATGCAACTTCGTATAATCGGTAGCACCGGTTCCTATAATAGGAATTTTTTCCACAACAATTATTTTGTTCGGTAAAACAAAATTTTCAATTTTCTGTTCCTGAGCTTCTTTTTGTAATTGTTCCAATGTCGCAGATTGGTTCGTTGTGAACAACACAATTTCTTTTTTTCTGTTATTCTGTACCGTTAATACGGCATTTTTAGATTCTTTCCAAATGTTTGATATATTAAATTCAAGTTCAGTTAAAGAAATACTTTCTCCGTCAACTTTCGTAAACCTTTTTGATTTACCTTTCATGAAAACAAAACCTTCTCTGTCTACTTCAACAATATCACCTGTATCAAACCATTCCCCTTCGGTTTTTTTGGAAACAAGTTGTTTGTTTTCTATATAACAATTTGCAACATTAGGACCTTTTACCAACAAATGGCTTGAACCTACAAAAGCCGTGGTAGATTCCAACTTACATTCGACAGAAGGCAAAAATCTTCCCACGCTATACTCTTTAAAATACATAGGAGTGTTTATTGAAATTGTAGAAGCTGTTTCGGTTGTTCCGTAAGCTTCAAAAATTCTCTTACCGAAATTTTCTTCCCAAATATGTATTGTTTCTTCTTTAAGTTTTTCTATTCCGGCTATAACATATCTTATTGCATAAAAATCGTAAGGATGAGCATTTTGAGCATACCCGTTAAGGAAAGTGTCCGTTCCCAACAAAACGGTAGAATCCGTATCATATACAAGTTCCGATACCATCTTATAGTGTAACGGCGAATGATATTCAAAAACTTTTATACCTCTTAAAATAGGTAACAATGTTCCTGCAACAAGACCTAAAGAAGAAAATATCGGCATTGCATTAAAGAAACTGTCCATAATACCGAAATCCATAACACTTGAAAGTTGTGCTCTGGAAGCTTGTATATTTTTATGTGATAAAACTACCGCTTTACTTTTTCCTTTAAATGCTGATGTAAATAATACAACGGCCGGAGAAAACACGTCGAAAGTAGAACAAATATTTCTGTAATATGTTCTGGGAAAATAAGATTTTATATATGCCGCTACCTTATTAAATAATGTAAGACTGTCTTTAATATCTTCGGCATAAATAACTTCTATTTTATTTTCTTTTAAAGCATTTATTAAATTTCCTAAATTTGAAGCTTTTATGAATCTTTTTGAAGTATAAACTTTTGTTATACCGACATTTTGTAAATTGTAAAGAATATTTTCAATACTGTCGGTAAAATTTATCATTGCCGGAATTCTGTTCAGTGCCGACAAAGCAAAAAATATTTCTATCATTGTTTTTGTGTTGGCAGCTATAATTCCGACATACTCTTTATTTTCCGTTTGTTTAACTATCTTATGTGCAAAAGCAAATATGGCGCCTAAAAATCTGCCGAGTCTTATAGGTTGTCTGTTGATATCATCCAATATTTCTTTTCTTCTTCCGACTAAAGATAAACTGTCTATTAAAGATTCAACAAGAGTCTTATCGGAAAAATTGCTTGCGAACTTCATTTCGCACATAATATCGTAAAGTTTTGTCATGGCAATATTTCTTCTTCTTGTATCGGACAACGATTGGTTTACATCAAGTTTTCTCGGAGGCAAAATTGTAAGTTTAATTTTTCTTTGTCTTTTACTTTTTGTTTTTGCTCCAAAATATGAAAAATCGGAATATTGTATACCTTCGATACATATAGGTAAAATATCGGCATCGCTCTTATCGGCAATAACGGCAGGACCGGGATAAACTTTCATAAGTCCGCCTGTAGTGGTAATTCTTCCTTCGGGGAAAATCACCACTATTCCGCCTTCTTTTATTTCATCGATTATCGATTTAACAACCATCACATTTGTGTTATCTACAGGGAAATATTTTATTATTTTTAAGAAAGGTTTTAACCAAAATTTGTTTGTTACATCACTGTTAATTGCAAACGAAAGTTTTTCTCCGAAAGTTACCGAAAGAATAAGACCGTCTATCAAAGAAGTGTGGTTTGCAATAATTAAAGTTCCGCCTTTACATTTTTCAAAATTTTCCATACCGACAACTTCTATTTTATACAAAATATCTATAAATCTTTTTGCTATTATTCTTAAAAGGTGTGCAGGTAAAAGAGTACTTATGTATATAGCGGCAAGCACATTAAATATTGCTATTATCGTTAAAACTACAGGGAAAGCAAGTCCCATTTTTATAAACAAGAAACAAACGGAAGAGCCTGCTATCATAAACAGTACACTAACAATATCGTTTACAGCAAATACTCTTGCTCTGATTTTTCTTTTTGCCAACACTTGCAACATTGTTATTAACGGAACGATATAAAGTCCCGCAAAAAGCGAATATGCAAAAACATCTATTATTATTCTTATACCGGAAAAAGTTGAAAGAAAGCTGGTTAATGCAATGTTTGTTGTTAATGCAACATGTGCATATTTTGCACTAAACGATAAGTCCACTATAAATAATGTCATTAAAACTACTGATATCGGAACATATCTTACGGATATTTCTTTCTTTAACAAGAAATATGAAAGTAATGCTCCCACAAAAACTCCCGATGTAAGAAGCAATGCCAAAAATGTATACAAATCTTTTTGACCTTTTAAAACGATTTCCGCAAAGTTCGGAATTTGGTAAACCAACACAACACCGATGAACCAAAACCACGATATACCTAAAATACACATATAAATATCTTTTGTATATTTTAAGTAATGCATATTTTTTATTGTTGTTTTAATGAAATTCTTCGAAATTTTAAATTTTTGTGTGCTGGTTTTCAGTTCCGGAATGTAAAGAGAAGCAATAAATCCTATTACAGCTACTGCTAAATATATAAGAAAAAGCCAACTTCTATCTATCGAATATACCAGTATACCGCAAATAATTCCCAACAACATTGAAATATAATTTCCGACTTGAATTATTGTGTTTCCGGCAACGAGATCTTCTTGTTTCAAAAATTCCGGAATAGCGCTGTATTTTGTCGGAGAAAATAAAGTTGAAATGGTTCCTGCCAAAAATAATACTATTAATAAAATCGTAACACTATGCAACAAGAAACCGGCTATTCCTATAAAAGCCAACAAAAGTTGAGCTATCTTTACGATTCTTATAATAATATCTTTTCTGTACTTGTCGGCAATTTCACCGGCTGTTGCCGAAAACAGTAACGACGGCAACATAAATACCGCTATCAAAAACGATGCAAAGAAATATCTTGTTCCCTGCGACAGGGAATTTGCGCCCATCATTATGTAAACAGCCAATGCTATTCTAAAGAACTGGTCATTGAAAATGCCCAAAAACTGAGATATGCAAAAAGGAAAATATCCTTTATTCAAAAATATTTTCATTAAGTTTTTCATATATTTTTTAACCCGGTTTTTAAATTATAACAACCATATAATTTTATAAAAATACTATAAGGTAAATCAAGGAAAAACAGGTTGCTTTTTTAATTAAAATTTACTCTAAATTTTATATAATAAATTATTATGAAAAATAAAATTGTTTTAATAAGTGATTTTGACGGAACAATATCAAAAAAAGATTTCTTTTATATGGTAATAGATACTCTTTTAAAAGATAAAAAAGATGCTCTTGCACCATGGAACGATTATCTTAACGGGAAAATAAAGCATATTGATGCTCTTACCGGAATATTTTCTCAGATACATTTAACCCAACAGGAATTAGACGACTTTATTTCCACAATAGAAGTTGATCCATACTTTTATGATACGGCAAAATATTGTATGGAGGAAAAAATTCCTTTTTATATTTGCAGTGCGGGAACAAACTATTACATAAAAAAAAGAATTGCCGACACTTTATCGAAATATAATATTATCTTGGTTTCAAACGATGCAACATATTCTCAACAAGACGGCATGAAACTTGTTGCTCCCGAAGAAACTTCACCTTACTATAATTCAAACACGGGAATATCCAAAGAAAAAATAGTTCAAAAATTAAAAGATGACGGTTTTTTCACCATATATGCCGGTGACGGGAAACCGGACTTTAAATCCGCCAAAATCGCAGATGTCGTTTTTGCAAAAGATATGCTTTTGGAATTATGCAGGAAAGAAAATATAAAGACGGAACCTTTTAAAGATTTTACCGACATTTTAAATTATATCAGGAGCATATATGAATAATAAAGAAATAAATATTCCTTCTTTACTTAAAATCGGTAACGGGAAAATTGCAAAAATAGGTAAATATCTCGTTGACAGGAACTTTACCGAAGTTGCTTTGTTTTTCAGTGACGGTATAGAAAATATAGTTGCGGACAAACTTTATTCGGGACTCGAAAAATATAACATAAAAATTGTTCATAAAGATAACATTTCCGATATAAATATAGAAAATGCCATACATACAGCATTTAAAATTCCGTCCGCTACTAAAGTATTGTTAGGTATAGGCGGAGGTAAAGCGCTTGATTACGGAAAATATTGTGCACATATATTAAAATTGCCTTACATAACAGTTCCGACATCGGTATCTAACGACGGTTTTTGCAGTCCGAACACTTCTTTACTTGTTGCCGGAAAAAGAAAAAGCGTAAAATCTACAATACCCTACGGAGTAGTTGCAGACATTGATGTAATATCCAGTGCTCCCGAATCTTCAATATATTCCGGTATAGGTGACACTATTTCAAAAATTACGGCACTTCACGATTGGAAACAATCATTTTTAAAAGGATATGAATATTTTAACGATTTTGCAGGTCTTATGGCACACAATTCGTTGGATATAGTATATTTATGTAACGACTTAAAACCTGAAGATAACGAATTCAAATACAGAATGGTAAACTCGCTTGTGTTAAGCGGTATAGCAATGGAAATTGCAGGATCTTCAAGACCGGCAAGCGGAAGCGAACATTTAATATCTCATGCTCTTGATGCGGTTTGTGCCAACCAAAAAATGCACGGTTTACAGGTGGGAATAGCAACTTATTTATGTTCATTATTACAAAATAATCAACAAGATAAAGTAAAAGATTTCTTGTTAAAAACCGGATTTTTTAATTTCGTAGCTCAAGATCCTATAAACAAACAAGAATTTATAAAAGCATTAAAACTTGCACCTGCAATAAAACAAAATTATTATACGATTTTATCGGAACAAGATTCTTTTGATAAGGCAATAAAATTTATTGAAACCGATGATATACTAAAACAGGTAATAAAATAACATGAGAAAAAATTTTATATTTTTATCTTTTATCTTTTTATTCTGTTCTTGTTCTACAATACAAACAAAACCGCCCGAAGATTTTATATATAAAGAGATAACTACGGACGACTATGTTTTGGCAAGTTGGCAAAAAACAGAAGATGAAAGTTTACCGATAAGAATTTATGTGGAGGGTGACGGTCATGCTTACACTTCTAACGGGTATCCTACAACAGATCCTACACCCAGAAGTCATTTTTTAAGAAATATTGTTTTTAACGATACCAACGCCAATGTCGTGTATTTGGCAAGACCTTGCCAGTATATTAAAAATAACAACCATAACAATATTGATTGGACTACCGGACGATTTTCACAAAAAATAGTCGATAATATGGCTCAGGCAATAAAACAAATTGCAGGTGATAAAAAAGTTGTTTTAATAGGTTATTCCGGCGGAGCTTTAATTTGCGGACTTATAATAAACCAATACAGGCAGGAACTGAATGTTATTAAATGGATAACTGTTGCCGGTCTTTTAAATCATACGAGATGGACAACATATTTTAATTATGTTCCGTTAAAAGATTCTTTGGATTTGGATACTATCCCCGATATAGAACAAACACATTATATCGGTAAAAAAGATAAAATCATTCCGTATCAACTTACGTTGGAAGTTGTAGATAAATCAAACTGTGTTATTATCGAAAATGCGACACATAATAAGGGATTTGAAAATTTACTAAGCAAATTTTGAGAGATAGCGGGATGGATGTATAGATGTATGGAAGCAACAACAATGGCAAAATAAAAAAAGACAGGGGGCTATTCCCTGTCTTTTTATATTTATGCTCTGCTTTTATTATTATTGAGCAGCTGAAGCTTCTCCGGATTCTTCTTGTATAACTTCTTTTAATTCTCCGGATTTTGTTGCTTCATCTTGATTTACCAAATCATTTATAGTGAATTTCATTTCGGTTCTTCTGTTCTGAGCTCTTCCTTCTGCTGTCTTGTTGCTTGCTATAGGTCTTGAGAAACCGAAACCTTCGGTAGTTACTCTTTCTTTTTCAACTCCGTGACCGGTTAAATATTTTGCTACAGAGTTTGCTCTTCTTTCAGACAAATTCTGGTTGTATGCTTGTGAACCGATGCTATCTGTATGTCCTTCTATTTTTACGGTTACGTTAGGTGTTTCTTTTAAGAATGCTACTACTACATCCAATCCTGCATGGCTATCTGATGATAATTTATCCGAATCGAATTCAAACAAGTTTTTGTTTGCAATCTTTTCGAAATCGATTGTAAATTCTTTCTTTTCTTCTTTTACTGCTTCTTCTATAACTTCTTTTATTGCTTGTACAGGTTCAGGTTCGGGTTCAGGTTCAGGTTCGGGTTCAGGTGCAGGAGCCGGTGCTGCAGCAACATGATCATGATCTTCACATACACATCTGTCCGGTCTTGCATATTTCGTTCCGCAACTTGTTATACATACTGCCATCAACAACATCATCATTAAGCCTAATATCTTCTTCATTTTTTTATATATCCTCCATCTTTTATTTTCTTTATAAATTACAGATATAGGACGGGATTTATGTTTTATAATATTAGTCCCGTCCCATATATAAAATATCAACTATTAAAACTTAAACTCTATTCCGGCATTTATTCCGAAACCGTCTCTTCCGCCGAATGTCTTATTAGCTTTCAAATGTAATACTGTGTATCCCCATATCTTTTCTACGCCTAAACCTAAATCTGTATAGTTTTCATAACTTGTATCAGGCAATACTTGTTCTTCTACTTTTACTTCTCCGTCAACTTGTTCTATTACATATTTTCCTTCTCCGGTCAATATCCAACATCTTCCCAAATTCTTTATTAATTTCAAGCCCGGTTCGTATGTTATATTTGTTATGTTACCGATTTCTTCTTTTATAGACGATTCGTCGGTAAGTTTAGCTTCGATATCATCGGTAATTATATATTTACCGGTTATTCCGAAACTCGGTTGAACAGTAAAGCTCTTGTTTGCCCATTCAAAGTTGTAACCTGCTCTTGCTGCCAAACCTATTACTTGAGAATTGAAATCGTTTGTTTCCGTTCTTGTTTCCGAGTTATTGTTTATGAATCCGTAATCTATTATTCCGTTTACAAAGAATTTGCTCAATTCTCCGAAATACCAGTTAGCTCTTACACCCAAATATGCACCGTTTTGGGTTACTTTGCTGTTGGTGTAGTCATCATTTTTCAATTCTCCGCCTATATAACTTCCGAATATACCGTATGTTGCGTCAAATGTTTCACTGTATTGTCTTTCCCAATCTACACCTATCATTGCTCCGTAATATGTTGTTTTTACTGTTACATAATCTTCCAAATCTACATCTTCTTTACTGCCAAAACCCTTTATCCATAATGTCGGAGCTGAACTGTCTTCAACATCTCCGGCAGATGTTCCCTGTTTTTGGAAGAAAGAGAAGTTTCCTGCGTTGTTCAATACGGTATCAAATATTTCTTCTTGTGATATATTTGCACCGGCAATTGCTACTTTCGATTGCTCGATTTCAGGGCTGTAGTGATCTTTTAACTTTTGGAATGTTAATACATTTCCGTAATCCATTCCTTCTACTACTATTTCTTCTTCTTCGTTTTCTCCCGTTGTAAGTTCTTGTGCATTATAATTATATACTACATTAACAGGTTCCTCAATCTGAATACCGGAGTCAGGTGATTCATAAACCGTAGTAGAAATTGTTACTTTGTATCCATACATAGGTCCATATACCAATCTTTGACTACCTGCCAAATGAATTGCTTCTTGAGGAATTTCATTTGCTATTATAACACTTGTTATATCTTTTTCAGAATCAGACCAAATATCCAAACTGTTTATAAGTATTTGGTGATAATCAATATCGTCATACACTATCTGAGAATTTGCTACAGATCTTTCAGGATTATAAGGCCTTGAACCTGATTGACAATAATTTACATATAAGTAGTCACCTCTGTTTTGCTGCTCAGGACTTGGCCCTGCCAAATCTATATCCATCTTCAAATACATATCTCCTTCAAGGTACAACTGGTCCATATATACGTAATCAAGAGTTTCGTTTATTAAATTTAATGTTCCTTCAGAATAAATATGTTGAACACAACCATTAAGGAAATAACTGTCTTTCATTAAATTTATTGTTCCGTGATCAACTAAAACTGTACCACTAAATGCCGGATTAACTTCACCACCTAAATTTATTGTTCCGTTATTGTATATTGTACCGGTCCCGTAAAAACCTTCTGAAACATCTATTCTGTTATAGTTTCTTAACACAGGTACTCGATACTCTGCAAAGTCTACCATTCTAGGTGTAGATGCTTTAGCTATAGTTTTTCTGGAAGATGAACCGGTATAATTTGTATCCAAATAAATATATGCACCGTCTATTGTACCTTTGTTATTAAATTGGCCATATATGGTTATTTGACCGTCAGAAACTATTGTCTTGTTATTGTTAAATATACCATCAGTATCTACAGTGATATTACTCTTCTCACCTTTGGAATATATTTTTCCGTTATTATCGAATATTGCATACCAATCTGACAAGTCATAATCTTCCGATATTAATTGACCTGCAGCTACGTTTTCATTGTCGTTTGAATATTGGTTTTGTTTACCTACATAAATCTTGGTATTTGAAACTATCTCGGCGCCGCTTTTGTTGTCAAATTCACCATAAACATTTATTTCACCGTAAGTTTGATCCGCATCTTGTTCGATATAACCTTTATTGTTAAATTTACCGCCGTCATAAACTTCTATATTACCGTAATTGTAAATATCGGCATTATTATTAAATATTGCATATTCACCTACAATAATTCTGCCTTCATTATATAATTCTTCATCATTATTGAATACGGGAGAATGTATTATATAATCCTGACCATTACTCATACCCATATCAATCAAATTAAGAGCATTACTTTCTGCTTTTAACATAAAATTATTTGGTCTAATGTATTCCAAACATCCGCCCAAACAAACAGTACTGCCGTTTACATTGCTGAAATAACCTTTATTATTGATTACACTATCGTCATAAACCCTTATGTAACCGGCTGCATTACTGAATTCACCGGTATTATTCATTACTGTTTTACCTTCCAAACGCATTTCACCTTTATAGGTTAAATTGCTGCTGTTATTTATAGTAGATTCATCTGCACGAACGTCATTAGAAAGATCTATTTTGTTACCTTTAAAATTAACTGTTGAACCATACTCAAAACCGAACCAATTGTTATCATGGATTTTTACATCTCTGTTTTCGGAAACTATATTAAGTTTTGAATTTTTTCCTTCAATGTAAACACTTGCAGCACTATCACCACTGGCACTGGCATTAACATAAAGATCTACATCCTTTAATGTTAATTCAGCTTTTATATCTTCACCTTGTTCTCCATAGATACCGATAATGGTTCCGGCATAATTGGTTAAACCCAAATTGTTCATCGTTGAAGTTGCACTTGAATCCATGTAAAAACCATCATATTGGCCGCCATCAACCGTAACAAATGCTCCGTTTGTAACAGCAGCTGTGCCTGAAACTTCTCCATCGCCATTGATAATTATACCCTTAGACAATATGTTGTTCTTATAATTATCTTGAGTCTGCCTAATGTAAGTCGTCTTAATGTTTAAAACATCTCCTTTACTGATAGGATCTGTTCTCTCTACTAACCCCTCGTTTCCTTCATAACTGTAAATGTCCAACGTGTTTGCAAACACACTTGTGCATAGCATCGACGCTATCGCAAATGCAAAACTTAACGCTATTAATTTCTTCATTTTTTTCTTTTCTCCTTGCATAGTTGTAAATACAAAAAAAACAGACATAACTATACGCTACTATTATATCATTTTTTCTCAAAATGTCAATCGCTCCTACACACTTTTAATGTAGAAGGATATTATTAATAAAGAAACGGAGAGAAAGGGATTCGAACCCTTGTTACCGTCACCGATAAACAGTCTTTCCAGGACTGCGCCTTCAACCACTCGGCCATCTCTCCAAAATGATATTGCACTATTATATAAAAGTTTTTTTAAAATATCTACAATCTACGGAATTATCTGTAATTTGTAAACTGTAACGGCAATGAAAACTTTGCATTTTTCAAAAATGCTATTACCGCTTGAAGCTCATCTTTTTTAGGTGAAGTTACCTTTATTTTAGAACCTTCGATTTGTGTGTTAACCTTAAACTTTTCGTTTTTTATCATCTTTGTTAATTCTTTTGCTTTGTCACTTGGCAAACCGCTTATAAGCTCTATAACTTGTCTGATTGTTCCTTCAAAAGCTTGTTCTTTAGCTTTAAATTCCATAGATTTTAAAGGAACGCCTCTTTTTGCAAATTTTCCTTCAACTATATCTATTAAAGCTTTTAATTTAAATTCATCATCACCTATTAAAGTGATTTTTTTGTCTTGTTTATTATAATCTATGGAAGATTTTGAACCTTTAAAATCGTATCTTTGCGAAAGTTCTTTTTGTGCCTGAGTTATAGCATTATCAACTTCCATAAAATTTACTTCAGATACAATATCAAACGAAAAATTATTTGCCATAATACCCCCAAAAGACAATTTACAATTTATAATTTACAATTGATAATTGATGTGTTTTCTGCAAAGCAAAAAACTTATTATCTATCAAAAATTTGCTCTGCAAATTTTTACCGAAATTATACATTATAAATTATCAACTATAAATTAACTTGGTGCTCGGTGTAGGAGTCAAACCTACGACCTCTTCCACGTCAAGGAAGCACTCTAATCAACTGAGCTAACCGAGCAAAATAAAAAAGGTGCGAATCGGATTCGAACCGATGCAAGGCGGTTTTGCAGACCGTCCCCTTAACCAACTCGGGCATCGCACC
>JAFXOV010000011.1 GCA_017528425.1 Elusimicrobiota bacterium | reverse complement strand
ATAACTCGTTATCGTCTGTGCCACTCCGCTTGCATCAAAATATATAGGCAAGCTCGCACTTCCTTTACTGGTTACATTTCCTTTTGGCTCATAATAAGATGTTATTTCATTACCTCTGTAATCTTTCTGTGCATATGTCGCTGTCTCTACATGTACTCCACTATTTACAGATATAACACCTTCTGTTACGTCTAATCCCGATCCTACTTTTACTATACCGAATTCTTTAGTTGATGTCTTTATAAAGTATTTTGGCGTAGGAGTACCATTACCATTTATTATAGTCATCGAAGTTTGATGGATTTTTAAATCTTTTATATATGTATCTGCTATCATTTGATTTTTGGAATCGCCCTGTGCCCACGTGGCTGATGAAGCATAGAAAGAATATGGACTGGAAGTCAATGAATATCCATCTCCGCTAGGTTCCGGAGCACCATTTTTCGGGCCTACCGATACTCTAAAATATCTCGTAGTAGAACTGAAATTACTAGCATCAAGAGCTAAATCATATAATCCCTCAGCATCTGTAGTGGTTGATACGGTTACAGTTCTTCCCCAATTTCGTCCATCACTTGAAAATTGATATTTTACGTCTATATTAGTTTTTGCATAAGGATCACCATAGCTTTTTGTGTATCGCCCCTGCACATTTACTGTTTTAGGAACATTATCCGTAGGAGTCGCTTTCAACACTATAGGCACCCTCTCATCATCCGCAAAGACCACGATTGAGCAAAACAACAAACCTAAAATTACTAAAAAACATTTGGATACTAATGGTATCTTTTTCATTATACTATCTCCATACTACGTTATTTATTATTTCAAAGATTTTGCGCAGTTTACACAAAATCTAAGTTTTTTTCCTGCCGGTGCGGTATTAACGTAACCGCAGTTCAAACAAACAACTACCTGATTTTCCGTAGTCGTTTCTTCGTCGTCATCGACTACGGTAACTTTCGGAGTTTCTTTTGCTTTTTTCTTATCTTTTTTAGATTTCTTTTCCGAAACTTTATCTTTCGTAGGTTCTATATTATCGGAAATATCCGCATTTTCGCTTGTTTGCGAAGGTATATAAGCATTTGCATCTACAGGAACTACCAACTCATCTTTTTCTTCCGGTTCCATTATAACCTGCAATTCGGATTTCTTACCGGATAACACTTCTACGGAAGAAATTTGTTCTTTATATCCTTTAGCAACAAGTTTAAATTCATATTTGCCGGGCTTAAAGCTTCCGTTATATACACCTGTTTTATCAGTTTTTCCTATCATCTTCTTATCGAGCCATACATAAGCCCCCGACAAAGGATTTGCCGTTTTACTGTCTGTAGCTTTTAAAGCTAATCCAACTTTCAAATATTCCAATTCACCGACTACGGCACTTGTGGTGTTAATATCTACATTTGTTAATTTGCAAGGCTTGTATTCGTTATCACCGTGGAAAGTTACATTGTAAACCGCCACAGGTAACGGAATTCTTATAGGCTTGGATGTTGAAATATCTTTTGTAACTTGTATGTCACTATTAGATATGGTAACTTTCGTTAGGAATGTATCGTTAGGACTGTCTTTAGATTTTACTTTGAAAGAAACGATTTTGTTCATCTTTACAAACAAGTCGGTTTTGGAATCCTTATTTACTTCCAAATCTTTCATGGCTTCACCGTACTTTGCACTCGGATCCAAAAATCTTATCTTATAATCACCGACTTTAAACAACGTATTCAAAGGTGTATCACCTCTGGGCTGACTTTCACCTTGAACATGCACCATCATTCCTTTAGGTTCGGAATCTATTTTTACTTTCTTAAATAACGAACCTGTTACACTGAATATGTTCTCGCCTTCTATATTCTTAAGTTCGCAATTCCAAAATCTTCTGTCAACCCCGGAGAACATTTCTTCTATTATGCTCTTTGTAAAATCAATATCGCATTGACCTTCTTTACCGCCTGAAGCGGAATCATAACCCAAATTATCGAAACCTTCAAGCATAAGTTTTACTGTATGAGCACCCGCCAACAATTGTGCTTTGCAAGGTGTTACACCGAACTTGTTACCGTCTATATAAACACTTGCTCCTCTCGGTTCTGAATCAACGTTCAACAAGAAGTCGAACATTATTTCTATTTTTTCTTTTCTTACTTTTTTACCCTTATCGCTTTGTTCTATTTGAACAACTCTTTGAACAGGTTTAAATCCTTCTTTGATTGCCGTTACTATATAAGTTTTAGGCAACACTTTTCTTATCGGTATCGGAGAAGCCGAAGAAACATTATTCAATACAACTTCACCGTCTTTAGTTTTCATACTTACAACAGCACCTGCCGGAACCGTGGTTATAACAACATCAGGTGGATATAATCTTGAGTATATATCCTTACCGAACGGTGTCCATTGCAATAAAAATATATCGATAATTCCGAAAAGTAAAAGAGCCAAAAGAACACCAATCATTATTCTGAATAAACTCTTTTTCATTTCGTCGAATTTGTTAAATAACCAATCGCCCACTTCTTCGAAAACGGTTTTACCTTTTTCTTCTCCCTTGGGTTGCTGTCTCATAGCAGCATTGGCTGCCTGAGATTGAGCTTGTGCCTGAGCTTGCGCTTGTGCGGCTGTCATCTGTTGTGTTATGATTCTACCGCTGCCTGCTTGAGCAGCAGCTCCCGCTGCGCCTGCCGCAACTGCTCCGCCGGCAGCAACAGCACCGAGATTTTTTGTTTGACCTACTATAAAATCCTGACAATTAATTTTTCTTATTCCCGGAGTTTGCCCTACTTCCTGAACTGTTAAAGTTTTTACTTTTTCTATAAGTTTTTCGGAACCAGCAACGGATTCTCTCATCATTTTCAATATGAAGTCGGACAATTCTACCGAAAGCTCGTCGGTTTCAACGCCTTTTAAAACTCTTCTTATATCTCTGTACATCTCAATAGCTCTGTCGTATCTGTTATCTCTGTCTTTTTCGAGAGCTTTTGCAATAATATCTCCGATTTCCGCAGGAACACTCGGATCCAACTTTAATTCCGCAGGATCAAACTTTTTGTTTAACACCTGAGCTTTTATTTCATCGTTAGTTCCCTGGTACAATCTTTGACCGGTTAACATTTCCGAATAAAGTAAAGCAACGGAGAAAATATCCGTTCTGTGGTCTATGTTAGGAAGACCTTGTATTTGTTCGGGAGACATGTAAGGATATTTACCTGTAATAACTTTTTCAGGGATAGAATCTTTTATTTCGTCTGCGGTTTTTGCAATACCGAAATCACTTAATTTGATATTACCGTCAAAAGATAACAAAACATTTCCGGGAGAAATATCTCTGTAAACTATTCCGTATGCATTTCCCGTAATTGAATCTCTTGCAATTCTGTTTGCATAATCAATAGCTTTTAACACACTCATACAAATAAACGTGGACAACTGCCACGGAATTTTTGTATTCATGTCGTTACATTTCTTGATTAAATTTTCAAGGTCAACACCTCTTACGTAATCAAGAACAACGTAGTAAGAACCATTACTGCCTTGCCAAAAATGCTGAACTCTTACAATGTTATCATGTATAATATTTTTGGCTATCAATGCTTCTTTGTAAAACATCTCTACAAATTTGGGTTGTGCATACTCCGGAAGGAGTTCTTTTATTGCTATGAAGTTTCTTAAACTGAAATCGTATGCCTGCCAAACAATACCGAAACCGCCGACACCGATTTTTTTTACTGCAACATACTGATTGTTGATAAAAAGGCCTAACTGCAACTCGTTCTTATTAGAAACAGACTGATTGTTATCTGCCATCAATGTCCCCTTTTGTAACAATTGTAACTATTTACAAACTAAACACTATAGTAAAAATTATAACATATTAATTTTACAAAAACAATATTTTTTTTACAAAATTTATTTATTTTTCAGTATTATTTTGTTCTTGTTGTAAATTTTGTTCCGCAACATTATCCGTACTTGTTTCGCTTACGTTATCCGAGCCGTTTTCAACAGTTGTGTTTTCTTCCGCAACAGGTTGCTGTTCATTTGTATTATCCGTAACGGAATTTTCATCACCCTGATTGTTACCCTGATCATCAAACGGAAGTTCCTGAACGGCATCTTTTTGTTCCGGCAAAACATCTTTTGCAGCTTCAATAACGGGAAGTTCACTTAAATGACTCAATCCGAAATGTCTTAAAAACTCTTGTGTTGTTCCGTACAACAAAGGTCTTCCCAATGTTTCTTTTCTTCCGACAATTTTTATAAATTTCCTGTCGGTTAAAGTATCTATAACTCCGCCGGAATCCACACCTCTTACATTATCAATTTCAGCTCTTGTAATAGGTTGCTTATACGCAATTATTGCAAGAACTTCCATTGCCGAAGGAGACAGTTTTAATATAGTTTTTTCTTTAAGAAGTTTTTTTATCCAAGATGAGTATTCGGGTTTTGTTGCAAACGTCCAACCGTCCGCAACAAATTTAAGCTCGTAAGCTCTGTTAAGTTGAACATATTCCTGTTGTAATTCGTTCATTATATCTTCAACTTTTACATTTTCCGGCAAATCTTCTTTTATAACAGCTTTTATTTCCCTGTTAAGCAAAGGTTTATCCGAAACGAACAACAAGGCTTCAATTATTTTTTTTATATCACTGATTTCCATCTGGTACCTCTATATTTTTATTTCGAGAATCTATAGGTTCGGATTTCAATTCAAAAATTTCTTCCGGCTGTTCGTACTTTTTCTCATCGATTATTTGTTCCGGTATATTTTTCTCTATTTCCAAGCTGAGTTCATCACGTTCTTCTTTTACGATACTTTCATCTTCTTCGTTATATACCCTGTAAATTCTTATATCTTCAAACAATTCCGATTGTTTTGCAACAACCTGTTTATTCTTTACCAACTCCAAAACTGCCATAAAACATACAACCATCGCAGACCTTGAAGTTTGAATTTTTGCTATTTCACTGAATGTTAAATATTGTTTTCCTTCGAGAATATCAAGAATTTCCCTGATTTTTGTTTCTATGGGAATTTCTTTATACATTATCTCTCTTACTTCTTCCGGCAACGTTCTTAAAGCATTTTGAAAACTTTTTACAAGATCGTAAATAGTGGCATCAATTTCATATTCCTGTTCGGGAATTACAGGTTCTGGTCTGTAATATGTTTGAGAATATTCCTGTTCTTTGTTGGATAAAAGTTTCGATACTTCTTTATATTTTTGGTATTCAAGTAATCTCTCTTTTATTTTGTCGAGTTCTATATCGGCATCTTCTTTATCTTTTTCGTTGTCGGGATGCAACATTTTTGCTTTTATCTGCATGAGGGTAGATGCCATAACAAGAAAATCGCCTGCCGTATCAAGATCCAAATTTTGTATTGTATCAAGATATGCCAAATATTCGGTTGTTATTTCCGATACTTGAATTTCCTGTATTTCAAGATCGGTTTTTCTAACCAAATGTAAGAGAAGGTCTAACGGACCTTCGAAGGTGTCTAAATGTACATCGTATTCCATTAATATATTCCTAAATCTTTACTGCTTTTTTTACTTCCTGCATCGTTTTGTTTGCTTCAAATCTTGCTTTTTCTTTTCCTTCTTCCAATATTTTTTCTATATATGCTTTATCTTTTAAAAGTTCATTTCTTTTTTCCACTAACGGTTTTGAAAATTCGCACATCAACGCCGTTAATTCTTTTTTACATTTTACACAACCTATGCAACCTTGTTTACATTCCTGTTTTCTTGCTTCACTGTTTTTATTAAAAAGTTCGTGGAAAGCAAACACCACACATCCTTCCGGATGACCTTCGTCGGTAGCTTTTATTCTTGCAGGATCGGTATACATAGTTTTTACTTTCTTTGCGATTTCGTCTTCTGTTTCCGCTATAAGAATAGAGTTTCCGTAAGATTTAGACATTTTCCTTTTATCAAGTCCGGGAACTTTTGCGGATTTTGTAAGTAATGCCTGCGGTTCCACCAAAACTTCACCGTAAAAGTTGTTAAATCTTCTTGCTATCTCTCTCGACATTTCCAAATGTGCAAGTTGATCTTCACCTACCGGAACATTTTGCGCTTTATACAACAAAATATCCGATGCCATAAGAACGGGATACCCCAAAAATCCGTAATTGTTCAAATCTTTATTTTGAATTTCTTTTAATTGCTCTTTATATGTCGGACATCTCTGCAACCAACCCAACGGTGTTATCATAGACAAAATTAAAAAAAGCTCGGCATGCTCTTTAACTTCGGATTGTCTGAATATTACAGCTTTTTTCGGATCTATTCCTACGGTTAACCAATCGATAACCATATCTATGGAATCATCCTTTATCTTTGATGTATCTGCATAATTGCTTGTTAAAGCATGTAAATCCGCTACCGCATAAAAACATTCGAAATCCTGCTGAATTTTAATCCAATTTTGTAAGGCACCAAAGTAGTGACCTAAATGTAATCTTCCCGTCGGTCTCATAGCCGACAAAACTCTTTTGTTCATCATAAAATCCTTGTTATATTGCTCCGCTCAACAACTTTATTAAAAAGTTTGCCAAAGGAGCAATTATTTTCCACAAAACATTTGTCATAAGTAATATTAATATTATCCAAAATCCGTATTTTTCTATTTTTGCATACTTTTGTGCCAAATCTCTCGGCAACAAAAACAGTACAACTCTTGAACCGTCTAACGGTGGTATCGGTATTAAATTAAATATCATTAGGACAATATTTATAACTATAACATACTGCATTATAACATACACGGAAGCCATTATCGAAACATCCGCCAAAAAAGTCCTTATAAAAAACATTATCACACCTGCAGCTACAGCAAGCAAAAAGTTCGCCGTCACACCCGCCAACGAAACAAAAACCATATCTTGTTTCGGATTTTTTAAATTCAACATATTAACCGGAACAGGTTTTGCCCAACCGAAAACCGGAGCACCGGTTATTATTAAAATCGCAGGAAGAACTATTGATCCGAATATATCTATGTGATATATAGGATTCAAAGTCAGTCTCCCCATTAACTTTGCCGTGGCATCTCCTCTTTTATATGCGACAAAACCATGAGCCACTTCATGAACAATTATTGAAAATAATAATACGACTACAGATATAACATATTTCATTTTCGTTTGATTTATCAATATAAAATATCATTAAATTTTATACTTTTTTATAGTTGATTGTCAACAAAAAAACGACAATTTATAATTTATAATTTACAATTAATGTATTTTTTACTGCTGCAAAAAATCCAATATTTAGTTTTTCTTCCGAAAACCTTTCAACCCTTTACCCTTTCACCTGTTTTTTCCAATCATCTGTTCTTCAAAGTTGTTGTTTAATTATTTCGTTTTTTTGTATAATCAAAAATCTAATAATTCATTTAGTTATGTTTAGAGGCTTAAAATGAAATTTCTTAAGTTGTCGGCAAAAATTTTATTGTGTATTTTGGTTTTATTATTTTTAGCTATAGCGGCAATACATTTTACACTCGTTTATTTTGCTCCATCGGAATCGGTAAAAACTAAAATTATAAATACACTACACGAACAAATGTTAGCAGATGTAAAAATAGACTCTATTTCTGCAAGCATATTTGATTTCCACGTAAAAGGAATAACTTTAGATGTTGCAGATCAAAATATAGCACGTATAGATGATGCATATATACATTTTGCACTCATAAAATTATTAAAAGGACAACTTAAAATAAACAGAATAACTATTGAAAACATGGATATAGTTATATATAAGGATAAAGATGGAAAATTCAACTTTGATCCGATATTAGAATCTCCAATGTTTAAAGCTAACCCCGAAGAAGAAACAAAAGAAAAAAACACGGACGAAGAAGAAAAAACTAATCCGTTAAATCTTTTGTTAAACAGTACTCAATTACATAATTGCAACATAACATATATCGATGAACAATCGGATTTAACGGTTACATTATCAAAAACCAATTTCGATATGAAAAGCTTTAAGTTTGATAATTCTTTTAAAATAGATTTCTTTACAGATGTATATTTAAAAGCCGGTGAGTTGGAAATAAATTCTTTGGATGTTGCATTAAGTGCCAATACAAGTTTGAATGAAATGGATTTAACGACGGCGGAAGTAAAAATAATATCTTTGGTTTTCAGATTAAAAGATGCTGTTATGACAACAAAAGGTACCGTTTCAGATTTTACCAATCCGAAAACAGACTTATCAATTAAAATTTCAAACTTATCATCCGAAAGTTTATCTGAACTTGCAGAAATGCCGGAATTTGAAATACCTAAAATAGAAATAAAAACATTAACGAATGTAAATTTGGATAACAGTTTGGTAAACATCGAAAAATTAAGTCTTAATGTTTTAGATTCGGATTTAAATGCAACAGGAAACTTAAATTACGGCAAAGAAGAAGTTGAATATGATATAAATGTTATTATCAATTTAATATTGGATAAAATACGTGAAGCAACAAAGTTGTTAAGTCCGTACGACCCTACAGGAACTATTCAAGCTAACCTCAATGTAACAAACAAAGAATCTGTTTTATCCGGAACAGTTTCTTTACTTAATATTGCAGCTTTCACACCGCAACTCGGAAATTTCAGTGAAATAAATTCACAAGTAAATATCGACAGCATAAACAATATAAAAATTCCATCTCTTACGGGAAAGTTAAACAAATATCCGTTTAAGAGTTCCGCTTCTTATGTGATAGGAAAAGAAAAAGGAACAATAACGGCAAACTTTACCGCCGACAGATTTTACGGAAAAATGGCTAAAGGTTACGAAGAAGATGAAGCCAAAGAAGAAGAAGAAAAGAAGATTGAGCAGGAAGTAGAGCAAAAAGATAACAAAACAAAACAACAAGAAGGATCTTCTTTCCCTCCTTTAGATATTATTGTTTCGGCAAACGTAAAAGATATGGATGTTCCTTATTTCATGGGAAAAGATATAAACTTTAAAATGGATATGAAAAAAGTAACTTCCGACATGAATAATGTTGTTGGTATTTTAAGTTTAACCACAGATAACGGAACCATTAAAGACATTTATAAATTAACCGAAGCAAATACCGTTGTAAAAGTAATGTTTATGTCTTTAAAAATAGTAAGTGATGTTATAAATGCTTTAAATGTTTTAGAGATTTTAGGTAATTTAGGCAGAGCAATGTTTTCTTCCGATAACGAAGAAGAAAACATTACGGAAATGACGGAAGAACATGCACAAGAACAAAGCAAAAAATTGGACGGCAAAATAGATTTCCTTTCGTTTATAACATCAATAAATTTTGAAAACGGCAAAGGTGTTTTGGATAAATGTTCATTTGTTTCAAACCTTTTATCTTTTAAGGTTACGGGTGAAATGAATTTCAAAGATGATTTATTAAAGATGACGGTAAATGCGGCACCGGGAAGACATGAAGATGACGGGATAATGCCTTTAACGATGAAAATCGGCGGAACTATGGAAGAACCGAGCGGTTCGTTAAGTTTACTGGGAAGTGTTACAACTCTTGTAGGAGATGTTTTAATGAAAAATGCTGTATCGGAAAAATTAAAGTCCGGTTTTACAAGCCTTTTAGGAATGAAAAAACATGATGAAAACGGAAACGAAATACCTGAACCGGTTGAAACCGTAAATGATGAATCTGTAACCGGTGAAACAGTAAATACAGATGCGGTAGAAACATCTACCGAAACTCAAAAAAATTAATTTGCTATTTAAAATTTTTAATTAGTTTTGTATAATTATTGCTAAAAATAAAAAAGGAAAGGTGTAGAAAGTCATGAAAAGATTAGTTGTATCAGCATTGTTGTTTGTATGTATGTTCATGTTTGGTTGTGCAAAAGACCAATCTCAATCTGTTGTAGCTGTAGTAAACGGAGTAGAAATATCTGCTGCTGATTTCGATAAGGCATTGGACAGAGCAGTAAACTATCTGCAAAATCAAAATCCTCAAGCTTTACAGCAACCTTTTGCCAGAGATATCTTAGGCAAAAGAGTTCTTAATGATATGGTTATAAGAGAATTATTTTTACAGCAAGCAAAAGCTTCAAAAGCCGATGCCACACAAGAAGAAATAGATAATGTAATTGCAAGAATAAAAGAACAATATAAAGTTAATGCCGATGGCAAAGAGTTAACTCCGGAAGAACAGGAAGCTGCATTTGAAAAAGCTACTCAAGGCCAAAACTTAAGAGAAAACATAGCTGACGATATTGCAATCGAAAAATACAAAAAAGGCTTGATTTCGACAAACTTAAAACCGGTAAGCAAAGAAGATGTTAAAACATTTTTTGATAACGTTTCAGCCGTTTACAACAACGATCAAAAGAAAATTGAAGAATTAAAAGCTCAAGGCAGATACGAAGAATCAGAAGTTGTTGCAAATCAGTTAAGACCTGTTATTGCACCTAAAGCACAATTCGATCTCTTATTGGTATATGCCGATAAAACAATGTCCGACGAAGAACTTGCTCAAAGAAAACAATTGGCCGATAAAATAAGAAAAGAAATAAAAGGTGAATCTAATTTCTTGGAAGTTGCACAAAAATATGCTCAACAAGAAGGTTCAAGAATTTATTTTTCAAAAATGAATGTGTTTGAGGGCATGAAACCTTTAGATTTGACAAATAAAGTATTTGCACTTAAAAAAGGTGAAGTAAGTAATGTTTTTGAAATATTTACCGGAAAGAAGAACAATGCTGCTCAAGGATTTTTTATAATGAATGTTATTGAAAAAACAGCCGGACAAAAATTTACTTTTGAACCTGTTGAAAAACAACTTGAAGAATACATAAACACAAAAAGAGCCGAAAGTATATTAGCTCAAGCAACACAAGCTTTAATAAAAGAAGCTGATATAAAAATTTTAAAAACTTTTAAAGTAGATAAAGTTATGCAAAATTCACAAACCGCAAACCAAGAAACAGAACAACAGGCAACAGAACAACAAGAAACGGAACAACCTGCTGCTTAATAAAATATTTACAAAAAAAAATAGCTCATATTGTAATAATATGAGCTATTTTTTTATGAGCTTGAAAAGTTTAGTTGCTGAGCGCCGCAGCCAAAACAGCTAAACAAAGCCCCGTTCCCAAGCATTGTAATGCAATATCATTACTGTTGTTGTAGGAATAATAAACAACTTTGTCATGATGAGGTTTGTGATGAGGTTTATGGTGAGATTTATGATGCGGTTCTTTATAAACTTTTACCACTTTTACATCTTTCTTATGATGATCCTTTTTATGAACTTCCTGCTTGTGAGAATGTCCCTGTACTTTATTTTCAATTTTAGGTTTATTATTCGGAACACTTGGTTTACTGCTGTGCCCTGTAGCAAAGCTTGAAGTTGTAAGTCCAATCATCAACATTAAACTTAACAAGATTTTTGTAATTTTTAAATTTCTCATTTTGGTCCCCCTTTGAAACTTTTTTTCAAATACACAATTAAGACAAAACAAGAAATAAAAAAGTTACAGTGTTTTACATTGTTATATCAGACAATTTAAATTCTATGGCTTTTTGAAGCTCGGAAATGGTTGTTTCTATTTGATAGCCGATTTTACCTGCACTGAAAATAATTATGGGATTATTTTGTGCGGAAATATCTATTACCGTAGTAAAAAGTTTTTTCATACCTAAAGGAGAACATCCTCCGTGTACGTATCCAGTCAGGCCGAATAAATCTTTTTGTTTAAGCATTTCAACGGATTTTTCCCCGACTGACAAAGCTGCTTTTTTTAAATCAAGTTCTTTTGCTACAGGAACTAAAAAGACATAATGGTTTTTGGATTTTGCAACCGTTACAAGTGTTTTAAAAACATAATCGGGATTTTGATTCAACGACTGTGCAACCTCAACACCGCTTATTGCTTTAGAACTGTCGTAAGAATAAGTTTTGTAATCGGCATTACTTTTATCCAATATTCGCATTGCATTTGTCTTTATCATTTATTTTTATCCTTAACTTAAAATAAAAAGACCTATGATTTTTAGTCATAGGCCTTTTATTATTTTATGAAATTACCATTTGTAAGATGCACCGATATTTCCGCCAAACTGCGATACGGCTCCGGCATCGGCATTGATATCCAATGAAATATTAATATTTTCATTTATATCATAAGAACAACCGAAAAGGCCGGAGAAAGATGTACCGGCAACTTCTGTACTTTCTATTTCGAATTCATATCCCGGAGCATCAATAAAGGAACTCTTTGTTGTAAATTTACTTCCAGAAATAATATGCTTAATAGCTGCGGATACATGCCAGTTAAACGGTGAATCCGAAATACTCTGTAATCCCGCACCTACTCTTGCTTCAGCTCTTGAATGTGTATCTTTCTTTATCTTTAATCTTTGTATACTGTCTCCGTCTTCTTCAATATCTCCGTTCGAAACTATTGCACAATTTGCACCTACTAGCGGTTTTAATAAAAATCTTTCACCAAGATTGAATTTGTATGCCGCTTCCAAATCAAGGTTTATTGTATTGGTAGCATACTTAGATGTTATTTCTTGTTTGTTGAATCTTAACTTTCTTGTTGTATCATAATCTTGCATGGAGTAGCCTATCAATCCTTTAACATCTATTTTCTCATTAACTTTATAATCTCCGTAAACATTTATACCGGCATCAATAAAGTCTGCTTTGTCATCCAATTGTTTCAATTCGCCTTGTCCGTAAAAACCTGCAACACCGAATGTTAAAGATTCATCTTGAATCGTATCGTAACCTGCTATAATACCATATATACTATTTTTAAATTCCGGATTTTCATCTTTTTCGGAAACACTGAAATTGTTTGTATAAATTTGAGCCCAAACTCTGTTATCCTCTTCTCTTTCGTCGGAATTTTCGTTTAATCTGTTATAGAGTATGTTTGCCTTGGAAAGCATTGCGCTTGTCATAAAAGAGTTTGCATAGAATATACCCGACAAATCTTGAAGAGCATTAAGGAATACAGATTTATCCCCCGTATTCACATAAGTAGTATAGTACCCGCGTATTGTATCTATAAGCGGCCTCATAGCTTCAACATCATCAGCTGTTAATCCGTTAAACAAATCAATCATTTCTTGTTGATTTTTCGTGGCTCCCGGAATACTATATAAATCCCCCCAAGCCTGTACTATTTGTAAGAAAATAGAGTTTCCTACTAAGGAAGTAGTTGCACTAAGGCTTCTGTCACTTAAAATTATATTGAAAATTTCATTTGTAGGATTTGCAAAATTGTAATTGCCATTGAAAGTTAAAATCTCAAATTCTTTTACCTTGTCCGAAGAACTGTCATTTGCAAAATTAATACTCGATGCTCCATCTGCATCCTCGTCATCTCCAATAAAATTGACTTGTAACGTAACATTTTTCTGAACGGTTATATCTCCAAGAACTTCTAACTTATCACTGGTACCGGTTTCGTCATCTATATCTATATACAGATTTGAACCGGATTCAAAAGTAATATCCTTTACTTTCAAGTTTTCTCCGGTAGTTTTATGTGAACCGACATATATATTCGAATCATTTCCTACATTAACTATAGCATCAAGTTTTCCGTATCCGAAAACGGAAGACTCATTCATTAAATAAATTTCTCCCGTGGCACTAATAACAGATGATGCATCCATAAGATTTATGTCTGAATAATTAAAATTAGCATTGGTTGTATTCAAACTCGAATCTTTATTAATAATAACATGTGACGATGTTAAATCAAGAGTTTTCACATCCACGGTAGCGGTAGAAATTGATAATGTTCCGTCGTTTTCCAATAACAACATTTCTGTTATTTCCGCATTTATCTTTTTATTTAGGCCGTCAAAAGATAGTAAAGCTCCTTCACCACGTATCGAAATAGTAGAAACATTTATATCCGAGTTAACAAGCAAGTTTCCTTCCAAAGATCTTAACTCTTTAATTCTAAAATCTGCAGTATCTATTGTCATTGTTCCGGCACCGGACTTTGCCAATATACCGTCATAATCATCATCAAAGGTTATTTTATTTCCTCTGAAAGTAAAGCTGTCGTAATTCTGTATTTCAAGACCTGCTTTAACACTAATGTCGTTTGCTATTACAACACCTGAAGATTCTATAATCAATTTCGAAAGATTTACAGAATCAGTTCCCAAAAACACAAATGCTACATTTTCATCTATACTATTCTCATCATAAATACCTATACCGCCGTCTAATACCGTTATTTTTTTGTCAGCCGCAGTAGTTGTAAAATGAGAAGTACTGCTTACAGAAAAAATTCCACCCTTATCTATTAAAGTTTCACCGGAAGCAGTCATAGTCGTATTTTCTATTCTGAATTCGCCTCCGTTTACATATAAGCTATCTAAAGCAAAATCACCATTTCCGTCAGCAACAAATTTTCCGTCTCCGGATTTCACTATTACAGTATCCGCTCCGGATTGAAAATCAAATATATTCATCTGTGCCGTAACTACTGCAGCCGTTGCAGTATCATCTGATTCTGCTTGTGCTGTAGTTGTTGAACCGACAACAAACTCTATGTTTTTAGCAATGGTTATAGAGCTTACTTCAATAGTTTCGTTTGATAAAACAGCATCACTCAAAATATGGAATTTAGAAAAAGATTCCGTAGATTCAAGTGTATTATAGAAACTTACAGCTGTTGCCGAAGAAATACATTTATCGTTGAATATTATTAAGTCTCCGTTCTTAATATCAATCATATTATTTTTTACTGCCGCATTTTCTCTGATTTCCAAGAAAGCTTGCTGTCCGTCCAAAGAAAAATAAGAATCCAAATTTACACCTTTATCCAAAATAAATCCGCCTTCGGTAATTGTAAAGCTGGAAATATTTACTTGCTTATCTACACCTTCAACTTCGGCTATTATTGCATTACCTAAACCGTTTTTAATAAATTCAGCTTCGCACCCCGGTCTTGCATCGTAACGAACCAAATCACCTTTTAAATATAAGTTTTGACCGTCGGCAACATCCAAAATAGCACCTTTTTTAACGTGTATATTATTTGATAAATCTATATTTCCGCCTTTTGATACACCGAGTGAAGCATAAGTAGTAGTGGAACTACCATCAAACATTATTTTTCCCGTTCCCAATGCTTCCGAGGTTGCAAGCATTAAACCGCCTTCCGAAATATAAGTACCTTCAGTAAATGTATTATTTCCCGAGAGAGTTACGGTTCCGGTACCCAATTTACGCAAATACATCTCACCTTTTAATGAACCGGAATATTCTTTATCTTCATTTTCTTGTAATACAAGTTCAAAGAAAGCTGTTTCTTTTTCTATACAATCTTCCGTAATACCATTAGTAGCCGTTACCGATTCGTCTGCCAAACAATCAACATCCGTCAATAAATAATTGGATTCTCCGCCACCCAAATCTTTGTTTCCGAAAAATATATTAAAATGTTTTATATTATTAGCTTCCTTATCCTCTTGTTTCGACAATTTTAATAATGAATCATGAACAAAATTTATACCTAGAGCATCTTTTCCCTCTTCGGATTTTAGTTGGCCGTTAAGCTCTACCTGAGAAGTTGCGGATATGGATATTGATCCGTTTGAACTCAATATATCATTACTGAACAAATTGGTTTTTAACGTAGTAGTACTTTCCCCTTTTATTTGCTTGACAATATCCGAAGGGTCTAATTTTATAAACATAAGCACGGAAGAAAGGCCTAATGTTCCGCCGTTATCTATATATATATCTGAATTTCCTAAATTGAATTGAAAGTCAGCTGAAAGCAAACCTTCTTCTATCGACCAACCTAAACCGCCCGAATTAGCACCTGTTAAATCCGTTGCGTCGGCAACATCTAAAGATATACTACCTTTACCTTGTTTTACAAAGGTTCCGCTACCGGACAACACACTATCAGTAAGATAAACATATCTTTTGGAAACTTTACCGCTGCTATCTGCGCCGCCTCCTTCAACATTAAATACCGCTCTATTGGAATTTATTATAAAATTATTACTCATATGAACGATATTATTTTCATCATTCAAAGTAACAAGATCCTCTACTTCCGTAATTGTATCTCCTTCTTTCGCTTCAGGAAGAATAAAATCTTCACTTGTAACATCGGAAACTTTTCTGAAAGTCAGAACTGTATCGGCATCTCCGTCTTCAAAAACTATATTGCCCGTAAACAATGAAGTTTCGGTGAACGGAACAGTAGAAATCGTTACTCTGTTTTCATAATTTTTTTTATCTCCTTTATATTTGAATTTTCCCCTATTATAAGACACTGAAGAAATATCAATATCTTCTTCATCATCCGGATCTTGTTTGTATTGCAAAGAAACATCATACAACTGATCCACTAAGCTATACTCGTTTCTTATAGATAATTCGCTACCCGAATTTAAAATTATTGTACCATCCGTTTGAATCGGCAATGTTGCTAAATTTTCTGCATTAGCATAAGTATATTCGTTCCCTCCTCCGCCTTCATACATATACTCCCATTCACTGTAGAGAATAACTTTTGTTCCTGCACCGACATTTACAATATCGTATACTTGTGAATCGTTGTACCAAGTATTTTCACCTTTAAAATTAAATTTTAAATTTTTACCTTCGTCAATTTCTAAAATTTCTTCTGCAAAAACAAAACCCGTCGGAATACAAAAAAGACTCAAAACTAAAAAAACGATAAGTTTTTTTAAATTCATTAATCCTCCAAAATATTTATAAATATTTGCATAAAAATCATATATGTGTATAACGACATAATTATAGTATATTTTTAAATTAATTTCTATAATTTTTTACAAAAAAAACAGGCACCATATCAATCGATATAGTGCCTGTTATATTTTCGATTATTTTAAACTATATAACCAATTTAACTACTGCCATTTCCGCAGCATCGCCTTTTCTTATGCCGGTTTTGAATATTTGTGTATATCCGCCGTTTCTTTCTTTATATCTCGGAACCAAAACTTCAAATACTTTTTTAACAACTTCTTTATCCGTTATTTCGGAATGCAAAGCTTTCTTGGCATTCAAGTCTGCTGCTTTAGCTTTTGTTATAAGTTTTTCCGCATATCTTACAACTTCTTTTGCTCTCGGAACGGTTGTTGTAACTTTCTCGTGCAAGAACAAAGATGTTGTCATATTTCTCATCATAGCTCTTTTATGTGATGGTGTAACTGCTAATTTTCTTGTGTTATGATTTTTTATCATTATAATTGCTCCTTCAAAGACAAGCCGATTGCCGACAATTTTTCTTTAATTTCTTTCAATGAAGTTTTTCCGAATTTATCGAACTCCATCAAATCAACTTCAGAATAAGAAATAAGCTGTCCTATTGTTTCTATTTCTGCATTTTTTAAACTGTTTGAAGCTCTTGTTGTTAAATCCAATATGCTGATCGGTTGAGCTTTCAATTCTTCGGTTTTATCTTCCTGTTTAGGTTGTTCTGCTGCAACTGCTTCTTGTTGTTCTTCATCTGCAACGGAAGCTTCACCGGTAAAAATTGTAAGTGTATTTCTTAAAATTTTTGCGGATTCTATTAAAGCATCCTGAGGTGTAATAGAACCGTCTGTCCATATTTCCATAACGAGTCTGTCATAGTTTAAATCTTGACCTACTCTGGTATTTTCAACCTGATAGTTTACTTTTGTTATAGGAGAAAATAAAGCATCCATAACAATTGTATTTGCTGCATATTTGTGTTCTTTTATGGATTCTGCTCTAACATATCCTCTTCCTTTAGAAACTTCCATTTCCATTTCCAAAGTTGTTCCGGCATCTATGTTGGCAATTTCCTGTTCCGGATTCATAATCTCTACGGAAGCATTTTTTTCTATATCTGCAGCCGTAACTTGTCCGCCTTTATTTACTTTCAAGTAAATTTTTTCGGGACCGTCGGAATTTAATTTAACTCTGATTTTTTTAAGATTAAGAACTATTTGCAAAGCATCTTCTCTAACACCTTTAAGAACAGCATATTCATGATCTGCTCCTTTAATTGTAACAGATGTTATAGCTGCACCTTCAATACTTGAAAGCAATATTCTTCTTAAAGAGTTACCGATTGTATTACCGTAACCTCTGTCGAAAGGTTGAGCAATAAATCTTCCGAATGTTTTTGTAGCTGTTTTTTCTTCTAATTGTAATTTCTTTAATTTTTCTAAATCTGGCATTTTCATGCTATATTACTCCGTTTTAACTCGCTGTCTTTCAAGCGGTTATTTTTTATTTTGAATAGAATTCTACAATCAACTGACCGTTTATAGGATGTGAAAAATCTTCCTTTAACGGTTCATTAACAACTTTGCCTTCAATATTATTTTTATCAAATGTTAACCAACTCGGAACTGCTACCGGGTTTTCCATAAGTTTCTTCAAATTAACATTGTCTTTATAACTTGCTTTAACTGTTATAACATCATCTTTTTTAACTTGGTATCTCGGAACATCTATCTTCTTTCCGTTAACACAGATTAATCCGTGCATAACCATTTGTCTTGCATTCTTTCTTGAATAAGAAAGACCTAATTTATAAACAACATTGTCGAGTCTCATTTCAAGAAGTTTTAACAAGGTATCACTTGTAAGTCCCGGCATCTTTTCTGCAACAACGAAATATCTCTTAAATTGTTGCTCGGTCAAACCGAATACTCTTCTTGCTTTCTGTTTTTCTCTCAAATGTTTTCCGTAATCTGAAATTTTACCTTTCTTTGCTCCGTGCTGTCCCGGTGCATTTTTACCTCTTTTTCTGTCTAATGCACACTTTGTGGAGCATCTTTCACCTTTTAAAAATAATTTTTCTCTTTCTGCCCTGCATTGTTTACAGGCTGAACCAATATAACGAGCCATCTATTAAAATCCTCCGAATAATTTTTACCTTTTTATATTACAAAACTACTATACTCTTCTTGGCTTTGGCGGACGGCAACCATCATGAGGAACCGGTGTAACATCCTTAATTGCAGATATCATAAGTCCCGAAGATTGAAGTCCTCTTATTGCGGTTTCTCTTCCCGGCCCAGGACCGTTAACAAAAACTGAAACTTGTTTTACGCCGCAATCCATAGCTTTTTTACCTACTGCTGCTGCTGTCATTTGAGCCGCAAACGGAGTTCCTTTTTTTGCACCTTTAAATCCCGAACCGCCTGCCGATGCCCAAACCAATGTATTTCCCTTATCGTCGGTAATACTAACGATGGTATTATTAAATGTCGACTGAATATATGCTCTTGCCATTCCGCCGGCAAATTTTATTTTTCTTTTTGATGAGCTAACTTTCTTTTCTGCCATTATCTTTAAGCCTCCAACTTATTTTTGACACTATTTTTTATTTTTTTGCACCTTTAGCTTGTGCTGCTTTTCCCGCACCTGCACCTACGGTCTTTCTCTTTCCTCTTCTTGTTCTTGCGTTTGTTTTACTTCTTTGTCCTCTTACAGGAAGATTTCTTTTATGTCTCATTCCTCTGTAACTGCCGATATCTATCAATCTCTTGATATTAGCTTGAATTTCTCTTCTCAAATCACCTTCAACTTTAT
>JAFXOV010000064.1 GCA_017528425.1 Elusimicrobiota bacterium | reverse complement strand
ACGACCTCTTCCACGTCAAGGAAGCACTCTAATCAACTGAGCTAACCGAGCAAAATAAAAAAGGTGCGAATCGGATTCGAACCGATGCAAGGCGGTTTTGCAGACCGTCCCCTTAACCAACTCGGGCATCGCACCATTTTTACTATTCATAACAAATAAAGCTTGTAAAGTATATAAAAATATTAAAAAACAGTCAATTAAGTATTACTATACTTGTTGTTGCGGTTGGGTACAAACATCAACCCACTGCTTAAAATTTGACGAATATTTTTCAAGTTCTTCCATTGTGAATTCTATTGCGCTGTTGGAACTTCCGCATGCCGGGAAAACAGCACCAAACCTTTTAAGAGAAACATCCAGATACACATCCGTACCATTATTTACGGCAAACGGACATACGCCGCCGATTTCGTGTCCCGTAAAAAATTTTACTTCATAACCGGACAACATCTTTAATTTTTTTTGAAAAAAGCTTTTAAACTTTTTGTTATCAACTCTGACATCACCCGCTGCAACAACAATAACAGCTTTGTTGTCAGCAATTTTAAAAGAAAGAGATTTTGCAATCCTACCGGGTTCACAATTCAATGCTTTAGCTGCAAGTTCTACAGTCGCACTTGATACGTCAAACTCTTTTATTTTATCTTCTATATTAAACTGTTTAAAATATTCTTTTACTTTTTCTATGGACATATTTATCTATCTCTTTTTATAGTGATTGCACAATTCTTTTATCGGGCAAATATCACATTTCGGTCTTCTTGCTATACATACTCTTCTGCCCAATGTTTGTATCATAAAAGAAATATTTTTCCAATATTTTTTCGGAATGATTTTCATTAAATCTTGTTCAATTTTTTTCGGATCGGAATTTTTTGATAATCCTATTAAATTAGTTAATCTGATAACATGTGTATCAACCGCTATCCCCACATTTATTCCGTATCCGCTGCCTAAAACTATATTTGCAGTCTTTCTTGCCACGCCTTTAAGGGTTATAAGTTCTTCCATTGTTTTGGGAACAACGCCGTCAAACTTATTTAATACTATGTTTGCCGTTTCTATAATATTTTTTGCTTTATTTCTGTAAAAACCGGTAGATTTTATATCGTTTTCAAACTCTTTTAAATCTGCATTAGCGTAATCTTTTATTGTTTTATACTTTTTAAATAATGTAGAAGTTACAATATTTACTCTTTTGTCCGTACATTGCGCCGAAAGTATGGTTGCAACCATAAGTTCAAACACGTTTGAAAAGTGAAGTGCAATATCAACATCACCATATTCTTTTTCAAGTATCTTAATGATTTTATTTACTTTTTCCTGTTTCATTTAATACCTTTAATATATCTTTATGTAATATTTTGTTTGAAGCAACTATTGTTTTACCAAAGAGAAAATCTTTACCGCCGGAAAAATCGGTTATTTTTCCACCTGCTTCTTTCAATATAACAATACCGGCAGCTACATCCCAAGGTTTTAAACCTTCTTCCCAAAAGAAATCGAATCTTCCGCAAGCAACGTAAGCCAAATCTATAGCGGCAGCACCGAACCTTCTGAGCCCTTGAGTTTCAAGCATTACATTTTTAAAGTTTTTTATTACTCTGTTGGGTTTTTCTTTTACGTAGTAAGGAAAACCTGTTACCGGTAACGCTCTTACCATTTCTTTTATTTTTGAAACGGTAATTTTTTTATTGTTTAAATAAGCACCTTTACCTTTTTGAGCGACAAACATTTCTTTTAAGGCGGGAGCATATATTACGCCGGATATTATTTCGTTTTTATATTTCAGTCCTATAGATATTGCAAAATTCGGAACACCATGAATATAGTTTACCGTACCGTCTAACGGGTCTATAATCCAACAATAATCGTTACTGTTTTGTGCTAAAGTTGCATCTTGTTCTTCGGCAATAATATTATGTAAAGGGAAATATTGTTTTATGTTATCGATTATGGCTTTTTGAGAAGTTTTGTCCGCTACTGTTACCGGATCTATTCTGCCTTTATATTCTATTTTCTTAATATTGTTAAAATATTTTAACAATACTTCGGCACCTTTATGTGCGCTTTCAACAGCTACATTGGTAAATTTATCGAATTTCATACTATCACCAAAAAAAATAAGCCCTATCTAAAGTAAGAAAGGACTTTTATTTAAGTTTTGGCGGGAACGACGGGATTTGAACCCGCGGTCTCTGCCTTGACAGGGCAGTGTGTTAAACCAGGCTACACCACATTCCCAAAGCCAAAAACTTGTTTGGGTATTATACAACAATATTAATCTTTTTGTCAAATTTTTATATCTTGCAAAATTTTCTTTTTATTCCTATCATATTAATATGAATATAAAAGATATTCTTTTAGATATGTATGATTCTTTTTATAAGAAAAGATTTCATATTCTTATAACTTGTTTTGCCGTATTGTTAAATTGGGCAGGACACAGTTTCGTTTACGAAAACAGTTACAGATTTTTGACTTTCGATATGGTAGGAACTTTTGTTGTTGCAATGACGCTCGGAACTATTTGGGCACTCATTGCCGCAATTGCAACTCCTATTGTATTATCAAACATAACTTCTCCCCATTTTATTTATGTTGCCGTTATAAATATGACGGGAGCTCTTGTTTGGGGTTGGCTTGCCGAAACCGGAAACCTTATAATATTCAACACAAAAAGCAAAAATAAAAATAACTTTAAACAAATATTTCTTATAGTTATAAAGTTTGTTCTGTTTGCAGCCATAGCCGCAGGTCTTATAATATCCATACCGTCTTCTATAGTAAAAAATGTAATTTTTCATGATGCAATATTTAAACAACCTTATTCCATTTATTTTACGGAACTGTTCAGAAATATGTTTCTTATTGATAATTCCGGATATTTATCCATAATAGCAAACTACATTGCGGAAACATTTATAGAAATTCCAAACATTATAGTTACAGTATTCATAGGTTCTATAATTTCAATGACAATATTAAAATATAACACAACAATGTTTACTCAACATTATCAACAAAAAGTAAAAAACAATAATATCTTTTGGTTCAAAATTTGTATGGCAAATATATCCATAGTAGAATTTATAATTTTCGTTATTACCGGATACATATACATTACCACCGTAAAATCCGTTTCGAATACAATACTGACTAACATTATGACTGATATTTCGGCAAATTCCGTTCAAGGTTTTATCTTTCTGGAAATGATTTCTATTCCGCTGATTATAATAATATTGTTGCTATTTTTGAAAATATTGATTCCCGTTCGCAAAAACTCATTTGATTTCAGTTATTTACAAAGAAACATTTTAAATAAAAAAGAGTTTGATTCCGATATTATGAATTTTATATTGACATTATTTTTGGTTTCGATTGTTATTGTTTTGATATACATTTCCATCATTATAAATTTGACGGGAATAACACCTATAAGATACTATCAGTCAAATTCTGTTTCCCCTGCAAACGTAAGCAATTTTTTGTGGCTTATAATCCTTATCGTAACATTTATTTTGATAGACAAACATAACAACAATATGACCAGAGATATAACACTTGAAAATGAGTTAATAAAGAAGCAAACCATTACCGAAATTTCAGATTCTTTCGATACGCAAAGACAAAAACTTCAGGCGTTGGAACTTAACTGGTCACAAGATACGGTTGAACTTTTGAGAAGCAGCAGACACGATTTAATAAACGAACTTGAAAAAACCAATACGGGATTCAACGATTTATTATCTGAAGTTTACGAAAAAATAGTAAAACCCTACAAAGATGCCATTTTGGAAAATCAAAAAAACACAAGAGAACATATTGAAGAGCTGGGAACAGGAAAGCTGTCTAAAAATACTGTTTCGTATATTCAGGAACAGATAGAGAATCAAATAGAATTTTACAATTTAAAATTAGCTCCGTATATAAAAATAAATTTAAACAAGTTTGATGAAGATATAACAAAATTTTATTGTTATACGAACAGATTAATTTTTGTTGCCATAAATAATATCTTAGATAATTCCATATTTGCTTTACAAAAATTGTTGCTCGACGATAATTTTGTTGCAAAATTAAATGTTTCGTTAAAAATGTCACAGGATTTAAAAAATTTAATAATATCCGTTACGGATAATGCGGGCGGTGTCGAAGAAACAAAATTACAAAAACTTTATAAAGAACAAATTGAAAGTTCAAAAGGTAAGAGGTTGGGAGAAGGAACTATCCATACCGCTTATTTTGTATCTATATTAAATGGTAAAATAACAGCTGCAAATGTTGTAGAAAACAGTGAAAAAGGGTTGAAAACAAACATTTCAATTCCTATGTATAAAATTTAAGGAGAACAAATGGAGAAGAAAATTATTGCTTTAACCGATGATGATTCAAACATAAGAAATGCTCTTGAAAGAACTATTCTTAAACATTTTGATAATGTTGAAGTAAAACAATTTTCTTCGACACTTGAAATAAAAAAATTTTTACTTAATAATCCAAACACAATTAATCTTTTGATTTTGGATATTCATTTCGGTTTAGGCGAAACAGGAATAGATATCTTGCCGTTTATAAAACAAACCGCACCTTCCGTACAAGTTATTTTGTTATCGGCAATGGAAAAAACTTACGGAGAGTCGGTAACAGAAGTTGCCGGAGATATGATTTTCGATTTTATGTCCAAACCTGTAACAGAAACAGAACTTATAGTAAAAATAAAAAAAGCTCTTAGAGCACAGGAAAGTTCGTTAAACAAAACCGTCCAGGAGTTGCAATCGAAAAACACTATTTTAAATTCTATGTTGGACAGCAAACAGCAATCTCAAAACGGTGCGGGAAGAATGTTTGAAGAAGAAATATTTAATAAAATATCTCGGTTTAATAAAGTTATTTTATCACCCAAGAAAAATGTGGTTGTATTCGGGCAAGAAATAGACGTTATTGCTTTTACAAAACCTCCATTACCTTTTGCGGTTTTAATATTTGAAACAAAATATTTCCCTAATGCAAAGTTGGTAGGCGGAGTAAATGAAGACACAAAAATAATAATCGACGAAAAAGAAGTTCTATCCGAAAAAAGAAGAAATCTTTTTGAACAAACAGATAATCAATTTAAGCAAGTAAGTAAAAAAATAGAAAAGATATTAAAAGAAAATAATTTTAATATTCGCGACGAATTTTACAGACCTTTCATACAAACATTTGCGGTGTTTACCGATTCTACCGATATCAGCGGACTCGATTTAAAAAATGCCAACAGATACACGAAATTTTTAAAAGCTAAAGATTTGACTGCAGACTTGATAATAAAAACAGTATTTTCTTCGCCTAAACGAAATGTTACCGAACAGGTAAAAAATTTAATTCTCGAAAATTTAACAAAATAAAAACGGGAAGAAAAAATTTCCCGTTTTTACATTAATTATAAAATATCTTTTCGTTACCATAAAAACTTTAACGGATCTAAACTTACACCGTTTTTCTTGACGGTAAAATGTAAGTGCGGCCCCGTAGATCTTCCCGTAGAACCGCTCTTGGCTATAATCTGGCCTGCTCTGACTTTTTGCCCTACCCTGACAAGAATTTTAGATAAGTGTCCGTAATGAGTTATATATCCGTTTTGATGATCAATAAAAACTGCCGTTCCGTAATGACCTACATTAGTACTTGCAACGGTAACTATACCATCTGCCGCAGCCCCTACAAGAGTTCCTGTTTTAACCGCAATATCTATTCCGCCGTGTTTACTTACTTTACCGGTTACAGGATGTCTTCTTGTTCCGAACGTGCTCGAAAGTCTGCCTGCAAGAGGAGATCTGAACAAATCTCTTAAAGCATATTTTTCCTGCATAGATTCGTTTAACAAATCAACCGCAGGTTTTTTGCCTGGAATAAAAACATAAAATTCTTTTGATAAATCTTTAATACCGATATTTGTTTCTTTTAAGATCGTTTCATCTATATCGTATTTTTCCGCTATAGATTTCCACGTATCTGTTTGGCTTACCGGATGAAGACTGCCGCCTCTTGAAGGCATTAACAATTTTTCGTTGATACTTACATTATATGTTTTCATTTGAGGATTGCAGCCTATTACGGTATGAACGGAATATCCGTGTTGTTTAGCTATACCCCAAAGATTTTCTCTTCTTTTTACTTTATGTATAAAGAATTTTACCCCTTTTGTTCTTGTAAGCATATATTTCATTCTTGCTTGAACGTCATCAAGAAGTTCTTGTTTTGTGTATTGCGGCAAATTCACAACCATTGCGGATTGTAAATTAGCTTGTGCTATTGCATGAACTTTTGCATTTGCAACAAAATAAACAACAAATAAACAAACAAAAAAAACAGACCATCTTATAATAATATTTTTCATTTTTTATCTCTCTATGGCAAGTTTACCTTTTACTTTTGTACCGTCCGACGTTTTTATATAGTAAAAATACACACCGGAAGCAATATCGTTACCGGCATTATTTTTAGCATTCCATAAAAATTCTCCCGAATCCTCATCGACCGTTTTATCAAAGACTTTTTCGCCTGCAATATTGAATATTTGTATATTGGTTCCTTCATCAATATTTGAAAAATATATTCCGTCACCGCCATACTTTCCGCCGCTGTTGGGTTTATAAGGAATGGGATATACCAAAATTTTTTCTCCCGGCACTTTTTCCGACAATTTTTGTGTCATTGCAAAAGATTTTCTCGGTACATGTAAATAACCTAACAGTTCTCCCGAAGAATTATAAAATTTAACATTTTTTGAATTGCTGCCGGGATTATATGCACAGTAAGTATTTATTCCGTCTTTTTCCAAAACCATATAACTCGACGTATCGGCAGTATGTGTAAATTCCGGTGTTCCGTACTTATCAAAGAAATTTATGAAATGGTAAGTAAAACTCATCGAGCTGCCTTCTTCAGGATCGGTTTCTTTATAAGCATCAAATTTTGATATTGCTTCCGGCGGATCATATAAAGCAACGAGCCTTGACCAAATATCGTACCAAAAAGCCTGATTAGCACCGCTTTCGGTTATGGATTGACTATAAAAATCATCAAGATAATATTTATCGTAAGCTAAATATGTCATTGCAGGTGTCATCGGTAAAACCTGTATTCCTTTTATCGTTTGAGGAATCATCGGATAGAAAAACAAATCGTACGAAACAAACCCGCCGAAAAGTCTTCCTATAGAATTGTGGTTATATGATGAGGTTAGAATTTCTCCGTCTATATCAAAATAATAATATTTGATTGCTTCATATTCGTTGGAATACAAGTATATTCCGAGATTTTCATATTCTTTGTTTCCGGTAGCAAGGCCCCATAAATATATTGCGCTCCATGCATTCATGGCTTCGGAAGAAGATTCCTGATCTATTCCTCCATTGTCCGCTCCGCCCATACCGTTTGCCCAACTGTGAGATTCATAAAAATCAAAATGTCTCATGAAAGGGAAATTAGAATCGTCTCTTGTTGTGTTGGCAATATCCTTTATTAAAAGATTTACCATTTGTCCGTATTCATTGGCAAAACTTGTATCGTACATTGCAAGAATTGCCGCAGAATAAATGAAATATCCGAAATGAAAATGATGATCGTTGTATCTAAAAGAATAAAATTCATTATCTCTTATTCCTTCAATACCGCCCCAAATGGTATCATAAGCAAAATATCTGTCCGTTTCACTAGCGGAATAGGTTAACCAATCTTTAAGTAATGCCTTTAGTTTAATAAGAATACTTTTTTTAACGGTATCGTCTTTTAAATTATCCGCTATAGGTAAAAGATTGGCAAGTTTAGCAATAACTTTTCCGGCTCTGTAAGGGTTCCCGTAGTACGGATCCGTATCTATTTTTATTCCGTTAGCATCATTTGTTAAGTAAAAAGTTAAGTCGTCTTTTATATCTTCTACATCATACTGGAAAAAGGGAATTATTCCTTTGAACTCAACTTTTGTTGAAAAGCCGGTACCTTTTGCTACCTTTAATTTCCCTCTTAAAGTATCAAAAGTTTTGTTGTTTATATAACTAACCGAAACAGCGTTGTTGTATTGGTGAGGATATAAACAAAATATTGTACCTTCTTGTTGTTCCGCAACGGTTCTTTTTTTTGCAGTAATAAAATTAAATGTTGTTTGTGAGGAATAATCCGATGAAGAAACTTCCCAATTTGCTTTAGTGTCGGTAACAAAATTATAAGCATATTTGTAATATGTGCTTATATCTTCAACAGCTTCTTCCAAACTTGCAGAGGGAAGAAGCGCTATAGACATATATCTCTCATTTCCGGAAAAATTAATTACAGTTCTAACCCACGGGAAATAATTTGTTCCTCCTCTCAAGTTGTTGCTGTCTTGAACAAACTTTGTTCCCGCAGGAACAAATATTCCGTAATAAAGATCTTTCGTTGTAAGATGAACATGTAAAATTGCTGCATCCGCTGTATATTCCAGCACAGATTCTTCTATTTGCTCACCTGTTCCGGCATCGTATAAAGTATAACCGGGAGTTGAACCGTCCCAATAATTTCCCCATTCGTACGGAAAACCTATAGAAGGATATACTCCTTTGCAAAATTCGTAATAGGAAAAAGGAGAGCCTTGAACTATCGTTGATTTCATCCAAAAATCGTCGTCGTTTTCCCATTTGATTGTAGCGGCAAAATCGGAATATCCGTCTAACTTTGCCGACGGAAAATTAATAGTATATCCGTTTGAAACTGTTGTTGAAATCGAAACAGATATTGTATTTGCTTTTGTATCGGCACCAACATCGTAGTCGTTATCTTTATAATTTATTTTATCTGCCGAATACATAATTTCCGGATACTCTATTAAAAGGCCTGTTCTTTCCGCTCTGAGAACTTGCGGATATGTGTACATATTTAATGAATAATTATGATAAGGATTATTTATTACCGAATTAAAAAATTTATTTGTAGGAATAGGATTTGTTATATTTGATGTTATAAAAGTCGGATCAGGAGGAATTGAACCTGTAGGAATTGTGTTGCTGAAAGAAGATTTGTCTGTAGGTTGAGACGGAACGGCAAAACAAATTGAAGAAAAAACTATCAACGCCGTAAAAAGCAGAACTGTTTTTTTCATCATACTCCCATATTTTCTTCTTTATATCCTTTTTTGTAACATCAGTTTATATTGGTTAGCAGCGGTTGCAATTTTCAAATTCAAATGATGTCTTTTGGCATAAGCATTAAATTTATGCATATCAAAAAAATGATCAATTATAAAATAAAGCCCTGCAATTCCGATAAACATACCGGCAACACCTTCCAAATCGCTTTTATGCTTTGTTTCGTATATCGGTGTATATTGCTGATTCTTTTTTAATTTTACTCTGACTTCCATAATAACAGTGGAGTTTTTTCCTAAGTTAAGGCCATTCGTACCCGGATCATATTTTTTATCCGGATCTTCGTTTATCGGATCATAAAAATGATTTGCTCTGTTCGCATCTGCCGGAGAATCTTCTCTGTCTGTTGTATATTCCCAAACATCTTGCCAGGTTAGAGATGCTCCTTTTTTTAATTCCAGGTTTTCATACACTTTAACTCTTTCATCACCGTCTTTTATCTCAATAGCTTTATCTTTCTCATTATAATAATCTATCGTGCCTGCTTTTATTTCTGCCGTATGGTATGCCTGATTTTCCACATAACCGGAATGCATATTTCCTTGTTCGTCTTCATAAGAGTAATGACCGTTTTTATCCGTATGTACTACAACTATTTCCGGCTCTCCGGTTTCTTCATTCAAAATATAGTTACCATCTTCATCTATTTTCTTAAATGTTCCGATGTATCCATCACTAAATTTGTACCTGACTTCTATTGTAATGTCTCTTAAATCCACATTACCGTTGTTATATAAAATATTTGGTTCTACTGTGTATCGATCATAATCCGCGGGATCATAGGGAGGCTCTTGTTCGTTTAATCCCGTATTAGTATTATCATCTAAATTAACGTCTGAATTTTTCTTTACTTCATATATGCTATAATCAACAATTCTGGTACCATCTTTATTATAATACTTTATACCTGGAACGTTATTCAGTGAAATTCCTGATCTTAGTTGATATCTCGGTTTTGTTTTGTCATTACTTTCTGCTTTGTCATTACTTTCTGCTTCATCATCACTTTCTTCTTCTTTATCACCTGTTAATTGTACCCATTCGGAGTGAGAGACCGAAAGAAAATCCACATTCGGTTTGGAAGCGTCGACTTTTTCTAAAGAAAAACCGTCATATGCAAGAAAACCGCCTAATAAGGTAAGTGCTATACCGTAATATAATTTTTTGTAAGATTTTTTTTCTACTTCTTCATCGGCATAAGGATCGAAAGCAAAAGAAACATTAACAAATAAACACAACGTTAACAAGACTGACAATATTTTTTTTATTTTCAATTTTGTTCTCCGAAATCTTTCTTTATGTTATCCAATGTTTCAAACAAAAGATCTATATCTACCGGTTTTTGCAAATAACCTTTAGCCCCGGCCATCTTTGCATTTTCTCGTGTAAAAACAGAATCCGAACCGGTAATATAATAAACATTTATATCTTGTTTCAATTCTTTCAAATATTTATGAATGTGGTCACCGTCCAAATCGGGCAACATTACATCCAAGAAAACAACTTCGGGGTTTTCTTTCTTAAACAAATCTATACATTCTTCCCCGTTGGAAGCAACAACAACGTCAAAACCTTTCCTTCTGATGATTTTTGCCATTGCATCTCTTGCAAAAATTTCATCATCACAAACTAAAATCTTAATCATTTTTTAACCAACCTAATAGACTATATGTATATGTACTATTATACAATATACTTACTTTTTTTTAAAGACTTTTTTACTGTTAATAATAATGCAAATATAGTATAATTTTTAATATATTTTAGGAGCTTTTTATGAACAATGATGCTTTACTTTTAACAAACAACAAAAATATTTTTTATCTTACCGGAGCAACATTTGACGGGTTTTGGTTGCTTATACGCAAAAATAAGTTCATAGTAATAACTTCTCAAATGATTTTCGGACAAGTAAAACAACATTTTAAGAATAAAGCACAAATTTTTGTTATAAAATCTTCTTTCAGTAATGAACTTGTCGAAATATGTAAAAAGTATAAAATTAACAATTTAAATATAGATACAACAAATATCGATTACACTTTATTTTCGTTATTGAATAATAAACTAAAAGAAAACAAAATATCGGTTGTTACAAACGGGAATATTCTTCTTGAAAAAAGAAAAATTAAAAACAAAGAAGAAATAAAAAACATAAAAAAAGCTTGCGAGATTGTTTCGGATGTGTTTGAAACGGTAAAGAAAAAAGTTGTCTCCGGAATGACGGAACTTGATATTCATTTCAAAATAGAAGAAGAATTTGCAAAAAAGCATGTAGTACAAAGTTTTAAGACTATCGTGGCATCCGGTCAGAATTCCGCAAACCCGCACCATATAAGCGGTAAAAGAAAAGTAAAGAAAAACGATATTGTTTTAATAGATATGGGCTGTATTTATAACGGTTATTGTTCCGATTTAACAAGAACATTTTTTGTAGGAAAAGAAAACAAATATCAAAGAAAAATATGGGATATAGTTAAATTTGCTCATGATAAAGCTCTGGAAAATGTAAAACAAAATATAAAAGCAAGTGATATAGATTCGTTTGCAAGAGATACCATCAAACTTGCCGGATACGAAAAGAATTTTATACATACAACAGGGCATGGTGTGGGTTTGGATATACATGAAGCACCATCCGTAGGTTCAAAATCAAAAGACATTTTAAAAGAATCGATGGTAATAACCATAGAACCCGGAATATATCTGGACAAAAAATTCGGAGTAAGAATAGAAGATACCGTTCTTGTAACCAAAAACGGATACAAAGTTCTCACTACCGCAAAATACTAACTTATAATTGCATTTTAATTTGACAATATATCTGCTTTTTAGATAAAATTATTAGACATGTTTTAATTACTTTAAATTAAATTTTAATTGAATAATAGGAGAGTAAAATGATTTCCACAGCAGATTTCAGAAACGGAATGGTAATTTTAGTTGATAATGAGCCTTACCAAATAACATGGTTCCAAAACCATAAACCGGGTAAAGGCGGTGCCGTTATGAGAGTTAAACTCAGACACGTAAAAAAAGGCGGTACCATAGATAGAACATTTAAGTCAGGTGAAAAGTTTGAAGAATTGTCCGTAACAAGACATAAAAAACAATTCTTATATGCCGACGGTGACAAATATAATTTTATGGACATGAACACATACGAACAAATTGAAGTTCCTGTAGAAAAGTTAGACGGCAAAGAAAAATATTTGAAAGAAAACCAGGAAATCGATGCAATATATTTGGAAGAAGAGTTAATCGGTATCGATATGCCGTTAATAGTTGAAATGACAATCATAGAAGCAGAACCCGGAATAAAAGGTGATTCCGTAACAAACTTAACAAAGTTTGCAAAAATAGAAACCGGTGCCGAAATAAAAGTTCCTTTGTTTATTAAAGAAGGAGACAGAATAAAAGTTGATACAAGAACCGGAGAATACGTAGAAAGAATTTCACAATAGTTTTTATTTGAGGGATTATGAACACTAACGAAATAAAAAAGTTTTTAGAATCCATAAGGGAAACAGACATTGAAGAAATGGAGTTCGAATCCGGTGATACTTCAATATATGTAAAAAAAAGTGAAGTAACACCAAAAATCGAAATTCCAAAAAAAGAAGAAGCTGCAAAGAAAAACGATACTATTGTGCCTATAAAATCGAAAATGGTTGGCACATTTTATAATGCATCTTCACACGACAAACCACCTTATATATCGGAAGGCAGCCATGTGGAAATAGGTCAAAAAGTCGGTGCTATCGAAGCCATGAAGATAATAAAAGATGTTATGTCTACCACTAAAGGTAAAGTTGTAAAAATTTCCGTAACTAACGGTCAATCCGTAGAGTATGGGCAGGAATTATTTTTGGTAGATACTGCCGCCGAATAATAGTAATCTGGAGAACAAAAATGTTTAAAAAAATATTAATTGCCAACAGAGGCGAAATTGCTTGCAGAGTAATAAGAGCAGCTAAAGAGCTCGGCATTAAAACCGTTGCCATACATTCCGAAGCGGACAAAGAATCCATGCACGTAACTATGGCAGACGAGTCCGTATGCGTTGGTCCTGCATCGGCAAGTGAAAGTTATTTAAATATTCCCAGTATAATATCCGCCGCGGAAATTACCGGCGCGGATGCAATTCATCCCGGATACGGATTTTTAGCGGAAAACACATATTTTGCGGAAGTTTGCGAAAGTTGCGGTATAACATTTATAGGTCCAAGAAGAAGTTCTATTGAAAAAATGGGTGATAAAATTGCCGCAAGACAACTTATGATAAAATCAAAAGTTCCCGTTGTTCCGGGTTCCGACGGACCAGTTTCAGCCGATGATCCGGAAATATATAAACTCGCAGAAAAAATCGGGTACCCGGTAATAATAAAAGCTACTGCCGGCGGCGGCGGTAAAGGAATGAGAGTTGTTGTTAGCCAGGAAGCCTTGAGAAATTCCATTATAATGGCACAGACCGAAGCAAAAGCTAATTTCGGTAACCCCGACGTTTACATGGAAAAATATATTGAAGAACCTCATCATATAGAATTTCAAATATTGGGAGATGCTAAAGGTAAAGTTGTATATCTTCCTGAAAGAGATTGTTCTATTCAGAGAAGACACCAAAAGTTAGTAGAAGAAAGTCCTTCTCCTTTTATTTCGGAATCTTTAAGAAAAAAAATGGGAAAAGCTGCACAAAGTGCGGCTGAGGCCGTAGGATATATAACAGTTGGAACGGTAGAGTTTCTTGTAGACAAACATATGGATTTTTATTTTATGGAAATGAATACAAGAATACAGGTAGAACATCCCGTAACGGAAGTTGTTACCGGTATAGATTTGGTAAAAGAACAAATCAGACTTGCCGCAGGTGAAAGATTATCTTTCGATTCAAGCTCGATAAAAATAAAAAATCATGCAATAGAATGCAGAATAAACGCAGAAGATCCCGATAAAGATTTTATACCTTCACCGGGAAAAATCGGAAAACTTTATTTACCCGGCGGACCGGGAATAAGAGTTGACACTCATGTATACTCAGGGTACACAATACCTCCTTTTTACGACAGTCTTATTGCAAAAATTATAGCTTATGCTCCTACAAGAGAAGAAACTATCTCGAAAATGTCCAGAGCATTAAAAGAAGTTACCATTGAAGGAATAAAAAACACCGCTCCGTTACATGCAAGAATTATGGCTAACGAATATTTCCACGAAGGAAATATTTGTACGGACTTTTTACCTAAATACGTTTTCAATAAATAGAATCTTGGAGGATAAAAGTGAAAGACACAATAATATCTTTAATTCAAGAAAGTATTGATGCAAAGAAGAAAATGTTAGACGAAGGTCAGTTGGTATATATCCAGTCCATAGCAAACAAAATAAACGAAGCTTATCAGCACGGTAAAAAAACGATTATATTCGGTAACGGCGGTTCGGCTTGTGATGCACTACATTTTGCAGCGGAACTTGTTTGCAGATTCGAAAAAAACAGAAAAGCTTTACCTTCGATTGCATTAACCGAAAACATTTCTTCTCTTACCGCAATAGGTAACGATTTCGGATATGAATATGTATTTTCAAGACAAATTGAAGCTTTCGCAAATAAAGGTGATATCGTTATCGCTATAACGACATCCGGGAATTCCGAAAACGTTATAAAAGCCGTTGAAAAAGCTAAAGAAATGGGACTTTTTGTTATAGGTCTTACCGGTGAAGACGGCGGACAATTAAAACTTTTGTCCGATATGTGCTACAGAGCACCCTCAAAAGTTACCGGAAGAATTCAAGAGTGTCATATATTGGTTTTACATATACTTGCAAAATTGGTAGAGGAAAAAATCTTTGCAGAATAAGAAAATCTGTTCCAGAAAAAAAATAATAGAAATTGTTAAACAACTTAAAAAGAAAAACAAAAAAATTGTTTTTACTAACGGTTGTTTTGATTTACTACATATCGGTCATGTAAGTTTATTTCAAAAAGCAAAAACATTGGGCGACGTTTTAATAGTTGCAATAAATTCAGATAAATCTTTGGCCGGACTTAAAGGTCCCAAAAGACCGTTAGTTCCTCAAACGGACAGAACAAAATTGTTGGCAGCATTAAGCTGTATAGATTATGTTGTTGTGTTCGGGGAACAAACGCCTTACGAACTGTTAAGCAAATTAAAACCTGATGTTCTTGTTAAAGGCGGAGATTATAAAATACAAGATATCGTAGGCAGAGAATTCGTAAAAAAAGTTTACAGATATCCGCTTGTTGAAGGAAAATCAACAACAAATTTAATAAAATTGATAGTAAAAAGATACGGAAAAATCAATTAAAAGTGGAAAAGAGATTTGTAAGAATTTTAGATACAAATTTAAACAGATGTAAAGAAGGGCTGCGGGTAATTGAAGATACCTGCAGATTTGTTTTTTGTGATGCAACTTTTTATAAAAAGATACGAAAAGTAAGGCATTTATCATCAAAATATTTAGCAGACCGATATGAACAATTTCTTTCGGCAAGAGACAGTGTAAAAGATTCCGGAAGAAAAGCAAAAGAACAATCAAGAGAAAATTTAAGAAATATAGTTATTGCAAACTTTAAAAGAGCTGAAGAATCTTTAAGAGTATTGGAAGAATATTCAAAAATCATCGATTTCAATATTGCATTAAAATATAAAGCTTTGAGATATGAAGTTTATACCATAGAAAAAAAGATGTTCTTGAAATACAAGAACATCTTTTAATATACATTGTAAATTATAAATTGCCGTTTCCTATCTTATTACAGCAACTTTAAAGATTTTTTGCTTGGAATTATTTTTAACTAAAATAAGGTACACTCCGGGAGCAACATCTTCACCGGAATCGTTTTTACAATCCCATTTTATATATTTGAAACCATCATTTGTAAATTCTGTATCATCGGCAGAAAATCCTTTTACTAATTTAGATGTGGCCGTAAACACTTCAACACTGAAATCCACCATAGTTGTAGGAAGTCCCATTATAGTAACATTTCCATCCCTTATCGGATTGGGATAACATTTAACATCATCTAAATCACCAATTATAACAGGATCTTTTCCTAAAACAAAAGACATATTTGAAGAACTCGAAGAAATTTCAGATATTTTTATACCGGATGGTTCTCCGGAATAGCTTTTACTGTTCGGACTTGCCGTGCACGAATCATTAAAATACGATACCGTATCATTTCTAAAATAATCCGAATCGGAACCATTCACCCCGCTATTTTTCAGCAAAGGAAACTGTCTCCAAACAGATGTTTTGGCACCGGCTTCTTCCAATTGAACTAAAAAATTATCCTGTATAATCAAATAATTACCATTTTTTGTTTCATCCACATGATAAATTAATATACCCTTTTTGCTACCGGGCAAATCTTTATCAAAATCTACAGATTGCCTGTTTTCCATTAAAAAATATTCTGTTGAACTGAAATTTGAAGGCGCAAACTTATAAAAAGCATTCTCGTCTCTTGAGGAATTTCCAATAGTATTTATACCCTCAACAGCGGTTTGAAAATTTTCTATCCAACCTAATTTGTTTTTTACCCATGCACACGGATATCCCGGTCTTGCACCTTCGTTACCATTCCATTCTCCGCCGGCCATAAGACAAAAGGCTCCTAAACCGCTTGTTAAATAAGTAATATCATACAAGTCCGGTATTCCATAAAAATGTACGGATTCATGACAAATAACTCCTATTCTTATAAGTCCTTCATCACCGTAGTAACCTCTTCCTGCGGGAGCTGTACAATATTTCGAAAAAGTGATATTGTCTAATGTAGTTTCTTCCATTGGAGACTGATGAGACCATATAAATTTCGTATTACCGGCTTCAGCTCCGCCTCCGGCATGAATAACAAAAAATAAATCCGGCTCATTTGAATTAGGCCACAACGCTTTAAAATCATATCCTTGTTGATCTAATTTTTTTAATGAAGCTATTATTGCTTCCTGCAACTTTTCGGCAGCAGCATCTTCTCCCTGGCTCCAAGCAAAATCAAGATAACTCTGTTCCAAAGTTACTATAGGGGAAACAACCGAATTATATGTAAGTTTTCCGTAAGAAGCTTTTTTGAAATAATCTTTTACAGAACCTACCGCACCATCACTGCTATAACCTTCTTTATTTAGCAATTGATCAAATGTAGTACGTATTTGTTCATTTCCTAAAGATTTAAAGGGCGGATTATTGTTAAATTTTAAATCTTTAAATTCTACCAACAAAACAAAACATGTTTTTTTCCCTGTAAATTTTATAAAGTCATTATTATTTATATATTGCGGACTTGCCGAATTTATTTTATCTTTAGATGAAGATTTTGTTTTTTGTAAACTATTCTTTTGTACTTTGTTTTGAATCGCTTTAAAAAATTTATTTTCATCTTTCAATGATTTTTTTATGTTTAAGTCAACCGGTTTTACTTTTCCGACTAAATTTTCGGAAGGCTTTAATTCACCAAACTCATTTTGTTGAGCATAAGACCAAGCTTTTGTTTGTGCATCTTGTACAACAGTATATCCGTCGGTATCCTCAAACCAACTATAAAATTCGTCTCCGTATAATTTTATATTTATTTCCGTTCCATCAGGCTGTTTTAATTTTATGGTTTTAGGATTTGCCATAACGGCAAAAGACAAATCACACAAAATCAAACTAAAAAAAACAAATGATAATATAAATATTTTTTTCATAATATTAAAAATTTACCCTCACAGTAAACATATGCACATTACCTAAATCTCCTTTAGGCAACCATGCATAATCAACAATAAAATTTGTTAAATCCAACCCTAATCCAAGCGTTAAATTTGTAATGAAAGCATTATTTGTTCCGTTATAATCTTTACCGGGAACGATATAACCGAATCTCATTGCAAATTTATCTACTTTCTTTTCAAGAGCAAGTTTAAATTCACATAAATCTTCATTGTAATAATCATCAAGCTGAAAAACCCACGTTGTTGTTTCATTGAGAGAGGCTGTTAAACCGCAATATAGGCTTGTAGGCATGCTGTATCCCTTAACATCCGAACCGAAATTCTGTATACCTGCTGTAAGAAATACATTATTTGAAACAAAATATAATCCGTTTAAACCGACTAAAAAGTTTGAATAAGAAACATCATCTATATTTTGTTGTACATATTTTAAAGATAATCCTGCCGAAAAAGCAGAACCTAAACGCGTTCCGTAAGATAAATTGAAAACTTTATCATCAGCTTTAAATGTACCTTTAGTCTTATAACTGTTACCGCTTGTTTCAAGTCTATCCATATCTCCGGAATCGAAGTAACAAAAACTAAAATTTATACCGGATCTGCTGCTTAAAGGTATGTTTATATCACCGACACTATATCTCATATCTTCAAGATAAACAACATGCGATAATGTTACCGAACGAAACAAAAAAGGAATTAAAGACGGATTTGATAAAGAAGAAACTTCATTCGCGATGTAAGTATTTGCAAGTGCCGCGTCACAAGCCGTAGTCGGCATTTGCAAAATTTGGAACATAGTCGTTCCTGTACCTTTTGCAAAAACAAATTGTGTAAATATTATAACCGACAAAAGTGTTATAATAATTTTCGATTTCATATTTATAAATTATAACCTATTATTATTTTTTTATCAATAAGATTTCTTTTATTGTCTTTTAACAGATCGTATTATGTCTTTTATAGGTTGCACTTTATTTAAGGTGTAAAAATGGATTCCCGGTGCACCGTTAGACAAAAGTTCTTTGCACTGATTTACGGCAAATTCTATACCGGCTTTAACAATTAGATCCGGTTTATCTTTTATAGGAGCAAATATTTTATGAACTTTATCCGGAACAGATGCTCCGCAAGTGTTACAGAATTTTATTAAACCGTCGTAAGATGTTATAGGTAAAATTCCCGGAATAATTCTTTTTGTTATTCCTGCCTTTCTTACAGATTCAACATAATCAAAATATATTTGATTATCAAAAAAAAGTTGTGTTATTATAAAGTCTGCACCGCAATCTATTTTATATTTTAAATATTTTATATCGGATTCTTTTGTAGGAGATAACGGATGCATTTCCGGAAAACCTGCCACACCCAAACAAAAATCATCTTTATATTCTTGCCTTAAAAAAGTTATCAGCTCGCTGCTGTGTTTATAATTATCTATTCCCGGAACCATATCGGGATTATCTCTCGGAGGATCTCCTCTTAGTGCAAGAATATTGTCTATACCTTTAGCTTTAATTTTTTTTACTATTTCGTGTATTTCATCTTTAGTATGAGTTATACAACTTAAATGCGCCATTGAAGGAATGTCGTAAGCTTTTTGAATATGCTCAACAAGCGCTAATGTTTTATCTTTGTTTCCGCCTGCGGCACCGTAAGTACAAGAAACAAAATCGGGGTTCAATAAAGAAAGCTCTTTTATTGTCTCATGTATTAACTTTATATCTCCTTCCGGAGTTTTCGGAGGAAAAATTTCAAAAGAGAATGTTTTTTCTTTTTGTTCAAATAGTTCTTTTATTTTCATTTTTTATTCTTATTTTTTATCTTGTGCGATTCTTGAAATTGCTTTATCAAAACCCAAGTCTATTATTGTATCGACCATGTCCTTTATGTTGTCTAATACCGAATTCATTTTTTCAGTGTCTTCATCATTGAATCTTGATAAAACAAAATCTACTATTTTTGCGTATTTGGGTAACGGGCCCATACCTAACTTCATTCTCGGAAAAGCCGTAGTTCCCGTTTGAGTAATAATTGAATTTACACCGTTATGTCCGCCTGAAGAGCCGGTTGCTCTAAACTTATATTCACCTATCGGTATAGAATAATCGTCGTATAAAACAAGCATTTCCTGAGGCAAAATTTTATAATATTTTAAAAGTCCGACAACAGGGAATCCGGAATTATTCATAAATGTCATGGGTTTAGCAAAAAGTATATTATTGTCGTTTCTTTTATAAAATGTAATACTCGCCATATCATTCCAGTTTTTCCAAGAAAGATTTTCTTGGTCGGCAATTTTATCAACTGCCTTAAAACCGAAATTATGACGAGTATTACTATATTTTTCGCCCGGATTACCCAAGCCTACTACAAATTTAATTGGCATAATTTAATACCAATATTATTTCTTTGCACCTTCTGCAGGAGCTGCAGCGCCTTCTTCTTCTTTCTTACCTTTGCTTATAACTTCAGGAGCTTGTGTTTCTGCCGTTTCTGCAGGTTTTTCTTCTTCAACGGTCTGACCTATAACGGTAACAACTACCGCATCTTTATCGTGGTGAACATATTCAACACCTTCGATTTTAGGTAATTGTGCAACGGTGATATCGTCTCCAACTTTCAATGCAGTAACATCAACACTGATTTTTGAAGGCATATCCGTAGGTAAACATTGAACTTTTATTTCTCTCATAACATGTTCCAATGTACCGCCTGCATTTTTAACACCGTCTGCAATACCTTCAACATGTATAGGAACAGCAATTTCAATTTTTTCCGTTAACGAAATAGATTGAAAATCTATATGGTTAGGAGCTTGTGTAAGAATATGTCTTTGCAATTCTTTAACAATAGCCGGCTTTGAAGAATCTTTGAATTTTAATTCAATGATAACATTTGCTCCTTCTTTTTCTACTATAGACATAAATTTCTTTGAATCAACACTTATTGCTATAGGTTGTTCCTTTTTACCATAAAATACTGCCGGAACTTTTCCTGAACTTCTAAGAACATTCAAGTTTTTTGATACGTCTCTTAATTCTGCTTCTAATACTACCTGCTTCATAACTTCCTCCATTTATATTTCTGCTAATTTATTTTTAAACGAAAAGCGTGTTCAGTGACTCATCGTTATATATTTTTGTTATTGCTTCAGCAAGCAATGATGCTATGGACAAAACTTTAATTTTCGGTAATGCCGTATCGTGCGTAATGGAATTTGTTATAACAACTTCTTCCAATGCCGATTTCTGTATTTTATCAATAGCTTCTCCCGACAAAACTCCGTGAGATGCCGCAGCATAAACTTTAATTGCTCCCGCGTCTTTTATTGCATTTGCAACTTTTGTTAATGTTCCGCCGGTATCTATCATATCGTCAAGAATAATTGCGTTTCTGCCTTTAACATCACCGATAATGTTCATAATAGCTGCTTCGTTAGGTCTTGGTCTTCTTTTATCTACTATAGCCAAATCCGCATTTAAAAGCTTTGCGAAAGATCTTGCTCTTTCCACACCGCCTGCATCAGGTGAAACAACTATAGGATTGTCCAAATTCAAATCTTTGAAATATTGGAATAAAACCGGTCTTGCATACAAGTGATCAACGGGAATATCAAAAAATCCCTGAATTTGTCTTGCATGTAAATCTACGGTTAAAACTCTGTCTATTCCTGAAGCAGTTATAAGGTTTGCAACAAGTTTTGACGTGATAGGAACTCTGGGTTCTGCTTTCCTGTCTTGTCTTGCATAACCATAATAAGGAATAACAGCGGTTATTCTTTTTGCCGAAGCTCTTTTCAAAGCATCTGCTATTACCAACAATTCCATAATGTTTTCGTTTACGGGAGCACATGTAGGTTGAAGAATGTAGCAATCAGCACCTCTTACACTGTTTGTGATTTTTACCTGAATTTCACCGTCGCTGAATCTTCCTATTGTAGCAGGACTCAACTCTATACCCATTTTTTTAGCAATTTCTTGTGCCAATTTTGGATTTGCATTACCTGCGATAAGTTTTAGCTTCATTTTGTCCTCTTATTTTTTTCTTACTTTTACTACTTGTCTTGCCCTCGCTATAGTCAGCTTATTTGGCGAGACATTATCGGTTATTGTCGAACCTGCAGCTATAAGAACTTTTTTTCCTATATTTACAGGCGCAACGAGATTTACATTTGAACCGACAAAAACATCATCACCTATAACAGTTTGAAACTTGTTTTTGCCGTCATAGTTGCAGGTAATTGTTCCTGCACCTATGTTTACATTTTTACCTACTGTCGCATCCCCGATGTAAGATAAATGGTTAATTTTCGAACCGTATCTTACAACGGATTTTTTTACTTCACTGAAATTTCCTACTTTAACATTTTCTTCCAAAACGGATTTCGGTCTTATATGTGCAAAAGGACCTATTTTCACGCCTTTTTTTATTTCAGATTCTTCAATATAAGAATAAGTTATAAAAACATCTTCCTTTACTGTGGAATCCGTTATTGTCGTATCCGGACCGATAACACAATTTTTGCCTATCTTTGTTTTACCTTCAATTATTGTGTTCGGCTTTATTATTGTATCTTGTTCCACAACAACATCGCTGTCTATATATGTTGTTGTAGGATCAACAATCGTAACGCCGTTTGCCATAAGTTCATTGTTTTTTCTTTCTCTTAAAATCTGTTCGGCAACGGCAAGCTGTTTTCTGTCGTTTACACCCAAAATTTCTTCTTCTGTTGTAAGTGCAACGGCATCCGTTTTGTATCCGTCTTTATTTAATATTTCAATAACATCGGTAAGATAATATTCTTTTTTACTGTTTTTATTATCCACTTTACTTAACGCTTTCCAAAGAACTTTCAAATCGAAACAATATATACCGCTGTTAATTTCTTTTATTTGTTTTTCTTCATCTGTTGCAGACTTTTCTTCAACTATACAAACGACATTTCCTTTCGAGTTTCTTACAATTCTGCCATACCCGAAAGGATTTTCTACCATACCGGACAAAACCGTTGCGGTATTTTTGTTTTTTGTATGATATTTCAACAAATCTTTAATGGTTTTAGCTTTAACAAGCGGTGTATCTCCACACATAACAATCAACTGTCCGTCAACCTTTTTCAATTTGTTTTTAGCCTGCAAAAGAGCATGCGCGGAACCGAGTCTTTCTTTCTGAAAAACATAATCCGCACTGTATTTTTTTAAATGTTCAATAACCAAATCGGAACCGCTGCCTACAACAATCGCAAGTTTTTGCATTTTTACCGCACTGTTCATGCAATCTATCACATGGGAAATTAACTCTTTCCCTGCAACTTTATGCAAAACTTTCGGCAAACAAGACTTCATTCTTGTGCCTTCACCGGCTCCAAGTATAACACCATAAATATTTTTCATAGTTTACCTACATTATATTAGACCAATGATTTTACAAAATTATTATATGTTTTTCAAACTTAAATATAGTATAATTAGTTCTATGAAAGCTAAAACAATAAAAGAATTAGGCGAATTCGGTCTAATAGATTTCATTAAAAAACACAATACAAAGCCGAAAAGTTACCATAATGTGTACTTGGATATAGGTGATGACTGCTTTTCTTTCAATCCGCACACAAAATCAAAATATATAGTAACAACCGACATTTTAATTGAAAATGTTCACTTTAAAAGGCAGTGGGCAACAGCCAAACAAATAGGCCAAAAAGCTATAGAGGTAAATGTAAGTGATATAGCTTCCATGGGAAATACAAAACCTTTATACGCCTTTATTTCTTTGGGAATGCCTAAAAACACACCAACAAAGTTTATAAAAGAACTGTTTAATTCCATAAAAAGCACCTGCAACAAATACGGGGTACATCTTTCCGGTGGCGATACCGTAGGTGCAAAAGATATTACAATATCGGTAACTTTGATGGGTATCTGTTATGATAAGCCTATATCCCGTACCGGTGCAAAAAACGGAGATTTAATTTTTGTTACCGGAACTTTCGGAGACAGTTGCGCAGGTCTTGAGATTTTATCCAAAGATAAAAAAAGTTTAAAAAATTATGAAAAAGAATTAATAAAAAAACATCTTGTTCCGCAAGCAAGATTAAAAGAAGCAAATTTAATATCACAAAATATAAAAATAACTTCCATGACCGATTCTTCGGACGGTCTTTTTAAATCAATAGAATTGTTAACCGAAAATAAAGGTGCGGTTATCAACATGGAAAATATACCTTTATCTAAAAATTTAATAAAATATACTAACAACAATTTCGATAAAATATATAGCTATGCGCTGTTCGGCGGTGAAGAGTTTGAACTTGTTTTTACAATAAATAAAAAAGATGAAAACAAACTGAAAAAATTTTTGCCGGGAGCAACCTGTATAGGAACAATAAATAACGGTAAGGTAACATATTTACAAAATGGTAAAACAAAAAACGTCAAATACAACGGATATAAACACTTTTAAAAACAAAACTTTTTTAACCGAAACAGATATCGATACAAGAAATCTAGGTAAAAAGTTTGCTTCGATACTGAAACCAAAAGATATCGTTTTTTTTAACGGTGATTTAGGTGCGGGAAAAACAACTTTTATTCAGGGAATTTTGTCCTATTTCGGTATAAAAAAGTTTGTAAGAAGTGCAAGTTTTATGCTCGTTAGCGAGTTTGAAACAAAACTTTGCCCGGTATACCATTTGGATTTGTACAGACTTGATGAAAACAACACTTTGGATTTGGGTATAGACGAATATTTGTTCGGTGACGGAATTTCTTTGGTAGAATGGTGCGACAGATTAAAACATTACAACATAAAAAAAAGATGGAATATAAATATAGACTATATTGATAACGGCAGAAAAATTAAAATTGAGAGATTTTTATGAAAATTTTAGCTATTGAATCTTCAGGATCGTCGTTAAGTATTGCAATAAGCGAAAATTCCAATATTGTAACGGAGTATTTTTATAATGCAGGCAAAATTCATTCCGATGTTTTGGTTCCTTTAACGGAAAAAATAGTTAAAGGTGCAAAATGGGAACTTAAAGATATAGACAAGTTTGCAGTTTCCTGCGGACCGGGCAGTTTTACCGGAATAAGAGTTGCGATGTCTGTAATAAAAACATTGGCACAAACATTAAATAAACCGATAGTGTCCGTTGATACATTGGATATATTACAAAATCAGTTAAACATAAAGAACACAAAAATCGTTCCGGCAACAGATGCTTTAAGAAACGAAGTTTATGTTAAAGAAAAGGGAAAGATTGTTATATTGCCGATAGAAACTTTTGTAAAAAAGTTAAAAAAATACAAAGATAAAGTTACAGTTATAGGAAACGCAGCAACGGTATATAACAAAATATTATCTAAAGAGCTTGGAAAAAACTCCGTAAGTTTGCAACCGAATTTGCATTTTCCGAAAGCTTCAACATTAGCACTTATGGCAGAAAAAATCGACGGTGTTTCATTTAAAAATATTGAACCGATATACGGAAGGAAATCTTGGGCGGAAGAAAAACAAAAATAAAAGGGGTGTAATATTTTTATGAATAACATTGAAATAGTTGCAGACCTGATAAAAAAATCAAAGTATGCTATAGGTTTCACCGGTGCGGGAATATCAGTTGAAAGTGGTATACCTCCTTTTACCGGTGCCGGCGGATTATGGAATAAATACGATCCGAAATTTATAGAGCTAAGTTTTTTCTATTCCAATCCTAAAAAATCGTGGGAAGAAATGAGAAAAATTTTCTTCAACTCTATGGGAACGGCACAACCGAACAAAGCTCACCAAGTTTTGGGTGACCTTGAAAAGAAAGGTATAATTAAAGGTATCATAACTCAAAATATCGACGGACTTCACCAGGCCGCAGGTTCAAAAAATGTGGTAGAATTTCACGGAACAATCAACACTTTGGCATGTGTAGATTGTAATTTAAGATACAAAACAACAGAAATAGATATATCTCAAGACATACCAAGATGTCCGTCATGCGGCGGAATACTTAAGCCGGATTTTGTTTTTTACGGGGAAGGAATAAACAAAAACAATTATGATAAGGCAACAAACATGGCAATAAAAGCCGATTTGGTTATCATTGTAGGAACTGCAGGACAAGTTATGCCTGCCTGTTATCTTCCGTTTACTTCACAAAAATACGGTGCTAAAATTATAGAAGTTAACACTTTGGAATCGGCATTTACATCACAAATTACCGATTATTATTTTCAAACCAAAGCTACGGAATTTTTCGGTAAATTGGAAAAATATTTATAAATAATGATTGTTATTCTATAACGACATAGGTATTGTTATCATTTCTCAAAATATAGTCGGCGCTCATTTTCGGTTTCATTGTTGCTTCATCTATCCAAAAAAGGTGCGGCATATTCGGAAAACAGTATTTTACAATGTCAAAATATTTAGCATCCGAAGAAACAAAATCAACTCTACTTTTGTTCAGCATATCGATATTATTCATTAGTACATTATAAGCATCTTTAACATTTCTCCATTTGTAACAGTCTAAGTCAAAAGATGTGTAATATCCCTCTTTTGAAAAAACATCCAAACTTATGGGATCTTTACTTTCAACAATAATCTTTTCTTTTTTTAAACCATTTTCTTCCGCTATTTTATTTAAAGTATCCAATGAGCTTTTTTTATTTCTGTCGGACAAATTTTTAAAATCAAACCATAAATATTTTTGGTCTAAACCAACTATGTTTTTTAACATATCAGCTAAATTTTCATTACCGTCAATTTTGTTGCGACTTACATTAAAATATTTTTTTTCAGCATTAAAATTAATATCTATTTCAAATCCGTCATATTTATCAACAAATTTTTGTAATTTTCTTCTGTCGTTTACCATGTGTAACCACATGCTGCCTTTTGGAATTGTTATGTTTCTCTTGTTTGTACATGTTGCGGGAACAAAATTATTAAATTTAAAAAAAGCTTCTATATCCGCAATTTTTTTTGCACCGTGGAGAGATTTAAATCTGTCGATATCATTATTATAATAATTGCTTATAATGTCATTATTTTCTTCATAAATGTTTTCCGCTTTAACATTCCAAATTCCAAGCAATAAATTGAAGAATAAATCGTTTGTAAAAAAGTAATCTTTATGATTATACAAACTGCTGAAAATTGCATTGTTATCTTTTATATACTCATCCGAAAAATAAATATACATCGGCACTTTTGTCATATCCAAAACAAAACGGGTCGAATCATGACCGAAATTTGTATCTACAGCTTCTCCGTGATCCGCAAAATATATTAAAGCTTTAAAATTCGGCATATCTTTTACGGTTTTAAATATGTTTTCTACAACATAATCGTTATATAAAATACTGTTATCATATTCCGCAATTTTATTATTTTGTTCATCTTTAAAAACATCAAATTCTTTCGGATATCTGTCTTTATAAACGGTATGGTTTCCCATTAAGTGTATTATGATTAACATATCGTCGTAAATTGTTATTTTCTTTAGAGCATCAACAAGAGCTATATCATAAAAAATTGTTTCGGTATCATTATTTTTATTTTTTCCTTCAAAGCTTCTGTTTATCCATTTTTGTTGTTGCGCGGAATCCGAGATTACACTAACAATATTATCGTATAAACAAAACCTGTTTTGGTTACTTAACCATACAGTATTTATATCAAGAACTTTCGCTATATCTAAAATCGATACGGAATTATATACGGGAAAACTATTGTATTGATTTTTAGATGTGAGTGCATACGATAAAACTTGTGCGGTTTGTGTATGGCAACCGTAAACATTTGTAAATTTTATAAAGTTTTTATCTTGTTCCATGCTATCCAACCATGGTGTTGTTTGTTTATCATATCCGTATGCGGACATATGTGTTTTTGTTTGAGACTCGCCTATTACAAGAACATATATTCCTTTGTTTATGGTTTGTGTATTATCGAATATTATTTCTTCAACATTTCGTGTTTCGGACATTTGTTTAAACTTTTCATATCCTTCAACATATGCTTTCATATTTTTTACTACTTTTGTAACAACATTATCTCTGTACTTATATACAACAAACAAGTTTAAACACAATGTTAATATCAACATTAAAATTATTTTGTTGTTTATGTTTTCGATTTTCAGTCTGTTACTAAATTTTATAAGCATAAAGGAAACAAATAAAAGTATTATAAATCCCACAAACTGTTTTATACCGACAAAATCATGTATATAATCTTTTGCTTCGGAAAAATTTGTTTGCGAAATTGCCAGTAATGTATCTGCGTTTGCGAAACTGTTAGAAATAAAAAAGTACTGCCAAATAAATATTGTCGGAATTAATAAAACTAAAGAAAACAGATAACCCAATATTTTAATTTTCTTATTTAATAAAGAAGATACCAATAAACTAATATTTGCTATACCGGCATAAAAAGCTGTTATGCACTTTATATCATCGGCGGTACATATACCGCTTGTTTTTTTAACATATAAAACACTTATGAATATTAAAAAATATAACAGGAAATACTTGTAATATTGTATTTTGGATTTATATATAAACGAAGCAAGTGCAACAACCAATGAAACGATTAAATAAGTTTCTATATAAAGGTATTTTATTTGATGTGTTATTAAATATTCAATACCCATCAACAAAAAAAACAAAAAGAAAACTTTTATTAGGAATTTTAACCCGCTTTTCATATTGTTTGTTTTTTATTCTTTCAGTGCTTTTTCTACACCGCACGCCAGCTGGTCAGCACAGGAAGTTCCTTTCCCGTCACAATCGTTACCTTTCAAAAGCTCAACAACTCTTTTTGCACTTGTTCCTTCGAGCAGTTTGCTTATTGCCAAAGTGTTTCCGGGACATCCGCCTAAAAAGTTTATGTTGTAAATTTTTCCTTTATCCAAAGAAAAGGAAATTTGCATTGCACATATTCCTTTTGTATTTATTGTATAAGATTTCATAAGTTTGCTCCGATTAATTGTATTTTTATTATTTTACAAAATTGAACGACTATCTTAAATTTTAGTTTATGATTTAATTTTCTTCAAGGGTATAATTATCTGCTTTTTTTATTTTACAAAAATTTGACTTATAACGGTCTAATATTTATAATAGTGCAAATATAAAAAAAGGAGCTATCATGAAAAAATTAGTATTTGTTTTATCTTTTCTTTTCATCGGGGGAAGTTTTATAAATGTTTTTGCCGATAATTTTTTGACAAAAAAAGAAAAAAATATTGTTTCGGTTGCTCAATATACCGCGGCCGGCGATTTACAAAATTTAAAAAAATCCGTGGATAAAAGTTTAAGTGACGGATTAACCGTAAACGAAATAAAGGAAGTTATGATTCAACTTTATGCTTATTGCGGTTTCCCGAGAAGTTTAAATGCTCTTTCTGTTTTGCTTCAATCAACGAAAGACGGTTCCTACATTGAAGGAAAAGAAGGAAAACCGTTATCTAAAAAAGAAGACAAGAATAAAGTAGGAACAAAAATTCAAACGGAACTTACCGGGCAGAAAGTTGAAGGAGAACTTTTTGAGTTTGCTCCCGCAATAGACGACTATTTAAAAGAACATTTGTTCGGCGACATTTTTTCAAGAGGAATATTGTCTTACAAAGAAAGAGAAATCGCAACAATTGCAGCACTTGCTTCTATGGACGGGGTAGAACCTCAACTTAATGCACATATTCAAATAGGTAAAAATAACGGTTTAACCGACGGACAAATAACAGAAATTCTTGTACTGACATCAAAACCTCATACCGAAGTTTTCCCTATCGGAGATAAAAATGATGCTTATGCAAAATATTTTATAGGTCAAAGCTATTTAAAATCGTTGACGAAAGACCAAGTTCACACCGCAAATGTAACTTTCGAACCTAAATGCAGAAACAATTGGCATATTCACCACAACGGCGGACAAATACTTTTGGTTACCGGCGGCAGAGGATATTATCAGGAAGCAGGAAAACCGGCACAGGAACTTAAAAAAGGTGATGTGGTAAATATTCCCGCGGAAACAAAACATTGGCACGGTGCGGCAAAAGACAGTTGGTTCAGTCATGTTGCAATAGAAGTTCCTTCCGAAAACGGTTCAACGGAATGGTTGGAAGAAGTTTCAGACGAAGAATACGACAAGTTACCGTAATAACAAAATTAAAAATATTTAAGCAGGGGCAAACTTTCCCCTGCTTTTTTTATACCAAAATTGCGACAAGATGTTGTCGGCAAAAATTGATATAATAAAAACATGTTATCTATAGGGAGATAATATTATGGGAAAATTTTATATTTGAAATAAAAAATTTGAAAGAATAAACAAAAAGATAAAAGATTGTTATATTACTAGAAGGAAAAAGCAGCAAATTTCGAGGATAAATCATGATTTCAAAAATTGCACAAAATGAATTAAATAAATTGTTGGAAGGTAACAAAAATTTTATAGAGGGTAAACCTACCGCAAAAAATATGTGTTTAAAAACATTGCAAAGTCTTGCGCTGTATCAAGAACCGTATGCTTGTGTGTTAAGTTGTTCCGATTCCCGAGTAGTTCCCGAAATAATTTTCGATTGCGGTATAGGAGAACTGTTTGTTGTCAGAGTTGCAGGTATTGCCGTCGGGCCTAATGTTAAAGAAAGTATCGAATATGCAGTTAAAAAGTTGCACGTTCCGTTACTTATTCTTTTAGGCCACGACGATTGCGGTGTTATGAAATATGCAAACGAGCAATATCCCGAAATGCCCGAACATTTTCAATCTATATTAAAATGTGTATATCCTGTTATCGACGGAAAAGGCAAATTTGATTGTAATAACGAGTTTGCAAGAAAACATACTATGTGGGTAGAAAAATATTTGCTTGAAAATTCTAAAATTATTAAAGATGCCGTCGATAATGAAAAATTATATATTGCAAAGTGCCATTTTTCACATACAACCGGCAAAGTTGAGTTAATATAATAAGTTTTTACAGATCTGTTTTTATCCAAAAACACTATATATAGGTATCAAACATATATAAAAAATCAATATATTGTGTTTTGGGTATTGACAAGCCATAAATTAAAACATATAATCAATCTATAATTTTTGAGATCTTTTATCGGTGTTTTTCACAAACTTAATAGGAAATTCCGTTAGAATCGGAAACACTCCCGGTGCTGTGATAGGGGACGAAAAACTTTTTTACAATCACTGTTTCGCTGTGAAACGGGAAGATGAAGTTTAGTAGGTTAATATCCTTAAGTCAGAAGACCTGCCGATAAAGTCATAATATTTATAAGAGTTGTCGAGGAATGACTTTTTATAATTCAAATGGAAAACAAGAAACCAGGGTGCATTTCCATAATTATGTTCAAAATTAACAGAAGTATCAAAATAAAAAATAAAGAAAAAAGGAGAAATTTAAATGGAACAAGCCTTATCGGTGTTTGATTGTATCGTAAAAAGAGACGGAAAACAGGAAAAATTCAATTCTAAAAAAATTCAGCAGGCAATTTTAAAAGCAGGTCAGGCAACAGAAGAATTCGACGATAAAGTAGCTTCAAAATTAACAGTAAAAGTTTTAAGTATCGCTCAAGAAACTATCACGGACGGACATCCTACCGTAGAACAGATACAGGATATTGTTGAAGAAGTTTTATTAAATTCTCCTTATAAAGCATCTGCAAAGGCATACATTATATATAGAGATCAACACTCAAAAATGAGAGAGATTGTTTCTAAGTTTAATGTGGATTTGGTTGATCAATACTTGTCTAAAGCAGATTGGCAAGTAAAAGAAAACAGTAATATGTGTTATTCCCTTCAGGGTTTAAACAACTATATATCTTCCGAAGTCAGTAAAGCATATTGGTTAAACAAAATTTATACCGAAGATATAAGAAAAGCTCACAGCGAAGGTGATTTACATATACACGATTTAGGTATTTTAGGTGTATATTGTGTAGGTTGGGATTTACACGATTTGTTGGTTACCGGTTTTAAAGGTGTAGCAGGTAAAGTTGAATCAAGACCTGCAAAACATTTTAAAACAGCATTGGGACAAATAATAAATTTCTTCTTCACATTACAGGGTGAAGCTGCAGGTGCACAAGCTTTTTCAAGTTTCGATACACTGCTTGCACCGTTTATCGCATACGATAATTTATCTTATCCTGAAGTTAAACAAGCATTGCAGGAATTCTTGTTCAACTTAAACGTTCCTACAAGAGTAGGTTTCCAATCACCTTTCACAAACTTAACACTTGATTTGAAAGTTCCTAAACACTATAAGGACGAAGCGGTTATCATCGGCGGAAAACCACAAGCCAAAACATACGGCGATTTCCAAAAAGAAATGGATATGTTAAACAAAGCATTTTTGGAAGTTATGCTCGAAGGTGATGCAAAAGGCAGAGTTTTCAGTTTCCCTATACCTACATATAACATAAGTAAAGATTTCGATTGGGATAATCCTGAATTGAAATTGTTGTGGGATGCAACTGCAAAATACGGTATTCCTTACTTTGCAAACTTTATCAATTCCGATATGGATCCGGACGATGCAAGAAGTATGTGCTGCAGACTCAGAATCGATAACAGAGAATTAAGAAGAAGAGGCGGCGGACTTTTCGGTGCATCTCCTTTAACAGGTTCTATCGGTGTTGTTACATTAAATATGCCAAGACTCGGATATGAATCAAAAACAGAAGAAGAATTCTTCCAAAAACTCGATAAGTTAATGACCATAGCTAAAAACAGTTTGGAAACAAAGAGAAAAGTTTTGGAAAAACTTACCGACCAAAACCTTTATCCGTACATGAGTTTCTATTTAAGAAACATTAAGGAGAGATTCGGTTGCTATTGGAAAAACCATTTCTCAACAATCGGTGTTGTTGGTATGAACGAGTGCTGCTTAAATTTCTTGAAAGAAAACATTGCAAGCCAAAAAGGTAAAGATTTCGCAATAAAAGTATTAACATTTATGAGAAATACTTTACAAAAATATCAGGAAGAAACAGGAAATATTTATAATTTGGAAGCAACACCTGCAGAAGGTACTTCTTACAGACTTGCAAAAATAGACAGAAAGAAATATTCCGATATAATATTTGCAAACAATGATGCTGTTAAACAAAATCATCCGCCTTTCTATACAAACTCAACACAGTTACCGGTAAATTATACCGATGATTTGTTTGAAGTTTTGGAATTGCAACATGAAATACAATCTTTATATACCGGCGGAACAGTTCAACATATGTTCATCGGTGAACAAATTACAAATACCGAATCTATGAAGAACTTCATTAAGAAAGCATTTACAAACTATAAGTTACCTTATATGTCAATCACTCCGACATTCAGCGTTTGTCCTAACGACGGATATTTAAACGGTGAAGTAAAAGTTTGTCCTCACTGCGGATCAACTTGCGAAGTTTATTCAAGAGTTGTAGGATATTTAAGACCTGTATCACAGTGGAACGACGGCAAACAAGAAGAATTCAAGATCAGAAAAGTAGCAAACATGTAATAAAATTGTCAACGAAGAGATGCCAAATCGGTATCTCTTCGTTACAAATTGTCATTACGAGCAAAGCGACGTAATCTATTGTCGTTTAGTCGTTAATTGTAAATTGTACATTATACATTGTCGTAAACACGGAGTATTTTTTCATGAGAATCGGCGGATTACAAAAATTTTCTTTTATAGATTATCCGAATAAAACTGCAGCCATTATTTTTACTCAAGGTTGCAACTTCAGATGTGCATATTGCCATAATCCGGAACTTATTTATCCTAACATGTATCATGTTCCTATGCCGGAAGAACAAGTATTTGCTTTCCTTGAAAGCAGAAGAAATCAGTTAGATGCAGTTGTAATAACGGGCGGTGAACCTACATTACAACCCGATTTAATTGATTTTATAAAAAAAGTTAAAGCTATGGGTTTTTTGGTTAAACTTGACAGTAACGGAACAAACCCGCAAATATTGGAACAAATTATAAATCAAAAGTTGGTAGATTTTATTGCTATGGATATAAAAGCTCCTTTTGATAAATATGATTCTGTTTGTTGTGTTCCGGTAAATATAGACAACATAAAACGCAGTATAGAATTAATTAAAAATTCGGGAATAGACTTTTTGTTCAGAACGACTTACGATAAATCTAAGTTGTTCGATGAAGATATACAAACAATGACAAAATTCCTTAATGTTGACACACATTATAAAGTTCAAAAATGTAACCCTGTAGTATTGCATTAAAGATGTTCCCCTTTAAAAAATTTTTATCTTTATTTTTAACAATTTGTTTTTTAATAGTGACGGTAATTCCGCAAGGAGTTACCGCTACTAATATTGTCAGTGCTTTTCAAAACGCACAAAACGATTCTTTAGAGATATTGGAACAAGTTCCCAAAGAAATCGGAAGAGTTTTTGAAACAAACCTTCAAGAACAAAAAGCCCCTGATGTCATATTAATTTACGACATACATTGCCAACCGTACGCACAAAACAACATATATTCAATAATAAACTATATAAATTCCAACTTTGAAATAAACAAAATTTTTGTTGAAGGTGCACCTAACGGTAAAATTGATATGTCGTCAATAAAAGATATCGATATTAAAACAAGAACAAATATTTTAAATAATATGTTATCAAAAGGATATTTGAGCGGTACGGAACTGTTTTCTTATTTATCACCACAAGATAATTTGTACGGAATAGAAGATTTAAACCTTTATATGCAAACCGTAAAGGAATATGTTGATGTTTTACCTTCTCAAAAAGAATATTTGTCTTATATCAAAAAATCCGAAAAAGATTTAATAAAAATTAAAAGAAATTTTTATTCCGCAGACATGAAATTTTTTGAAAAATTGTTTTTTGAAAATATAGATTACGATTCGAAAACCATTACCGAAATAAGATCGTTTTTGGTAAAACACAACATAAACTTATCGTCGGAATATCCTAATACGGACAGATATTTAAAAATTAAAGAGTACGAACAAATAAACACAAAAAATTATTATAAAGATTTACAAACATTAATAAATATCTGCAAAAACAAACTTCCCGTTAACATATATTTGAAATTAATAAATGATCTTAAAAACAAACATATGGAGAACCAATTATCTCAAGTATATGCAAGTGTAAAACAGATGTTGTCTGAACAAGAATTATCAAAATATAACTATATAGAAAAAATTCAAGATAAACATTTACTGTTATCGAGTCTTAATATTAAAACCTTTTTACAAGAGAAAAAAGAGTTATACACAAAGTTATCAACAGAAATTTTTGATACAGACTTACTATCAAAAACAATCTCTCAAACAAAACTTTTATACACTTTAAAACAGTTTGTTCAACTGAAAATGAGTTATGACGATACTACCGAACTGTTTTCTAATTTGGATAATATTCAAAACTTATTGGAAACAACAGAAGACATAAAATTATTAGACATTTTAAATAATAAACATATAAACGAATACTATAAAAACCATATAACAAGAAATAACATATTTGCCGAAAACATCGTAACTGAAATTGAAAAAGATACAACAAACATTGTTGTTGTCGGCGGTTTCCATAATGAACTTGAAACATTGTTGAATAAAGACAACATTAAATATATAAGCATTTTCCCGAACGCACAAGCCGGAAATGATAAAATTTACAACAAAATAATGACGGACATTACATTATTAAACAATTGTTTGTCAGAACCTCTTTTGGTTTCCGTATTGTCTAATCCAAAACAAGAACAATTTTTAACATCGTGGATAACAGAACTTAAACAACAGGGTTTTAAAGATGCCGAAATAATCAAAACTATTCAAGATTGGGCAGAAAAACATCCGGATTTTTTCAGTAACGATACAAATATTACCGAAACAGTTTTAAAAGCGAACAAGTTTAGTTTAAAAGGTTGGTTCTTGAAAGCAAAAGAATTCATTAAAAGAGATTTATCGGCATTTAAAACAGCATTTCTATACAAATATGAAGGAGAAAATCCCAACGGGATTGACCAAGCAACAATCAACAAAATGGAATCAAATATCAGATATTTCCCGTTCATACAATTTATGCTCGGTTTTGATTTATACAGTTCGTTCTCAATGGTATTTATGCAGTCCAACGGTTACGGATTACCGTTTATTTCTTTGGTAATGTCGTTACTTGCACCGATATCTTTTGCTACATCGGGCATTGGCGGATTTATAGGAGACAAATTCTCAAAGAGAACATTGATTATTCTGTCTATTATCGTTCATGCATTGGGAACAATAACATTCACATTGTCCGGGCTTTCTCCTGTACTGCTTATAGCATCGCAGATACTTCCTACAATAGGAATTTCGTTACTTTCGTTAACATTAAGTCCATTCTTATATAAATCGTTGGATAATCTCGGACAAAAAGATTCGTTTAAAGAAATTTACGGTTCCAACTTATCGTTATTCTGGATAATAATGTCCGTATCTTCGTTGCTTGGCGGAGCATTAGCCGCAATAACGGGACAAATGGCAGTAATTGCAATAGCGGCAATTCCGGACATTATTATTGCCGTAGGTGCATTACTGTTTACACATGATGAAAATATCGGTAAAGATGAAAAAATAGAACAAAAAGTAACCAAAGAAAAGAAAAATATAAGAGATTTTGTTTCGGAATTGTTTGCTCCCGTAAAGAAATTATCTACAGACAAAAAGACATTCTCTCTTGCTACATTAAATATAGTTGTAAACAATATGTTCTTTGTTGTTTTATGTTTCTTCTTACAACCGACACTAATGGCAACCGGTATAAATGTAGGACTGCTTGCTCCTGTTTATTTTGCGGGAAATTTAATGCAATCTTTAGCATCACATTTAATAAGCAAAGTAAGTTTTATTGTGGAAAACAAAGCGGTAAGAACAATAACTTTTGCGGTATCTGCAGGACTGTTTGCTTTGTTTGCAGCAACCGGTCACCCGATATTCTTGGTTTCCGTGTATGTTCTAATGAACTTCTGGCAGGGAACATCTTCGTTAACGGAAGTTTCTGCCGTATATAAAACTTTAGATGATAATATGAGATCAAAATGGTTAGGGTTCAAATCTATGTTCGGTATGATAATTTCCACCTTAACACAAATTTCTATAAGCGGACTTCTTGCAGTAGGACTTTCCAACAACATTATTATTGCAGGGGCAGTCGGTATTATTACCGGTGCATCGTTCATAATACCGAAACTTATCGGCAGAACAGAAAAGAAAGAAAATATTTTGAGCGAAGATTTAGATATAGGTATCGAACAAATAAGAACAATGTTATCTTGTGCATAATTTATCGTCATTAAGATTTAAATTTATACTATCGCAATTCTAATTTGATAAAATAATAAAAATAATTTATAAGGTGAGTTAACATGAAAAAAATTTTAATAATTGTTTTAGTAATTGCCTTATTGTTGTTTGTAGGTATCCCTTTTGTTGGCTACTTTTATTTGCGTAGTAATATTAGCAGTTGGAAAGACATTATAGCTGTTTCTGCCGGTACTTATCATACAGTAGGATTAAAAAAAGACGGAACCGTTGTAGCTGTTGGTTGGAATAAAATATACGGAAATGGTACCGGACAATGTAACGTCGGTAAGTGGAAAGATATTGTAGCAATATCTGCCGGCGGATTCCATACACTGGGATTAAAAAAAGATGGAACCGTAGTAGCTGTCGGTGGTAATTCATACGGAGCATGTAATGTTACTGATTGGAAGGATATAACAATAATTTCCGTTGGTGCATTTCATTCGGTAGGATTAAAGAAAGACGGTACTGTTGTTGCTACCGGTCAAAATTCGGACGGACAATGTGATGTTAGTGACTGGAAAGATATACTGACAGTATCTGCCGGAACATATCATACGATAGGATTAAAAAAAGATGGAACCGTTGTTGCCGTCGGCAGTAATGGAAGCGGACAATGTAATGTCAGTGATTGGAAAGATATAGTAGCAATTTCGGCAGGTATGTATAGTACAGTAGGATTAAAAAAAGATGGTAGTGTGGTAGCTGTTGGTTTGAATAAATATGAATTGAACAATATAGAAAAATGGAGAGACATTGTAGCTATTTCTGCCGGTGATGGACAAACTGTAGGATTAAAGAAAGACGGAACTGTAATAGCTATCGGTTATAATGAGTACGGACAATGTGATGTTAGTGACTGGAAAGATATTGTATCAATTTCTGCCAGAACATATAACACTATAGGACTAAAGAAAGACGGATCTGTAGTATGTGCGGGAAAAAAAGTTAGTGATTGGGATACTTTAGCAGACATTTTTTTTCTTAGTATGAATAATATCAGATACAGGAATTCTGTAGTATCCGTATCTGCCGGTCATGATAAAACAATAGGATTAAGCAGCAGCGGAACCGTAATTGCTGTCGGCAGTCTTCTGGATAAATTTAATATTTATACATGGAAAGATATAGCAGCGGTATCTGCCGGTATGGACAATATTGTAGGACTAAAGAAAGACGGAACTGTGGTGGCTGTCGGTTATAATATATGGGGACAAAATACTGTGAGCAACTGGGAAGATATAACAGCAATTGCTGCAGGATATTTTCATACAGTAGGATTAAAAAAAGATGGAACACCGGTAGCAATAGGTAACAATGAATTTAATCAATGTAATGTTGATAGTTGGAAAGATATCGTGGCAATATGTGCCGGCGGATTCCATACGATAGGATTAAAGAAAGACGGAACGGTTGTAGCAATAGGCAATAACGAAGAAGGACAATGCAACGTTAGTGATTGGAAAGATATCGTGGCAATATGTGCCGGCGGATTCCATACGATAGGATTAAAGAAAGACGGAACCGTGGTAGCTGTAGGTAATAACGAAGAAGGACAATGCAACGTTAGTGATTGGAAAGATATCGTGGCAATATGTGCCGGCGAATTCCATACAGTAGGATTAAAGAAAGATGGAACCGTGGTAGCAACCGGTAGCAATAAATTTAATCAATGTGATGTTAGTGACTGGAAAGATATTGTAGAAATTGCCGCAGGTGATAATCATACGATAGGGTTGAATAAAAGTGGAATTGTAGTTGCCATTGGTAATAACAAAAATTGTCAATGCAATACTAAAAAGTTTTTTAACACAATAAACACAATGTATTAAAATTTGATTTCGTGTTGCCATAATTTATTAAAAAGTTGCTTTTTAAAGGATCTTTCAAATGAAAAAAATTTTAGTGGTTGGTTTATTAATATTATTATTATCGGTTTACCCTTTTTTAGTCTATATTGGTGTAATAAGTAATATTGGCCGTTGGAAAAATATAGTAGCAGTGTCTGCCAATGGTTATTGTACAGTAGGTTTAAAGAAAAATGGAACCGTTGTTTCTTTTGGTTTAAATTTATTTAACAGATGCAATGTTAAAAACTGGAAAGATATAATAGCAATATCTGCAGGACTAGGACACACGGTAGGATTAAAAAAAGATGGAACGGTTGTTGCTGTCGGTTATAATGAAGATGGGCAATGTAATATTGAAGATTGGAAAGATATAGTGGCAATATCTGCAGGTGCAATTAATACCGTAGGACTAAAGAATAATGGAACGGTGGTAGTTGTCGGAAACAATAAAAAAGATCTTAAAATTGATGTTGATGTCAGCGATTGGAAAGATATAACAGCGATAGCTGTTTGTAGTGATCGTCCTGTAGGTTTAAAGAATGACGGAACCGTAGTTACTACCTTAAGCAAATTTGAACGATTCGATGTTAAAAATTGGAAAGATATTATAGCTATTTCGGCCGGCAGCGGTCATATTGTAGGACTGACAAAAGACGGAACCGTATTGGCTACAGGTTTTAACGAAGACGGACGTTGTAATGTTGAAAATTGGAAAGACATTGCAGCAATATCTGCCGGTGATACGTATACTGTAGGATTAAAAAAAGATGGAACCGTAGTAGCGGTGGGCAACAATGAATTCGGACAATGTAATGTTGAAAAATTGAAAAATATAGTAGCAATTTCGGCAGGTTATAATCATACGGTAGGTTTAAAGAATGACGGAACCATAATAACCGTTGGAGACAATAAAACTGTTTATTGGGAAAATATATTAAATTACTTGATGTTTTTGTAGTTGAAAATTATCAACAATACAAACAATTAATATAATACTTACATTTACTATATTGACTTAGAGTTGCCCTAATTTAGTAAAATAGTAAAGTCGTTATTTTATAAGGGAGTTTTCAGTATGAAAAAAGGTTTAGTGCTGCTAAGTTTTTTATTGTTTAGCACAACTTTATTTGCTGCCGATGTTAATTTAAGTTTGGAAAAGCTTTATGAACAACAAAATACCATCACAACAACTCAAGATGTAACAAGCCAAGATATTGAAAAAGTTAATCCTGTTGAAGCTCTGGAAGTTTTAAAAAGTGTGCCCGGAATACTTGTTCAAAAAACAGGTGATACCGGAAGAACAGATCCTTCCATAAGAGGATTCGGTGATAATTGCAGAAGAATAATAGTATTGATTGACGGTAAACCGGAATTTATGTCGTTGTTCGGTTGCGGAGTTTCACATTCTATGCTTGCCGGCAATATAGACAGAGTAGAAGTAACAAAAGGTCCCGACGGTGTTTTGTACGGTTCGGGTGCTCTCGGCGGAGTAATAAACATAATAACAAAAACTCCTACAAAACCGCTTGAAGGCAAAATAGACGTTTCTTTCGGTTCATTCAATACACAAAATTCAAAAGTTTATGTAGGCGGTTTACAAAGTAACATATTGTACGAAGTTGCGGCAAACAAAATAACAAGCGACGGCCATTTACCTAATTCGCAATATAATGCAACTGACTTATATGAAAAATTAGGTTATGTTTTTAGGGACGGTTCTTCGTTAATTTTTGAAGCAAAACAGTTTCAAGGTGTAAAACATGAACCGGAAACAAGAACGAAAGACGGCGGTATGATTTATTTAAATAATTATTGGGAAGATTATCACAGAAATTCATACCAATTGAATTTCGACAAATTGTTTCCAAGAGGCCGTTTATCCGTTAGAGCATACAGAAACGACGGGGATCATAAATTTTCAAATAATTGGCATTCAAAAGACAGTTTAACCGGTGCAATGGCAATCTACGATTGGGAAATAGGTGATGACAATTTACTGAAAATAGGTGCAGATTATAAACAACAGGAAGGCGAACTTTTATCTCAATCAGCAGGCGGAAGAATGAATATCGGCAACTGGAAACTTTATGAGTATGCATTCTATGCTTTAGATAAATACAAAATTATCAATAAATTAACGCTAGTTTTAGGTGCAAGATACAACAATAACGAGGTTGCAGGTGAACAGTTTGTTCCAAGAACAGGAGTAGAATATCAATTTACGGATTCATTGTCGGTTAAAAGTTTGTATAGTAGAGGTTTTAGAAGCCCTTATTTAAACGAACTTTATTTAGTCCCTGTAAGAAATGAAAAATTGGAACCTGAAATCGTAGATAATTATGAAATAGGTGCAGAATTTAAAAAAGATGACTTTATTTTTAATGTTACCGGTTTTGTTATGAAAGGCGATAACTTAATACAAAAAGCTCCCAACAAAATGGCTCCGCCACCGATGCTTTTACAAAATGTCGGAGAATACGAATTTAAAGGCGTTGAATTGTATTTAAGTTATTTTTTCAACAAATTTGTTGATGCACAAGCCGGATACACTTATTTTGATGCCGGTGAACATACACAAGGAAGACCTCAAGACAAAATAGATTTGAACGTAAATTTTAACATTAGCAGATGGAGTTTATCGTTGAATGGTATGTATGTAGGAAATTATTACAGCCAAGATAAAAAAGCGGAAAGACTTGATGATTTTGCCGTTGTAAGTGCAAAATTATCTTTTGCCGTAAATGACAACATAAAATTATTTGTTGACGGGGAAAACTTAACAAATCAGGAATATGAAATATTTTTAGACAGAGATGCCGACAATTATCCTATTACAAAAATGCCGGGCGCTGCAGTATATTTCGGAGCACAAATTAAATTTTAATATAACAAGTTTGTTAGAATTTTAAGTAGAATAATAATTTTTATTATTCTCCTTTTTTTATTCATATAAAACACAATAATAATTTTATATAATAATTTTATACTAAACTTAGGAAATAATTATGAGACAGCCGCACGGACAAAATTTTCTTACAGATAAAAATGTTGCACATAGAATTGTTGAAAGTGCAGATATACAAAAAACCGATACAGTTATAGAAATCGGACCGGGAAAAGCCGCGCTTACCGATATATTAAAAGATTATACCGACAACTTAATTGCGGTTGATATAGATTCAATTTTAGCTCAGGCATTACAAATAAAATACAAAGACAACAAAAATATAACGATAATAAACAAAGATTTTTTAAAATTTGATTTGCCCGACACAAAATTTAAAATTGTTGCAAACCTTCCCTACAATGTCGGTACTGCAATCGTCCAAAAGTTTTTACCGAACAAAAATTTTGTTTCAGGTATAATAATGTTACAAAAAGAACTTATTACACGGCTTATCGGTAACAAGGGGACAAAAGATTACGGCTATATTTCTTTGTTCAGGCAATATTATGCCGACGGGGAATTTTTGTTTGATGTTCCCCCCGGATGCTTTAATCCGAAACCGCAAGTTATGTCGGCCGTAGCAAAATTTACAAACAAATTGCCGGATGAACCTAATGCAAAGTTGTTTCCGTTAATAAAACATTGTTTTACAATGAGAAGAAAAACAATGTTAAACTGTTTATCAACATTTTTGAAAACAGATAAAACTTCAACCGCAAAAATCTTAACGGATAACAACATTGATGTAATGTTAAGACCTGACAAACTTACATTAGATCAATACAAATTGTTAGCAAAGTCGTTGTAGTTTCGTCGTTCAAGCTATAAACCATAAACCACAAACTAATGTATTATTTCTTTTCTAATTGATCAATTCTTTCTTTGAGTTTTCTTTGTTCGTTAAGAACATATTTCATTGCATCGGCAACAGGATCAGGAAGTTTGGAGTGTTCCAATTTGTTAATTTCATCTTGAGTGTTGCCCATACTTACTCTTGCAGGAATACCGACCGCCGTAGCATTTGCAGGAACACTATGGGTGACAACCGAAGCCGCACCTATTCTTGCATTATCTCCGATGGTAATTGCTCCCATAACAATAGCATTTGATCCAACAATAATATTGTTGCCCAGCGTAGGATGTCTTTTCGTTTTTTCCAACGATGTTCCGCCCAAAACAACACCTTTATATAATAAAACATCGTTACCGATTTCGGTAGTTTCTCCTATAACGATTCCCATACCGTGATCTATAAAGAATCGTCTTCCGATTTTTGCTCCGGGATGAATTTCTATACCGGTAAAAAATCTTGTTATATGAGATAATAATCTTGCTATAAAGAAAAATTTGTGTTTCCACAAATAGTGCGCAAACCTGTGCGACCAGATAGCATGAAGCCCCGGATAGCACAAAATGACCTCCAACCACGAACGGGCTGCAGGATCTTTTTGAAACACAGTTTGAACGTCTTCTTTTAACAATTGAAATTTACTCATAATGCTAATTATACAAAAAAATATCTTCTTTTGTATATTAAAAAAATATGTTAAAATATGAGATTATGAGATATCTTAAAAGTTTGTTCATCACATTTGCATTGATTTTCTTTGCTTATGCAAATGCACAAGCCTTTTTTTCAAAGGACGATATCGGTTCAACAACAGCACAATTTTTAAAGCTCGGTATAGGTGCACACAGTGCGGGTATGGGAAATGCGGTAACTACCGTATTTAACGGAACAGATGCTATTTATTGGAACCCTTCAAACTTAAATTTTATCAATAAAAAAGAGTTGTCCTTCTCTCATGCTATATGGTTTGAAGATGTAAATTACGAATGGCTGGCGTTTGCTTTACCTACCCAAGAATATGGCACTTTCGGTATCGGATTACAATATGTTTCTTATGGAACTATCGACAAAATAGATAACGAACAAAATCATGACGGTTCTATATCCCCTGTAGATATGGCTTTATATTTATCTTATGCCAACAGTTACGAGAAAATTGATTTCGGTTTAAACCTTAAATATATTTATTCAAAAATTGAACAATCCGCATCAGCATTGGCATTTGATTTCGGCGGTAAATATAATTTAACAGATAAAACTGCTATCGGTGCAACTCTTAAAAATTTCGGTACGGAAATGAAATTCAATAGGGATACAGAGCCTTTACCGTTATTGTTTACAATAGGTGCTTCACATTACATTATCGACAATTTACTTGTTTCTTTGGATTTAAATTTTCCGAGAGATAATGATATATATGTAAATTTCGGAACACAATACGGTATGGAAATAGCGGAAAATTTAAACTTGGCTTTAAGAATCGGCTATGAAGGGAGAAACAAAGATGTTCCGGGATTTAATTGGATGAATCTCGGGTTCGGTTTTGAATATTTAGATTATGTGTTTGATTATGCTTTTGTTCCTTACGGGGATATCGGTATGACTCACAGACTTTCTTTCAGTATAAAATTTGGTCAAAAGGTAGAAAAATTATGATTATAGGATTAACAGGTTCGTATTGTTCGGGAAAAGACACGGTTGCAGACTATATTGTTAAGAATAACGGTTTCACACATTTTTCATTGTCGGACGAAATAAGACTTTTAATGAAAGAACAAGGCATAGAACCGACAAGAGAAAATTTAATTAAGTTCGGAACTCAATTAAGACAAGATAACGGTAACGGAGTTTTGGCAAAATCCGTTATGAAAAAATTCGAACAAGGCAAAAATTATTGTATTACTTCAATAAGACACAGTGAAGAAGTAAAAACATTTAAAACGAATCCTAATTTTATTTTAATAAACGTGGATGCTCCTCAACAAATAAGATTCGACAGAATGCAAACAAGAAAAAGACCGGGCGATCCTCAAACATTGGAAAAGTTTATAGAACTTGAACAGAAAGAATCTCAATCTTCCGGTTCGGGACAACAAGTTGCATTATGTTGCAAAATGGCAGACCTCGTTTTTGTTAACGATACGAACGATATAAACGGTCTTTATACAAAAATAGATAATCTGTTAAAAGATTTAAAATCAAAATATCATGAATAGTTCGGATGTTATAGTAATAGGTGCGGGTGCTTCGGGACTTATTGCCGCGGGTGTTGCCGCACAAAAATATCAAAATGTATTATTGCTCGAGAAAAAAACTCGTCCCGCAATAAAACTTTCCATTACCGGTAAAGGCAGATGCAACGTTACAAACAGTGCGGATTTACAGGAATTTGTTAAAGAATTCGGTAACAACGGAAAATTCTTGTATAGTGCTTTCAGTAAATTTTTTAATACCGATACAATAGCATTTTTTGAAGAGTTAGGTGTTAAATGCCGTCTTGAAAGGGGCGGAAGATATTTTCCGGAAAGTAACGATGCTCACGATATAGTGAATGCTTTAATAAAATTTGTTAAGAACAACAATGTAAAAATTATTACCGGCAGTGAAGTAACAAAATTTGTTTTTAAAGATAAAAAAATAGAAAGCGTTTTATTAAAAAACGGTACACAATATTCTGCAACTAAATTTATTTTAGCGACCGGCGGAAAATCTTATCCGTTAACCGGTTCAACCGGTGACGGTTACAATTTGGCAAAAAGTGCAGGGCACACAATAATAAAACCTCAACCTGCACTTGTTCCTTTAGTATCCGACGATAAAAATTTAAAACAATTAAATAAACTAAAACTTAAAAACATTGAAATTTCTGTTATTGCCGACGAAAAAGCCGTAGCAAAATTGTTCGGAGAAATAGAATTTACTGTTTTCGGCTTAACCGGACCTTTAATTCTTACGGTAAGTTCGCAGGTATTTTCTTTGCTTGAACAAAAAAAATCGATAGATATATCCGTAAATTTAAAGCCTGCCCTTGACGATAAACAGTTGGACGACAGACTTGTAAGAGAATTGAACAGTTTCGGCAATAATCCCGTAAGAAACATGTTGAAAACTCTTTTGCCGATGCAAATGATAGAACCGTTTATGAAAAAAAACAATATAAAATGGACTGAAACTTGTTCTGCAATAAACAAAGAAAAAAGAAAAAAAATTTTTGACGGGTTAAGGCAAATGAAATTTAAAATTGTTTCTACAAGGCCTATCGATGAAGCTATTATTACAAAAGGCGGAATATCGTTAAAAGAAGTGGAACAAAACACAATGAAATCAAAGTTAATAGAAAATCTTTATTTTTGCGGTGAAATTTTAGATATAGACGGACCGACCGGCGGATTTAATTTGCAGGCAGCATTTTCTACCGGCTATTTAGCCGGACAACTAGAGGGGTAGAAGGGAGTATTTTATGAGTCATTTTGAAATATTGATGTTACTATGTTTTGCAAGCGCGTGGCCTTTTTCAATTTATAAAAGTTACACATCCAGACAAAATGCAGGGAAAAGTCTTTTGTTTATGTATGTTGTGGAAGTAGGTTATATTGCAGGTTTACTACACAAATATTTTTATAATATGGACGGAGTTTTTTATTTATACTTATTTAATTTTCTGTTGGTTTTAGTAGATATATGCCTGTATTACAGAAATTTGTTAATTGCAAAAAAAATTATATAATGAGTGTAAATTAAAACTTTTTGGAGGAATTAAATGAGTAGAGCACAGATGATATATTTTATAGCTTATTTCATAACTAATTTACTTGCTGTTGTTATTGCATCAAAAATTGTTAATGATCTTCATTACGATACAATAAAATTATTGTTTTTTTCGATTATTATAACCGTGTTCCAATTTACATTGGAACACTTTTTTAAACTGAATATAATTTTAACTATATTTGTTTATCCTATCATATATATGTTTGCAATATACATTGTCGCAAAAATAACAAAACTGCTCCGTGTTGACGGATTTGGCGCAGCAATAAAAGCTGCACTTATGATGGTGTTCCTTCAAATTTGTATGAATCTTGCTTTTGAGTGGAAATTAGCCGACTATTTTCATATTTAATAAATAAGATTGTGCGATTCGGCTTCAGCAATAGTTTCGTATATTTGTTCTATTTCTTCTAAACTCATACCTTGTTTACAGTAAGCGGAATAATATCCGTTTGAAGCGGCCATATTCATAACGTATATTTTGTCTTTTGCTCCCCTTATGTATACCGGAACGGAATTTTTTATTGTAATTACTTTTTTTACCGGATAATCTATATATACCCCGCTGATATCTCCTTTATACTCTCCGCCCGTATCAGAAGTAAATTTTGCGGAATTCGTTTTTCTTAAACAAACCGTTCTGTTTTCATCCAACGGATAATTTATTTCTATCATATCTTTCATTGCTCTAACATCATAGTTTGAAAGTGTTACAGGAAAGAAAAATCCTGCTATTTGTGATGCTTGTTCTAAATCCGTACCGCAATCCGTCCAAGGATTTGGTATACCTACAAATCCCTGTTGTTTTTCAACAAGTCTACTTGAGCAACCTATTAAAGCAACAAATGCTACCAACAAAAATAATACTTTTTTCATATAAAGCTCCAAGTTAAACAATTTTTATGATAATTTATATTTAATGTCGTTGTCGTTTAAGACCTTAAGATTTGCAACTAACGAATGAAGTGTACAAAAAATTATATATACCTCTTTGTCGTTGCCTACTCTTGAAACCTTTTCAGGTTTTGAATTAGAACAAAGCATTTTGCGACTGCAGTGTACTGAAATATAAGCGTTAGCGAATGGTACATAAAGGAGCACAATGCAAAGTTATAATTCAAAAACTAAAGGTGCTTAGCTAAATAAAATAAAAATTATGCTGCAGACAAAATGGCTTTAATGTTTTTCATTTCGTCACTATTAGTTAATATCTTCGTAATATCAATTTCGGAAACATCCATAGCTAACAATTGTAACAAGTCTGCCAATGCCAATGCTTTATCTTGCGGACTCGTTTCGGAATTATTTACCGTTGCAAAAAGAACGTTTATCTGCTCTCTTAAAAGACGGTTGCCGTCCGTATCGTTGTATGATAGACCGTCAATTGTTACTCCGGCAACTTTTTCCAAAGCTTTTAAATATGGAACTTCATCTTCGCCATAAGTTTCTGCAACTTCTACTCCTGATTCAAAGCATAATAATCTTGCTTCAACCAAAGCTAAAGTATAGTTTTCAAAATCGTCCGTATCAGAATATTTTCTGTTAACATATTTTTTAAATTCCGATGTTTCAAGAATACCCTGCACTATAGCACCGAACTGTTTTAAAACAATTCTTCCTTGCTGTTCGTTCCTGTAATTAACTAAAACATCGAGCAATTCTCCTTTTACTATAGGTGTTTCGGCAAGTTTTATTTCCCTGATTTTACCCGATAAAGATTTATAACTTACGGAAACATTAAGTGCTTCATCTATAAGTTTATCGTCAACATATTCACCTTTTCTTACCGCCGAAAGCAGTTTGTATAGAATATTTAAATTTTCTCCCTGCACATAATAACCTTTTTCCGTAGCATCAAGTCTTCCTTTATTCGTTGCTTCCGCTAAAGTTGCAGCTATACGACTTCTGTTACCAAGCCTCTTTCTCAAGAATCTTACCGGATCAAAACCGACACTTGAATTTTCGGCAAAATCTACAAGCCAACCCGGCATAATAACCGCCTGCGCATTTTCAAATCTCTTTATTACATCTGCCATATCAGACGGAGTTATGCTGTCCGGAGAAATCGAATTCTTGTCCAAATAAAACAATACTGTTGCATCTTTCGGATAAGTACGTTTGTCGTTCATGTCCGATAACGATATATTTACTATATCTTCATTTTTAAATTTAAAATCCGAAAATTTATTTTTTTCATCAAGCTGAATACCGATATATCCCGAACGAGTTAAAATATCCAAAGCTTGTTCGATATTTGCTACCGAATTTTCAACATTTTGAACGGCAGCGGTATCGGTTGTATCAATTTGTTCAAACTGCAAAATTACACCTTCAATCGCAACAAAATCATTTTCGTTTAACATATATTTTGAAGACGACATTTTTTCAAGTAAAGAAGAAATATCGGAACTCATATCGGCATTTGTTATTTTATGTGTGAGCATCACTCTGACATTTTTGCTTGAAGCTTCCGCAACCAAAGACTGCAACGTGTCGGAAGACAAACTGCTTGAAACGACTATCGTATCGAAATTTTTATTAACGGTTTCGACAACTCTGTTTTGTATGGATTCAAAAGAAGAAAGCTCATCTTCAAAAACATAATCCATATTTATCGGTCTTTTTTTCATAGCTCTTACACGCTCCTCGCTTCTGGCAGACTGTAAAGCTATTTCAATATTTTCAAATGTCGGATATTCGGGATTTACCGGAATTACATTATCGATTCGCCCGAGCAAAACTTGTTCTTTTTCGTTTTCTTTAACTCTTTCTTCGAATATAATGCGTTTTGTGCCGTTATTACTTAAAGCATCAAAAATATCGGTAGAATCGGCATTGCCGAGAATTGAAGTAAAATATACATCAACATTTTCATCAACCGACATTTTTGCCGTTGCAAAACCGAGCGACTCATCGCGTTTTAAATCTTCCGGGAATAAATTATCATCGGCATAATCTGCTATGACTGCAACTTTAACACCCATAGCGGAAAGTTCTTCTGCTCTCCTGCGTACAAATCCGTTATATTCTGCCGTGTTTATTACATAGGTTGTATCGGCAAGTTTTTTTATTTGTCTTTTAATTGTAAAGTTTCTTGCTGAATTTTTTATATCTTCAACTACGGAAACTATGAAATATTCGAAATTATTGAACATATGCAAAATATAATTCACAACTTTTCCCGTCAAAGTTGTGCCGCCGAAAAGAGTAGTCGTTTTTATTATAAACGATAACCTGTTTTCCATAAAAAGTCGCAAATTTTTGTTTCCGTTTATATATTGTTTATGTTTTTCAAGAAACTCTTTTTGAGTCATCGTTCCGCTTACTATCGCCATCATATCACCAAGTTCCGAAAAAGGTGCAACAAAAACAGAATAAATGTTGTGCAATGCACTTTTTAAAGGCATAAATTTTATATTTTCGATAAAGTCAGGATATGATACCGTAAGTGCCATTATTAATGAGTCTTCTTCTTCATCTTCTCTTCCTTGTTCATCGGTTTTATATAGAACAACTGCCTCACCCGGCATAACGACATATACATTGTTATAAACTTCGTTTCCTTGTTCGGATAAATCCAAATCTCTTGTAGAACAATAAACACGCCACGGACCAGTTTTTACGGAAGAAGGAAGTTTCCAATGAATAGGAGTATTCGACATATTCATTAACACAAGAGTATCATCATCGTAAATACCATAACCGTTTAACCTGTCTCCCGAAATCATAAAACCGAAATATTGTTCCTGCCAATCTTGAGATTGTGCTTCTTGTCCTTCCGGATTTACCCATGTAATATCTTGATCACCGTATTTATTTACAACTTTACCGGAAAACGGTTCCCCTATGGAACTATCCAAAGAAGGGTGTTCCGAACGATATTTTGCAAGTGCTCCCATATACCTTGCCAACGGTGCCTGATTATCCCAACGCATATTCAAATATTCGTTACTTTGATTATACGGATTGTTGTTTCCGTGCTGTGTTCTTAAAAATTCGTCACCCATGGAAAACATTACGGGCCCTTGGCAAAAAGATAAAATTGTCATAGCGGCAGCAACATATTCACCTATATGTTCATTATCGTATCCCAACCCCATACCATACTCGTTAGGCCCGTCGTTATTGTTCCAGCCGTTATCAAGATTATTTTTTTCACGAACAGCCAAAAGTTGTGCATAAGGATGTCCGTCATGCGAGCCCATATAATAAACATAAGGTTGCCTTCTGCTGCCCGTTTCATTTGGATCGGCAATAGCGGCAGCAAGAGCTCCCGGGCCGGACCTTCCCATTATAAAGTTACGAATTGCTTCTCTTATTCCGCTGTTCCATGTAAAAATATCTTTGTGGAAGTCGTCGGTATAATAAGACCTTACACCTTTTACACCGCCTGTTGCCATATATCCTTCGGCTACAACTTCTATCCCTTCTCTTTCTTTTATTTCGGAAAGAATCGGACTGTTATCGAATATTTGCATATATTCGGATGTAGGATCAAATTCTCTTGTTTCTTCGTTTCTTGCTGCTGCAGCCATCAAATCGTGTCTGAATAAACGGACGCCCATAAGAGCATACATTTCTTTATATTTTGTCATCATATTAAGCACTACGGGATTGTTTGTATTGAAAGCATTTCCGCAACCGGAAGCATCATCGTAGCCGGCTTTATTGTTAGGGTTAAGTAAATAGTAAGTTGAATTATCCAACAACCTGTAACATAAAGAAGGGTCTGTTTCCGCTCTGCCTTCTCCTGTATGGTTATCAACCACGTCCATTCCGAAACGGATACCGTTTTTGCTTAATTTTCCTATAGTTTCTTTTAAAGTTATTAAATTTTCCTGCGGGTTTGACGGATCACCGAAATCCGGATTTAAAGCAAAAAATGTTACCGTTTGATAACCGGAATTGTTTCTTAAACCTCTTTCATGGGAATACGGATCGTTTGCATCGGACTGTATCGGTTGAACTTCCACCGTATTTATTCCGATGGATTTTAAATGTTCAATAACTTCATCATCGGCAAGGCCTTGCAATCTTCCTCTTTTTTCCTGCGATAAATCTTGTTTTAAAGCGGTAAAACCGCCGACATGCAATTCATAAATAACCGGTCTTTGACTTTCCGATAAAACAGGCGGTTTTACCGTTTCAACGGAGTCTAACTTTCTTAAATCCACAACAATAGACTTAGGTACAAATGGTGCGGAATCTCTTGTATCGGGCTTATACAAATTTCCTTTTTCGCACACTATTAAAGAATCGTCAAAAACAAAACGGGATTCCTGTTGGAACGAAAAAGGATCTACCGCAAGTTTGTTGGGATTAAAATAATGTCCGTTTTGCGGTTCGTACGGACCGTATGCACGGAAACCGTATCTTTGTCCCGGTTTTACATTTGGAAGATAAATATTCCAAACATCTTTTTTGTTTTTAGACATTTCGTATCTTGTTTCGTTACCTTGTTCATCGAAAAGGCACAATTCCATTTTTGTAGCATTTTTTGAATATACTCCGAAATTGGTACCTTGACCGTCATAAATGGCGCCAAGCCCGTTTCGTTTCATCAACTCATAAATGCTGGTTGTTATATGTTTATCTTTTGAAAATTGAAATTCCGAACGAGAAGCTATCGCTTTTGCATTGTGCAACATATGCAAAACATAGTTTACGGCTTTCCCTAAAATATTGTTTCCGCCGAACATAACGGTAGTTTGTATTATCGAATCAAGGGCTCGTTCCATAACAAGTCTTGTATTATCATCGCCATTTACATATTGTTTGTGCTTTTCAAGAAAATCTTTCTGTGTCATTGTACCGCTTACTATCGATACCATATCGTTAAGTTCTTTAAAAGGAACTATAAAAACAGAATAAAAATTTTCAACAGCAACAGCTAACGGTTTAAATTTTATTTTTGATGCAAGAGACGACTTATAGATGGAAAGTAACGGTCTACCTTGATTATTTTCTATTAAGGCAATTTTTGTTTCTATATATTTTCGTTGTTCCGCAGAAAACTTTTGTGCAGCGTTTTTTAATAGGGATATTGTTTGTGTATCCAAATAATGTTTGTTAAACGTATCGAAAACAGCATCGATTTCGTCGTTGGTAACATTTTTTCTTACCGATAAAATCAAAAAGTCTATTACCGCATTTTGAACAGCAATACCATCACTAACTTCCGTTTCGGTAACAGAAGCAGGTATTTCTTCTTCTATAGGTTCGTTTTCGTAAAACACTTTACCGTTTTTAATTGTAAGCTCTTTACCGTTAGCGTTTATACGTATTGTGTCCGGATTAATTTCTATACTTTCAATTTCTACAACTTTTTTCCCGTACCCGGAATTTACCGTATCTTCTATAGCCTTTGTATCAAGCATTTTGTTTTCTTGAAGTTTTCTTAAAGTTTGTTCGGAAAAAATTATGGTGAACACAACTTTAATAGGATCTGCCGTTAGTGGAGACAACTCAAAAACAGCGGACTTTTTAATAAAATCGAAAGCATTTTTCTCAAACAATGCTGCTTGGCGGTTGATTATCGAATCATACAAATTATCATACTCGGAAACCGCACCGGTTGTTTCCGGAGTAATAACCACATAACTTTGTTTTTTGTTTTCAAGAAGTTTTGAAATGCCTGCCGTATGAAATCCGCCGGAAATTATAACATCTATTTTTGCGGCATTTTTTAACATATCTTCAACATTGCCCCGTAGCACAGGATTATTTTTGGCTACAGTTTTATCGTTGTCGGCAATGATAGATTTTGCAAAATATTCGTCACGGTCTGTATTCACGGAATAAAATTTTTCAGCCGTATCTATAAAGCTTTTTAAAGCATTCAGATTATCGAAAACGATATACTTACCTAAAACTCGTTCAAATTCCGTAACAGAATATTTATAATTCTTGTATTCTCTAAAACTGATTTTATTTTGCAGCAAAGATTCAAAAATCGAAGCAAATCGTTCCATAAATAAAACTTCTCGTTCACTTGAAGTTTTTGCAGATTTGTTTCTTATTTCATTCACTAACATCTCTTCCTGATGAACAAAATCAATAGGATTTATTTCCGCATTAAGGAGAATATAAGAAGCAAAAAGTTTTATTTGTGTGAATCGTTCATAGTTTTTTGTTTTTTGTAAAAGTCTATATATTTCAAGATAAAAAATATTTTTTGTTTCATCGGATTTCGATAGTTCTGTCAACGCTTTATATTCGGTAAAAGGCAACTCTTCTTTCAACAAATTCACTGCAACCGCCACTTCTTTAGCTATTGCATCGGTATTGATTTTTTTTCTTATTGAAATAATTTGTTTGAACAACGAAAGTTGCGGATATTTATCTATGCTTATATTGTATTTTTGTGCAAACTTAAATAAAGTTCCGAAATATTTTCCTGCAACAATTTTATTTTCTTTATATTTCTTAGATAAAACAAAAATGTTTTTGTTATCTTTACCATAAATCTTTTGGCCAAGTGTTTCTATTTGTGTACGTAAAGGTAAAAGTTGTGCCTCGACAACGGCTTGATTTTTTTTCATTTCTCCCAGTCTTACAAGATTTGCGGAGTATGCATCAAAATTTTCAATACCGTTTAAAATGTTTGGTTTCCCGTCAGTAACAGAAAAATATTCCGCCCCGGACAGTTCTCCGGACGATATCATTGTTTCAACAAATGCCTTTTTTGTTGAATTGTCGGATATATCGGAAAGCCATTTTGTACTTAATTTTCCTTTAGGTGCACCTTCAACATAAATGTCGGATATACCGTATTTTTTATCTAAAAAAGAAAGGATTGAAGCTATATTTTTTTGAGTTTTGGGATCTCCGTGCAAATCTTGAAGTTGAATTACAACTTTAGATGTCGAAAAATCTGCGGAACTTGTAACTTTCCCGAGATTGAAAGGAACAACGTTATTTTCAATATATGCGGGATAATTTAAAGTTGAAAGGGAAGTTGCCGGTACAGCAAACACATCAATACCGGATGATGACAGGATTAACCCTATCGTCACAAAAACAGCTGTATATTTATTTATATTTTTAAAAAATATTGTTTTTACCGTTTCGAGCATTTTGTATTTTTATAAAATTCAATTTTATTTTTATACACCACGAAAACCAAACTCGCGATATTGCTGCAATTTGCAAAATCCGAGTTTATTATTACAACAAACTCCCTCTTGTATATTTTAGTCTATATCCGATTTTATCTCAATAGTTTCTGTTATTATGACTCTTTTATCTTTGAAGACAGAATATCTGTTACTTTGTCAATGACCATTTCGGAAGTTATATCTTTAACACATAACGGATTTTTACAAACAAATTTTGTCTTAAACAGTTTTAATCCGCATGGTGCACATTCTCTGTAAGAGCACAATGGTATAACCTTAGAACTAATAGCTCCGGAATTTTCCGGAAAAACACCGCTGTGTACCGATATTATAGGCACGCTTGTTGTTGCTGCAATATGATAGGTACCTGTATCAACCGTTATGAGTAAATCGGTATTATAAAACAATTCTTTTAATTCCAATAACGATGTTTCCCCGACAATATTTCTAATATCGACATTTTCTTGTTTTATTAAATTCAATAATTTCAAACAACATTCTTTATCGGCTTTAGAATTACCCGCAATAAAAAACGTTATATCATATAAATTATTCAGCTTTAATATTAAATCTTTAAGAAATTGTGTGTCGAATCTTCTCCAAGGAACAGAACCGCACGGAGAAATAACTATTTTATATTTATTTGTTTTACCCATTAGATTCAATATTTTATCTTTTAAATGTTTTGTGTTTGGCAACACAGGTAAACATAAATTATATGTAGGAAAAACAAATCTTGTAATCATTTGATATCTCATAATAACAGAATCTCTATCCGCATCTTTTGGCATTTTCACTGCTATCGTGTAAAATTTGGAAGAGCTGTTAGGTATATTATACCCAAAGGAAAAATTGTCCGGACCTATAATATTTTTTATTCTGTATAAGTATTTAACTATTATGGCAAAAAACATCGAGATATCTAAAAACAAGAAGGCATCTTTTTTATAAAAATATTTTAAGTTTTTTATTGACCAAAACAACTTATAAAAAGTTCTTATAAATCTGTTGTAATTGGAATAATATTTATTGTTTGCGGTGATAATTTTATTGATATTTAAACTTTTATCTATAAGATCTACATACCTATTACAAGTAATTAATGTTATTTCAATATTTTTATCGTACTGTCTTATCAAAGATAAGGCAGATGTTGCCCTAACAAAATCACCGATTCCGGTATTCGCGAGTATTACAATATTTTTATATTTCATTTTTGAGTCCTGTTTTTTGTTAAGCATTATAAGCTTCGAATAAAGCTTTTAGCAACTCTTGGCCTTTTATCATTGTTTTATAATCAACATATTCGTTGGCGGAGTGCATATTGCATACGGTTGCCAATCCTATTAAATACGGGGAAAAAGTTTCACCTTTAGCATTTTGTTTGTTGGCATAAATATGAGTTTCCGCTCCCGCATGAAACGATGAAATTTCAGGCTTTATTCCGATTTTTTTAGCTACTTTTGAAAATAAATTCGGCATATATTCATCTTGATTTTTTTCGAACATCGGCATTTTTACATTAAACACAATTGTTGCCGTTGCTATACCTTCATATTTTTTGTTAAACGCATCAACTGTTTTCTGCATCGTTTGTATAAGATCGTTTTCTTTTGCTTTATTTGAACTTCTTATAGAGTATGTTGCCTCAGCATCGGTATTTATAACGTTTGTAACATTTAAGTTGCCCGCTGAAATTCCGCCGATATTACAAGAAGTTACAACTTGCCCGTTTTCACTGTAAAAAACACCTTGCGGCATATCGGAAACCAACTCCGCAATTAATTTTGCTGCATTTTTTCTTGTGTTATCCCCGATATCGTTCCCGGAATGTCCGCCTTTTGGTGCAGATACTTTTAAATTTACATCTACATAACTTGCTCCTGCAACCAAACATTGTCCGAGAGCATCGCTGTCTAATACCAACACATACTTTGAATTTATTTTTGAAAAGTCCGTATTTTTTATGCCGGTCATACCGTTTTCTTCGTCTCTGGTAAAATGAAGTTCTAGTCCACCATGCTTTATATCAGACCTTTTTATAAGTTCTTTCGCGAAATATAATGCATTTGCAACACCAGCCTTATCGTCTGCACCGAGAGTTCTGCCTTTGGCTTTTATTAAATCGCCGTCCAAATAAGGAGCAACGGGGGAATCATCTCCTACAACATCCATATGTGCTGACAACAAAATCGGTTTCTTATTCTTATCCGTTGCAGGTATTGTTATGTATATATTTTTATAGTCGTCTGTCTCGCAAGGCAAATTATTTGTTTTACAATAATTGCAAATCCAATCGATGACTTTTTCCTCTTTTAGTGACGGTGACGGAATTTCCGCAATGGAACAAAATAAATTTATTAATTCGTTTTCTTTTCTTAATTCACTGATATCCATGATTTGCTCCTATGGTTTTTAGTTAAGTTTGTATAAAATAAATTTTTCGCGGTAATTTTATTCTAACATAGTTTAGTTACACTTTGCAAAGAAAAGAAATGTGTTTGGATAGTTAAATTTGTATAAAACAAACCACCCTTTTTATACCAAAATAAAGCACTTCACTTAAAAATCCATGACTACCTTCATGCAACAAAGTACTCTTATCGCTTCCGCTAAACAAATCAATCCAATATTGTCTGTCAAAAGAAGTTATAGATCCTCTCGGCTGCTCTTGTTGTTGCTGCTGTAGTGTACTAAACTTCTTGACAATATCCGATTTTTGTAGTACACTTAAATTGCGGATTTGATTTTGGCGAGCAAAGTATGATACTTTACCCCATATATCAGATCCGTTCGTATTTTTATTATCAACAGTTAAATTTGTATAAAACAAACCACCCTTTTTATACAAAAAAGAATGTAGAGAGTTATTATTATTTTTATGTGCCTGTAAGGTTTGGAAACTCTATTTATACGGTTAAATTATTTGCAGAGCAAAAGAAAGGAGAAAAAGAAATAAATCCTAATGTAGTTCATTTATATGATGTTGTAGAAATAAAAAAGCTGGGTAAGTTAAGCCGAAGTTATCAGCTTTCGCACCTACCCAGCACAATAAGTATAACAGAAATGTTATCAGGTGTCAAGGATTATAAAGGAAATCCTTATTTGTTCGAAGAGCAAAAAGAACAAGTTAAGTTAAATTTGTATAAAACAAACCACCCTTTTTATACCATATATTCAAGTTCTAACAATTCAAATATTTTTCTGCAAAAAGCCTCAACCGATGTTTCATCTAATGATTTTAAATAATTATCAGGATTATTTAAGAAGTCTAATGAAGAACGTTTAATGTCTAATATACCTTCAGCACCAACAGTTTGAATATTATGCCAATACGAGATATCTTTGCCTATACTATATATAGCGGCAGATTTATATTCTTCAGGTATTAAATTGTTAATAACTATTTTGTAATTGTTATAAAGTTTATTTTTAACATAATCTGCAAGAGAATATATATCAATATAACCATTTATTGAGGCATATTCTAATACAAATTTCAACTTGTTGTATTGGGTATTTGTATATATTAGATTTTGTTCTCCATAGTACTTTTCTATCTCATAGCGTGCTTTTAATTCTTCCAATGGAGAATTTACCTCATATACCTTACAATTAAGGTTTAATTTAGTAAGAATATTTTTCATTTCACCTGATTCATCTATTAAAACAATAGTTGAACCGTTATTGAACAAATTATTAATATCGTCATTAAGCCATTTATCTAACATATCACTCTACCAATCTGCATTTAAATACTTATTAAGTTGACTTGCGTTTAGAACATCACAAGAAAGCATCTTTCGTTCTTGTAATGGAGCAATATTTTTGCCAACACCAGAATCTAATTTTGGATCATAGCCGGAAGCCAACAAATTATCTATCTTATTTTTAAATTCCTTTAACTCATCTAATTGAAGTTTAATTTGGGATTTTTCCGCTTGTGCTTGAGCAGAATTATTATTCTGTAAATCTGATTCCCTATTAATCAAAGAACGTTCTCTATGTTCAACATAAACAGATCTTAATCTCATTAAATTATCACGAGACCATTTATATATCGATATAAAGCATTCAAACGCCTTTTCTTTTCCACTCGTTAAATGCCAAATGTAAGGAGTCTTTGGTAAATTTCTAAATGGATTTAAGTAATCTGAAAGTATTTTAAAGAAATCTTCAACAATAAATTCATTTAATTCTTTTCCTATAAGTTGTTTTATAGAACTTATTTGAGCAAGATCATAATTTTTATTTATTAATTCTTGTTCCAATGATTCAATCAAGGTTTTTTCGCCCGCATTTTTGACTAAAGGTATAATTCCATCATCATCTTTGTTAAGAACATCAGTAACTATCTTTGTCACAAACTCAAAACCAAGTTCTTTGGAAAATGCAGTTGGAATTACTTTATTGTTTGTAAAAATGTACCAAACATCTATTGGATTAACATTATAACTTTTTGAAAATTCTTCAAGATCATTATTTGAGGTAAGAAATTTATCAAAATTATTTATTATGTCTTTCTCATTTTCTATACATCCTTTATTAGCAATATTATTTATATGTTCAATTGTTCCATTAAGCAATTGATTGTTAAATTTATCAATAAAGGCAGTTGCCGCTTGTTTAGTTACCGGCTCATTCCCAATTTTTATACCCTGCTTTTTAACAACTAAAGTTTTGTCTTGTTCAGATAAATCAAATATTTTAAATATTTTATTATTTATTATTGCTTCATTATTTAGTATAAGTGCTTTTATACCAATATAATCTTGTATAAATGAGTGCAAAATATCAATCCAAGATTTATTATTGTTATACTCCTCAATAGCTGTATTTTCAAAAATAGGTTCATTTGGCTTGTACTTTAATAAGCTATTCGTGAGATCGACATTTTGCTGTGCATATTGACCTACTTCATTTTGAGTGTCTTCATCAGGTAAAACAAATGGAACTTTTTTTAAATCTCCAACTTGAATATTAGCAGTTGGATTCAAACTATCAGCAATATAAAATCCCAATGAAGAATTTAGGAAAGCTAAAACATACATTAGTTTAACATCTTCTCGAATTAAAAACATAGAGGAGCCACCTACGTCAAAAACGTGGTTTTTAGGTAAGTATCTAAATGCATATCCTCCTCTCCCGCTTGCAGAATAGGTAATTCCTTCTTTATAATAATATTGCCTACTTGGTAAAGTATTTCCAACGGTTAGTAATGTGTTATAACTTTTTTCAGAAAAATCTATTGTTAACCATAAGTTTCCAGACCATCTATTAAATCTTCCACCTTTAGCATAGCCAACATATCTTTTTCGTTCAGTTTCATTAATCTTTGTAATATCACTTTTATTAACTTCCCAAAAGAATCTTAGAAATTTATCATTACACCCTGTTGCGATTCCTTGTCTTATATCAATATAATCCTTTAATGGTGAGGATTTAAATTTCATTCTGAAATCATCCGAAATCCAATATATAAAAGGAGCATCCTTTATTTGGAATAATTTGTTTTGATCCAAAATGTATATGTTTTCCAAATTATAATTATTTATGTAATTATTGTATAGATTATCAAATAGTTCTTGTTTATTTGATAGCCCTATGTATGGTTTTAAATCAAAGAATGTTGATTTAGAAGATTTCATATTTTTTTCAAAAACATACATTACAGGTTCTAAATTTGCATCTTTGAAAACTCCACCAATATCTAATTCTACAAGTAAATTAATATTTGAGTTATCTAATATATATTTTCTAACATCACTAAAATCAGATATATACATAAATGTATAAGGATGAATCATTCCAATAAATCCGTGGTTATGCAATAATTCATATGATCTTTTCAAAAAGGCACTATATAAATTTTCGCTAAATTTATAATTAGTAATCCTATAATTTTTTTCTATAAAAAATTTTAATTCTTCGCCATAATCTGCTGAAGCCGTATATGGGGGATTAGCCGTTACTACATCAAATTTAGTAGTTAGTATTTTCAAAGGCTCTGTCACAATAAATGGTTGATTTTTGACGAGAAATAGCGTATAATAATAGTAAGAAACAGTACCACCGAAGGAGGTAATTGGATATGCCTACTATCAAAGACGCATTAGATATTATCGGTAAGTTGACTGTCGCAGAGCAGGAAAGCCTT
>JAFXOV010000063.1 GCA_017528425.1 Elusimicrobiota bacterium | reverse complement strand
ATGTATTAACCGGCGGAGAAAATAGTAGTTATATTTTCGGTAACGGTGCAACAATAATAGACGGAGAAGTGCTAAATAGTTCAACAATAGTAAACAATGTAACAATTAATGAGAATAAACAATTAACGACAAGTGCAAGCGATGTAACCGGAAATATAAATAATTCAGGAAACTATGTATTAACCGGTGGAGGAAATAGTAATTATATTTTCGGTAATGGAGCAACAGTAATAGATGGAGAAGTGCTAAATAGTTCAACGATAGTAAACAATGTAACAATTAATGAGAATAAGAAATTGACAACAAATATTGATAGTATAATTGGTGATATAGAAAATGATGGTAGCTTAGTATTTAATAACAATGGAATAAACAATAATTATGTTTTCGGTGAAGGAGCAATAATAATAGACGGAGAAGTGATAAACAGTTCAACGATAGTAAACAATGTAACAATTAACGAGAATAAACAATTAACGACAAGTGCAAGCGATGTAATCGGAAATATAAATAATTCAGGAAATTATGTATTAACCGGTGGAGAAAATAGTAATTATATTTTCGGTAACGGAGTAACAGTAATATACGGAGAAGTGATAAACAGTTCAACGATAGTAAACAATGTAATAATTAACGAGAATAAACAATTAACGACAAGTGCAAGCGATATAACCGGAAATATAAATAATTCAGGAAACTATGTATTAACCGGCGGAGAAAATAGTAGTTATATTTTCGGTAACGGTGCAACAATAATAGACGGAGAAGTGCTAAATAGTTCAACAATAGTAAACAATGTAACAATTAATGAGAATAAACAATTAACAACTAATGCAAACTCTATAATTGCAGACATAATAAATAATGGAACATTATTATTTAATGCAGGAACAATAAATAACAACAGGATAACCGGTTTGGGTTCTTTAAATATTACGGTAAATAATTTTATAAACAATAATTTAATTGAACAAAAAAATATAATAATATCCAAAGAAGTATCAAATATTAATAATGCCGTTTCTTTAAGTTCTCAACAAGAACTGAATAATTTTATTAACAATTCTGTAATTTCTGCAGAAAATTTAAATTTAGAATCTATTAATTTAAAATTAACAGAAAACGGAACTTTGTCGGTAGAAAATTTATTCGCACAAAATTCCGAGATAGATGTAGCAAATTCAATATTACAACAACATGATTTTAAAGCAATAACTTTATCCGATGATTTAAAATTGTCTGTAGATGCTGATTTAGCAAACAAAGAAATGGATACAATCTCTGCAGATAATTTTAGCGGTAATGGAAAAATAAACGTAAAGGCGATAAATATATTAAGTGATGCGAAAGGAAATAAAACAGAGGTGTTATTTACAAGTTCAACCGTCTTGAAAGATAATGTAACAACAGTAAATACTGCAACTTCAAAACTTTTTAAATATGATGTGGAGTATGACAAGAATACCGGAAAAATTAATTTCTTACTAACAGCAGAGAATAATCCTGTTATAATAGAGAGTCAGGTAGCAAGTGCAGAAGGATTAATAACACAGACTACTGTATTGAATCAAGCCTTTTCGAGTATAGATAGTGTAAGGAACAGAATAGTACAAGCAAAGCAAAAAGGTTTGTTGTATGCATCAACAGCAGATGCAGTGTTTGATAATTCCAAGAGAATAGAAAGCGGATTATGGATAAGACCGTTTATGTCTCAAGATAGTATAAGCTTTGATAGTTTGGATGTAGATAATACATTAACCGGAACCCTTGCGGGAATAGATTTAGCAGCAGGAGAAAATACTTTAGTATCTTTCTATTTAGGTTATGCGGGAAGTAATCAAAAATATGAAGATATAAAAATAAATCAAACAGGTTATATTTTAGGTGCTACCGGAATGTGGGTAAAAGATAACTGGTATGCAGGGTTAACGGCAAACATAAACTTTAATAAAGCAGAAAGTGAAAGTGATTACGGAACAGATAGTTTTGATATGAACATGTTTAGTGTTGGCGCCAAAGCGGGATACAATTATGCAATTAACGATAAATGGGCATTAGAACCTAATTTAACATTGATGTACGGAAATGTAAGCAATCAAGAATATGATACGACACAGGGAGCAAAAATAGATAGTCAAAGTGTTGCAAATATAATAGCCGAACCGCAAATAAAAGCAAAGTTTGATTTATCGGATGGATGGCAACCTTATGCTATTTTGGGATATTTAATAAATATGGGTGATGACAGAAAAGTAGTAGCAGATGAAACAGAATTTGAAATGGATAAAATAGACGGATATGTAGAATATGGAGCAGGAGTAAATAAAGAATTTACAAATACACCATGGAGTTGTTATGCACAAGTAACCGGAAGAAGCGGTGGAATAAACGGATTTTCCGGGAATATTGGTGTGAAATATAGCTTTGGAAATAACAAATAAAAAACAATAAGTTAATTATTGGAGAAAAGATATGTTTAAATTAAAATCATTTTTTTATGCTTTAACATTAATTTGTTTGGCTTACGGTTATGCTTTTGCGACGGATCATTATGAGATAAACGGAAGCAGTACCGTAGTCGGACAAGTTTATTCCAATTTCAATCAATCCGGTTACGGTGGAGTGTTTGCAGTTTCTTCTTCAGGGACTCTTACAATATTAACAACTAACGAGACAAAATTTGAAAATAATTCTGCTACGGGGACAGGCGGTGCAATAAGTAATGAAGAAGGTAAAATAACTATAGGAGATAATGTTAGTTTCATATTAAATACATCAGGTTCTGCCGGTGGAGCAATATATTCCGATTCAATTGATTTTGCTCCGGAAATCGAAATAGGTAGCAATGTCATTTTTTCTTCAAACACATCAAATCTTGACGGAGGAGCAATAGATAACTACGGAAGTTTGAAAATAGGGGCAAATGCAATATTTTCGTACAATAAGGTTATCGGTAATAGCGGCAATTATTATGGCGGAGCAATAAGTAATAACAGAAATGCTTTTAATCACGAGATAAAAGGTAATATTGAAATAGGAGCAAATGTTATATTCGAAGGCAATGTAAGTAATGCTTATGGCGGGGCGATATCAAACGGAAGTGATTCTACCTTAACAATAAAAGACGGAGCACTGTTTAAAAATAATTCGGCAAGGAGTGGCGGAGCAATATATACTAAAGGAACAGTTAATTTGATAGCAAACACAAACGATATTCTTTTTGACGGAAACACGGATGATAACGGTTCTTGTGCAATTTGTGCGGACGATGATGGAATTGGGGCAGGAAAAATAAATTTATTTGCAAGTAAGGACGCTAAGATAACATTTAATGATAAAATAAGATCTGTTTTTGAAACTTCTACATTGAATATCAACAAGTCCGGGACAATCTCGGATGCATCAGGTACGATAATATTAAATGAAGATATGTCCGGTTTTTCCGGTGATGTAAATATTTATGCAGGAACAATTATTATAGGAGAAAACGGAAAATGGTTTTCCGGTTCAACAACAATAGACAATTTAACAATGAATATTGCAAACAGTGTTATAGAAGAAATGGCTTTTAAAAATTTACAAATAAACGGAAAGATGAATATTTCCGTAGATGCGGATTTAGAAAATGAAGAAATGGATACAATATCAACCGATGGCTATTATGTAGATGGTAATAAGAGAATAAAAGTAAATGCAATAAATATAATATCCGATACGGAAAACAAGAGTGTTGAACTGGAATTTGTTAAAACACAGGAAATAAGACAAGAGGTGGAAACAATAAAAACTGCATCTTCGGATTTGTATAAGTACAATATTAAGTACGATGAATCTACCGGAAATATAACATTCACAAAAACATCAATAGGAAATCCGTTGGCGCATGCAGCAGATATTTTAGGTTTAGTAGGCGGCTCTTTCTCGAAGATGGCAACAATAAATCAAGCTTTTGTAGGAATGGATACTAAAGTGAAAAATATAAAGCAAGCAAGAAGTAATAAAATTTTGTATGTATCGACTACAAACCAAGTTTTCGCAAGTGATAGTGAAATACAACGAGGAGTATGGGTAAGACCTTATGCAACAAATGAAACAATGAAATTAGCAGGTTTGGAAAAGGATATAGATACAACAATATACGGAACGATAGCGGGGATAGATTTGCCGATAGCCGAAGATAAAATGGTAGCCGTATATTTCGGATATAACGGTTCAAACCAAAAACTGGATAGTATCAAAGTTAATAATACCGGTTATTGTATCGGTGCAACGGGAATGTTGATAAAAGATAGTTTCTATATCGGTGCAACGATAAATGCGGAATTGGCAAAAGCAACGACGGATACCGATTTCGGAAGTGACGATACGGATATGACAAGCTATGCTGCAGCCGTAAAAGCGGGATACAATTTTGAAGTCGGAAATAATTGGATAATAGAACCTAACCTGATGGTTGCATATGTAGGTATAAATACAAAAGAATTTACAAATGCACAGGGAAACAAAGTAAGTGCCGAAGATATAAATAACGTGCATATTGAACCGGGAGTAAAAGCAAGCTTGGAATTGGATAACGGTTGGACTCCGTACGGTTTAATAGGTGCTTGCTTTAATACCGGGGAAGCAGCTACGGAAGTAAACGGTAAATCCGTAAAAGCATTAACAATGGATCCTTACTATGAATGCGGAATCGGTGTAGAAAAAGAGTTTTCATCAACTCCGTGGAGTTGTTATGGAGAGGTAGACGGAAGAGCAGGTTCAAGACAAGGTGTAGGAATCAATCTCGGCATAAAATATGCTTTTTAATAAATTAAAGATATCGTAATTATGTTAAAAGTAGAAAATGTAACTAAAATTTATAAAAAAAGTGCTTCTCTTTTTAAAAGAGAGGAAGATTTTGTTGCATTGAACAAAGTTTCTTTTAGTTTAGAACAAAATAAAGTTCTTTCCATTATCGGTGAAAGCGGTTCAGGCAAAACAACCCTTGCGAAAATTATTTGTTCGCTTTTACCTTATGACGACGGGAAAATAGAAATAAACAATAAAAATATTTCAGATTATACAAAACAAGAACTTTCGAATACCGTTCAAATGATATTTCAAAATCCGTATGCATCGTTTAATCCTAAACTTACAATCGGTTATTCTTTGTTTGAAGCGGTTAACGAAAATATAAAAAATAAAAAAGATTTTATAAAAGAAAAGTTGGCTCTTGTTGATATGGAAGACGATGTGCTCGATAAATTTCCGCACCAGTTTTCCGGCGGACAAAGACAAAGAATAGCGATAGCAAGAGCATTACTTAAAGAACCGAAAATTTTAATTGCAGACGAACCTTTTGCTTCTCTTGATGTTATAAATCAGTCTTTAATAATGGATATTTTTTATAAAATAAAGAAAGAGCAAAAAACAAATATTATTTTTATTACACACGATATATCTTCTGCTTTTAAAATATCGGACAAAATTTTGATATTACAAAACGGAAATATGGTAAAATATGGAAACATTGAAGATATAAAAAGTGATAAAACCAACGAATATATAAACGAACTTATTAATGCAACATATTTGATGGACTAAAACATTACGGAGTAAAGTAAAGTGCTTAAAGAAATTTGTGAAGTTATAAATCTTGCAAAAGAAACAAATACCGAAGTTTACGTTGTCGGCGGATATGTAAGAGATTTTTTGTTAAAGAAAAAAACTTTGGATATAGATTTGGTTGTTTCGGAAAAAGCGGAATCTTTTGCAAAAAAGTTAGCAAAAAAAATAAACGGCAAATGTTTTATATTGCATAGTGATTTGCAGGTTTACAGAGTAGCTGTTAAGAATAATCCCGATATAGAGTATATAGATATTTCTCTTATGCAGGGAAAAAATATAAAAGATGATTTATCAAGAAGAGATTTTACTATTAATGCATTAGCCGTAAAGATAGAAAATTTTGATAATATCAAAAAAAATGTAATAGATTATTTCGGTGGAATAAAAGATTTAAAAAACAAAGAAATAAAAGCCGTTTCAAAAAAAGTTTTCGTTGATGATCCGTTAAGAATGTTAAGAGCATTCAGGTTTGCAAGCGAATACAATTTTAAAATCTCAAAAGACACTTTATCTTTAATAAAAAAATACTCTTCGAAAATTTCTACCGTTGCAGGGGAAAGAATAAAGAATGAATTGTTCAGAATATTGAATAATAAAAAATCTTCTCAATATATATCCGAAATCGATAATATAAAGCTTTTGGAAAAAATGTTCCCGGTAATAACAAAAATGAAAAAGTCTGCGCAAAGTTTTTATTATCATCCGAAAGGTCTTTTTCAACATTGTTTCCAAACTTACGAAGCTTTGGAAAATATTTTGGTTAAGTTGGATAAATATTTCCCGACATCAAAAGATATGTTGGAAAAACATTTAAACGAACCGTTTTCGGAAAATGTGACAAGAAAAAATCTTTTAAAATTTGTTGCAATTTTTCATGATTGTGCAAAACCCGAATGTGCAAAAAGAATGGATAATAAAATGAGATTTTTGGGTCACGAAGAATTGGGTGCTAAAAAAACAGCACAAATAATGAAAGAACTTAAGATGAGCAACAAAGAAATAGATTTCGTTAAAGCGATAATATCCGAGCATATGAGACCTTCAAATTTGGCAAAATCGGAAGTTATTACACAAAGAGCACAAATGAGACTGTTCAGAGATATAAAAGGAAATACTCCCGACCTTTTGATATTGGCGATGTCTGATTGGCATTCCTATAAAACTTTAAAGAAAAAAATATATCCGAAAAAAGTGTTACAGCAGCAGGAAAAATCCGTTGCTAAATTAATATTCAGTTATTTTGATTTTATTAACAAGAAACCGAAAGATAAAATTGTAGACGGAAATGTTTTGATGAAAGAGTTTCATCTTAAGCCGGGCAAAATCATAGGTGAGTTGTTAAAGTATATAAACAATGCTTATGAAGAAGGCAGAATAAAAGACAAAAAACAAGCATTGAAATATGCGAAATCTCAATTGACAGTACTGAAGAAAAAACATAAAATTATGTAGCAATTTATTGTTGTATTTGTCGTTAATTGTACATTGTACATTGTTAAAGCGGGCATAGTCTAGTGGTAAAACCCGAGCTTCCCAAGCTCGTGATGCGGGTTCGATTCCCGTTGCCCGCTGTTTTTTTTGTCTTTTTTTAATAAATTTCCAAAAAATCGCGACATACTGTTGTCGCTGTGAGGTTGTAAAATATAATCATGAAAATAGTAATTGCAGGCAGCAGAACCATAACAGATATAAATATTTTGCTTGAAGCCATAAATTTATCCGGTTATAAAATAACACAGGATGACGAAATAGTTTCAGGCGGTGCAAAGGGTGTTGATACGTTAGCCGAAATTTATGCCAAGAACAATAATATTCCTGTAACAATATTTAAGCCGGATTGGAATAAATACGGAAACTCAGCCGGAGTTATAAGAAACTATGAAATGGCAAAATATTGTGATATCGGTATTGTCATACATAACGGCAGCAGAGGCAGTATGAATATGATAAGGAATTTAATTAAGTTCAAAAAAGATTTTTTTGAATATAAAATATAAAAATTTATTATAATATAAAAACATACAGACAAGGAGTAAAATATGTTAATAACATTGATTATTTTAGTTTCAATAAACTTAATTTTAATTTTGTTAGTCCTGTTTAAAAATAAAAATTCCAATCAAGATGTTATAAATAAAAAACTAGAAGATTATGAAAAGAAATTGGATTCTTACGAGAAAGGTTTTAAAGATGAGTTTGAGAGAAGCAGAAGAGAATCAACTGAAAATGAAAGAGCATCAAGAAAAGAAAATCAGGATACTTTGATGAATTTTCAAAATTCCATAAATACCAAGTTTGATACCCTTTCAAAAAACACGCAAGAATCTTTGGATAAACAGAAAGAAACAGTTCAAACAAGTTTGAAAAATATTCAAGACAGTAACGAAAAAAAATTGGAACAAGTCAGAAAAACCGTTGATGAAAAACTGAAAAACACACAAGATGCTTTAGATAAACAAAAAGAAACAGTTCAAACAAGTTTGAAAAATATTCAGGACAGTAACGAAAAAAAATTGGAACAAATGAGACTTACCGTTGACGAAAAATTACAATCAACATTGGAAAAAAGATTGAATTCTTCTTTTGAGCTTGTAAGTAAACAGTTGGAATCCGTTCAAAAAGGGTTGGGTGAAATGCAGTCTCTTGCAAATGATGTAGGAGGATTAAAAAGAGCATTAACTTCCGTAAAAGTTGCAGGTACAATGGGGGAAGTCCAGCTTGAAGCATTGCTTTCTCAAGTTTTAACAGCTTCCCAATACGAAAAAAATGCACATCCGAATCCATCCAATCCTTCCGGAGTGGTAGAGTTTGCGGTAAAACTTCCGTCTAAAGAAAGCGAAGAAAACTTCATTTATTTGCCGATAGACTCAAAATTTCCGACTGCCGTTTATGAGAAATTGTTGCAAGATTATGATTTAGCCGATAAAAATGCAATTGAATCCGATAGGAAAAAATTGGTAACAGATATTAAAAATTTTGCTAAAGATATAAAGGACAAATATATTTCTGTTCCTTACACAACCGATTTTGCGGTAATGTTTTTACCTTTTGAAGGACTTTATTTGGAAATATTGAGAATTCCGGGACTTATACAACAAATTCAAAACGATTTTTCCATAACAATTTCCGGGCCTACAACTTTGGGAGCATTTTTAAACAGTTTACAAATGGGTTTTAGAACACTTGCTATACAGGAACAAACGGACAATGTTTGGAACATCTTAAGGGCAGTTAGAACCGAATTCGGTAAATTCGGAGATGTTTTGGATGCAACGAAGAAAAAGTTGGAAAGTGCAAGTAAAGAAATAGACAATGCAGGTGTTAGAACAAGAGCAATAGAAAGAAAGTTGAGAGATGTGGAGACTTTACCGGAAAAAGAGGCGGAAAAACTCTTGGAAAATGTTTAAAATAAAAGATTGATATATTATTGAAAAAAAGATTTGTTTTTTTTATAATATATTGATTGTTATTATTGTAAATTTTAGAATTGTAGCAATCACAGCTGCAATTCTTTTATTTTGTATAAAAATTTAATTGTATTTTGGAGACAAGAAAATGGCAATGGAATATGCATTAATTTTAATAAAACCCGACGGAGTAAAGAAATCTTTAACAGGGAACGTATTATCTAAACTTTCACAAACGGGTTTTCATATTATCGGTTCAAAAGTTGTAAAAGTTTCAAGAGAATTGGCAAGTGAACATTACAGACATTTGAAAGATAAACCTTTTTTTGAAGATGTTTTGGATTTTATTCAAGGTAAAACATTAGGCGGAGCACCTTATGACAGAGTATTTGCATTTGTTTATAAGGGGGAAGATGCAATATCAAAATTAAGAGAAATTGTTGGTGCAACAAACCCAGAAAATGCAGATCCTACAACAATCAGAGGTTCATACGGAAGAATTGCTAAAAACGGAACAATGGAAAATGTAGTTCATTGTTCTTCGGATATAAACGATGCAAAAAGAGAAATACAACTTTGGTTCAGTCCGAGTGAATTAACGGAAGAAGTTTATCCGACAAAGAAAGAAACTGTAACCGAAGAAAAACAAGTTTGGGCTTAAGACGTAAACAAATAAAAAATTAAAATATATTCAGGAGAAAAGAGAGAAAATGAAGACACCTTTACAAAATTGGGTTGATGAACAGATTGCATTAATGCAACCTGACAAAGTGTATTGGATGGACGGTTCTGAAGAAGAAGGAAAAAGATTGGCTGATATCGGTGAAAAAGAACAGATTGACGGTCATCCTGTTTTGGAAAAATTAAATCAAAAAGAATTTTACGGTGCATATTGGCACAGATCAAATCCTAACGACGTTGCAAGAACAGAACAATTAACATTTATTTGTTTGCCTAACAAAGAAGATGCAGGACCAAACAATAACTGGATGGATCCTACGGAAGCAAAAACAAAATTAAATTCTCTTTTTAAAGGTTGTATGAAAGGAAGAACAATGTATGTAATTCCTTTCCTTATGGGTAATCCTAAATCTCCTTATTCAAAATGTTGTGTTGAAGTTACGGATTCCGTTTATGTTGCAATAAGTATGAGAATTATGACAAGAACGGGAAAAGTAGCAATAGATAAAATCGGTAATTCAACGGACTTCTTTAAAGGTATGCATTCTATCGGTGATGTTAATCCTGAAAGAAGATATATTATGCATTTTCCTCAAGAAAACTTAGTTATGAGTTTCGGTTCCGGCTACGGCGGAAATGCTTTGCTCGGTAAAAAATGTTGTTCTTTAAGAATCGGTTCTTATTTGGGTTATAAGGAAGGTTGGCTTGCGGAACACATGATTATTATCGGCGTAGAAGATCCTAAAGGTAAAAAAACTTATTTCTTGGGTTCTTTCCCGTCGGCATGCGGAAAAACAAATTTAGCATTATTAAACCCTGTTTTGAAAGGTTATAAAGTTTGGACATTGGGCGACGATATTGCATGGATTAATGTCGGACCGGACGGAAGACTTTATGCAATGAACCCTGAAATGGGATTTTTCGGTGTAGCACCGGGAACAGGTAAAAACACAAATCCTATAATGGTAGAAACATTAAAGAATAACAAGTTCTTCCCTACATTGTATACAAACACTGCAGTTAATGCAGACGACAATACACCATGGTGGGAAGGTTATTCCGAAACTCCGGAAAATTTAATTGATTGGCACGGAAAGAAGTACGATAAGAATTCAGGTGAAGTTGCAGCACACAAAAATTCAAGATTTACCGTTTCAACATATAATTGCCCGACACTTGCAAAGGAATTTGATGATCCTCAAGGAGTACCTATTTCAGGTATTATATTCGGCGGCAGAAGAAAATCTACAATTCCTTTGGTATATGAAAGTACAAGTTGGGAAAACGGTGTATTTGATGCATCGATTATCGGTTCTGAAACAACTGCAGCAGCTGCAGGTAAAGTTGGTGCCGTAAGAAGAGATCCTATGTCTATGTTACCGTTCTGCGGTTATAACATGGGCGACTATTTCGGTCATTGGTTAAGTTTTGCTAAAAGAGCAAAAGTATTACCGAAAATATTTATGGTTAACTGGTTCAGAAAAGATGAAGACGGAAACTATATGTGGCCGGGATTCAGAGATAATTCCAGAGTATTAAAATGGATGATAGACAGAATTGAAGGTAAAGTTGAGGCTCAGGAAAAAGAAATCGGATTGTTCCCGAAAGTTGAAGATTTGGATTTAGCAGGTCTTGATATATCCAAAGAAACTTTGGATAAGTTGTTTAAAGTTTCTAAAGAAGAATGGCAAAAAGAAATTCCTTTGATAGAGGAATTTTATGCAAAGTTCGGTGACAGATTGCCGAAAGCTTTGAGAAAACAATTGGATGATTTGAAAGCTAAGTTTAAATAAAATTTAAACGGAAATAAGAATATGATAAAAAATTACATAAACAATTATTTTTTGAGAGTTCTTTTCAGCTCGTTTGATATTAACGGTTGTGAAAACAGACTTACATTTTTCTTGTTTTATGTAAATTGTTCTATCGTTGGCGGTACTATATATACTATAGCAGAAAAATTACATTATATGTATCCGTCTATATCGACCATCTTAATGCTATTGAGATATATTTTGATAGTTATTTTTATTATTTCCACGTTCTCTCTAATAATTCGTAGATTGCATGATATGAATTTTAGCGGTTTTTGGGTTATTTTAAATTATGTCCCAATTATTAATGTTATATTCTTTTTTGTTTTGTTGCTTTATCCCGGCGAAAGATATAAAGGATATTAAAAGTAAAGTTTCTTTTAAAAAATAAAAATTTTGATTAAATAATATAAGTTATAAGAAGGATGAGATGGAAAAAATTTCACAAATATTGATATCACATTTTATAATTAAGTATTCGTTTGATTCACGCACACGAACACGAACTTGTAAATAAAATAGTATAGATTGTTGTAGGCAGTATTATTAAAATTTAACTAAATTAGTTTACAAGTGGGGAAAAAAATATGGAAAAAGATTTACAGACGTTAAGACATTCAACATCACATCTTATGGCAGCAGCGGTTTTGGAATTGTTTCCGGGAACGAAAGTTGCTATAGGTCCTTCAATAGAAGACGGTTTTTATTATGATTTCGACAGAAAAGAACCTTTTACCGTTGAAGATTTATCAAAAATAGAAGAAAAAATGCACGAACTTGCAAAAAAAGATGATCCTTTTATTTGCACAACGGTGAAAAAAGCGGACGCAATAAAACTCTTTGAAGAAAAAGGGGAAAAATATAAAAAAGAATTGGCAGAAGCAATACCTGATGATACGGTAACATTTTATCAGTCGGGAGAATTTACCGATCTTTGCAGAGGTCCTCATATAAAATCTACAGGTGAAATAAAGCATTTTAAACTTTTGTCCGTAGCAGGTGCTTATTGGAGAGGAGATTCCGACAGAGAACAATTGCAGAGAATTTACGGAACTGCATTTTATACAAAAAAAGATTTGGATGAATATTTGAATAAATTGGAAGAAGCTGCAAAAAGAGATCACAGAAAATTAGGTAAAGAACTTGATTTGTTCTCTATAAACGATGCAGTAGGCGGCGGACTTGTTTTGTGGCATCCTAAAGGTGCTATGCTTAGAAACATAATCGAAACCGAATGGAAACAATTCCATTTGGATAACGGATACGATTTGTTGTGCACTCCGCATATTGCAAGCGAAGAACTTTATGCAATAAGCGGTCATTTACAAACATATTCCGAAAATATGTATGCTCCGATGGAAATTGAAGGTAAACCTTACAGGGTAAAACCTATGAATTGCCCTATGCACTTAATGATTTATAAAACAAAACTTCATTCTTACAGAGAACTTCCTATAAAATACGGAGAATTGGGAACTGTTTACAGATTTGAAAAGTCAGGTGTATTGCACGGGCTTATGAGAGTAAGAGGATTTACGCAAGACGATGGACATGTTATCGTACAACCCGAACTTTTGGAAGAAGAAATCTTAACCGTATTTAAAATGGCAATAGATTGTTTAAAAATGTTCGGCTTTAACGAGTATAAAATCTATTTGGCAACAAGACCTGAAAAGAAGTATGTCGGCGAAATAGAAAAATGGAACGATGCGGAAAAGTCTCTTGAAAATGCATTGAAGAAAACAGGTTATGATTATGAAATAGATGCAGGCGGCGGAGCATTTTACGGTCCTAAGATAGATATTAAGATAAAAGATGCTATCGGAAGATTGTGGCAGTGTTCCACAATACAGTTCGATTTCAATTTGCCTGAAAGATTCGATATTTATTACATAGATAAAGAAGGTAAAAAAGCAAGACCTTACATGGTTCACAGAGCATTGATGGGTTCTTTTGAAAGATTTATCGGTGTATTGCTCGAACATTATGCAGGAGCATTGCCTGTATGGTTATCACCTGTTCAAGCAGCAGTTTTAAATATTGCTCCCGAACAAGAACAATATTGTAAAGATGTTGTTAAGAAATTGAAAGAAGCCGGAATCAGAGTAAACTTCGATGACAGAAACGAAAAGATCGGTCACAAGATAAGAGAAAATGCAATGCAAAAGATTCCTTACTTGTTAGTTGTCGGCGGTAAAGAAGTTGAATCCGGTGCTGTTGCAGTTAGAGCAAGAGGAAACAAAGATTTAGGTTCAATGCCTGTAGAAAAGTTCATTGAACTTGTTAAGAAAGATGTTAAGGAGAAAAAATAATGGCATATAAAGGATTAATTGAAAAATACAGAAAGTATTTGCCGGTAAGTGATAAAACTCCGGTAATAACATTACATGAAGGAGATACTCCTTTAATTCCTGCAAGAAACCTTGCAAAAGAAATAGGTTTCCCGGGAACGATATATTTTAAATATGAAGGATTAAACCCTACAGGTTCTTTTAAAGACAGAGGAATGACAATGGCTGTATCAAAAGCCGTTGAAGAGGGCAGTAAAGCTGTTATCTGTGCTTCTACGGGTAACACATCAGCATCTGCAGCAGCTTATGCCGCAAGAGCGGGAATAAAATGCGTGGTTTTAATTCCTGAAGGAAAAATTGCTTTGGGTAAACTTTCACAAGCGGTTATGCACGGAGCATTGGTACTTGAGATAGACGGAAATTTCGATAAAGCTTTGGAACTTGTAAAAGATTTAAGCAAGAATTATCCTTTAACTTTAGTAAATTCAATTAATCCTTACAGAATACAAGGTCAAAAGACAGGAGCATTTGAAATTTGTGAATATTTGGAAAAAGCTCCCGATTATCAGTTTATGCCGGTAGGAAATGCAGGCAATATTACGGCATATTGGAAAGGTTACAAAGAATTTAATAAGTTGTTCCCTGAAAAGTATAAATTGCCTAAAATAATGGGATTCCAAGCGGAAGGTGCAGCTCCTATAGTTAGAGGTTATCCTATAGAAAAGCCTGAAACATTGGCTACGGCAATAAGAATCGGTAACCCGGCATCCTGGAAGACGGCGGAAGAAGCAAGAGATGAGTCCAAAGGTGTTATAGATATGGTTAGCGACGACGATATTATAGAAGCATACAAAATGATAGCAAGACACGAAGGTGTTTTTGCCGAACCGGCTTCGGCATCATCGTTTGCAGGTTTATTAAAATACACAAGAAAAGGTTATTTTAAAGATCAAAAAGATGTAACAGCGGTTTGTATATTGACGGGACACGGATTGAAAGATCCTGACAATGCGGTTAAAAATTCAACAAAACCTACACAAGTTAAAGCTGACATGAAAGAAATTATAAAGGCGATAGGTTTATAACGATAACTTTTATTTATAAATAATAAACGGCAATGTGAAAGCATTGCCGTTTTTTTTGTATAATATTGTTTAAAGAATTTGGTGCAGGAGAAAGAAATGGCTGAAGAGATAAAAAAACAGGAAATTAAAGTAGAAATAGACGAACAAACCGCTAACGGAAGTTATTCCAATTTAGCGTTAATAACTCATTCACAAACGGAATTTATTATTGATTTTATTTTTGTTCAACCTCAGAACGGTAAAGCTAAAGTTAAAGACAGAATAATAACATCTCCGTTACATGCAAAAAAGATTTTGCAGGCATTACAAGACAATATTGCAAAATACGAAATGAGATTCGGACAAATAAAAGCTCCTGAAACAAGTATGCAGGAACAATCGAAATTTTATAATTAAGGTGATTAAATTGAATATAGAATTAATTTGTAGCGGAAGTGAATTATTGACGGGGAAACTGAATACACATGCAAGTTTTATCGGTTCAAAGCTTAACGAGATAGGTTTAGCTTTATCTTTAATTACGACTGTTGCCGATAGAAAAAAAGAATTTAAATCAGTTTTGCAGGAAGCGGTAAAAAGAAGTTCCGTAATTATTGTAACCGGAGGATTAGGTCCTACTTTCGACGATATAACAGTAGAAACGGTATCCGAGATTTTAAATGTAAAGACATATAAAGATGAATCCGTTCAACAGGCAATTGTTCAATATTTTGAAAAAAGGGGAATAAAAAATCCGGCACAAAACAACGAAAGACAATCTTATGTTTTGGAAGGTGCAAAAGTTTTGGAAAACAGATTTGGAACTGCGCCGGGACAAATGCTTCATTTTAATTATGCTGTGGATGAAAATAAAAAAGTCAGAAAGACAATCTTTTTGTTGCCCGGACCTCCGAGAGAATTGCATCCGATGTTTGAAGAAACAGTTTTACCTTTTATGAGAAGTTATCAGGTAAAAATGAAAAAAACTTTGATTTTGCATATTTGCGGTATGGCAGAATCTTTGGTTGACGAAAAAATAAAACCTACAATAGATTATTTGTCTAATGACGACGATATAGAATTTGCGATATTGGCACACAACTATTTAATAGATGTAAAAGTTTCCGTAAGCGGTGAAAACGAACTGATAATAGACGATACATTGAAAAATATCAATAATGAATTTGTTGATGTTTTAGGTGACAATATTTACGGGTATAACGAAGATACGTTGGAAGCAGTTGTTCAAAAAATGTTGTCAGAATCAAAAAGAACAGTGTCTGTTGCAGAATCTTGTACGGGCGGTATGGTGGCTTCAAAACTTACAAATACTCCCGGCAGTTCAATGTGTTTTAAAGAGTCTGTTGTAACTTATTCCAACGAAGCAAAAATACAATTGTTAAACGTTAAAAAAGAAACTTTGGAACAGTTCGGTGCCGTAAGTGAACAGACGGCAAACGAAATGCTTAACGGAATTTTAAAATTGTCAAAATCCGAATATGCTGTAAGTATTACCGGTATTGCCGGTCCGGATGGGGGAAGCGCGGAAAAACCTGTGGGACTTGTTTATATCGGAGTATCTTTTAATGGTAATAATGAAGTAAATAAATGTATGTTTTTAGGAACAAGACAAGATATCAGAGAAAGAGCAACAAATGTGGCTCTTGATAGTTTAAGAAGACTGATTTTAAAAACAAGAAATAAAAAAGTTACAAAGTAACTTTTTGATATATGGATGTCTAAAAGAAAAGAGAGACAAAAGAGGATTTTGTTATGGGCAGATATTTAGGAATAGATTACGGGAAAAAAAGAATAGGGCTTGCATTGTCCGATATTATGGGGATGATGGCACAGCCGTATGATGTTATAGAATTTAAAGGCCTTAAAAACAACATAGAAAATATTTTGAAAATAGCAAAAGAAAAAGAAGTTTCCTGCATAGTTGTAGGAAAACCGGTTAATATGAATGCTACCGAAGGGGAAATGGCACAACTTGCAACGGAATTTGTTGAGGAATTGAAAAAAGTAACAGATATAAAAGTTGAAATGATAGATGAAAGATTAACCACGACACAAGCGGAAAGAGTGTTGGTTGAAGAAGCTAATGTGTCGAGAGAAAAAAGAAAAGGTTTAAGAGATAAATTGGCAGCAACATTTATTTTGCAAACATATTTGGATATTCATTCAACTTCTTTATAAAATTTTTGTAAAATATGTAAGTAATATAAGAATATTAAGCGGAGAGATATTATGAAAAAATTTTTGGCAATTTTAAGTTTCTTGTTTTGTTTTAATTTAGCTTATGCCGGATTATCCGTTGATCCGTCCGTAACCAATGTTTTCGGGGAACCGGGTTCTAAGTATGAGGGCAAATATAAAGTAAAAAACACATACGACAGAAATATAAATATTACCGTTGAAGTTACAAAAGGGAATTCTTTTTCTGTAAATAAAGATGCAGATGTTAATAAATGGTTGGTGTTTGAAAAATATAAATATTTTATTCCTGCGGGAGAAGCCGTAGAAGTACCTTATACGGTTTTAGTGGATGAAAATTTTAAAGGTTCTATCTCGGCAAGGATAAATTTTTCCGTAGATCAGGAAGAAGGCCAAATGATAAGCATATCGATTTCCGTTCCTATATATGTTACGGTTCAGGGAACCGAAAATATAGATTTTTGTATAGATTCTTTGGATTTATATACGGCGGGAGATTTTATATCTTATAAAATGAAATTGGAAAATAAAGGTAACGTTCATATAAGACATTCCGGTACCGTTGAAATTTACAGTAAGAAGAAAAAGAAATTGTTAAAAACTATTCCCATACAAGAAACAGTTCCTACATATTGTGAGCAGAAAAGAGATTTCAATGAAAGATTGTTCTCTAAAATAGATTTGAAAAAAGGTAAATATGTTGCAGTATTTAAAGTAAGAGCATTGGGCAAAGAAGCAACAAAAGAAATTAAGTTTAAAGTTTCCAAGCTCGGAGAAGTTGTAACTCAATAACAGAGATTACATTAAATGGAATTTTTGGTAGACGGATATAATGTAATTAAGTTCAGCGAGATGTTTTCTGCAAGGACACTTGAATTGCAGAGAGATAAGCTTATTGACTTTATATTGAAATATAATCCGCAGGGTAACAATAAAGTTACAATTGTTTTTGATTGCAGAAGTTCCAACCCTTATGAAGCCGATGGTTATACGACAACCACAATAAAAGGAATAAAAACAATTTTCAGTGAAGGGCAAAAATCCGCTGATGATGTTATTGTGGAATATGTTGAAAAAGCTCAAAAACCGTATAATATAACGGTAGTTACCAACGATAAAGGTATTTTTAGACGAATCGGAGGTAAAGGTGCAAAAAAAATGGCAGTTGCCGAGTTTATATACAACAGAGCGAAAGAACAAACAAGACCGAACAATATTATAAGAATGAAACAAAAAGACGATTTTTCCGAAATAAGCAGAGAACTCAGCGATTTATGGTTGAAGGAAGATACACAACCTAAAAAAGAAAATAAAAATAAAAAGAAAAAGGAAAATGCCGATACGGAATTTGATATAACTGCGGAGTTGAGCGATTTATGGCTAAAATAAAAAAAATAATAACAACAGTAATTTTTATAATATTTTTCGCTTTTGTTTTATTAATAATATTTCAAGCAACAAGAGAAGATAAAGTTGTTGAAGTTCTTATACCCAAAGGTTCTTCGCCTCATACAATAGCAAAAATTTTAAAAAATTCCGAAGTGATTTCATCACAAAAATTATTTGTTGCTTTAATAAAATTTTACGGCTATTCCACAAAATTGCAGGCAGGGTTATACGATTTTAATAAGAAAGATCCTTTAAATACAATAATAAACAAAATAAAAAACGGTGAAAGTAAAAATATAAAAGTTACTGTTCCCGAAGGATTTAACATAAAACAGATAGCAAAAGTTTTAGCGGAAAATAAAATTTGTGACGAAGAAAAATTCATTAATTTGGCTACCGAACAAAATATGGAAGGTTTTTTGTTTCCTAACACATATTTCCTTTTGCCTCAAATGGACGAACAAGAAATAATAAAAGTTATGAACGAAGAATTTAACAGATACTGGACAAAAGAAAGAGAAGAAAGATTGAACCAGATAAATAAACCAAAAAGAGATGTTATAATTCTTGCATCTATAGTGGAAAAAGAAGCAATAGCCGACAGGGAAAGACCTATTATAGCAGGTATTTTCCTAAACAGATTGGCAAAAGGTATGCGATTGGAATCATGTTCAACCGTTTTATATGCAATGGGTATAAATAAAGAGAGATTGTCTTTTGAAGATTTAAAGTTTGATTCCCCGTATAATACTTACAGACACAAAGGACTTCCTCCGGGACCTATTTGTAATCCGGGAGCAAAAGCAATGGATGCCGTTTTGTATCCTGAAGTAACAGATAGTTTATATTTTGTTTCAAAAGGCAACGGAACACATTATTTTTCGTCAACATTTGAACAGCATATAAAAAATAAAATAGTTTCGAAAAAGAATAAAAAATAGTCGGATAGTTTTTTGTTGACATAAAACAAAGTTTTGTAGTAAAATTTTCTTATTATGAAAAAGATATGTTTTATATTATTAGGGTTGTTTTTTGTTTTTGCTTGTTCGTCAGATAAAGCAGTAGTTAAAAAGACGGAACAGGCAAATGATGAGTATGATGTTGCCAAAGAAATAAAAAGAATGGAGAATAAAAAGATGAAAGCAATTATTGAAACATCCATGGGCACGATTGAAGTTGAGTTGTTTGCCGACAAAGCACCGATTACGGTAGCAAATTTTGTTGGTCTTGCCGAAGGTAAAAAGGAATTTACGGATCCAAAGACAGGCAAAAAAGAGAAAAGAAAATTTTATGACGGTTTAACATTTCACAGAGTTATACCTGAATTTATGATACAAGGCGGATGCCCGTTGGGAACAGGAACAGGCGGCCCGGGATATACATTTGAAGATGAAACCGATAATGGTTTAAAATTTAGTCAGCCCGGACTTCTTGCTATGGCAAATGCAGGGCCAAATACCAACGGCTCACAATTTTTTATTACCGAAGTAACTACACCGTGGTTAAACGGTCATCACACAATATTCGGACAAGTTGTAAGTAAAGAAGATTTGGAAGTAGTTAAAAAAATTGCAAGAGTGGATTGCGGTTTTTCCAATGATCCTATAGATCCGGTATATATAAAGAAAATAACAATAGAAGAAAAATAATTATGAAAAAAATTGTATTTGTAGTTGCACCTGAAGTTTTTAGAGACGAAGAATATATTGAACCTAAAACAATATTGGAAGAAGCCGGAGTTGAAGTTACTACGGCAAGTACCGTTGTAGGGGAAATATACGGGAAAATAAAAATAAAAGCTCAAAGCCAAATGCTTGCAAAAGATATAAAAGTTGATGATTTTGACGGAATATTTTTCGTGGGCGGCGGCGGAGCAGCTGTTTATTTTGAAGATGAAACAATTCACAATATAGCAAGACAATTTTATGCAAAAGGTAAACTTGTAAGTGCTATATGTATTGCTCCTGTAATACTTGCAAATGCGGGATTATTGCAAAATAAAAAGGCAACGGTATTTCCGGACGGAGCGGATGCTTTGTTACAAAACGGAGCCATTTATACCGGTAATTCCGTTGAAGTTGACGGAAAAATCGTTACAGGTAACGGTCCTCAAGCAGCAACGGAGTTTGCCGAAGCATTATTGAAAGTAATATAACCTTTATGAAAAGAAATATAATAATTTTATCCGTATTATCATTTTTGTTTTCCGCAGTATTAATGTATTTGTTTGTAGAAATTCTCTATAAAGAAAGAATTTCAATACAAACAAATTTATCGCAGGAAAATATAGTTGCAAATATAGAATTAACCGCACCGGAAATAAAAGCTTCATTATCAAAATCCGACGATATATCGTTGCTTTACGGTGTTGAAAAATTATCAAAAGTAAAATCCGTACAGGAATGTTTTATTATAGATTCCGACTTGAATATATTAATCCATGATAATTCCGAAAAATGGAATAAAAAATATGATCAGGATTTTTACAGAGAACTCGTAAAGATAAAAGAAATGGCTGTTAGAAACATAGATCAATATACAATAGTTTATTCTTTACCGTTAAACGATAATTCTTTTTTGTGTGTAAAATTTTCATTGGAATCGATTTATAATGATTTAAAATTGTGGAAAATAAAACTTTATGTTTATGGTTTTATAGTTTGTGCTTTATTGGTGTTTGTAATCTATTATTTATCTATATTTTTGTTCTTGCGTCCGTTCAATAAAGCAAAAAAATATTTATCGTTAAATAATACCAAGAAGAAAACTATTTATTATGATATAGTTAAAATGGCATTGTCTTACAGCAGTAATGCGGATGAAAACGATGAAAATACGGTTCTGAAATTAAAAAATTTTATGAACACTCTTTGCAAATCTTATTTAAGTTACAGCGATGAAGTTTTTGTTGTTTTGGACAGTAATGCAAGACTTATTTATTATTCGGATGACAACAATGTTGTTTTAGACGAAAAGACAGTTGGGGAACATGTAGTAAAATTAACAAGAAATTCAGAAATATTAAAATCCGTTTCAACTTTGTTGGAAAATCCTTCTGATGTTATCAATGTTGATATTTCCGCATACAAAATAAATATCACTCCGGTAAAAGATGATCAAGATGATTTTGTCGGAATAATTATTTCTGGTAACACAAGAAAGGATACATTCTAATGCTGGATATAATCCTAATATTTAAAACAATATTTTTAGGTATAGTAGAAGGTCTTACGGAATTTTTGCCGATATCTTCTACGGGGCATCTGATTGTTTGTGCCGATATAATAAAGTTTAACAGTGAAGTTGCAACATTGTTTGAAATTGTAATTCAGCTTGGTGCAATTCTGGCAGTTGTTTGGCTTTACAGAGAAAAGATTTTAAATTTGATAAAAACCGCATTTAAAGATAAAAAATCTTTCGATTTTATAGTAAATGTTTTAATAGCATTTATTCCTGCATCCGTAGTTGGTTTTTTCTTTCACGGAATAATAAAACATTATTTGTTTAATCCCATAACGGTATCTTTTGCACTTATTTTGGGCGGTTATGCAATTATTTATATAGAGAATAAGAAGTTGCAGGTAAAAACACAAGAAGCCTTTGATATAACTAAAAAGTCTGCTTTAATTGTGGGACTTGCACAGATTTTATCTCTTATACCCGGAGTATCAAGAGCGGGAGCAACGATAATGGGCGGTGTTTGTTCCGGACTTTCAAGAAAAGCTGCAGCCGAGTTTTCTTTCTTTCTGGCTATACCGATAATGTTTGCTGCAACATTTTACGATTTATACAAAAGTTCGTCTGTTTTAAATACAGAATCCTGCATAATTATTGCTATAGGTTTTATTTCTGCGTTTATCTCGGCAATAATCGTAATAAAATGGTTTATAAAATATATTTCCGCAAATAATTTCAAATTATTCGGTTGGTACAGAATTTTGTTCGGAGCTCTTCTTTTGGGCTTTTATTATTTTAAAGGTTAATAATGAAAAAAATATTTGAATATCCCATGAACTTTATAAGAAAATGTTACGACTGGACTATAAACTGGTCCAGAACAAAATATGCAAGTTGGGCACTTTTTTTTATAGCTTTTGCGGAAAGTTCTTTTTTCCCTGTTCCGCCGGATGTTTTACTTATACCGATGGTTATTGCGGAAAGGAAAAAATGGTTTCAAATAGCACTTATTTGCTCGGTAGGTTCGATTTTAGGTGCATTGTTGGGTTATTTTATCGGTTATCAGTTTTATGAGCTTATAGGTCAAAAAATAGTCGATTTATATAATTTGCATGGGGCAGTAGATGTTGTAAGCGCGAAATATCACGAACATGCTTTTCTTGCTATTTTTACAGCGGCATTTACGCCTATTCCGTTTAAAGTTTTTACCATAGTTGCAGGTCTTGTTAAAATTTCCTTAACATCTTTAATTGTTGCTTCCGCAATAGGAAGATCCGCAAGATTTTTTATAGTTGCAATTCTTATAAGAATTTTCGGTGAGAAAATTCAGTACTTTATAGAGAAATATTTTAACCTTCTTACAATCATTTTTACGATTCTTCTTATCGGTGGATTTTGCTGTGTTAAAATGTTTGCAAAATAATTGGCTTTTTAGCTATTAATTTAGTATTCTATAAAAACATTTAAAATAACTTTTAAAATATTAATTTCGGGAGAAAACAAATGAATGTACCAAACAATTTATTCTATGCAAAAACTCATGAATGGGCAAGAAAGGAAGGTAACAAAGTTTATGTAGGAATTACCGACCATGCACAGCATGAAATTACCGATATTGTTCATGTTGAATTACCTGAAGTAGGCAAAAGTTTTGATAAAGAACAACCGTGTGCGGTTGTTGAATCCGTAAAATCGGCATTTGATATTTATAGTCCTGTTTCGGGAACGATAGTGGAAGTTAACGAAGAGTTGCTTTCAGCACCTGAACTTATAAACCAAGATCCTTACGGAAAAGGATATTTCTTTGTTTTGGAAGTATCAAACGAAGAAGATTTTAAAGCTTTAATGAATGCAGAACAATATGCAAAATCAATAGAAGGTTAAAATAAATGAATTATATACCAATAAGTGATAAAGATAAAAAAGAAATGTTTGACAGTATCGGTGTAAAAGATACACAAGAACTTTTATCCTTACAGATACCGGAAACATTGAGAGTAAAAAAATTAAATTTAGATAAAGGTATGTCCGAACAAGAGTTGATATCTTTATTTAAACAGTATGCACAAAAAAATAAATCAAATCTTGCATGTTTTAGAGGGGCTGGGATTTATGACCATTTTGTTCCGTCGATAGTTGATGAAATTATCGGAAGATCGGAATTTTGGACGGCATACACTCCTTATCAGGCGGAAGCAAGCCAGGGAACATTGCAAGCCATATTCGAATATCAAAGTGTCATATGCGAATTGACCGGAATGGAATGTTCCAATGCTTCAATGTACGACGGAGCAACGGCAGTTGCCGAAGCTTTGTTGCTTGCCGTAAGAGCATCGAGAAAAAATAAAATTATTCTTTCCAAAGCGTTGAATCCGGAATATATTTCTGTTATTGAAACTTATACAAAAAATTTAAATATTGAAATTATAAAAATAGATATCGATTCAAAAACGGGTGCTATAAACAAAGAAAATTTGAGCGGTATGCTCGATGAATCTGTTGCAGCCGTTATTGTTCAATCTCCGAACTTTTTCGGGACGATAGAAGATATGCAGGAATTATCTAAAACAGCTAAAGATAAAAAAGCTTTATTTGTTGCTGTTGTTAATCCCGTATCATTAGGCTTATTAAAAACTCCCGGTGAGTACGGCGCGGATATTGCTGTCGGTGAAGGACAGGTTTTCGGTAATCAAATGTATCTCGGCGGTTCGACATTCGGATTTATGGCTGTAACAAAAGCTTTGGAATGGAAAATGCCCGGAAGAATTGTAGGACAAACGGTAGATAAAGACGGTAAAAGAGGTTTTGTTCTTACGTTACAATCGAGAGAGCAACATATCAGAAGAGAAAAAGCTACATCAAATATTTGTACAAATGCCGCATTAAATTCTTTTGCTGCATGTGTATATGCCGCTTATCTCGGCAGTCAGGGAATAAAAGAGTTATCCGAAACAAATATTTCCAAAGCAAGATATGCTTTTGACAAGATAAAAAATATAAAAGGTTTTGTTCCGTTATTTGAAAATTCACTATTCTTCAACGAGTTTGTATTCAAAACAGATAAAAATATCGACAAGATAAACGAAGAGTTGATGAAAGAAAATATTTTGGGTCCTTTGGATTTAGGCAAAATAGATTCGAAATATAAAAACTGCGTAATGTTTGCGGTTACCGAAAAAAGAACAAAACAGGAAATAGATAAATTAGCAGAAATTTTAACCAGAGTGTAAAAAAATGATCAACAATAATAAAACTTTAAATGAAAAAAAGTAAAACAGAAGTAGCGTAATTGTTGAAAGCGATATTGAGTTAAATGTAAGTATCGACGACAAATATAAAAGAACAACAGTTCCGAATATTCCCAATATTTCGGAATCCACATTGTTAAGACATTACACGAATTTATCAAGAAAAAATTATGCTTTAAGTACAACAATGTATCCGTTGGGCTCATGTACGATGAAACATAATCCTTTGGTAAATGAAAAAATTGCAAAATTCGAAGAATTTTCTTCAATTCATCCTTATCAGAATGAAGAAAGTATGCAGGGCAGTTTGGAAATAATGTATGAATTGCAAAAAGATTTGTGTGAAATTTCCGGAATGGATTATTTTACATTACAGCCCGCGGCAGGAGCACACGGAGAATATACGGGACTCTTGATAATTGCTCAATATTTTAAAAACAAAAATGAAAAAAGAACAAAAATAATTGTTCCCGATTCCGCTCACGGAACAAATCCCGCCTCGGCAGCATTGTCGGGGTTTGAAATTGTTTCTTTGAAGTCGGATGAGAACGGTATCGTTTCACCGGAAAAATTAAAAGAAGTTTTAAACAGTGATGTTGCGGCAATGATGATGACAAATCCTAATACGTTGGGAGTATTTGAAAAAAATATTGAAGAAATATCCAAATTGATTCATGATAACGGATCTTTGCTTTATTACGACGGAGCAAATCTTAATGCCGTTATGGGAATTGTTCGTCCCGCGGATATAGGTTTTGACGTTATGCATATCAATTTACATAAAACATTTTCTACACCTCACGGTGGAGGAGGACCGGGATCAGGTCCTGTAGGAGTAAAAGCATTTTTAAAAGAATGTTTGCCGTCTCCTGTCGTTATAAAAGAAGATAACAAATTTAAACTTTATTTCAATGATGGTAAAAAATCCATAGGTAGAATGAAAGCTTTTTACGGAAATTTTCCTGTAATATTAAAGGCTTGTGCTTACATAAAATCATTGGGCGGGGAAGGTTTGACGCAGGCATCCAAACAAGCAGTTATTAATGCAAATTACATATTGTCTAAATTAAAAAGCAAAGTTAAAGTTCCTGCAGGAAATTCCTGTATGCATGAGTTTGCAATGTCTTTAAAAGGAGCTTTAGGCGGAGATATAAAAACATTGGATGTTGCAAAAAGACTTTTGGATAACGGTTATTATGCTCCGACAATATATTTCCCGTTGATAGTTGAAGAAGCTATGATGATAGAGCCCACGGAAACGGAATCTAAACAAACTTTAGACGAATTCATAGAGACATTGTTGAATATAATAGAAGAATCCAAAACAAATCCGGAAGTTGTTCATAATGCGCCGGTAAATACGTCCGTAAAGAGATTAAACGAAGTTGAAGCTGCAAGAAAGCCGAAATTGCATTGGTAATTTTATTTTCTTAAGGTTAAGGTATTAACTTTTTTTATTCTGCGCAAAAGAGAATTTTTGGATGTTTTTTCGCCTATACTGAGGTTTGATACTACGACCCTGTTGATAAAACTTACATGTCTTTCTTTTTTATTTATAAAATTTTCCGTGCCCCATATTGCATGAATTGCATATGGGGTATCATTTTCTTCACCGATATAAAGCATTATATGTCCCGGCAAATACAATAGAGATATCGCAGGTATGGTTTTCGAAATAATTTCTTTACTCTTATCGGAATCGGATAGTTTGTTATCAATGTTAATTTGTTTGTTTCCGGATTTTATTTGTGCCAAAGAGTTTCTCGGAAGTATCAAACCGAAACAACCGAAAACTTGTCTGATAAAAGTAGAACAATCTTGCTCTCCGTCATAACCGCCCCAAGAGTACGGGGAATTTATATGTTTAAAGGCTTGCTGTAATATATTTCTTTGAGTATATTTTAAGTATCCGATATTTGTGTCACGAGTATATAAATAGGCTTTTTCAAAAATTAAATTTCCTTTATTTGTTGATTTCGGTATCTTTACACAAAGAATTTCATTGTTAACCTTTTTTATTAACGGCAACTTTGTAGACATACGAAGATAATCGTAATATTTGGTCATTTTTTCGTCTAAGAAAATATCTGTCTTATTATCGGTTACAATTGCGAAATCTTTTTCGTTTATCCAATTTAAGAAAGTTTGTTGCTCCGTAGAAGCAATGTCTTTTGTTTTTATCCAACCTTCCGATTCGTAAGATACAACAAAAGTCCATTGTTTATCTTTTGTTGTTATTAAAGTGATTAAAGGTGTTCCTATATCAACACTTGCGACCTGCATTCTGTCAATATCGTAAGTTGTTTTGTCGTACAGAAAATTTTTGTCCGTAGGCATCAGCCTGATATCACTATAAGCCGTAGATATTGCATATTTTGCTTTAATCTTTTTTGTGTTAGGCATTTTTATATTATTATAAATTTTATTCACGTATTCTTTGCTTATAGTGTTAAAAGAACTGTCTATATATTTTCTGTAATAAAACATTTTAAATATTTGTTTTTGTTGTTTTTTTAATGCCGATGTCTTTATTTCGGAAAAAGTTTCTATATCGTTTAAATAAATTAAATCTCTAAATAATTCTTTGTTCTTTTCCTGTATTTGTTTTGCCGTTAAAATTTCTTTGTCGGGATTTTTTATTTTTGATATCCAGTACCCTGCGGTTTTCATTTTTCTGGCAACATCTGTTATTATCATCGGGCCATTCGGAATGAATTTATTATTTTGTACTATTTCTTTTTCATCTATGGGAGAAGAATCTTCATAAGGTTCTTCAAATTCTTCACCGTCGATAAAAAAAGCATAATTTTCGTTTATGAGCAGTTCACCGTTACTATATGAAAATAAAAAAGTTAATATTGTTGATGTAAGAATAAAATTTTTTAATAATTTCATATATTGATATTTTACAAAATTTAGAACACAATTTTAATTGCTTTTTTAATAGACATTAAAAATATATAATAAGAGTATTCGAAATCATTTTATGAAAACAAAATGAATAAAACTAATATACAATTGTTTTTAATTTGTTTGTTAATGGTGGTTATAGTTTATTTCGGCTTTATATACGAAAAAAAAGCCGATTGGAAAGGTATAGCCGTAAAACAAGAACCGATACAAAATGTAATAAAAAACAAAGCACCGTTCAAATATAAAAAGTTTTTTCTTACACCGTTAGCGGATTATTCCATAACCGGTATAGTCATCAGTACAAAACGATATTTTTTTGATTCCGTATCTTCGATTTCTCCGATAGATATTGCACTTGCCTGGAAAAAAATGTCTATGGCCGAAGTGTTGAGAGAGATGAAGTTTAAACATAGAAAAAGATGTTTGTTGTATGCTCCCAAGAAAGATTATTGGCCTATAATGGAAAAAGATATAAGAATTTCTCTGTCTAACAATCATTGTATTCCCGCAGATAAAAATATAAAGAAGAAATTGTTTAAAATAAAGCAATACGATTTGGTAACGATTAAAGGACAACTTGTTAAAGCCGAAAAGCCCGGTATGATACCTTGGACATCTTCTTTGTCCAGGGAAGATACATCTTCGTGGGGGGAAATGATAGGATGTGAAATAATTTATGTTACCGATGTGGAAATTTTAAAAAGAAGTTAAAAATATTTAGGAGGTAAAAATGGATTTTTTAGAATTGGTAAAACAAAGGTATTCCGAAAGAAATTTTGCCGATACTCCGATAGAAAAAGGGGAACTCGATAAAATACTTGAAGCAGGAAGGCTTGTTCCTACGGCATGCAATTATCAGCCTCAAAAGTTTTATGTGTTAAAAAGTAAAAAGGCGCTTGAACTTGCAGCAACGGTTACGCCGTTTACATATAATGCTCCGGTTATGATTTTAGTTTGTTTCGATAAAAATGAAGTTTGGAAAAATAAAAGAGAAGAAGGATATCATTCCGGTGAACAGGATGCAAGTATTGCGGCAACAACAATGATGTATGAAGCCGAAACCTTGGGAATACATTCTCTTTGGATAAGAGGATTTAATTCAAAAATAGCGACAGAAACATTTAAACTTCCGGAAAATATTGTTCCCGTAATGTTTTTGGCATTGGGATATCCGTCCGAAAAATCAAAACCGAGTGATTGGCATTTTATGAGAAAAAATATAAATGAAATGGTTGTAGAATTATAAAAGGGGAAAAAAATGAAAACTTTTAGAAAAGAATTGTTTTTTAATACCGATAAAAGAATAGATTTTATAAATATCACCGATGATGTTCAGCAGGCAATAGATGAAAGCGGTATAAAGGAAGGATTGTGTTTGGTAAATGCCATGCATATTACCGCAAGTGTTTTCATTAACGATAACGAATACGGATTACACAACGATTTTAGAAAATGGCTTGAAAAACTTGCACCGCACGAACCGATAAATTCTTACAGACATAACGATACCGGAGAAGATAATGCCGATTCTCATTTAAAAAGGCAGGTTATGGGTAGAGAAACCGTGGTTGCAATTACAAACGGCGAGCTTGATTTCGGACCTTGGGAACAAATATTCTACGGAGAGTTTGACGGTCAAAGAAGAAAGAGAGTTTTAATAAAAATTATCGGAGAATAAAATAAGTTTTTTAATTGCTAAATTTATTGCATAATTGGTATAATATAAAAATGAATAAATTTAAGAAAATAAACATTACAAACAAAATAGCATTGGCCAACAATTTACCGTTGTCGGTTATTGCAGGTCCGTGTGTTATCGAGAGCAGAAAACAAGTTTTTGATTTGGCAAAAAAATTAAAAGAGATTTGTTTAAAAGAAAAAATAAATTTCATATTTAAAGCATCTTACGACAAAGCAAACAGATCTTCGCTCAATTCTTTCAGAGGTCCCGGAATAGAAGACGGATTAAAGATATTAGCCGAAATAAAAAAAGAGTTTAAAGTTCCGGTTCTTACGGATGTTCATTGTACACACGATGTTGAAAAAGTTGCACAGGTTGCGGATATTATACAAATACCGGCATTTTTGTGCAGACAAACAGACCTGGTTGTTGAGTGTGCAAAAACAGGTTTGCCGGTAAATGTAAAAAAAGGACAATTTCTTGCACCTGAAGATATGTTGCAGGTAGTAAACAAAATCGCAAAGTTTAACAATAAAATTTCTCTTACGGAAAGAGGAGCAAGTTTCGGATACAGAAACTTGGTCGTTGATTACAGATCAATAGAAATAATGAAACAATTCGGTTATCCGGTAATTTTTGATGCTACACACAGTGTTCAAAAACCCGGAGGGCTTGGAACCGCGAGCGGCGGGGACAGACAGTTTGTGTTACCTCTTGCAAAAGCCGCTTGTGCCGTCGGAGTTTCTGCTTTGTTTATAGAAACTCATCAAAATCCGGATAAGGCACTTTCAGACGGTGCAAATTCCGTGGATTTAAAAATCTTCAAGTCTATGATAAATCAAGCAATAAAAATAGATAAGTTAGTTAAAGGATTCTAAAATGGCAGAAAAGAAAATAAAAGAACAAGGTACATGGATGCCATCTTTGAAATGGATGTGTAAAAGCTTTTTGATAATAATGGTTGTTCTTGTTGTAGCATTTTTTTCTTTAAACTTTTTGTTAAAACCTTATATGAGAGATATTCCCATGGAGATTACTCCGTGGTTACAAAAAGCGGATAATACAGACAAGTAAAATTAAAGTATCGGGTTATTAAAATGAAAAAATATACGAAACAATTGTTAAATGCAGCTTCAAAAATAAAATTGATTGCTACCGATATAGACGGAGTTATGACGGCGGGAGAAATCATTTTGCTCGAAAACGGGGAAGAAATAAAAATTTGGAATGTTAAAGACAGATTGGGAATGCATTTATTAAAAGAATATTTGCCGGATGTTAAAGTTGCTTGGATTACAGGAAGAAAATCAAAACAGGTAGAAATAAGAGCAAAAGAACAGAAAGTGGATTTCTTGGTTCAAGAATGCAAAGATAAAATAAAATCTCTCATAAATATAGCCAACAAGATGTCTATAGGAATGTCTGAAATTCTTTATATAGGCGACGATATTATAGATTTATGTGCTTTGAAAAAAGCAGGATTATCCGTTTGCCCGAAAGATGCTGTTGTAGAAGCAAAGAAAGTTTCAAAATATATTTCGCAATATGACGGCGGGAAAGGTGTATTTAGAGAAGTTTGCGAATTGTTGTTGAAAGCAAATAAAAAATGGGATGAAATATTAAGTAAATAGTCATGAAGAAATATATAAGAAAATGTTATTTTTACGCCGCGTGGTTGTTTTCAAAAATAGTTTTAATTTTGCCATATAAGTTTACTGTAGGTTTCCTGGCAAACTTTTTAGGCGGACTTGCCTATTATGTTGTCGCCGATGCAAGAAATAAAGCAAGAACACATTTAACGATGTGTTTTCCGGAAAAATCACAGAAAGAAATAACCAAAATAATCAAAACGGTTTTTAAATATGAAGCAAAAAATTTTTTTGAGTTGTTGAATTTTCCAAAGATGAGTGATAAATTTTTTGATTCTGTTGCGATAATGGAACAGGAACAAAAAGATATTTTTAACAGACTTCTTGAAAGGAAAAAAGGAATTTTGGCATTAAGCGGACATATAGGAAATTGGGAAATGCTTGCGGCAGGAGTGGCAAAACATTATCCTTTGAATGTTATAGCAAGAAAGATTTATATCGAAGAATTGAATAATATGCTTGTAAGTTACAGGAATATGAAGAAAGTTAAAGTTATTTTGAGATCCGAACTTTCTTCCGCAAGAAAGATGCTTAAAGCTTTAAGGAACAATGAAATAATTGCAATGTTGATAGATCAGGATACTTCGGTTCAAAGTGTTTTTGTCGATTTTTTCGGAAGACCGGCATCTACGCCTTTGGGGCTTGCATCAATAGCATTGAAAGTAGGAACACCTGTGGTTTTGGCTGTAGATAAAAGATTGCCCGACGGAAAACATAAGTTTGTTATAAGTGATGAAATAGTTCCGCCGGAAACTACCGGTGATTTTGATACGGATGTTAAAAATTTTACGGCAAAACTTACGAAAACATTGGAAATTTTTATAAAAGAAAATCCTGAACAGTGGGTATGGTTTCATGAAAGATGGAAAACTAAACAAAAGTAAAATTTTGTTTTTAACATTATGTTTGATATGTTCGTTTACAGTTTGTTCTTGTGTCGAGGAAGAAAATACCATAGAGGAAACACCTCCTACGACCGAACAAACCATAGAGAAGTTTGTTATTACCGAAACTAAAGACGGTAAAATAAAAACGATTCTTGAAGCGGAGTCTGCGATAATCGATGAAGACAATAAAATTGCAAAACTGAAATTACCGAAAGTTAAATTTTATGAAGACGGGAAATATCAATCCATACTTATTGCGGAAGAAGGTGAAATAAATATGGAAACAAACAATGTAAAAGCTTTCGGTAAATGTACGGTAGAAACAGTAAATAACGAATATTTGCAAACAAGAGATGTTTCCTATGATGCGAAAAAGCAGTTAATATATTCGGACAGTGATATAAAAATAACAAAAGATAAAGATGTTATGTACGGTAAAGGTTTTGAGTCTGATACCGAACTGAAAAATATTGTTATAAAAAAGCAAAGGATTATAATTGATTAAAAAAATATTTTTTATTATGACGGCGTTGTTCGTTGTTTCTTTTGTTTGTGCAGCAGAGCAAAAACAAAAAACGGAAATTGTCGGTGATAAAATGATAATAAAGGATAAAGGCAAAATTGCTTATTTTAAAGGACATGCAAATGTTAAAAGAGGCAATTATAATATAACATCAAACGAAATGACATATTACAGAACAACAGATGATGTCGATGCTAAAGGGAATGTGAATTTTTTTGTGACTAATGAAGACGGGAGTGTTATAAAAGCGAAGGCGGAAAATGCACAGTATAATACAAAATTATTGAACGGAAAAATGTGGGGGAACAATCCCGTAGTAGAATACGAACTTAAAAATTCTACCGACACGATTTATCTTTACATGGACACGTTGTATTTGAACGATAATTTTGAATCCGTAAAGGCAATAGATAATGTGAAAATAATATCTTCTTCGGGGACAATAACGGCGGATAATGCTTTATTGAAAAAGTCAGACAATTCTTTGTATATGGAAAAAGATAAGAATAAACCGCAGGTAAACGTTTGGCAGGAAGATAAAAAAGCGGAATTTAGAGCAGATGAAATATCTTTACTATACGATGAAAAAACTGTTAAAATGAATAAAAATGTTGAAGGTAAAATTACTTTTGAAAGTTTAGATAATTTAGAGGTAAAACAATGATTCTTTCAGCGGAGTCCTTATATAAAAAATATAAACACAGAATGGTTGTAAATTCCATAAGCATAAAAGTTGCTCAAGGAGAAATTGTCGGATTATTGGGACCTAACGGTGCCGGAAAAACAACAACCTTTTATATGACAGTAGGTTTAATAGAACCTTATGACGGCAATGTTTATTTGGACAAAAAAGATATTACAAAAGCTCCGATGTACGAAAGAGCAAGAGCAGGTATCGGATATTTGCCTCAGGAATCTTCGATATTCAGAGGACTAACGGTAGAAGATAATTTAATGGCAATAGCACAAATGTTGCCGATATCAAAAAAACAGAGAAAAGAAAAAGTTGATTCTTTGTTGGAAGATTTCGGTTTAACAAGGTTAAGAAAACAGTTGAGTACAACTCTTTCCGGCGGAGAAAAAAGAAGATGCGAAATCGCAAGAGCTCTTGTTAACGAGCCTAAATTTTTGTTATTGGACGAACCGTTCGTAGGAATAGATCCTATAACCGTAGCTGATATTCAAAAAATCATTTACAGACTAAAAAGCAGAGGATTGGGAATACTTATAACCGATCATAATGTAAGAGAAACACTCGAAATTATCGATAGAGCTTATATTGTTTGTAAAGGACAGATTCTCATTGAAGGAAGCGCAAATGATTTGATAAACAGCGAAGAAGCAAGAAAGGTTTATCTCGGCGACAACTTTAAAATGTAGTTTTATCTTAAATATCAAAATGAACAAAAATCAAACAATAATTATTTCAGGGCCTACGGCAGTCGGTAAAACGGCTGTTGCCGTGGAATTGTGCAAAAAAATAAACGGTTCAATTATTTCCGCGGATTCAAGACAAGTATATAAATATCTTGATATAGGAACAAATAAAGAAGGTACTCTAAAAGGCGATATAAGGCAAATTGAGGGGGTAAATCAGTATCTTACGGATATTATCACCCCAAATCAAAAATATACGGCTAAAAACTTTGAAATTGATGCTCAAAAGTATGAAGATATTATTTTAAAAGAAAATAAGGCGCCGATAATTGTCGGGGGAACCGGATTGTATATAAAATCTTTTTTGTATGGCTTGGATGATTTGCCCGACGCGAATGAGCAAATAAGACAAGAAATTGAGAATATGGTACGGGAGAAAGGATTAGACTATTTATATAACCTTTTGCTTAAAACAGATCCTATAAGCGCCAAAAAAAATAAGGGGAATACCCAAAGAATAATCAGAGCTTATGAAATATATAAAATCACCGGAAAATCTATGACGGTATTGTTACAAAACGGTAAAAAAGCGGAAAAGAAAAAGAATTTTAAACATTTTGTATTGTTAAAAGACAGGGAAATCTTATACGAAAAAATAAATGAAAGATGTAAAAAAATGATTGATTCCGGTATGTTGGAAGAGACAAAAAAAGTTTTAGATATGGGATATAAACAAAATTGTTACGGACTTACCGGTGTGGGATATAAACATATAATAAAATATTTTAATAATGAAATATCCAAACAAGATTTAATAGAAAAATTTTCACAAGATACAAGACAATATGCAAAAAGACAAATTACTTGGTTTACAAAACAACCCGATACCAGTATCATAAAAATTGACGATACCATGAATGTTCACGATATCGTCAATAAAATAATATAATTTTAAACAATTATTTGTTTTTTAAAGTTTTTCTTGCCGGTTTCATTTTTGCTGTTTTCTTTTTCTCTGCAACAGCTTCGGCGGCAGCTTTTTTTTCTGCGGCTTTTGCGGCTTTTTCCGCTTCTAATGCAGCGGCAGCTTCGGCAGCTCTTGTGCCGTCTAATATTTTTACGATTTCCTGATGATCTTCGTCTTTAAATGTTCTTGCTACGTCCAAGGCTGTAAGACCTTTTTTGTTGGTCATACTTTTATCCGCACCGAGGGAAAGCAAAATATTAACAATAGGAACATTTCCCGATATTACAGCATAAACCAGAGGGGTATTTCCCTTTAAATCAATTTCATTTATATCTGCCGAATATTTTGTTATTAAATCCGTTATAACTTTAATATATCCGGATTCACAAGCATACATTAATGCTGTTTTTCCGTCTTTATCCGATGTTTTTACATTTATTTTTCTGTTGCTCAATAATAAATTAATCATATCAAAATTTCCGGTTTCTATTGCATACATTAAAGCGTTTTTACCTTCATTGTTTACCGAGTTTACATCTATGCCCAATTCCAGAAGAAAAGCAACCGCATTAAGGTTTGAAGCTTGTGCAGCCAATACCAATGCATTGTTCCCATCGACATCAACTTGATCGATATCTATGCCTTTTCCGGCTAAATAGTTTGCTGTTTCGATATCATTTTCTTCTATTGCCAACATGAAAGTATTAATACCTTTGTTATTTGCATTATTTATATATATGCCGTTATCTACCAAATATTCCATTATTTCTCTGCTGTGTGTTTTCATATTTTGAACATAATCGCAGTATTCCGTTTCGGATAAAGTGTTTAGTTCTTTTAAGTCGGTAAGAACGTCCTGAATAATACTTGAACACATAAATGCAACGGTTGCCATAAGAGCATTATTACCTTGTTTATCTTTTGAATTAATATCTATTTTTAATGTTTCAAGCATATATTTTACGGCATCCAAATTACCGCATGCCGCACAAGCTATGAAGGGGGTAACACCGTTAATATTTGCATCGTTGGTGTTTGCTTTTGCGATTACCAAATAATTCATAATATTTGTATCACCGTTTCTGGCTGCTATAAAGAAGGCGGAAATTTTGTTTTTATCCTCGACATTAACGCTTGCACCGTTTGAAAGCAAAAATTTAACTGCACCTATATTTTTATTTTTTACCGCAAGCATAAGGGGGGTGGCACCTATATTGTTTGCAATATTCGGATTGGCTTTCTTTTCCAGAAGAAGCTCTAAATTTTCAACATTTCCGTTCATACAAGCATACATCAGGGCTGTCGAACCTGTTTTATCTTTTAAATTTATATCTATTTTTTCTTTCAATAACAGTTGGATTATTTCTGTGTTTCCGGCATAACAGGCAGCCATTAATGCTGAAACCCCGTTATTATTGACTGTTTTTACGTTGGCTTTTTTCTTTAATAATAGCTTTACTACATCGTCTTTGCCTTTGGAACAAGCATATATAAGAGGGGTATTTCCTAAATAATCTTGTTGGTTTATATTTGTTTTTCTGTCAATTGCTTCTTCTATTACATAAATATTGCCTTCTTTTGCGGCTGAAAATATGTCTTCTTCGGCTTTTACATCATTAATTACTATTAAATTAAGCATTAATACCAAAAAAAACAAAGATATTTTCTTTAAAATGTTCATTATGGCTCCTTTTTATCCAAGATCTGTTAAAATTATATAATTATTTTAGTCGGTAGTCAAAATCTTTTCAAGGGTTAAATTAAAAAAAATAAAAAATTTTTCTTTAAAGGCTTTTTTTTGAAAAAAAATTTTTTTGCCAAAATTTGTAAAAATTTGACAAATTTTGCCCGATTTTGTACTTTTTAATGGTTCCGATAAGATATATTATGTTAAGTTGTATATATAAAAAAGAAACGGATTAACATTAAAGTAGAATATTAATTTAACTTGAATTATTTATATTTATAAGTAATAATTTTATGTTGATTTATATTTTGTTTTAATGATTATACAATAGCATTCACAGCTGTTATTATGAAGTTTTATAATTTAGTCAAAAAAAATGCCTTGAATATTAAAATAAGCTTTTTTATCGGTTTTTAATCAGGATTAGGTTATTTTGTCTTATTTTTTAATAAATTTTGCTTACTTTTTAGTGCTTTTTATTGAATTTTCAGTGCTTTTTAGCTGTTTTGCAGGGTTTTGTATGTTTTTAATGTATATTTTATAATACATTATGCTGTTTTTTAATGTTTTTCCCTTTTTGTTTTTAAATTTGATTTTTTACTTTATTATTGACAGTTAAAACTATTTTTTATAGAATTTCTCCTGGAAAATATATTTTTAATTAAAAGATAAGGATCTTTTTATGGGCACAAGAAGACAATCCAGAGAATGTACTTTACAGATGTTGTATGCTTTTGATAACTGTTCTATGGATGAAAAGTCTATTTTTGAATGTTTTGATACTTTTTTACCGGTAGAAATACCCTATAGAGAGTTCTCTGTTGCTATTTTTAGGGGTGTTTGTGAAAATCAGAAAGAAATAGACTCTCTTATAGAAAAATATGCCGATAATTGGGAAATATCAAGAATGACGGTTATCGATAGAAATATAATGAGACTTGCGGCCTATGAAATACTTTACATGCCAAAAACCCCCATCAGTGTAATAATAGATGAGGCAGTTGAAATTTCCAAAGAATATTCAAATAAAGATTCAAGTAAATTTGTCAACGGTATATTGGACAAATTGAAAAACGAAAGAAAAGCCAAATAAAATCATATGGAACAAGAATATCCCATTGAAAAACAAATAGAAGACTTAAGAAATCAAATAAGGCACCACGATTACTTATATTATTGTTTAGATAACCCGGAAATATCCGATTTTGAGTATGATAAACTATTCAAACAATTACAGAAGTTAGAAAATGAAAATCCTTTGTTTATTACCCCCGATTCTCCCACACAAAGAGTTTCCGGTTCGGTTGTATCATCAACATTTAAATCTGTAAAGCATAATACTCCAATGTTATCTTTGGATAATTCTTATTCCATTGAAGATGTTTTTGCATGGAATGAAAGAATTAAGAAAAATGCGGACAGTGACATTGAATTTATTGTAGAACCTAAAATAGACGGATTAAGTGCCAGTCTTACATATATAAACAGTTCTTTTGTATCCGGTGCAACAAGAGGTGACGGTGAATATGGTGAAGATATTACCGAAAACCTAAAAACCATAAAGAATATCCCCCTTAAATTGTTAAATAATGATAAAAGCATTTTATGTGAAATAAGAGGTGAAGTTTACATAAATAAAAAGGATTTTCAACAACTTAACGACAGTTTGCTTGACGGCGGTGTTGCGAAATTTGCTAATCCGAGAAATGCCGCAGCCGGTTCTTTAAGACAAAAAAATCCTAAAATAACCGCAGAAAGAAAACTCAGTTTTTATGTTCATTCTTTCGGTCAGGTTCAGGGTGTAGAATTAAAAAAACATTCCGAATTTTTGGATTTTTGCTCGAAAATTGGTTTCCCGATACAAAAAGATATAAAAGTATGTAAAAATATTAAAGAAGTTACGGATTTCTTAATGTATTTACAGGAAAACAGAGATAATTTACCTTATGAAATTGACGGTGCCGTAGTAAAAGTAAATGATTATGGTTTACAAAAAATTATAGGTTATACAAACAAAAGTCCTAAATGGGCAATTGCATATAAATTTCCTGCAAGACAGGCAACAACAAAATTGTTATCTATAGAATTACAAGTCGGCAGGACCGGAGTAATAACACCTAAAGCAACATTGTCCCCCGTTCAATTATCGGGAGTAACAATTTCAAATGCAACATTACATAATTTCGATGAAATAGAAAGATTAAACGTTAATATAGGTGACGATGTTGTTATTGAAAGGGCAGGAGAAGTTATTCCTAAAATTATAAGAGTTGCCAAAAAGAACAGCGACGGATATTTCCTTCCCCCGCTCCGTTGTCCGTCATGTAACAGCCATATAGTAAAAGAAGAAGGTGATGTTTACTATAATTGTGTGAATCCGTCTTGTCCCGCGCAATTCAGAAGAAGTTTGATTCATTTTGTATCGAGAGATGCAATGAATATCGACGGATTTGGAGAAGTTGTCGTTGATCAATTATTGAAATTAAATAAAATTCACACTTTTGCCGATATATATAAACTTACATTCGACGATTTAATGTTGTTGGATTTATTTAAAGAGAAAAAAGCAAATAATTTAGTACAAGCAATAATAGACAGCAAAAAACAGCCGTTAAGCAAACTTATTTTCGCTTTGGGTATTAAACATATCGGAGATAAATCGGCTAAAATATTGGCAGATAAGTTTAACAATATAGATAATTTTATTTCCGCAAAAGAAGAAGATCTTTTGTCTGTAAATGAAATAGGACCTGTTTTGGTTCAATCGATTTTAGATTTCTTTGCAAATGAAGAAACTTTAAAAATGATAGAAGAATTAAAATCTTTGGGTGTTAATGTTACGGAACCGGAAAAAGATACTTCTTTCTCCCCCCTGGCAAATAAAACATTTGTTTTAACAGGAGAACTTTCTACTCTTACAAGAAAAGATGCTGAAAATATTATATTGTCTCTCGGAGGAAAAACAACTTCTTCAGTCAGTAAGAAAACGGATTATGTTGTTGTCGGCGAAAACCCGGGAAGTAAATATGATAAAGCGGTTAAACTCGGTATAAAGATAATTACCGAGAAAGAATTTAAAAAAATTGCCGAAGGTAAATTTGAGATATAAAGTGTTCTTCTATAAAATATTTATATCCTGAAGAAATTGAAAATATTTTTCAATTATCGGTTCGATAATCTTTTTCAATTCGGTACTAATATCCTTTGTCAGGTCGGAAGCCATATCCTTGATATTTAGTGAGTGATTCTCTCCGTTTTCGTATAGTTTAAAATCATTATATACAAAATGTTCTATTTGTTCTGCCAATGTTGTTGACGGTATTGCTAATAAATTGCTTATCGGCCCGAGAATATCCTTAAATTTATTATTAACATTTTTCAATAAAGCAGAAATTTGTTCTTTGTCGTTTAAAGAAGATATTGTCGAATTCTCTTTATCTTTCGATGTTACAAGTTTATTATATATAAAATGTGTTATCCATTCTGTTAATATTGCTGCAGGTGCTGCCAATGAATTACTTATCGGACTTTCTGTTACAGCCATTGCAGCTTCATTAGTTAATTCTCTAATCTTTTGTATTACCGATTTTTGTTCCGGTGTTAAATTTCTATGTTGATTTTCAAAACTTAGACTATCCTCGGTATCGGAAGATTTCATAAAGTCAAAAGTTTCTATTATTACACCTAATACTATGCCAATCGTAGTGTATTTAAAATCTTCCGGATTTTCCAAATTTAAAGACTTAGCAATACTTTCCAACATCTTAACTGTTTTCTCGGTTTGTAATTCTACATAAGGATTATGAGAAGAATTTATATTTGCATTTCCCACGATAGTGCCGATTTTTTGTACATATTCTTCATTTAATTGTTCTATTTGAGAATTGGTTATTAGTACCGTGTGGTTTGACAAATACATCGGACAATTTGCAACTTGTTCCATTGTTAGGTGTCCTAACATATTTTCCAATTCTTCGGAACTTTTCTTTTTTAAATCGGAAATAATGGCAAATTCTAAATTAGAAACCCCTTTTCTGGCCGTATATCCCAATTCTGTTTCTTTTCCTGCTTCTGCAATAAATTGAGGAAATTTTTCTATTCCTGCAGATTTTAAATTAGCTGTAATATTATTTACAAAATAATATGATTCGCAACTTGAAAAATAAATAATTAAATTTTCCAAATTTACACCATTATTGTATGCTTGTATTAATGCTTGTGATATTTCGTCTACGCCGATATGCTTAGAATCATCGTAATAAAAGCCTTTTGTATCACCGTGTCCGTCAAAAACAAATAATGCTTTCTCATAACCGGATTCATTGAAATTTATTATTTTATTTAAAAAATCTTCCACATTTTGCTCATATAGATTCGGAGAAATTTTATAAAGTTCGGTAGATTCGAATTCAATCGGTGATATGTTTAAAATGTTCAATATATCATTTAAACCTTTAGGCGAAAATCTTTGACCGCCACGAGACCAAGTTTCACTATTATGCAGGCTGTAGATTGCAATATCATTACTTAACATATCAATTGATGATGCAATTTCAAAAATTTCTTTGTAATAATTTAGCGTTTCTGTTAATACATTTCCAAATTGTTCTTCTTGTATATCTTTAAGTTTTTTGCCGACAACTTCATAAATTTTTCTGCCGACACTTATCGATAAATTGTATTGCTTTAAAATATCATTGAAATTTTTATTTTGTTTGCAAAATTCGGCAAACTCGTTTGAAAAAAGAACTTTTAATGTTAATTCATCATTTTCAATATCTAAGGCGTCTATTTGTTGTTCTTTTAAGGCAGAAAATAATTCTCCAAACTTTTGAATACTTTTTGAAGAATTTAATAATATGGTATAACCGTCTTTTGATATTTCCCAATTATCGGAGTTTAGTTGAATAGTTTCTTTCATATCATTCGATACAAAATCATTCTGATTGCTGCTTTTGAAAAAGATTTCTCCTCCGGCTGCTGTAATTTTTTCATAAGCATCAAATAATCCCTCTATGTTTTCAACGGGTACATCAAACCCTTTTTGGGGATTGTAGGCAACATTAAAATAGAGCATTTTTGTATTTATTTGTTTACTGATTGTCCAGAATCTCTCGTCGTTTTTATTATGCTCAACTTTATATCCGTCTTCATATAATTGTTTTATATTTTCTCTTAAGCTGTCTTTGCTAAGAATAATATCTTTAGAATTAGTATATTCTATAGGATTAATAAAAGCATATTCTTGATCGTCATAAATAAACCATATATCGTTTGATATTTTAATAAAATCTTCTCCTCTTTCCTGCATTTCATAATAATAAGAATTAAGTGTATAATCGGAAGATTTTACTGCATATCCGGATTTAACAATATCTTCGTAAGAATTGAATACCTTTTCAATATCTTCTGTCTTTGTATCAAAATCGTCTTGACCGTCATAATGATAAACCGACATACAAACTTTTTCTCCGAATAGTTCTCTGCTTATGACCCATGAATTTTTTGAGTAAGTATAAGATTCCTGATGTAGTTCGTATCCTTCGGATTTTAATTTGTCCATTTTTTGTTGGAAAGATTCGGTTATTTCCGGTTTTTCAAGCTCTTCAGGAGAAATTACGGAACCATCATCTTTTAATACTTTGTATATCTTATAAGCCTCTTGTGAATCAGGAGGCACATTTTTATTGAAAAACGTCCAGTTCCCGGTATTTATCTGCTGAAAATCGACGTAACTCTTTCTTAAATTAGAATAAAATTTCAGCGAGTCGCTATATGAGGATGAACCGTTAGTAAAAATTAATTCATAACCTTTACTTGTTGCCTTTTGATAAAGGCTGAATAAATTTTCGATATTTTCATTACTTAAATTGAAAGCATTTTCTTCTTCATTAAAATAAACGGTTAAACATATTTGCTTAGAGCCTATTTTTTTACTAACTATCCATGCTTTTTTATCAAAAGGATCTTGCTGTACATCAAAACCGTTTGATGTTAATGTTTTAACGGTTTTTTCAAAATTTCCAACAGTTCCGTTTTTTTCAATATCTTCGACTGTAATTACGGTACCGTCTTCTTTTATGGGATTAACTGATACGACAGAATCATCTTTCATTATCAACCAATTGCCTTGTGTTAATAATACAGAAGATACTCCGTTATCGGTAGGACTAGCATTTTTAGATAAATTTTCGGAAGATAAAAAATATATTTGATAACCTGCATTTGTTATGTTTTGATATGCATTAAACAGCCCGATTACAGTTTCAACATCCATATTCAAACTGTTTTGTTCGGTCTTATGCACTTGCAAATACATCATAGAATAACGATAAAAACCCTTTCGTACTATAAAAGAATCTTTATTGTATTTATCTTGTTCAACACCATAGCCTTTTTCTTTTAATTGTGAAATTTGTTGTTCCGTGTTTTGAACAAAGAAGGTTTTAATCCTTTCATAAATATCAACTTTACCGGTATCTCCGAACGGATTTAATGTCATACTAAAGTTATCTTTTGTTATTGTCCAATCGTTTGATGTTATTTGTTCAAAATATTGTCCTTTTCCCAGAGAAAAATAATAATACAAATTTGTTTTCCCTGAACAGTTTACCGAATAGCCTGCATTTTTTAATTTTTCATAAGCAGCGAATAATCCTTCAATCGCATTTGTATCAATTGTGCATTCGCCTTTTTCATTAAAAGGATAAACGGTAAGACAAGTAGTTGTTCCGTTAATTTTTTTCTCTATAACCCAAGCATCATTATTGTAAGCATCATGTATAACTCTATAACCGTCTTTGCTTAATTTTGAAATTGCAGTTTCAAATTTTGCCTGTTCTTCTTTTTCCTTAAAGAATTTATTAATATTATTTATGGAAACATTTATTTTCCCGTTATCATCAAAAGCTTGTACCGAGATAGTTATATTACCTTTGGATATGTTCCATACATTTCCGCTGATTTGATTTGTCTTGCCTTCGCAAGTTATTGTATAACCTTCATTTTTTAATTTTTCATAAGCATTAAATAATCCTTTGATACTATTGACATTTACTGTGCATTCGCCTTTTTCATTAAAAGGATAAATAGTAAGGTAAGTAGTTGTTCTGTTAATTTGTTTCTCTACACGCCAGGAGTTTTTAGTGTTTTGTATAAGTGTATAACCATCTTCATTAAGTTGCATTTTTGCTTTTTCAAACTTTGATATTTCCCTCTCTTGTTTAGATTTGTTTATAGTATTAATTGAAGTCTTTAAAGAACTTAGCATGCTTAATATATTTGCTTTTTTTGAATTTACATTTTTTGTCGTTAGAGAATTTACTTCACTATTTAGTGACTTTGCTTTTTTTGAAACTGTTTTTATTGCAGAAGATATAGAATTGTAAGTGTCAGTATTTAAAACTTTTTTCAAAGAGGTTATTTTGGTAGAAAGACTTGATATTAAGTTAGTTATAGCTTTTTCTGTTTTTTTGATTATGTTTAATAAAGAACTTGTGATTTTGCTTGCCTTAAGTTTGGAAATATTAAGGTCGATTTTTGATCGCAAGCTCTTAATTATATCCAGTACCTTATTATAGGTTGTTACTGCGGTTTTAAGTGTCGTAAAATTGCTGTTTATTTTACTTGCGGAATTAAATTTTGATAGAGCTTGATTACCGAAATAACTATTAAGATTGAGCTTAAATGTTTGTGTTGTTGAATTTTTTGTCCTTGAAATTACAAGATTATTACCACTAAATTTAGCAGAATATTTATATCCGGATAATTTTTCTCCATTCAAACTTTTTACAATGGAGAAAGCTCTGTTTATGTTATTAATATTTATGGCAATTGTATTTTTTTTAATGGAAGTTAATTTTAAAGTTTGACCATTTTTTGAAATAGTCCAAGTACCGTCGGTTATTTGAGCAGCACCGTAAGGACTTTTTCCGTGAGAGAAATACAAATATGACTCTGTTAAATTAGAGCATTGTACCTGATATCCGTTTTTCCTAAGTTTGTTATAAGTGTCAAATAAATTTTCTATGACAGATACATTAATGTTGTTGTTATCATCGGATAAAGTCATACCTACCCAAAAACTGTCGCTATAAGTTTTTCCCACTACCCAAGTGTTTGATTGGTACGGATCTTTTATAACGGTATAACCGTCTTTTTCCAGTTGTGCTTTTGCTGTTTCAAAATCAACAAATGCATCACTATCGAAATATTTCTCTAACAGTTGCTCTTTTTCTTCATCACTAATATTGTTATTTATGTAAGTTGAAGAATCTGTTTGCTGATATTCCGGTAAGACTACACCTCTTGTAGAATTTGTTCCGGCAAAAACTGTTAGTGTATTGGTAAGCAAAAACGAAAGTATAATAGCAAATAATTTTCTAAAATTTTTTTTGTTCATTTTTTTTCGCTCCAACAATAAATACGTACAGTACAACGGCATACGTAAATAATAAATAATATATATTATATATATTATAATACACGGCGGTACTGAAAAGATGTAAAATTTTTGTGAATTAATCTTTAATAGAATAAAAAAAAGTGATAAAATATGCAAAATATAAGAAAGGATTTAACGAATGCAAAATAAAAACTTTAATATTATATTTGAAAATGATGATGTTATAGTTATAAACAAAGAGCCTGAAATTTTTGTTTTGAATAATGAAGAAATAAAAAACAAGGCAATAGCGGATATATTGAAAAACAATTTAAAGCAAGATGTTTTTCCGATAACTTCCCTCGACTATGAAGCAAGCGGAATAGTCGTTTTTGCCAAAACAAAAAAAGCTTATGACTTTATTTCCGAACAGTTTAAAAAAGAAGAAGTAAAAAAAATATATTATGTATTGGTTAACGGTATTATGGATAATACGGAAGGCGAAATAGACAAAAATCTTTTAGTTAACGAACAAACGACTTCCGTTAATGACAGAGGAATAAAATCCGTTACAAAATACAAAGTTCTCGAACAATTCAAAAGTTTTGCATTTCTTGAAGTTTATCCTCTAACCACAAGAAAAAATCAAATAAGAGCGCATTTCTGGTCCATAGGAAATACTCTTGCTATAGATAAAATTTACGGCAGCGAAGAACCTATATTACTTTCAAATTTAAAGAGAAGATATAAAGGAATCACCAAAGAAAAACCGTTGTTGAAAAGATTACCTATGCATTTGTATCAAATAGAATTGTTATTGCCCGGCAATAAAGAAAAGAATATTTTCGTTGCGGAAATACCTGATGATATTCAACTTACATTAAAACAATTAAGAAAATATAATAAAAGAGGTTAAAATATGTCCGGGAAAGTTTATTTTTTACCGTGGAATAAAAAGAACGAATTTTATAAATTTTTAAAATTCGCAAGAGCCTTCGATCATGTAAAAGCAAGACAATTTGTTGCAATAAAAATGCATTTCGGTGAAGACGGTAACGAAGGATATGTTAAACCCGAATATACAAAAGTTATATCCGATATAGCCAAAGAAAAAACAGCTTTCCCCTTCCTTACCGATGCAAGTACTATTTATGTAGGTAAAAGATCGGATGCATATCATCATTTATTATTGGCAAATAAACACGGCTTTAATATAGAAAATTGCGGATGTCCGGTAATCATTTCCGACGGCTTAAGAGGCAATGCCGCCGCGGAAGTAGAAATAAATAAAAAACATTTTAAAACAGTTTCTATTGCAAGAGATATTTATTATACGGATTCTTTTATTTTTCTAAATCATTTTAAAGGTCATGAAATTGCAGGATTCGGCGGTGCAATAAAAAATATAGGTATGGGTTGCGGAAGTAAGGCAGGTAAATATGCCATGCATCATAATACAAATCCGGAAATTGATACTGCAAATTGTATAGGTTGCGGAAGTTGTGTAAAGTGGTGCCCTCCGAAAGCTTTAGAACTTAAAAATAAAAAAATTACTTTTGATAAAGAAAAATGCATAGGTTGCGGAGAATGTACTATAAGTTGTCCGAAAGGTGTATTTGAACTTGCCTGGGACGATAGTTTAAAAAATGTGCAGGAAAAAATAGTGGAAGTTTGTTACGGAGTATTAAAAAATAAAAAAAGTTTTAGTATCAGCTTTTTAAATCATATAACAAAATATTGCGATTGTAACACAAGAAAAGACAGGGTGTTGTTGGATGATATCGGAATTGTTGCCGGTGCAGATCCTGTTGCTGTCGATAAAGCAAGCATAGATATAGTAAACAAAATTTACGGTAAAGATTTTATAAAACATCTTTATCCCGACATAGACTACATGGTTCAATTAAAATATGCTCAAGAACTCGGTATCGGTTCTATGGAATACGAATTGGTTGAATACTAGTTTAAGCTTTCTTTGTTTGAACAAATTTTAAACTTTTTAATTGACTTTTTAAATCTCTTATATCTGTGTTATTGCTATATTTGTTTAAAATTTTATCCCATTCGTTATAGTCACTGGTTTGAATATTTTTTTCTCTTGAGCAACTGATGTATTTGTTTAAACTTGTTAATGCTTTGTCAAACTTTTCAATAAATATATAAGCTCCAACCATTTTATAGTGTGCATATTCATAGTTCGGACTAAGTCTTACAATTTGAATGTAGTTGTTTATCGCTTCCGAATATTTTTTCAATTTATATGCTGTTTCTGCCGTTTTTAAATACAAAGTAATATTAGGAACATCATTTATGGCAAGTGCTTTATTATAGTCTTTAAGAGCCTCAGCATTTTTATTCAGAAGAACGTAAGTATCTGCTCTTGCAATGTAACCATCGGGAAATTTAGGATAAGCACTAATAATGTTTGTAAAATCTACTACTGCTTCATCATATTTTTTATCGGCTACTTTTCTGTTAGCCAAGATTATACGATTTTTAAGCATTCTTTTTTCTTTTTCAATTTGAGCTATATTTAATCTGTCACGTAATTTCATATATGTTTCATAATCTTTTTTTGAACCGGTATAATCTTGAATCTTATCTTTTGCCAAAGCTCTTTCTTTATAAGCATTATAAAAAACAGGATCCAATTTAATTGCTTTAGTAAAATAGTCTATAGCTAATTTGTATTTTCCCTTTTGCATACATTGTTGTCCGAGCGCAAAAAGTTCTTTTGCCGAAAGTCCGGATCTTGCATCTCCTTTTCTTGTTTTAGCTACAACGACTTCCTTTGTTGCATACAAAGAATCATCTTCCAAAAATTTTATACCCATATCCAAAGGATCACAATACTCAAAAGCAAATAGAAAACAACCAAAAACAAACAACGTAAAGATTATTTTTTTCATTTTTTTCCTTTCTTTCTTTTATATTTTTTTAATCTATATTTTTTTATTATATCATTTTTTTTTAATTTTTACGCGGCTGCTAAAATATCTTTTATCTTATCAATATTGATATTTGTAGTAAGCCTGTCTGTATCTGCCAAGTTTTGTAAATTCAAATCGTATAATAAAGGTAATACTCCGAACGATCTTATTATTGCCGTTTTCATCTCATCGGAAAGAGCTTTTTTATTGAGTTCTAAGTTGCCGTCGATATTTATATCCGTTAATACATTTTTAGATGTTTTTATTCCTTTATTCTTGTACTGTTTATTTTTTATTTGTTCCAAGATATGTTTTCTTATTTCAAATTCTATTTCTTCATCGGATACATCCGCAGTTTTCTGATAATCATAAGACAGACATTTCATATATTTCCCGTTACCTGCCAATATTTTGTTTAAGTATACATTAAAGGCTATTTCTTGACCGTTTATTGTAACAAAAGATTTTTCGATGTTTTCTTCTTTAGAGAAAATTGAAAGCTTATTAGGAACAATTGCAATAGCGGATATTCCTCTTAAATAAGCTCTTTCGATTTCTTCTTTCAATTGCTTTTCGGTGGTTAACATTATCAATGTGGAATTCTTTTTAGTCAGTATTTTTCCTCTAAAATAATCTTTTATATTTCCAAAAGAAGATATTAGTTTATAAATTTTTTCCGATAACAACAGTAGTTTTTTCAGACTCGGGAAAATATTTAAAAGTATTGTGAATCTCATATCTTCCTTTTCAACATCACGTGTATAATCTCCTGAAAAAGTTTCCGATTTACCGTCCAAAAATCCTCTGTATCTTACGCCGAGTAATGACATTTCTATACCTAATCCGGCTCCTAAAGGTTTTTGGTAACCGGAAGACATTTCTCCGTCGGTATTTAAAATTGTTAATTTTTGTCTCTCTAATTCTCTGTTAAAAAATTTAAGTTTTTCCAATTCAACTCTTGTTCCTATTTTGGATATAGGATTATGTCCTACAACCAAAGTAGATATTCCCATCTTTTGAAGTATAGAGAAGAATCCGCCGAATTGTTCTTTCATTTGTTTTAAATTTGCAGGTTTTATTCTTGTTGTGTTATCGGCATAAATCGCAGTTAACAATGTAAAGGCTTCCATTACTTTGGATAATTTTTGTGAGTTTACATCATATCTTCTTACATCTTTGGCAATTTGTCCGAGACCTCTTAATATTGTCTTATTTCTGTATCTTCTCTTTTTATAAACAAACCCTTTTTCTCTTATACCTTTATTATCCATTTCTATAAAAACGCCATCTTTATCTACATGCCCGATAGAAACTTCTCCGTTATTATCTACCGGGAGGATAGAATGCATGTAACAATTTCCGAAATGATCCCTTCTGTATAAATAAAAATTGCTGTGATAAAATTCCAATAATTCTTGTATTAACGGATCATCGAAATAATTTACCGGAGTAACAAGTTTGTCCTTAAATATTTGCTCATATTCTCTGTTTATCTTTTCTATTTCTTCAGCTTTTCTTTTTTCATCAAATAAAGGATGTTCTTGCACTAATCTGATTTTAGCTTTCTTTTCTTTGTTTAATCTTGCTTTTATTTTATCGTTTAATTGTGCAAGGAAACCGTTTGCTCCTCCCCCCCAATTATTATGGAAAACCCAATCCAACGCATTCCATTCGGTACTTTCATAATTTCTGTACATTATTGCATCAATTACAAGCCATTCCCATTCATCGGACAAATATTTTTCGTTCAATGTTTGTTGTTGATCTGCTATTATTGTATCTATTTCTTTCTGTAACCTGTTCCAATATGCTGCATATTGAGGATATCTGTCTTTTAAATTTGACAGTTCTTCGTTTCTGTCTTTCCACCAGTTTAGAGACATTTTGTTTACGCCCCTTATACCGGTGTAAACAACTACGCCTACATTTCTTCCGAAGAATTTTTTATGAAATCTGAGAAGTTCTTCATCTTGTGCAAAAATTCCTTTAGGAGAATTCAAAACATCTTTCCCTTTTTCGTGTAATTTGTATTCGGAACCAAACGTTTTTTCAAATAAAAGCTGTAATTCTTTTTCTTTTGTTATACCGTCTTTGTTTTCTTCTTTCGTCCATTTTTTCTGAACAGCGTCCGCATGTTGCATATATTCATATAGTTTTCTTGCCCAATGTTTCTTATCCCTTGATCTTTCCATTTCCCATTTTCTTTCAATTTCGTCTTTTTGTTCTCCTTCAATACCTATTCCATATTTTCTTTTGCTTTCTAAAAGCTCTAAAATATTTACTTTTTTTGTTCCGTTAAATAATTCGACGGTATAATTTTTCGATATACCTTTATAATTATCGTAAAACGGAAGATGTAATCCCAACAAATTCATAAAAGCGTAGATATCGTGATTTCCCATTATATATTTTAGTTTTCCCGTTTTTGATATTTGATTCATTAACTCAAAAGTTTCAACTTGCTTATCCCCTCTGTCGAGCATATCTCCTAAAACATAAATATTCTTTTTGATGCTTTTTATTCTGGAAATAATATCTTTATTCAACTTTTGTCTTGTTTCTTCTATTTCTTCAAGATCTTCTTCCGTTAATGAGTCTTTATTTAAATCTCCGTTGTTGAAGATTTTCATTATTTTATCGATATTGTAAGTGGAATCCAATAATTTTATAAGAATTTCCGAAAGTCTGTTGTATCCTCCGTGCATATCAGACAGAATAATGTTAGAGTGCGACGGTAAGTTAAATAATATCCTGTACAATATAGACAGTTTTGAAGATAAATTGAAAACAGAATCTTTTTTTACTGTTTTATCTGTTTGTACGGTTAATGTTTCTCCGACTTCTTCAATCGGAGTTCTTTCATAGTCATCTATCAAATTGTCCGTGGCAAAAGTTTCATCTATTATATCCAATGCTTCATCAATATCTTTCCGTGAATATTTATGTTCAGAGAAAGTTTCGATGCTGTCTCTTATTTCCGGACTGTCTAAAAATTTCCTTAATGCCTGTTTGTCCTGATAAGCTTTGTCTGCAAGTTCTCTGGCTCCGTTTGTAAAATAAAAATTAGGATTTCTTCTGTAAAATTGTCTCATCAAATCATTTATTGCATCTCCGCCGTCAACTTTTAAATATTTCCCTTCTCTTATTAAAGATAATCTATCCTTTTCGGCACCTGTTTTATCGAAAATTTTAAGATTTCTGTTAATGAACGGATCTTTTTGTGCTAACCAAACACCTAATACTCTTCCGAAATCGAGTACAGCCGCAAGACCGTCGGCATCATGAAGAAGACAAGCTTCATAACAATAATTACCGCTCCTAATGTCATGAGCAGATCTTATTTTTTCTTCCGTAAGAGGTTTTTTATATTTTTTATGATTTTCTCCGACCAAACAAATTTTATTTATTTCTTGTTTGTTTAAATTTGTTCCGTTCTGTAAAATTCTTCTTGCCCAAGTTGCTGAATTTATTTCATGGTTTTGTCTGAAAATAGTACAACTTACATCGTGCAATAGTGCAGAATAAATTAATGTTTTCATATCAACTCTACGATTGAAATCTAGAGCAATTATTTCCAAAGCTTTAATAAGAACTTCTATGGAATGATTTAATGCGTGGTCTGCCACCAAACTCTTATCGCTATAAAAAGCTTCAAACATCCATGCCGGCATTACTTTATACATTGCTTTAATACAATTGTCGAAATTTGTTATAAATTCGTACAACATTGTTATTTGTTTTATTTCCACATTTGTTAGCTCTGCTTTTTTCTTTTCTTCGATATTTAACATTTTTTCAAAGTATTTTAATTCTGCGGCTGACAGGTTTCTTATAACAGTTAATTCTTTCCTTGACAGAACAAGTTTGTCTTCCAATTCTTTGTAATATCTGATTCTTAGTATTCCTGCATATTTGGAAAATAAAGAATCTTTTTTGAATTCTATTTCTTCGAGCTTATCTTCCGGTATATGAGTTGTAAGAAAATCTTCCAATGTTTGTACTTTAGGTACGGGATCAAACAAATTATAGAAGAATTCTTTTTGTCTTTCTCGTGCTAATTTTACTGATTCGGCATCTTTGCTGTCTTCGGGGCTTAAACATTCTTCCAAGTGCCTTAGTTCAACTTCTCTTCTTCTTTCATCCGAAATGTTTTTCTTAACAACAACACTAACCATATCATTAACACTATATTTGTAGTTCATTATTTTTTTCATGAAACGATTTTTATCCGTAAACAAGCAGATACGTTGTCCGTCTATTGTTTTATAGAAAGCATTAATAATCTGTTCCTTTATTTTCAATACTTCGTCTTCTTCCAAAAATTGTTCTTTCTTTTTGTCGTAGTCGGTTTTTGCCACAAAATCAATAAGATATTTTATATCGTCATACATCATTTTTCCTTCAAAGTTATGATAATCTTTAGAAGATAAAGCTCCTTTTAATTCGTGCGATATTTCATGAATTATACCGGTTTTTAATAAAGCTTGTTTTACTGTGTTATCTTCCACTTCGAATATAGCTCTGTTTACTCCTATAAAACCATTGTTCAGATGATCTTCAAATAAATTTGTCGATTTATCCAAAAAACCGATAAATAATGTATCTTTAAATGTTGCTTCTGTTTCTCCTGTTCTTTTTATGGATTCTTTCAGTAACTCTTTTATAGTATCTTCGGTTAGATATGTTTCCAATCCTTTTTCTACCAATATTGTTATACTCTTTCCCATGAAAGGAGCAAATTCAATTCTGGATCTCATATCCTTAAAAGAATCATCATTGAAGTTTATCGAGTAGCTTACGACATTATCTTTGTTCGTGTATGATGAGGCATAATCCATCATCAACCCGTATGCTTTAGGATATTTCTTTATTGCACTAAAAAACATTGATAAATTAAATAATAAACTTTTATTTTTCCCCAACCTCTTAGAAAAAAATCTCGATGAATATTTTAATTTCGGGTTTAATCTCATCGAAGTTGCTTGAAATATGCCGAAATGTTTTCGAAGCAAACTTATAAGTTTTTCCGCTAATTGTTTCTTTTCTTGTTTTTCAATATAGTTGTTATAGTTTATGGAAGATTTTTCCCATATAATTTGTCCGTTTTCTATTTTAAATTTTAATTCTTGCCCGTCAACATCTATAGTAAAAACAGAATTCGTTCTGTTTACCGATATCGGGATAATGCCGAATAATGAACTTATTTCGTCCGTACTTTTTTGTATTATGGAAGATAGTTCTTGTTCTATCTTGTCCGGAGAATAATCGTTTACGGATGCTAATGCATTTACCAAATATTCAAAAAATACCGAAATGGTATTATCTTGCAAGAGCCCCGTATTTGCCAACATTATTTTGATTGGAGCTAAAGCCGATCTATCCGCAGATGATACTATTTCATTATAAAAAGTATTTGTTGTTTGACCTTGAATATTCGGTGTAACGAATAAATAGGAAATGTTGTTGCTTTTTAAATCTTGTGCTATCGAATTGTGAAAACCGCCTGCAACTACGACGGTAAGCTTATTTTTGTTCTCTTTTTCTTTTAATGATTCGACAATATTATCAACAAATATTTTGTTTCTGTCTATATTTGCTTTATGATAATCAAAAAGTAAATCATCAAATAATAAATCTTCGTAGTCATAATATTCTTGCGCAAGATAAGAAGGTAATAAATTTATGTACCTTTCATAGTTGTCTATAAAAAAATTATAATCCTCGTCGGATATTGATAAAAATACAAAATCTTTAAACAATTGTGTCATCTTTAAAACAAAAAGATTTTGTTGAGTTTTATTGTTTGATATTGATGTTAAATAGTTGTTGAAAAAGTTGTTTTGTTGGGATATTAAAGAAACCAAATTCAATTTGGATTTTTCTGTGGTATATTTTAAAAATAAATAAAGTTCGTTATATTTGTTTTTATATTCTTCTTTTGTTGTTATTTTACTGTAAAGATTATTATAATAATCCGTTAAATTTTCTTTTCTTGAATCACTAATTAGTAAATTGTATTCTTTAATATCTAAATTACTTTTTAAATCCTCTATAAAAGCAGAATATTCCTTATTTAATTTCTTTTTGTTTATTGTATTTATATCATTGCAAATGGAGATATATTTATGCAAATCGTCGTAATTGATAATAGGCTGATTTAATACTTTAAGTAATTTTTCGTCAGACAAGTCTAAATTTATATATTCCTGTAATTCTTTTAAATTATCTATTTTTGAAAATAAAGCATTTTCAAAATCAATAAATGTTTCTGTGAGATAATCTTGATCTTTCAATATTTGAGCATTTCTTTTTATATTACCAATATACAATGACCAGTTTTCAAGACCGCAAATTTTTGTATTTGTATTATTTTGCATTAAATAATATTCGGGACCGCTCAAGGCATTGCTTTTTAATAATGCATCGGCAACATTATATTTTTTTAATTCCTGCAATACGGAAATATCAGCTTTCCCTTCAGGTATACCTTCAAGCAAAATTGTATCTATTCCATATTTTGTATCTAAGTCTTTAATGATTTCGGAAATGTTTTTTTGAACGGAAGGATTACCGTGTAAGTCCTGTATAAAAATAACCGGAATATTATCGGACTTGGTTTCACTTAAAAAGGTATCCGTTATTTTTGCATTTGTCGAATCTATATTTAAAAATTTTTGTTGTAAAGAGTTAACGGTAGGCATAACAGGTTGTTGTACGAAAGCAAAAGCATAATCATTCAACACAAAAGAATTTAATACGAAAACAGAAATAATAATAGCGAAAAATTTCTTTAAATAAATAGTTTTTTGTTTTATATTCATACCGTTTCTCCTTAAGATGCAGATAACATTGCATTAATTATTCTTGGATTTATAATTTCTTGGGAATCCGATATAAGACTTCTTTCTCTTCTAAAGTCGTACAGTACCGGAATATCTCCCCAAGTATCGGCTAATATCGAAGCAAAACTGAAATTCAATGCTTTCGAAGCCATTAGTTTTTCGTAATTACCGTTAGCTGATTCAAAGTTTATAATAGCCATATGTTCTAACGGATTTATATATTCCAAATATTGTTTGTTTTTAAGGAGTTGGGTTCGAATATGTTTTATTATTTCCGGTCTTAATTCTTCAGGTACTTCCGGAGCATCAATAGTTAAAACTTTCATGTATTCTGAATAATATGCAGGTTGTAATTTTATAAGATTTAAATTTATATTTACATCGTAACTTTGTCCGTTTATTGTTAATATTTCTTTTTCCAAATTAATGACATTTGTTAACGGAATATTTGATAATATTTCATTACTTGCGAAGGAAACAGCCAAAGTGTTAACACCGGCTCTTTCAGCTTTTTCCAACCTGTACAATTCATCTTTTGTATCTACGATATCTATCAGTAATGTGTTATCCGTATTTATATCTTTTCTTGTATCGAAAATTTCATCATGAGATTCTTTCTTTAATTCTTTTTTCGTAGGAGTTCTTTGCAATATTTCTTGATAATCCTTGTTTCTGAACATTATAGAGATAGTTTCTATTGCCTGTTGAAAATCTTCCTCTGTTAAGTTGTAAGTTTCAATTATTTTTTGCTTGTTTTCATTCAATAAATCCGTTAAATAATTCTGTCCGTTTTTCATTGCGTTTTGTAATATTGTTTGAGCACCTTTTGTTAAGTATCTTGAAGGTTTCATTCTTACGAATTGCCTTAATAAATCATTAATCATATCTCCGCCTTCGGTATACAAAAATCTGTCTCTTTCTATTAAGTCAAGCCTTTCGGAAACAGTCCTTTCTTTAAAAAAGAATTGCTCTTTGTTTTTCATCCAGATATTTATGATTCTGCCTAAATCCATAACGGCAGATAATCCGTCGGCATCATGTATTAACCTTGCTTCATATATTTGATGTTCTGCTCTTTCTCCCCTGTCTCCTACTTTTTCATGCCCGATACAAGCAGCAACTATTCTTTTTCTTGTTCTTGTAGGTAAATGACTGCTTCTTAACATTTCCGCGGCTAATATTGCCGAATTTTTCTCGTGGTTATCTCTGAAAAAAGTGCAAGCCACATCATGCATTAAAGCCGCATATACAACTATTGTAAAATCTATTTCCGCAAAAGGTTTCCCTTCCGTTTTTATTATGTCTATGGCATTTTCTATTAATTTCATTGAATGATTAAAGTTATGATCGGCAACAACACCTTTTTCGTTAAGAAATTTTTCAAAAATATGTTTTGGCAGTTTCAAATACATAAGATTTAAACAATCTCGAATATTTTGTTCCAAATCCGCAGATAATTGTTGAGCATATTGTTTTTCCTGTTCCGAAACGGAAGCAATTAAATATTGTGCAAGATACTCTATATTAGAATTTATTTTGTTTTGTCTTTCTTTGGAAACTCTTCTGTCTAAAAATTCTTGAAAAGATTCCTCTTGAGAATTATCCACTATCATTTTGGAAAAGAATTCTTTTTCACGATGTCTTCTTTTCCTTGCAACTCTTTTGGATTCTCCTTTGTTGGGTGCAAAATATTGACTTATAATATGTTTCCAATGAGGAAGTCTGTATTCACTTATATAATCTTTTTGCAACACTTCTTGTATAAGAAGTTCCAAATTCCCGGAATATTTTTTTAATTGAGAAAAAATACGAATCTCTTTGTCGGAAAATTCCGTTTCCGTAGCTTTTTCCAAACTTTCTTTTAATGCTTGTATATCCGGAAGCCCGAATTCGTCTTTGCTAACATTAATAAAAATAAAACTAACGTCATCTGCCGTTAACATATCTTTATCGAAAGCTTCGGTATTGAAAAAAGAAAATAATATTGCATGAATTAGAGAAATTTTTAAAAATAATCTTCTTGAAGACGGTTCTGCTTTTAATAATGATTTGTTAATAAAGAAAGTTCTGCTTTCGTCAACATTGTTTATGAATAAATCGGTTGAGTTTGATTTTTCAAAAGTTTTTATTGCTATTCTTATGGGATATCTTTTTTTATCTTCCGGACTTTTTTGTGAAAAAGAAACAATCTCTTCTTCCTGTGGTGTTCTTACAATTACTTCTTCAATGATTTCCGTAATATCTTCTTGTGTTAAATTTGAAGCAATATCTTCATCTATTTCAAAAACAAAAGTCTCACTGCCTACTGTAGCTAAATATTCAACGGTTTTTTTCTTGGCATAATCTCTTATAAAAATTGTATCTTCTTCTATCGGTCCTATTTTATAGTCGGTAAAATCAAGCTTATTATCTTTTATTTTGAAAGAAATAACCTGATTACCTATAAAGATGTTAAAATTGTCATCTTTTATGTGTATGTTTAACGGTTCAGACCATTTCCCTCTTACCAATTTTCTGATATGTTCTTCCACCGTTTTCGGATCCTGATCGTACACTTCCGCAAATGCGGCAGTAAGCTCTGCCAGGAACAAATCTTTTGTGTGTGCCGGAATTAAAGGTGTATTGGCCAATAACATTTGTATTTGAATAATTGTTTGTTGTTCGTAAGCACTGGATACTATTTTTGAGTAAGCATCGGTAACTTTGTTGCTTTTTGAATACGGCGTTATTAACAAATATTGTAAGTTCTTTTCTTTTAAAGTATTTAATATCGATGAGTGAAATCCTCCGGTTACAATAACGGTAATATTTTTATCGGTGTTTTTATCGTTTGTTGATTTGGAAGATAAAATATTGTTTATGAATATGTTATTTCTTTCTTTATTTACGGCATAATATTCCAGAAACTTATTAAATTCAAGAATAACATCAAATTTAATCAAATCTTCGTTGGTGAGATAAAAGTTTAACAATTCTTTGTATCTGTCAAAATTATTTGTGAAAAAATCATATTCATATTCACTTATCGATAAATTTATAATTTTTTCAAATAAGCTTGTCATTTTTAATATGAATATTTTTTCTTCCAAGTTTTTGTCTTTGTTGTATAAATCATTTAAAAAATCGTTAAAATATTCGTTCTGTTGATGAATCAAAGAAACGATATTCAAACTGTTTGTTTTTAAAACATAATTTAAATATGAGAATAAATTTTTATATTGTGATTGATAAGATTGATTTTGCAAAAATTGCTTATATAATTGTTGCCAATATTCGGTTAGGTCATCACTTTTTGTTTTATCTATAAGGCTTTTGTAGTTGTCATAATCTAAAGAATTTTTTAATTCTCCCACAAATTTTAAATGTTCGGAGTTAACGCTTTTTTTATTCAAATTCTTTTTTGTATCGGATAAAAATATAAAATTGTTTAAAGTGTCGTATTTTAATATCGGTTGATTTAATTTTTTCTTTATCTTGGTATCGTTTATATCAAAATCCACATACTTCATTAATTTTTTTGAGTTTGTTCTTTCTATAACGGTATTATAAAAATCGTTAAAGACTTTTTGAGAACCTTTCAAATTATTGTTTATGTTTGCAAGAAGACGAATGTTATTTATATATGTTTCCCAATCTTCTAAACCGTAAACGGGAACATCAGAATTGTTTTTTATTAGAAAGTATTCTGTTCCGGTAAGCATTCCTTTATTCAATAAATAATCCGAAACTTTGGAATCATAATTGTTTAAAGATTTAATAAAACTTGTATCTATTTTTGTATTTGGTGCACCTTCAATAAGAATTTTGTTTATTCCGTATTCCTTATCTAAGAAATCAATTGTTTTATATATATTTGATTGAACTTCCGGGTTTGAATGTAAGTCTTGAATTAAAACAAAAATATCTTTCCCGTCGTTCAAATAAGATTGTGAAACGGTTGCGATAACCGGGTTAATTGTTGCCGGAATATTTGTATATATGAAATCAGCTTGTAAAAATTGAGGTAATATCAAAATTACGGATAATAATGATGCAAAGAATTTTGTTATTTTTTGCTTCATGGCAGTTCTCCTAATTATTGATGTTATTAAATTCTTTTTCATAATATTTTTCTTTCTCTTCAAAAATTTCCGTGTTTTCCATCAACTCGGCATACAACACTTCTAAATCTTCTTTTAATAACTTACTTTGTTTCGGGCCTTCGGCAAGAAAACTTACATTGTTTTCTTCGCAAGCTTTTATAAGAAGTTTTGTAATGTTTTCTATTTCAAGTTCCTTATCATGAATTTCTTTTTCCAATTCTTTAATTTTTAATTCCAAGGGTTTTAATGCCCTGGATTTTTCTTGTATTAATTTGGCTCTGATTTTTTTTACTTCTTCTTTTGTGTATAACTTCTTTTCGGAACTTTTTGTTGTTGCTTTTATTTCGGAACTTTCGTCTTCCCAACCGCATCTTTCCAAAAAGTCTGCATATGTCCCGTCGAAGAAGGATACTTTGTTTCTGTCGAAAATTATAAGTTTTTGTGCTACGGCATGTAACAGTTCTTCATTGTGAGTTACTATTATAATCGAGCCGGAAAACTCGTTAATTGCATCTATTAACGATTCGGTAGATTCCAAATCCAAATGGTTTGTAGGCTCATCAAGGAGTAACAAGTGTGCCGGCTTTGCCAAAATCTTACCCAACAAAACTCTGCTTTTTTCTCCTCCGGAAAGAACCTTTATTTTTTTCATCATATCGTTTCCGCCGAACATCATTGCACCGCAAATGTTCCTTGCGTTTTGCGGTAACTTTGTATTTGCGGATAAAATAGATTCATAAATCGTATCTTCGTCGTTAAGTTGTGCCACGTCAGACTGGACGAAATATCCTGTTTCAAGTTCCGGATGTTTTTTTATATTGCCTGATATAGGATTTAATCTTCCCGCCAATAATTTTAGTAAAGTGGATTTTCCTTTGCCGTTTTTACCGACGACACAAATTCTTTCCTTTTTTAAAACATCCAAGTTTAAATTGTCAATTAAAATATCGTCGTTCGTATATCCGAATTTCAAAGAATAAGTGCTGAGCATTTTGTTCGCGGGAAAATCCAAATCACTGAAAGAAAAGTCCAATGTTTCAAGTTCCGTTAATTGTTTTAAATCTTCCTGCTTTTCCAAAGTTTTTATTCTCGACTGAACCATACCCGCAAGTCTCGCTTTTGCTCTGAATCTTCTTATAAAAAGTTCGGTTCTTTTTCTTCTCTTTTCTATATTTATTCTTGTCTTTTCGTAAATTTCTTCTTCTTTTGCTATTTGTTCGTACAGTTTTTCGGTAGTTCCCTCTACCTTTCTTGCTTTATTTCTGTGAATTGCAACAGTATGAGTAACAACCTGATCCATAAAAGACCTGTCGTGGGTTATTAATATAAGCTCATTTTTTAATGTCTTAAGAAATTTTATCAACCATCTTATTGCAACAATATCCAAGTAATTGTTAGGCTCGTCCAGCAATAACATATCGACATCGGAAAGCAATATTTTGGCTAAGTTTAATCTTATCTTATATCCTCCGGAAAACACAGACGGTTCTTTTTGTAAATCTTCCTTTGTAAAACCCAAACCGAACAAAACTTTTTCCGCTTTCCACTTATTATCGGTTTCTTCCTTGGGTAATACGGATGCAACTTCGTCAATAATGGTTTTATATTTAAAATCCAAATGTTGTTTTAAATATCCTATCTTGTAGCTCTTGGGAATTTGTATTTCTCCGGAATCATATTCTGCTTCTCCGGTAATCATTTTAAGCAAAGTTGTTTTCCCGTAGCCGTTTCTGCCTACTAAACCTATCTTTTCCCCTTTACCGACACTGAAAGATAAGTTGTCGAATAAAACTCTTGTTCCGTAAGATTTTGATAAATTGTTAATTGTAATCATTTTTTTTCCAAAATAAAAACTCTGTCTAAAATTTATTTAGACAGAGTAATAGACTTCAAATCTCCATTTTTTGTAATAAAATAATCGCTGGAGCTAAATAATTTTAATAGTCCCACATACCTCAAAATATAAAAAATAAAAATTACCGCAAATAATATAAATGCTCCATTCGAATAATTTGAAATTCTATCAATTATACAAGTTTTGTCATAGATGTAATAAGTCTTTAATTTTAAAGGACTTGATAATGTTGCAAACAAATTATTATTAAAAAATTCAACATCTTTATCTATGAAGAAAAGTTTAGAATTATTAATTTTAAGTATCTTGAAATCTTCTTGTACCTTTACACACATATTAATAAAGTTTTTCGGCAGATTAAACATAGATTTATATTGTTCCTGGATATTGACGGTAATTGAAGAATTTATGTGGCTTTTTTCGGAAGCAAAAGAAACAAGACTCATCAACCCGTAAGAAACATTTGATGAGATTATAAACAAAAACAAAACAATAGAGATAAACTTTCTTTTCAAGCTGCCTCCATGTACATAAGATATTCTAATATATACTTGTTTATTTTTCAATGCTTTTTTATAAAAAAATTATATATCTTTTTTTGTCTAATTATGTTAAAATAAATACTTAAAATATTTTAAGGAGTATAAATGTCTTATTATTATAAATTATTTTGGCTTTTAACGGCGATAACTACATTTTTAAGACTTTCAATTATAGGAAAGTTGGGCTTGACCGTAGATGAAGCTCATTATTGGGTTTATTCAAAATTTTTGGATTTATCATATTATGATCATCCACCTATGATAGGTTATATAATAAAACTCTTTACGGATATTTTCGGAATAAACGAATTTGCCGTTCGTCTGCCTTCCGTTATTATTTTTATTTTAACATCTTGGCTGTTTTTCATTTGTGTAAAAAAAATATTCAGTGAAAGAGTTGCTTTTATAGGTATAGTATTAATAAACGTATTACCCGTTTTTTCATTTTTGGGAGCAGTTGTTACAATCCCCGATTCCCCGTTATCTTTGTTTTGGCTTTTATCTTTTTACTTTTTTATAAATATTATAGAAACGAAAGAGAAAAAATATTGGTACTTTTTAGGATTTACCGTAGGACTTGCATTCTTGTCGAAATATACAGCAGTAATGATATATCCTTCGATAATTTTATTTTTGCTATGTGCAAAAGAGCACAGATTTTGGTTTTTAAAGAAAGAACCGTATTTCGCAATGATAATATCTTTTGCAGTTTTCTTGCCGGTTGTTATTTGGAATATTCAAAATAATTGGGCAAGTTTCGGTTTTCAGCTGCAACACGGTTTCGGAAAATCTTTACCCAGTTTTTCTTTTACTTTGTTCGGAAGATCTCTTGCCGCACAAGCAGGTTATGTTTCACCGTTTCTTTTTATATTCTTTTTATATGTTGCTTATGTATTGATAAAAGATGCTTTTTTCAAAAGACAAAAAGATGCATTATTTGTTGCATCTTTTTCGTTACCGGTTTTATTTTTCTTTAACGCAATTGCAACCTTTAACGAAATTTTACCTCATTGGCCTGCAATGGGTTATTTAATTTTAACAATGTATGCGGCATACATAATCAACAAATTTTGGGATAACGGTAAATTCAGGAAAATAATATATTTCTCCTGCGGTTTTGCTTTGTTTTTGGATTTGATAGTTCCGATTCATTGTTTATATAAGTTTATTCCCATAGAACCTTTTTTACCGCAAAAAGAGGCTCAGAAAGTTGAATATGGTATTCCTAAGGCGGAAATAGTTGATGTTTCAAATGATTTATTCGGTTGGAAGGAATTGGCTTCAGAAATAAATAAAGTATATGATGCTTATCCCGATAATAAAAAACCGTTTTTATTTACACATAAAAGTTATTTGGCAAGCCAAATATATTTCTATACTCCCGATAAAAGAGTTTATTGCTTTAGCGGCAAAATAGATGCTTATGATTTGTGGCAAAGAGATATTTCCGACTTAAAAAATAAAGACGGTTTATTCATTACAAGTAACATGTTTGATTTTAAAAATCCCGAAAAGGTTTATCCCTTCTCCGAATTTGAACAGCCTATAGAAGTTCCTGTTTACAGGAATAATAAGTTGGTTAAGAAATTCTGGATCACTAAATGTAAAAAGTTTAATCCCGCAATGTTGCCGGAAAAATATACGGCAAATATAATAGGCCAAAAAAAATCTTTAATGCAGGGCTTAATTGATACAGATCACAGATTATTTAAATTTATAAATATAGATTTAAATAATAAATTTCTGAATTTTATAATATCCAATGTTTCTTTCTATGACGATAAAGGTGCAAATCCAAGTGTAATAATTATTGTTATTGTAACATTAATTATTTTAAGGAAAGAAGAAAAAAATAAATTTTGGATTTTGTTTGCACTGATAGTATGCACGGTACTTGTTGCAAGTATAATGAACACTTTTATAAAAAGTTTTATAGAAAGATCAAGACCGTTGGCTGTTTTCGGTGACGGCAATGTTAATGTGTTTTATGAAATATTGCATGCAAAATCTTTTCCTTCCGGTCATACACAATTTGCTTTTACGGTTATGATGACAATGCTTTTACTTATACCGAAATATTGGTATGTTTATTTAATAATTGCATTTGCAACCGGATTTGAAAGAATCTATGCCGGATGTCATTTCCCGATAGATGTATGTTGCGGTGCTCTCGAAGGAATAATTGTATCTTACATAATGGTAAAATTATTCAAAAAATTCTACAAATTATAAAATTTGTGAAGTGAATTTTGATTTAAAGTTTACAAAAAAACAGGAAGAAAAAATCTTCCTGTTTTTTTATTAATTATAAATTTACATTGTAGTTTTAAATGCTTTTCAAATGTCTTATATCTTTTCCGTGAACCATGAATATAACATCCTCGGCGATGTTTGTTGCATGATCCCCCAACCTTTCAAGACTTTTTGCTATAAACATTAAATCTATTGCTCTTATGAGAGTTGTTTGATCGGAAGTGTTTGTCATAAAAGCCAGCAAATCTTTTATAATTATTCTTTTTAATTCATCAACTTCATCATCTTTTGAAAGAACGGTATCAGCCAAATCGGCATCATTTAAATTGAAAGCTTTAATACTGTCTCTAACCATAGCAATTACCGCTGTAGCCATTTTAGGTATATCTATTAACGGTTTTAAATCGGGATATTTTAAAAGTTCTTCCCCTATCTCACAAATATTTACCGCTTCATCTCCCATTCTTTCCAAATCGCTGTTGATTCTCATAGCAGAAGTTATAAATCTTAAATCTGTCCCGACAGGTTGGTTTAAAGCAATGAGTTTTAAACATGTATCATCTACAACTATTTCGGTAAGATTAGCTTCTCTTTCTCTGTTAAAAACATCCTTGGATAAATTTATATCTCTTTTAACTATCATGTCTACCGAAAACTTTATCATTTCTTGAACAATTGCAGCCATATCAACAAGTCTTTTCTTTAAATCATTCATTTCCAAATCAAAGTGTCTCATATAACCTCCCAAACTTTAATTTATTACAACTAACCACTTCTTTTAAAATTTTCATTTGAAAAATACAAAATAGTTTTTAGTTTTTTTATTGAAGGTTGCCTCTAAAGCTCGTGGTCAACCGGAAATAAAGAAAACTAAAAACGCCAATAACAAAAATTTTAAAAGAACAACCTCTATCCGAATCTTCCCGAAACATAATCATCCGTTTCTTTTTTCGACGGATTTGTAAATATTATAGAAGTTTCGTCAAATTCTATTAAGTTTCCCATAAACATATATGCAGTATCGTCGGATAATCTTGCTGCCTGTTGCATATTATGTGTCACTATAACAAGCGTATATTTTTGTTTCATTTCCTGCATTAATTCTTCCAAGTTCGTTGTGGATTTCGGATCCAAAGCGGAACAAGGCTCATCCAATAAAATGATTTGAGGTTTTATTGCTATAACTCTTGCAACGCAAAGTCTTTGCTGTTGTTCGAGAGATAAATTCAATGCCGACATCTTTAAATTATTTTTTAAGTCGTCCCATAACAAAACATCTTCCAAGCTTTCCTGCACGATTTTATCGGTTTCTTTTTTTGTTTTTACCATTCTGTTTATTTCAAGTCCGAAAGCTATATTGTTATAAATTGATAAAGGAAACGGATTTGGCCTCTGAAAAACCATTCCGACTTCTTTTCTTACTCTGTCAACCTGCATATCTTCGCCGTAAATATTTTTGCCGTTAATAAGAATTTCACCGGTTATTCTTACACCGTCTATGGTATCGTTTATTCTGTTTAACGTTCTGAGCAAAGTGGATTTACCGCAACCGGAAGGTCCTATCAATGCGGTTATCCTGTTTGCTCTGATATCCATGTTTATATTTTTCAATGCATGAAAATCAGAATAATATAAATTTAAATCTTTAATTTGAATTTTTACTTCACCTTTTTTCTTTACCATTGTAAATCCTTAAATCTCAAAAGTTTTTAGTTTTTTTATTGGAGGTTGCCTCTAAAGCTCGTGGTCAACCGGAAATAAAGAAAACTAAAAACATTCCCTCTCCTCTATCCGAATCTTCCCGTAATATAATCTTCCGTCAACTTATTTTTAGGAGTTAAGAACATATTTCGTGTCTTATCTATTTCTATAAGCTCACCCATCAAAAAGAAAGCTGTTCTTGTTCCCACTCTTGATGCTTGTTTTACATTATTCGTAACTAAAACTATTGTATACTTTTCTCTTAATTTTAACATTGCTTCTTCAACTTTTGCCGTCGATATAGGGTCAAGTCCGGAACACGGCTCATCAAATAAAATTACTTCCGGTTCTATTGCTAAAATTCTTGCAATACAAAGTCTTTGCTGTTGTCCCCCGGACATTTTTATTGCCGAAGAATCCAATCTGTCTTTTACTTCGTCCCATAAAGAAGCATCTCTCAAAGACTGTTCTACAACTTCATCCATATTCTTTTTATTTTTTAACCCCAATACTTTTGGAGCATAGGCTATATTATCATAAATCGACATCGGTAACGGTATCGGCATAGCAAAAAGCATACCGATTCTCGTTCTTAATTTCTCCGGATTCATATCGAAAATATTATCGTTATCAAGAAAGATATCTCCTTTTCTTGAGAAATTGACATTCATATCATTCATTCTGTTCAATGTTCTCAAAAAAGAAGTTTTGCCGCTGTTGGACGGACCTATAATGGAAAGTATTTCGTTTTTCTCAACCGTTAAGCTGAGATCTTTCAAAACTTGTTTTCCGCTGTAAAAACAACTGAGATTTTCAACTTTTATTTTATCTACCATTTTCTGATTTTCCTAAAATAAAGTCTTGCTACTATTGCAATCAAACTCATTGATAACACCATCAACAATAACACCAATGCCGTTCCGAAAATTATATTTTTAGGCATATTAGGTATTTGTGTCGATATAATATACAAGTGATACGGCAATGCCATAACCTGATCGAACATCGATTTCGGTAAATGCGGAACATAAAATGCTGCAGCCGTAAACAATATCGGTGCCGTTTCTCCGGATATCCTTGATATGCTTAAAATTGCTCCGGTCATAATTCCCGGCAAAGCATTAGGTAAAACAACTCTTCTTATTGTTTGCCATTTACTTACGCCAAGCGACCAACTTGCTTCTCTGAAAGAATAAGGAACACTGCTTAAAGCCCCTCGCGCAGTTGTTATTATTACGGGCAATTCCATTATGGATAATGTTAAAGCTCCGGCAAGAATAGATACTCCGAAACCCAACAACATGACAAAAATTCCCAAACCGAACAAACCGTAAACTACCGACGGAACTCCGGCCAAATTAACTATTGCAAGTTTTATTATTCTTGTTAAAAGATTATCTTTTGCATATTCGTTAAGATAAATTGCAGCACAAACACCTACAGGCAAAGTGATACATATTGCACAAGATACGATTGCAAGAGTTCCCAATATTGCGGGAAGAATTCCTCCCGCTCTCATACCGTCTTTAGGCATCGTTGTTAAAAATTCCCAAGACAAAGCAGACCAACCGTTCTTTATAATAATAACAATAACCGTGAGAACGGGAACTATTACAATGATAGTCGATATAACTAACAGTGTATAAGCTATTTGTTGTGATAATTTGGGACTTAATTTAAAACTCATCTCTTTTTATTCAAAAATAAATCCGCTATAAAATTTATTAAAAATGTTATTGTAAACAAAACCAAACCTATACCGAACAATGCTCTGTAATGAAGTCCGCCTCTAACGGTTTCCCCCATTTCTGCGGCAATTGTTGCCGTTAATGTTCTGACGGGATCAAATATTGAAGACGGAATTGCTGCGGCATTTCCTGTTACCATAAGAACCGCCATAGTTTCACCGATAACTCTGCCTATTCCAAGCATAACGGCAGCTATTATTCCCGGCATAGCGGCTTTTAAAACAACTCTTCTTATCGTTTGCCATTTTGTTGCACCCAAAGCAAAAGCTCCTTCCTTATATTGCCAGGGAACGGATCTTATTGCATCTTCCGAAATTGAAACAATTGTAGGCATTGCCATAAATCCCAACACTATAGAACCTGAAAAAGCGGTTAAACCGGTAGGTATATCCAAAACGGAACGAACCAAAGGAACAAGTGTTACCATTCCTACAAAACCGAGCACAACACTCGGAATTGCAGCCATAAGTTCAACTATTGATTTTAAAATATCTCTGATACCTTTAGGAGCAAGTTCCGCAATAAATAATGCCGTCATGATACCGAAAGGAACTGCAATTATTGCAGCACCCAAAGTAACAAGCAAAGAACCTATTATTAATGAAAATACTCCGTAGGATGCGGGATTTGATGACGGATACCAATATTTACCGAATATAAAATTAAATACTCCGTATTCTTTAAAGAAGGCAAAACCTTCTTTCAAAAGAAAACCGAATATCAATACAACAAAAACGATTGCAATGATACCGCACAAAAAAATTATTTTTTCTATAATGTAATCCGTTATTTTACTGTTCATTTTTACTATTGCTGTTTTATCATTATTGTTACAATTCTTCTAATCTTCCAATCTTCTATTCTCCTGCCTTTATAGGTACGAAAGCCGTTTCAACCACGACTTTCTGTCCTTCTTCCGATAATGCATAATCTATAAAATCTTTTACTATACCTTTCGGTTCCCCGTTAGTATATAAGTACAACGGTCTTGAAATAGGATATCTTCCGTACATAACATTTTCTATCGTAGGGTAAAAATATTCTATTGAATTTTGTGCAGATACGGAAAGAGCTTTAGTTTGATCGTTCATAAAACCTATTCCCGCATATCCTATCGCATTAGGATTTTGATAAATTTCATCAACTATTGCTTGAGAAGAAGGCATAAGTAATGCTTTAGGAGAAAATTCGTCTTTACTGTTAATATCACCTAATCTTATAACAGTTTCTTTAAAGAACATATGAGTTCCGGAATTACTTTCTCTCGATAACAAAACTATAGGTCTGTCTTCCCCGCCAATCTCTTTCCAATTGGTAATTTTTGCCATAAAAATATCACGGAGTTGATTGATTGAAATGTCGTTTATCGGATTATTTTTGTTAACCAAAACGGCTAATCCGTCAAGACCGACAATAAATTCTTTGTAAGTTATATTCTGTTTTTTAGCTAAATTGATTTCGTTTTCTTCAACTTGTCTGGAAGCCATTGCAATATCACAAGTGTTATTTAACAAAGCGGCAAATCCTGTTCCTGTTCCGCCACCGGTAACACCGACATTTACTCCATCATTAATTTGGCTGAATTTTTCCGCCCAAACCTGAACCAAATTTACTATAGTATCGGAACCTTTTATTTGCATTCCGGCATTACTATCTTTTCCTTGTTGGCTGGAACAAGAAAACAATATACCAAACATAGCAAGAAATACGATATAAAATTTAGCTTTATGCATATTACATCTATTCTATTATTTTATGTGCCTTTTTTCAACCAAAAAGCCCTTAATTATAAATTGTAAATTATAAATTACAAATTGCTTTTTAAATCTTTGCTGTCGTTATAGCTTTCTGTGCCTGATATTTCCCCTTTTTGTCGGCATAAGAAGTTTCGCATATTTCATCAGCACCTAAAAACAAAAGTTGACCTATACCTTCGTTGGCATAAATCTTTACGGGCATCGAACTTATATTAGATATAGCGATTGTTGCATATCCTTCCCATTCCGGTTCAAACGGCGTTATGTTAACCATAATACCGCATCTTGCATAGGTGGATTTTCCGAAAGCTATTGTTATGATATCTCTCGGTATTCTAAAATACTCTACGGTTTTTGCCAAAACTACCGTCTGTGGTTGTAAGATAATAAAATCATCTACTTTCACATCTTTAAATAAATTCGGATCTATTTTCTTAGGATCAATGAATGAACCATCGGTATTTTTTTGCATAATCTTAAATTCGTTGGAAATTCTAAAATCGTAACCGTAAGATGATGTTCCGTAAGAAATTCCTTTTCTTACTTGTTCCGGCTCAAACGGCTCTATCATTTTTTTCTCGATAGCCATTTTTTTTATCCATTTGTCTGACTTTGCCATTTTGTTTTCCTCCGATAATATATTAATATTTTTATTCACTAAATCTTTTTGGGTTAGGCTTATTCTTAGATTTCCAATAATCGGCAACATCTTTTTTTATTTGTTCTAATCTGTCAATATCAATAGAATCTATTTTCCAAACATTATTATCTTCTATAACATTAAGCATTACCATAATATTATTTGTATCATTCCATGAGATTTTATATTTGTTTTTCTCTGTTTCTTCGATTTTTATGTTTTCTATAGGAAAAAAATCTTGAGCATTTAAAAACGGATCGTAATCTATACCTATTATAAAACCTTCTTCATCATCAAACGAATATAAAATATCCAGTGTTTCCAACATGTTGTTTGTACAGTATTTTTTTATTAGTGCATGTCGTTCTGTTTCATTAATAGAAGAAGATAAGTATTGATTATAAAAATCAAAGAGCATATCTTCAGCATTTACATAAGTATTATCGGAAATAGCAGTATTTTTTTTACTTTCATCAATAACATTAGCTTTTTCTTCTTTAAGATCTAATACAAAAAAAATGGAGAATAGTATAAAAAAAACTATTGTAGTAGATATAAGACTTATAACCGTAAAAGGTTTCAATTCAAACAAAGTTTCAAAAAAATCCATAGCTTTAATCCATAGTAAACAGGTTACGGCTTAAGATAAACCGTAACCTATTTTTTTTATTTATTTAAGAACATTAGAAACATTTCGAATAACCGCAAGATTTACAAACTACACACCCTTCGGCAAATTCCAACATTTCTCCGCATTCCGGACATTGAGGGCACGTTCCCTCGGAGTTTCCCGTTCCTCTGGACTGATATACTTTTACTTCAGTTTTTTTCCCTGATATTGGTGCAACGGAATTTGCAGCTTGTTCGTTATTAAATAAGTTCGGCATTTCTTTCTCGGAAATATAAGATTCAAGAGCTTTTGCTATGGCATCCGGACAAGAAAGAATTGCTCCGCCTTCGGTAAGTGTAGGAGAAGGACATCTGATACCTTTTAATTGTTCTATAATTTTTGAAGTTTCCACATTGGATCTTAAAGCAAGCGAAATAAGTCTTGCGATAGCTTCCGATTGTGTTGCGGTACAACCTCCCGATTTCCCGAGTTGTGTAAATACTTCAAAAACCCCTTCGCTGTCTTCGTTTATCGTTACATACATTTTTCCGCAACCGGTATGCATCAGCAATGTTGAGCCCATAACTCTTTTTGGCCTTACTCTTGCTTTTTTTACTTCCGTTTCGGTTGCAGATATCGTTTTTTCTTCTTTTTTATCTTTGTTTGTGTTGGCGGATATTAATACTTGGTCCTGTCTTGAACCGTCTCTGTAAACGGTAACACCTTTACAACCGAGCTTATAAGATAAAATGTAAGCTTTACTTACATCTTCTTTTGTTGCTTCGTGTGTAAAATTAACCGTCTTTGATACGGCATTGTCCACATATTTTTGGAATGCAGCCTGCATTCTTATATGGTCTTCCGGTAAAATATCGTGAGCGGTAACAAAAACTTTTCTTATTTTTTCCGGAATTTCCTTAATATGTTTTATTGTTCCTTCTTGTGCAATCTTTGTCATTAACTCTTCGGAATAAATTCCTGCATCTTTTATTGCTTTTTCGAAATAAGGATTTATAATAAACATTTCCGCTTTGTCCAAGCAATTTGCTCTTTTATAAACCAAAGCAAATAACGGTTCCACTCCGCCGGAAGCATTTGCGATAAGTCCGATTGTTCCGGTAGGTGCTATTGTTGTAGTTGTTGCATTTCTTATAGGATTTCCGTCTTTATATATACTTTGTTTGAAATTAGGGAAAGCTCCTCTTTTTGAAGCAATTTCTTCCGAAGCTTTGTGAGAAGTATTCTCGATGAAAGACATTACTTTTTCGGCCAATAATACGGCTTCGGGAGAATTGTAAGGCAAATTCATTTGGAACAACATATCTGCCCAACCCATAACACCCAAACCTATTTTTCTGTTGGATCTTGTTATTTCTCCTATTTTCGGTATAGGATAATTATTCATATCGATAACATTATCCAGGAAATGAACTGCCGATTTTACCGTTTGTTCCAATCTTTTCCATTCAACTTTTCCGTCTTTAACAAAATGAGACAAATTAATAGAACCTAAATTACAAGCTTCATAAGGAAGTAACGGTTGTTCTCCGCAAGGATTTGTTGATTCTATCATACCTATTTCCGGAGTAGGATTTGCATCGTTCATCCTGTCGATGAAAACAATTCCGGGTTCTCCGTTTTTCCAAGCTTGAGTTACAATCTTATCAAAAACTTCTCTTGCTTTTAATTTACCCGTAACTTTTTTTGTCCTCGGACTGTACAAATTATATTCTTTGTCATCTTCAACGGCATCCATAAATTCTTTTGTTAATGCAACGGATATATTAAAATTTGTGAGATTTGTCGTTATATCTTTACATGTAATAAATTGCATTACATCGGGATGATCTATTCTGAGCATCCCCATGTTTGCACCTCTTCTTGTTCCGCCTTGTTTAATAGCTTCGGTTGCAGCATTAAATACCTGCATAAAAGATACAGGTCCGGAAGAAACTCCGTTGGTTGATTTTACACAATCGTTCGACGGTCTTAATCTTGAAAAAGAAAAACCCGTTCCTCCGCCCGATTTATGTATTAATGCCGTATTTTTTAATGTTTCGAATATTGAATCCATGGAATCTTCCACAGGTAAAACAAAACATGCGGAAAGTTGTTGCAACGGCCTTCCTGCATTCATTAATGTAGGAGAGTTCGGTAAAAAATCCAAATTCGCCATCATAGTAAAAAATTCTTCTATTACATCATCGAGTTTTGTGTTTTTATCGTATATTTTATCGGCCTGAGCTATATTTTCAGCAACTCTGAAAAAAAGTTCGTTAGGCTCTTCTACAGGATTTCCGTCATTATCTTTTTTTAAGTATCTTTTCGATAAAACCTTCATCGCATTTTCGTTCAATGCCGGTTTTATTTTGCTTACTAATTTTTCTTTTAGTGTTGGCATTTTTCCCCCAATGGATTCTATTTATTCTTTGATTTATTTTTATCGTGGTCTTTCTTCAATTTTTTTAATTCCGTCATAAAATCACCGATATCGGCGAATTTGTTATATACCGATGCAAACCTTATATATGCAACGGTGTCAATGTCCAATAATTTTTGTAAAGTTTTTTGACCTATTACCGATGAAGGAACTTCCATGATATAATCACTTATTTCCCCTTCCACTTCTGAAACTATTTTTTCTATAGTTTCCGTGGAAACAGGTCTTTTTACACAAGCTCTCGATATTGCAGCCCAAAGTTTTTTCCTGTCGAAAGGTTCTCTTCTGCTGTCGGACTTAATTACCATAAGAGTTATATCTTCCGGTTTTTCGTACGTTGTGTATCTTTTCTTACATTGGTTACATTGTCTTCTTCTTCTAATAGCCGAAGTGTGTTCTATTGGCCTTGAATCCAATACTTGGCCGTCAAAGCTACCGCAAAAAGGACATTTCATAGTTTAAACCTCTTTTTGTAGTAAAAATATAAGTTGAAATTGCACAATATGTTGTATTTTGTTGTAATGATATAACATACATATTGATTTTGTCAAGAGAAAATTCCTTGACAAAATCTTTTTGTTTTGGTACGGGCAGATATATCCCATAAATAAAAAATGCACCCCTTTGTAAGGAGTGCATTTTCTTTTGTAAAAATTTTGTTTAAGCTGCTCTAAGTATTGCCTTGATATTTTCAAGACTTTCTTCGTTCATCAATTTATCCGTGTCAATATTAGGTGTTGCATATCCGAGTAATAATGACAACAATCCTTCGAGAACCATAGCTCTTTCTTGAGAATTAAGTTTAGGATTATCTTTTAAAGAATTTAAAATATTGATAACAGTATCTTGTCTGTCTTCAACAGTACCGGAAGTATTCAGTATAGTGTGAACTCTTTCTATTTCCTGTTTGAATTCGGCTCTGAAATTATCAATGTTTAAAATTTGTTCTATGTCATCGGAAATAGAAAGTTCTTTAAAAGTTTCTTCTTTGCTTGCTATTCTGTATTCCATAAGAGCTTGCATTAAGAGATTTGTATATTCTTTGTTGTCGAAAGAAAGATTATCAGCATTTATCATTTTTAACTCTGTTGCTTGCAGTAATCCTTCAATAAAACCTTTCAATTCGTATTTGGAAATATTTTCTTTGAAGGTTGTTTCAAGCATTCCGTTTATTTCAGGAATATTAAAATTATCATCTGTATACATTTTATATAAACTTCTCATAACACCTTCGTTTATAACGGATTCTCTCTCTTTAACAAAGTTTCTTCCAATATTGATACCTTTTATTTTTTGTCCTTCCGGAGTTGTTTCAAAAATCGAGTTTATAAAGTTCGTTATAGATAAACCATTAAACGAAAAACCTTCCGAAGTGTCTATTGCTTCCAATATTGGCAAATCCAACGATATCATGGAAAGTGCAGTAGCATTATTTTTACTTTCAAAAAGTTTTGACATTTTTTCTACCGATATAAAACCGTTTTTATCGGCAGATATATTTATTATCAAGTTTCCGGCTTTTAAATTTGATATTCCAACTGACACCAACGGAGAATCATAATCTGTAACTAATTTTATGCCCTTACTGTTACAAAGATTTAAAAATTCCGTAGGATAAATATCAGAAGGCATTTTTATTGCCAAGAAAGAATCTAAATTTTGTTTATCTACACTTGTAGAAAGTTCGGATAAAAGATCTAAAATTGTTGCATTATTTGCTAATGTTCCGCTTTGTGATAAATCTACTTGTAGTCCGTCTATACCTCCGTTTTCTTTAAATTGTTGAAATTTTTCGTCAAATGAAGATATCCAATTTTCAAATTCATTTGTTGACATTTGTTTGAGATCAAAACTGTAATTAAACATTACTTTTAATCCGCTGTTATGAGCCATCTGTAATAAAGTTTTTAAAGATTGTGATTTCTCTTGCAGTAATTTATCATCGGCAGATATTATTATTGTTGCTACACCTTGTTCTACAATCCTATTAATATCATTTTGTCCGAAAGTGTCAATTTGTTCGGCAGATAAATTTGTTGCAACAAGCGATGGCTTTAGCAACATATCGTCACTTGCTTTTTGGTTTAGTTTGTTTCCTAATGCATCGGCAAACAATTTTAATGCGGTTTTCCCTACACCTACGACAGAGAACTTGTCTCTTGCAAATTCCGAAACATCCTTTGCTGCTATATCATCTTTACTCATGTTCTCCGGTAAATCCAATATTTTTACTGTTTTGTTTGAATGATCATTTATGTTTTGTAACAGTGCGATTAATGCATCTTGTTTTGTAATATTACTTATGTTTACAGTTTGTCCGTAAGAATTATCATCGTATCCGTAAACAGTTAAATTTTCATTTGGTTTGGATGTTAAACAAAATGCTAAATCTCCGTCTGCAGTTGAAATTCTTGAATCTGATTCTTGAACCAAATTAGTTTCTCCGATTAATACTAAATTAACTTTTATTCCTTGTTTGGAAAGCTCTTGAGCTTTTGTTATTCTTGCAAGATCGGTTGCATCCGCAACAATTGTATATTCCAGGTTATCCCTGAACAAAACAGAATAAGTTAATCTTTGCAAAGCTTTAACGGAGTTTTCAATAACTGTTTCAAATAATGCTAAGTTTGCTTTAAATGGTGTTGTTTTTGCACCAAGAGCTTTTTCTACAGCATCAATAAGATCTTGACCTCCGTTTTTAGTAACAAAATTAACAAGTTCTTTTGAGAGACTTTCATTTCCTTTAGTTTCATCGAAAATTCTTACAATAGGTTCTGTTCCGGAAGGTCTTATTAATAACCAAGCACCGTTTTCGAATATTATTTTTATACCGTCGTTATCTCTGATTTCTTTTATTACCAAATCTTTATCTATATGTGCAAACAGATGTTTAATGCCGGAAAACTTTTCTTGTCCTTTTAATTGTGTTATGGTTGACATTAATTTTTCCTGTCTCTTTTTTGCTTCCGCACTTATTTTTCCCGGTGTATCAAATTCACTGTCTTCTGCAACAATTTCTCTGAATTTAATAGTTGTTTCTATACCTTGAGGTTCATAAGAAATATCCGAATATACTTCGGATAAAATGTCTTCAGGTTGTTTTCCTTTTTCAACGAGGACGAATAACAACATTAAGTTTGCCAGGAATCCGCACTTGTCATAAATCCATTCCGCTATTGATATTCCTCCGGAAGATTCTACACCTAATAAGAATAAATCTCCGTTATCTTCGGCATCATGTTTTGCCTGAGCAAAATATTTAAAACCTACATTCACTTCCTTTACATCAACACAACTTTCAAATTGTTTCAACAATTGAGGATCCAAATCGAATCCCTTTAATTTATCGGAGTATTCCGATACTAATTTAGCTGCTAAATCGTCAAGAACATGTGTAGTTGCACAGTTTCTCGGAACTATCAATTTTCTTCCCAAGAACTTCTTTAATATTTCATTTTGTCTTTCTTTGTTGCCTTGTGCTGACGTAATTTCCGAAATTAGATTATCGAATAAAGTTTGTAATCTGAAATTCAATAGAATTGTTCCTATTTCGTTTGCGGTTACAAAGTTTCCGTCTTTGTCTACTACGGCAAATCTGTCTCCGTCGACATCGGTGGATATACCCAAAAGATTATCTTCCGTTATCGATTTTACTTTTTCTCTTAATTGTTTTGTGTTTTCAAAAGAAGGTTCCGGCTTTTGTCCTCCGAACGTAGGATCAACCGTATCGTTTATCATAACTATATTAAAACCGAAGAATTTTAATATTTCGTAATAATATTTTTTTGTTGCTCCGTTTTTGGGATCAACAACAACTGTCCATTTAGCGGCTTTTTGTCTGAAACCGTTAAGCGCTGTGTTGTTATTTATTCCGAAGATACCTGTTATCATTGTTATGAATGCTTTTATAAAAGTTTCTTTAACATCTACGGAATTTATTTTTTCGGAAGCTTTTACTATTTTTATTCCCGGATCCGCATTGACGGCAAGTTGAGATTGAATACTTTTTATTTCGTTTTCAATCATTGTTGTGACATCCGTTCCGGCTTGTCCTCCGTCGCCCAATGTTATTTTGTAACCGTTATGCTCTTTCGGATTATGACTTGCGGTGATGTTTATCGACAAAGTAAAACCGTCTGCACGGGTATAATAAGAAATTGTAGGGCTTGGTATATCGTCGCTGCTTATTACAACGTTTATACCGTTTGCCGCAAGTATTTTTGAAACTATTTCGGCAAACTGTTTAGATAAAAATCTTGAATCACCGCCGACAAGAATCTTTATATCTTTCGGATTGATATTTTGTTTGTCTGCAATGGAAGATATAACATTTGATATAGCTTGTGTTATTATTACCATATCCAAGAAATCAACTTCTTCACCCATTATACCTCTTACACCGGCAGTTCCGAATTTTATCTGTTCCGTTTTTGAATATATGTCTTGCGGAATATTTCCGTTTCTTAAATCGAGATACTGAGAAAGCAATTTTTCTATATACTTTTCATTAAAACCTGCATTTAACATTTTTACTATTGCATCTTTTAATTCCGTATCGTTTTGTGAGTCGGTCAATTGTGAAATTAAGCTTTGTAAGTTTGATTGTACTTCTTGTGTCGGAGCTTTGTCTTTTTCCGTTGAAGAAGCAATGTTTGCTGCTGCCGTAGCGGGTACTTCCGCACCGGACATAACGGAAGCGGTTTTTCCGGCTTTTGCTGCGGCTACGAAAGCCATATTTCCTTTTGTTGAACTGTCGGTTTCAATTCCTTCCCCTTTTAACCCTTTAAAAGTTTCTTTTGCATTTACTTTTCCGAGTTGAACTCCCATTTGGTCAAAGGCATTTACATTCCAGATAATTCCCAATGTTGCAACCATATCTTCATATAATGCTATCGAAGCACCCAAAGTTCTTGGTGTAAGTTTGTCGAACATCATAATTGTAGAAGGTCTGTTACCGTCAAAAATTTTAGCTTTTGCATCTTCTCTTGCAGTCTGTTCATCCAAACCTTCTTCCATTAATTTTGCTACAGTCTCTTCATAGGTTCTTCCGAATGCCATAGCACTTGCCTGAGCTAACATGTTGGCAAGTAATCTCGTGTGAGACTCTTGCAATGTTTCATCTGTTATATTGTCACTTGTTTGTGCAAATCCTATAAAATCTACCGGAATAATATCTGTTCCCTGATGATGTTCCTGTAAATAAGAATGTTGAGCATCTGTTCCTGCTGTTCCGTAAATTTCCGAGCCTGTGGAATAATCGGTTATTCTGTTTCCGTAAATATCAACCGATTTCCCCAAACTTTCCATATAAACTTGTTGAATATGAGAAGTGAATGCTTTTAAATATCTGTTATACGGTAATATGGCATAAGCATTTCTGTCTAAAAAGTTTCTTTCCAATACATTAAGTATTGCCATTAAGGCAGGTATATTTTGTGTTATATCATCATTTTTAAAGTTTTCATCTATATCATTTGCTCCGGATAAAAACTCTGTGAAATTTTCAAAGCCTACAGAGCACATTAAAGGAAGACCTACCGCAGACCAAACTGAAAATCTTCCGCCAACCCAATCCCAAAATTCGAACATATTATTAGGATCTATACCGAAAGCAGAAACTTCTTTCTTGTTTGTGGATACAGCAACAAAATGTTTTTCTATAACTTTACGATCAGAACCTAAACGATCGGTTACCCATTTTTTTGCTGCATTAGCATTGGCAAGAGTTTCTTCCGTAGTAAATGTTTTTGATTCTATAATAAACAAAGTTTTTTTAGGATCTAATCCTAAACCGTTCAAAACAGAGTCGATATCATTCGGATCAACATTTGAAACGAAGTGAACATTAGGACCTTTTTTAAATGTTGATAAAGCTTCTGTTGCCATTCTCGGTCCTAAATCGGAACCTCCGATACCTATACTTACAACATCGGTTATTTCTTCTCCTGTTACTCCCAACCATTGTTTGTTAATAAGTTTATCCGAAAAACCTTTCATATCATTTAAAACTTTTACAACGCCCGGCATCACGTCTTTACCTTTAACATATATCGGTGCTTTTGCTTTTAATTTGCCGTTTTTATCTGTAGTGATATTTCTTAAAGCACTGTGCAGCACAGATCTTTGTTCCGTGAGGTTGTAAGTTTCACCGGAAAGCATTGCATTTCTTCTTTCTTTGAATTTTACTTCTTCCAATAATTTAGCGAAACGTTTTAACAATTCTTCATCCAGATTTGTTTTTGAAAAATCAAATCTGAAAGCTTGACCGTTTCCTAACTTTATTTCTCTTGCAAATTTTTCTCCTCTCTGTTCTGATTCGGGTTTTCCTTTATCCGTAGCAAACAATTCTCTTATCGTTTTCAAATCTGTTCCTACATAATCTGCTATTTCTTGGTATGCATCGGTGGATGTAAGACCTTTATATTCTTCTTGTTGTTCCGTTATTTCTTCAACCGTTGCTGTTCCGGCTCTGTTTATTGCTTCTATAATGATATCTCTGTTTCTTATTCCGTCGGTATTTTTTCTGTTACTTATTACAACATAATTATAATATCCGCCTGTTAATTCTTTTCTTTGTCTGGCAGCTATTATTGCATCAACAGCTTTTTCTATTGCATCGGCTTCATCCATAGCAAAAACATATTGATAACGTTCCAACTCGGGAGTGTCATTTAATTCCGGAATAACCACACGGTATTCTTTTTCCCCTATTGTCATTTGATGACTTGTTTGTTTCGGGGTAACTTTTTCATTTAATGACGGTGCTTTATTAATCGGGTTGTCGGTTTTTATCAATTTTGATAAATCGGGATTTTTTTCTGCAATAGCTTGCTCTATTGCATGAATATTTTTATTGGAAAAAGTGAGGCCTTCATACATTCCACCCGTCAAAATTCCTTTTTCCGTTGCATCGCAGATTAAAGATATGATTGCTCTTACAGCTTGCTTTGGAGATCTTGCATATACATATTGAAGAGTTTCCAATTCCGCACTATCATTTATTCCCGGTATTTCCACTCTAAAAAGTTCTTCTTCCGAAGATTTTCGTCTGTTTGACAAAAGTTTTCTTGTCGGCTTGGAAAGAACCGTTCTTTTAGTGTTTTCCGGTAATACTTCGGCTATGTAACGTTTATAAAATTCTTCCAACCTTTTTTGTTCATATTCTTTTCTTTCTTTTTTTGTTTTAAAAGATAATCTTGCCATTTCTCTGTCGAGATTATCACGATAACTGTTGTATCCTAAGCTTTCGTGCAGTTTATATATTTCTAACCTTATATTTGAACTTCTGCTTCCTGCAATTTTGGCAATAATATCATTAAAAGCCTTTGCATAACTTGTTGTAGTGGTAAAATATGTTTTTCCGTAAATTGTTGCTTTAAATTTTCTCTTTTCTTTTACTTGTTTGTCATCCGACTCCAAAATGCTGAGCTTCCAATATTTCTTTTTGAAATTTATAATATTGTTTCTATAATTCTTTAATAATGTTCTTTCTTCTTTGGAAAGAGATCTGTTTTGTAATGTCGCATCAATATTTTCTATTATTGCATTTTTTTGCTCGTCGGACATGTTTTCAAAGAAATCAATAATAGTTTCAATGTTATAATTATATTCGTCGGAATCTATTCCTTCTCCTCTTGACGGAATACCTTTTAATATTTCCAAGAATGTTAACGGTTCTGCAGAATTATCAGTCGTTTTTATGTAGTCTCTTTCAAAAAAGCCATAGTCAAAAGCTTCCAAAAGATCGGAAAAAATAATATAAAGCTCACTTTCTTCCAAGTCACCGTAGTTTGCATAAGTTACGTCGTTAGGAAATAACTCTACCAAATCGTAAAGAGAACTTTTAAGAGCTTGTCTTGCTTTTGATACTTTGGAGTCAATTTTTAAATTGTGATTTATATGTGCACCGTAATAACCCAATCCGAAAGCCCCGGCAAGAGTATAGAAAACAAATTGGATATTACTTCCTATGGTGGAAAAAGCTTCCGCGAATGTGGTTGAAGTTTCTATTGTTCCAGCAAAACCGATAATCAACATTACACCGGCAAATATCATGGCGGCCAAACCTTTCTTTTTCATGTTTAATGTGCCGTTTAATATTGGAGTATAACCTATTTTATCTAAGAAGTTTTCTCTTCTTTGAATTTCTCTGTTCAGTTCTTCGATATTTATATTTTCTATACTTCTGTTTATTCTGCCGACTTGTCTGTTCAAATTTTGCAGTTGTTCTTTATATGTTTGTGTTTGTTCCTGTCCTTGTTTTGATAGGGTATCCAATTCGGATAATAAATTTTTTATTCCATAAAGTTCATCCAATTCGTTTAAAACTTTTTTAATGTTGTTTCTTGAATTTTTCTTGAAATGCAGTAAAGTAAAAGTCGTCGGTGAAAATAGGATTATAGGGAAGAGAAACGTGTTTTCCAATACTGCTGCACCCACACTCATTATTCTGTTTTTAACACCTTCGTTTCTTATAAACCAGAATAATGTATTTAAAAATCTTTTTGTTGAAGGTAACATCATTTTACCTTCGGCAACATCAAACATATCGGAATAATCGGTTCTTATTTTACTTATTTGTTCGATAAACTTATTTCTAAGTTCAATATCTGTTATTTGATCTGCAGATGCTTCCAAATCATTTAATTTTGTGAAAATATCAAAGTCGGCTCCGGATCTTGAACTTTCTCTTAAAGATTTTAATATTTCTTGTAATCCCAATACTGTTTCTGCCGCTGTATCCGCCTGTTCCGGAGTTAACGTTTCTTCTTTTATTTCTTCTTGCGATAAATCGCTTAAAGATACTTTTTCACCGGAAACATATTCTATTTCAACACTGTTACCTACCGGCTTAATGTCCTTAATTTCACCTTTGTTCAATAATGCAATAATTTGGGAAACGGGCATATTTGCAAAAGTTGTACTTGCTATGTCATATTCTTCGTTAAAAATATTTTTGTACAATGTTTCCGCTTTTGCTGTTTCTTCGGTTATGTTAGGTGTTATCACTATATAGTTTATATTTTCATCTTCCAATAATTTATTAAATCCGTAAGTATGGAAACCTCCGGTTATAACTACATGTATTTTTCTGCCGTTTGCTATTGCATCCAAAACTTTATCTTTATGACTTATTGAAGCTTTTTTGATTCTTAAACCGTCAACGGCTTTATTTACTTTTTTACCGAAGACATTTTTTATAAAAACTCTGTTTCTTTCAACATTGTTTTTATAGAATGTGCCTGCCAAATCGAAATATTCCGTTAAACTTGTTAAGTTATCAATATCTATATATTTTTCCCATAACAATTTGAATTTTGTAAGATTCTGAGAAAATTGTTCATAGTCTTTTGCGGTCATTTTATTTGTTAAATATTGAGATAAAGATTCTAAACTCTGTTGTAAGAAATATATATCTTTTTCAGCTTGTGTTTGGGCAAGTTTATCTCTTAATTCTCTGACAAATAATTTTTCTTCGTTTGCTAAATTTATTGTATTGATATTTTGGTTAAGCAACAAATATTCAAAAAAGGCATTGGTGTTTTTATATTTTTTACCGGTTAAGAGATTTAAATCATTTGCTTTTCTTAATAAGTCAAAATAAAAATCAACTTCGAATTCTTTTTTTGTTGCTTTTTCCGTGAGAGCTTTATATTCCTGAAAACTAAGCTGTTCCTTTAACTCGGTTAATAGTTCGGCGATTTCGCCGTTTAATTTGTTTACATCAAAAGATTTTTGTTTTGATATAATTTGTGCAAATTTTATTATGGTTCCGTATTTAGATAAATTTATGTCCGTTTTCCGTGCTGTCTTTAATAAAGCTTCAATATATTTGTCGGTCTTTATTTTTTCCTGTTTATAACTTTCAATAATTTTGTTTATTTTTTTGTTTTCGTCGGAAATATATTGTTTGCTTTTTTTATCGAAAAGATTTTTTAATATTAAAGCATAATTGTTTATTTCTGCTTCTTTATTGTACATTTCTCCCAATATTTTAAAGTTTTGAGAATATAAACTTTTATCTTCCAATCCCTTTAAAATATTATTTTTGTTTGTTTGAACCGCAAAATATTCTCCGCCGGTTAATCTTCCGCTTGCTAAAAGATTGTTTAATACTTTTTGTTTTGTAGATTTATCTTGTATATTTGAAAGCCATTCCGTATTTACCGTTCCGGTTGCACCTTCAAGATATATATCTTTTAAACCGAAATTTTTATCCAATATCGATAAAATCGAGTTTATATTTCTTTGCGTTTGTTCGTGGGAGTGCAAATCCTGAATATTTATTACTATATCACCGTCGTTTGAATAAAAAGCATCGGTTATTCTTCCCAAATTAAAAGGTATTAGTGTTTGAGATATTGTATTTAAATTCGGTGTTGCAGGTAAATTATTGGGAACAGGCATTGCGGCATAAGCCGTTTGTGAAAAAACAATGGATACAAGAAAACACAATGTTGTAATTATCGCGGTAGTTTTCTTAAAAGAAAAGCTTTTTAATTTTTGTTTGATACTTTTGAAATTTTTCATTTTTCCCCCATAAAAGAGAAACCGCCTTGTTTATAATATGTTAAACAAGACGGTTTTCTTTTATTATGTTATTTAAATTTATAATATCTATATTCCCTCTTGCAAAATAACAGCAAAACATCGTTGCAAGACTTAATTTAAGAGTATGAATGTGAAAGAAAAATTTATTTAATAAAAACTTGAAATTGTTTCCGGTACTTGGAATAAAACCAAAATCATAGAAATTGTAATTAGTCAAAAGATTAGGTGCTTTTATTTTAATTTCATTATCTGTTTTTACAAAAGTTAAAGATTCTTTATTATTGGCTTTTTTTTGTGTATCTTTATTTTCTTCTTGAGTTTTTGTTCCGGTTAAAGATATATTTGTCGATTCCAAAATCTTACCTATTATATTATAAGAAAAGTTTGTTAAGGAACGATAATAATCCGAAACTGAAGTCGCTTTACAGATGGTATTTAAATCTTGTTTAATATTTTCATCGATATTGAAAGAAAAAGTCACCGATAATATAGAAAATATTACCAATAAAGCTATGCTTTTATTGAATACGGATAAAAACGAGTTAATTTTATACATACCTTGAAATAGTATAGCCCAAAGAATCATTTTTTTCAATGATTTTTCAATCAATATTAAAAAATTATTTTTTCAATTTGTTGTAATGCTTTATCAATGAAGCTGTAGAACAATTGTGCTCGTTTGTTTTTTCACCTTTTAATTCGGGCAAAATAACATTAGCTAATTTTTTCCCGAGCTCAACTCCCCATTGATCGTAACTGTTAACTTGCCAAATTATACCTTGAACAAATATTTTATGTTCATACATTGCAATTAATGCACCGAGTGTTTTCGGTGTAAGTTCATCCAATAATATACTGTTAGTCGGTTTATTACCTTCAAAAACTTTATGCGGTGCCAACATTTCTATATCTTCTTTTGATGCTCCGCTTTTTTCCAAAGCATCTATTGCTTGTTCTTTTGTAAGTCCGAATGCCAATGCTTCCGGTTGTGCGAAGAAGTTGGACATCAATTTTTCGTGGTGGTCTCCTATTCTTTCCGGCGGATTAACTATACCTATAAAATCCGAAGGTATTAATTTTGTTCCCTGATGAATAAGTTGATAGAAAGAGTGTTGACCGTTTGTTCCCGGTTCTCCCCATAAAACTTGCCCTGTTTGATAATCAACTTTTTCCCCGTTTCTGTTAATTGTTTTACCGTTACTTTCCATGTCCGACTGTTGTAAGAATGCCGTAAATCTGTGCAAATATTGACTGTAAGGTAATACCGTATAACTTTGTGCATTAAAGAAATTGTTGTACCAAACACCGAGAACTGCCATTATAACAGGTATATTTTGTTCGATAGGAGCATTTATAAAATGTTGATCCATTTCATAAGCGCCTTCCAACAATTCTTTAAATTTATCAAAACCTATGGAACATGCTATAGGCAACCCTATTGCTGACCACAAAGAATATCTTCCGCCGACAAAATTCCAAAATTCGAACATATTGTTTGTGTCTATACCGAACTCCGCAACTTTCTCTTTGTTCGTGGATAAGGCAACAAAATGGTTCTTGATTGCATTTTCTCCGAGCTTTTCAACCAACCATTTTCTTGCTGTGTTTGCATTTGTCATTGTTTCCTGAGTGGTAAATGTTTTTGAAGCAACTATAAATAATGATGTTTCCGGATCCAATTTCTTCAATACTTCATATATATCTGCACCGTCGACATTTGAAACGAAATATACTTGCGGACCGTCTGCATAATATTTTAATGCTTCACAAACCATTCTCGGGCCTAAATCGGAACCGCCGATACCTATGTTTATAACAGCCTTAATTTCTTTTCCGGTTGCACCTTTCCACTTTCCGCTTCTTAACTGTTCGGTGAAATCTTTCATTTTGTTAAGAACTTTTTTTATGTCAACCATAACGTCTTTTCCGTCGACATATACAGGTTTGTCCGACATATTTCTTAATGCGGAATGAAGAACGGCTCTTTTTTCCGTCCAATTTATTTTTACGCCTGAAAATATTTTTTCGGTCCAAGATTTTAAATCGCTTGCTGTAACCAAATCCAATAACAATTGCTTTGTTTTATCGTCAATAATATTTTTTGAATAGTCAAACAATATTCCTATATTGTCGAGCCTGATACTGTATTTATTAAATCTTTCTTTATCTTTAAAAAGATCTCTCATATGAACATTTTTCATTTCTTGTTCATAATAATTTTTTAAGTTTGTCCATTCTTTGGATTGTGTAAGTTTTTGTTGCATGTTAATAAAACTCCTAACTAAAATTAAATTACAAATTTATATCCGAATCTGAAAAGAATATCTTTATACGTTATATTTGTGTCGTCATATTCACATTCTTGTCTTGATGTTTCAAGCTCAAAAATAAATCTGTCGTACAATTCAAACCCGAAACCGCCCGCTACATAATATCCCGGAGTTGTTCCGCTGCCGTTAGACAAAGCGCAATATACGTTGTATCCGCCTTCAAGCCTGAGATAAGGTCTGTACTCACCTATATTTCCGAAAGGAAACCATATTATACCTACATATACAGGTACCATCGTAAATTTTGTGTTGTTAAAATTTCCCTTATCGAATTCCGGATCACGGGAAGCTTTTAAACCCATGCTTACGTTTCTGTTTATTAACCAATCAACACCGAGAGTCGCGGAAAAATTATTATTCAAAGAATATCTGCCCTCTATACCAAGATTGGCGGCAATATCAACTTCATAATCGCTTCTGAATGTTCCCGGCAAACATAAAGACAATTTAGGAACTATGTCTATATCAATCGCGAACGCGGAAGCGGTCGAAATAAATAATAACAAAACGACTAAATATTTTTTCATATATAAATTCCTCCGATAAATATCATCTCGTCAATTTTAGCAAAATTTTGAATTTACTCCAATGGAATATATTCGTTAATAAAAGCTTTTATATAACAGAATGCTATCGAAAAGATTCCGTTAGCACCATATAAGTTTATTTGGCACAATTCTGTTTCGTTATCGTCGCTTTTTTTAGGAACGACTTCATAAGCCGTAAAATATTTTGAACCCGTTATATCAATGTTTAAAGATCTGTCGAAATTTGTCTCTTTAACAAAAAGAAACGTGGAAAAAGTATTATAATACTTTGTTTCGGCTTCATCTATTGCGGTTGTTATTTCTTCTGCTTCTTTATCTACTTCGGGAAGTGCAATATAGGAAACTGCTATGCATAAAACAATAAAAAGGAAAACAAGGGTAATAACAGAAACTAAAAATCCGGAAAATCCTCCGCTTTTTTTTGATTTCTTTTCCTTTGGCTGTTTTACTTTTTGTACGCCGGCCACTTGATCTTTAAAAGAAGAATATTGTTGAACTACACTTGCAATACTGTCCTGCACACTTTTTTGTTGTGCATTTTGTGTTTCTTGTCCAGGTTGCGAAGTATTATTTTGAACATTGTTTTCGTTTTCTGTCATGAAAACCCCCTATATAAACTATTTTATTCTTTTTATATTTGCACCAAGATGTCTGAACTTTTTCTCTAAAGCTTCATATCCTCTGTCAAGATGATAAATTCTCGAAATTTCCGTTTTTCCTTTCGCACAAAGTCCTGCCAAAACAAGAGCGGCTCCCGCTCTTAAATCGGAAACCATCACCGGAGCTCCGGAAAGTTCTTTTACACCGTGAATAGAAACTTGTCTTCCTTCTATTTTTAAGTTTGCACCTAATCTTTGTAATTCGCAAACATGTAAAAATCTGTTTTCAAAAACGGTTTCTTCTATAATGGAATTTCCTTTTGCAAGTGACATAAGTGCCATCCATTGAGCTTGAATATCCGTCGGAAATCCCGGATAAACTTCCGTTTTTATATTAATCGGTTTTATTTCTTTTTTCCATTTTACCGTTAAAGTATCATCTTTTATTTTTATATCCGCACCTGCTTCAATAAGTTTTTCTATTACAAGTTCCAAATGTTTAGGATTAACTTTTGTTAACTTAATTTCGCCTTTTGTCATTAATGCTGCAATCATATAAGTTGCCGCTTCTATTCTGTCCGGAATAACATCGTGCTCAAAACCGTGTAACTTATCAACACCTTCTATGGTTATTATTCTTGTTCCGGCACCTGAAATTTTTGCTCCCATCTTTGTTAAAACATCGGCCAAATCCTGAATTTCAGGCTCTTTTGCGGCATTTATTATTCTTGTTGTTCCTTTTGCCAAAACACTTGCAAGTAAAACATTTTCCGTCGCACCCACACTTGCAAATCTAAACTCAATATCCGCACCCGTAAGTCTGCCTTTACTGAATATTTTGATATAACCTTCTTTCAATTCAATATTTGCTCCCATTTTTTTGAAAGCATCCAAATGAATATCTATAGGTCTTGCGCCTATCGAGCATCCTCCGGGTAAAGAAACATCCACTTTACCGAGTCTTGCAAGTAACGGTCCCATAACCAAAACACTTGCTCTCATTTTTCTTACCAAATCGTAAGGAGCTATATGGTTCAATTTCGAAGATTTTTCACAGTTAACAATGTTTCCCTTTCTTACGGTTTTTTTACCGATAAAATTTAAAAAATCTACGGTTGTCTTGATATCTGCAAGAATAGGAACGTTTTTTATTTTACATTTGTCGTCGGTTAATAATGTGGCAAAAAGTATCGGCAATGCCGAATTTTTTGCTCCGGAAATTTTTACTTCTCCGTTTAATTTTTTACCGCCGTAAATTACTATTTTATCCATTTTGAGCTATTAATATCCTGTCTAAACCGGAATAATCCTTTATTATTTTTACAAAAAGAAAATCGCTAAACAAATCCGCAATCTGCAAAGAGATATTTGCATTGAGCTCCAACAGCAATACCCCTTTGTGATTTAAATATCCAGCAGAATTATCTGCTATTATCTTATAAAACTCTAATCCGTCCTCTCCGGCTAAAAAAGCATTCTTCGGTTCAAAAAAAAGTTCCCTTTCCAAACCCTCATATTCTTTTTTAGTAACATAAGGTGGATTAGATATAATTATATCAAATTTTTTATTAATAATATTACTAAACATGTTACTTTCTATAAATTCTATCTTTTTTGAGACATTGTTTGTTACGGCATTTTCTTTTGCAATTTCCAATGCTTTTTGGCTTATATCGCTTGCAACAACTGATACATCATCGTTATAATGTGCAACAGATACCGCAATTGCTCCGGAACCCGTACATAAATCCAAAACTTGTTTAAAATTGTTTTCTTTTATGAATTTGTTTGCTTGTTCAACTATCAATTCCGTTTCGGGCCTTGGAATTAAAACATTTTTATTAACTTTAAATGTTAATCCCATAAATTCGGAATTACCCAATATATAGTCTACAGGTTCACCTGTTATTCTTTTATTTAAATAATCTTGATATTGTTGATTTTGTTCTTGAGTTATTGTTTCTTGTCGGAGTGCAGCTAAATTACTTCTTTTTATTTTTAAAACACCACACAATAAAACTTCGGCATCAAGTTGAGCTTCCGTTATATTGTGTGATGTTAAAAATTCCGTAGCTTGTTTTAATAAATTAAAAATGTTTTTTTCACTTTGGTCCATTTTTTGAAGTTGTCATTGCGAGGGCTTTAGCCCGTGGCAATCTATTGTCGTTTGTTGTTGCCGTTAATTACTAATTTCTAATTGTATTATATGTTTGCCGATTTCAATTTTTCTTCGTTTTCACAAGATATAAGTTTTTCTATAAGTTCGGTCAAATCTCCGTCCATAACTTCCGTGATGTTATAAACACTGAAACCTATTCTGTGGTCTGTAATTCTGTTTTGCGGGAAATTATAGGTTCTTATTTTTTCGGATCTGTCACCGGAACCGACTTGTTGCTTTCTGTCGCTTGAAAGTTTTTGTTCCTGTTCTATCATTTTTTGTTCATATAATTTTGCTCTTAAAACTTTCATTGCTTTAGCCTTATTTTTTATTTGGCTTCTTTCATCTTGGCAAGCAACTACTAATCCCGTCGGTAAATATGTTATTCTTATTGCGGAATCTGTTTTATTAACATGCTGTCCGCCCGCACCGCTTGCTCTGTAAGTATCAATTCTTAAATCTTCCGGCTTTATTTCCACATCAACTTCTTCCGCTTCGGGAAGAACGGCAACCGTTATTGCCGATGTATGTACTCTTCCTGATGCTTCCGTTTCGGGAACTCTTTGAACTCTGTGAGTTCCTCTTTCGAATTTAAAGTATTTCCAAACTTTGTTTCCCGATATAGAAAATACAACTTCTTTGTATCCTCCGAGACCTGTCGGATTGGAATCTATTATTTCATGTTTCCATCCGTTTCTTTCCGCAAATCTTGTATAAGCTCTGAATAAGTCGCCTGCAAACAAAGCAGCTTCTTCCCCGCCGGTTCCTGCTCTTATTTCAACGATAATATCTTTATCTTCGTGAGGATCGGGCGGAATTAACATGAGTCTTATTTCCGTTTCCATTTTTTCTTTGTTTGCAACAGCTTGGTCATATTCGGCAAAAGCCATTTCTTTCATTTCTTTATCATCGGACTCTTTTAATTCGTTTAAATCGTCGATATCTTTTAACAATTTAAAGTATTCTTTCGATTTTTCAACTATAGGAGACAAATAAGAATGTTCCTTTGATAAAGCTCTATATTGCTCTTGATCTGCAATTATCGTGCTGTCACTGAGCTTTTGTTCAACTTCTTTAAATTTAGAATTGATTTCTTCCAATTTTTCTTTAAACATATTTTTTACCTATAAAAAAATATGACAGGATTTCATATTTTATAAAAATGATAATCCTGTCATATTTAAAATTTTATCTATTTTTCTTTCTTGGCATCTTTCTTTGCTGCATCTTTTTTAACATCTTTCTTTACTCTCTTAGGTGTAGATGTTAAAAGTTTAGATGTTTTTCTTGGTGAAGAAACTTTTTTCTCTTTCTTCTTTCTGACAACTGTCTTTCCTTCTGTAGCAACAAATCTCTTTTGGAATTTTTCAACTCTTCCTGCTGTATCTATAAGTTTTTGTTTTCCTGTAAAGAAAGGATGACAATTTGAACATATTTCCAATTTTATTACCGGCTTTGTTGATCTTGTTTTAAATGTATAACCACAAGCACATGTTACTGTTGATTCTACATATTTTGGATGAATTCCTTCTTTCATTTTCTTT
>JAFXOV010000062.1 GCA_017528425.1 Elusimicrobiota bacterium | reverse complement strand
ATATTTTATTATTAATTTTAAATTTTAAATTAAATATAATAAATAAATTAATTTTTAAATTTATTACAAATAAATATTATCTTTTTCAAAATTTAATTATATAAGTTTAACCATATTAGATTAAACAATAGCAGGTCTTACCATTGGCTTAGTAGAATATGTAACATCTGCTGCAGCATCTCCTATGCCACCTCCAACTCCCATAATACTTCCAGTTCCTCCATATTGTGTAGTTGTAGTAATCTTTTTAACATTAATATTACCAATATTACTAACGAATGGATTATTAGGCTTAGTAGAATAAGTCACATCAGCTGCAGCATCTCCTACTCCACCTCCTACTCCCATAATACTTCCAGTTCCTCCATATTGTGTAGTTGTAGTAATTTTTTTAACATTAACATTAAGAGGACCATTAGGTTTTGTAGAATAAGTAACATCTGCTGCATAATCTCCAACTCCTCCTCCGACTCCCATAACACTTCCCCCAGTTGAAACAGCCATAGCAGCTCCTCCATATTGTCCCCCAATAGTAGATGTGGTTCCGCCATATACAGTTTTTAATACTGTAGATCCCCCATCTTGAGTCGGTAGTACACTAGTTTTAAATATAGATGGTCTGACTGTAGTACTAGTTTGTTCCATATGAATTGTACTACTTACACCTCCTACAATTTCTGGTTTCATTTGTGTTTGTCTATAATCAGCTGGTAAAACACTTTCTTTAACTATAGTAGTTTTTACTTGGGTTCCACCTTCCATTTCTTTTTCAATTTTTGTTCCTTGGAATGAAACTGGAAGATTTTGTGTTCCTTGATTTATTACTTGATGTACTTGTTGTCCTTGGTATATTGTAGGTTTAATTCTTTCTTGGAGAACTGGTTTAACTTTAATAAAGACTGGTTGGATTACATCTTTTATTATTGGTTGTATTACTTTTTTTTGAATATCTTTAGTTTCTTTTTTAAGCACAGGGTCTATTTCTTTCTTAGTCACATGTAGCTCTTCTCTCATAACATATGGTTGCACTTCAACTTTTTCAATATTTTGAGTTTCAATTTTTGTCGAAGGTAAAACTTCTTTTTGCGTCGTATGTACTTCTACTCTTTGTATTAATGGTTTAACAATAACTTTTTCAAGATTTTTCACTTCTCTGTTGACTTGTGGTGCAATTTCTCTTTTTGTAATATGTTTTTCTTCTCTCTGTACATATGGTTGTACAATTGTTTTATCTATATTTTGTATTTTATTTACAACAGTTGGTGCAACTTCATTTTTAGTAATATGTTGTTCAATTCTTTGCACATAAGGTTGTACAATTGTTTTATCTATATTTTGTGTTTCTCTTTCTACAGTTGGAGCAACTTCATTTTTAGTTATATGTTTTTCAACTCTCTGCACATAAGGTTGTACAATTGTTTTATCTATATTTTGTGTTTCTCTTTCTACAGTTGGAGCAACTTCATTTTTTGTAATGTGTTTTTCTATTCTTTGTACATAAGGTTGAACAATTGTTTTATCGATATTTTGTGTTTCTCTTTCTACTGTAGGAGCAATAATATTTTGGTCTACATTTTGTATTTCTCTTTGTATATAAGGTTCAATAACTTGTTGTTTTATGATTTTTGTTTCTTTTTCTGTTATCGGTTGTAATATGGGTTGGGTTATGGTTTGTGTTTCTCTTTGGATAATAGGTTGTATTATAGGTTGTTTTACATGTCTTACTTCATTTTGGATTATAGGTTGTACTATTCTTTGAGTAATATGTTGTACTTCTTTTTCGATATAAGGTTGTATAACTTGTTGTTTTATTGTTTTTGTTTCTTTTTTGAGTATAGGTTGAACTAATGGTTGTGTTATATGTTTTTCTTCTCTTTGAATCATAGGCTCTATTACTGTTTGATTTATTGTTTTTGTTTCATGTCTTAATGTAGGTTGAACAATATTTTCTGTTTTATTTACTATCTCTTTTTGAACATATGGGACATATTCTTTTTTTGTAATATTTTGTACTTCTGTCTCCACTGATGGTTGTATTTCTGTTTTAGTAATATTTCTTATTTCTCTTTGTACATATGGTTCAACTTTTACTTTTGTAATATTTTGTACTTCTGTCCTCGTTGTAGGAACTACTTGATTTTCAGTTGTATGTTGTTCTACTTTTTGTATCATAGGAACATATTTTTTTCTTGTGATATTTTGCACTTCAGTTCTTGTCGTATTAGCTACTTGATTTTCAGTTGTATGTTGTTCTTCTTTTTGTATCATAGGAACTATTTTTGTTTTTGTGATATTTTGTACTTCAGTTTCAACTGTTGGTGCAACTTCATTTTTTGTTATATGTTGTTCTACTTTCTGCACCATTGGGACGTATTTTATTTTTTCAATATTTTGAATTTTAGTTTCTACAGTGGGTACGACTTCTTTTTGAGTTATATGTTTTTCTTCTCTTTGAATCATTGGAACAATTTTTGTATTTGTAATTTTCTTTACCGATATTTCTTTTTTAGGAAATATTTCTTTTTGTGTATAATGTTTTTCTTCTCTCATAAGAATTGGTTGTATTTCTTTTTTAACAACAGGTTGTACTTCTCTTTGTGTAATTGGCTGAATTTCTTTTTTTACTGTTGTTTGTATTTCTCTTTGTATTATAGGTTGTATTTCTTTTTCTATTACTGGTATATATTCTTTTTGAAGAATTGGCTGTATTTGCCTTTCGACAATAGGCTGTACTTCTTTTTGTATTATTGGTTTAATAACAGTCTTAATAATAGGTTGTATTTCTCTTTGGATAATATGTTGTACTTTATCTTGAAGAACAGTTGCTCTATTATATACATCTAAATTTTCTACCTCACTATTAACTGTAGTTGTTGTTGTTGTAGTTGTTGTATTAATATTACCTAGATTAACCACATTGTTGTCTGCTTTTGTTGAATAAGTAACATCAGCGGCATCATCTCCCATTCTTGCGTCTACTCCCATAACACTTCCTGTTCCGACCATTACTCCTCCTGTTCTCTCAGTTGTTGTAGTAGTAGTAGTCACTGTTCCATATCCAGGTGCTCCTATACTAACTACTGCATTATTAGGTTTTGTGGAATAAGTAACATCAGCAGCATTATCTCCCATTCTTGCATCTACTCCCATAATACTTCCTGTTCCAACCATTACTCCTTCGGTTCTTGTTCCTAAATTAATAACTCTATTATTTGGTTTTGTTGAATAAGTGACATCGGCGGCATCATCTCCAATTCTTGCATCTACTCCCATTATACTTGAATTTCCAAGCATTACTCCTCCCCCTTCTATTCTCGTAGTAGTCGTTGTTGTTCCTAAATTAATAACATTATCATTTGGTTTTGTTGAATAAGTGACATCGGCGGCATCATCTCCTATTCTTGCATCCACTCCCATTAAACTTCCTCTCATTGACATTCCATATTGATTATTATTTGGTCTTGTTGAATAAGTAACATCAGAGGCAGCATCTCCAGTTCTTCCATCGACACCCATTAAGCTTCCTCTTCCATACTCTAGTTCTGTCATTGTTGCCATTTTTTTTTATAAATAAAAATAAAAAAACGATAATATAAATTATTTTAAAAACAATTAATGAAAAATATTAATTTTCAAAAAATATTTATTTAAAAAATTTAATTTTTATAAAATTTTGATGGGGATTGGGGATT
>JAFXOV010000061.1 GCA_017528425.1 Elusimicrobiota bacterium | reverse complement strand
TTCAACAACGTCGTTTCAAACATTTTGCAGCAAATAAGCAACAACAAAAAAGAAAATGAATGTTTGGCTAAACTACGTGATACTCTTTTGCCAGATTTGATGTCTGGAGAACTTTGCCTGAACACGTAAATTCCTGTTTATATAATAAAATACTTACAAATTTTTATTTTTTTAGAAAATACATATATTGCATTTTATCATACAAACCATCAAAAATTAAAATAAATATATTGAACAGGTCAATAAATGAAAGAATTCTGTTTAGCAGCTTTACACATTGATGATAGATGCTCTCCTAACATAAAAAAAATTTTATCCGACGAATTTTATTTTTTTTGTGATCGGTGTATTCTAAAAGAAAATGACATAATTTTAAACCCAGATTACCGCATTACAAATAATATTTATGGACAAGGGATAAATTTACATGCGATTGTAGGCATGAATGGTAGTGGAAAATCATCTCTATTAGAAATTATTTATCGCATTATCAACAATTTTGCTTGCAGATACAAACTATGGAACGAAAAAAATGGATTATATCTTGTAGATGATCTTTTCGCAAGTCTCTTTTTTGTAATCAACAACCAACTGTATGAAATAAAGTGTGAAAAAAGAAATGTAATTTTGTTAAAAGGAAAAAAAAAGATAGAGCCAAAGGACTTAATAAAAGAAAACAATGAAATAATAGATATGTTTTATTCTATTATTACAAATTATTCTATGCAGTCTTTGATTATATCTGATTTTAAAGATGAAATTACTATAGATATAAAGAAAAGAGGATGGCAATATGGAAAACCTTGGTTGCAAAAAATTTTTCATAAAAATGATGGATATCTAACACCTTTAGTTCTTAATCCCTTTAGGGATGCTTCTGGTGTAATAGATGTTATGCGTGAAGAACATCTTGCAGATCAACGCTTGAGTTTGTTGTTTTTGTATTATCATGATAAAATGTTGATTGAAAATTATAGGCTTAAAACTATTCGTTACAAATTCAACAAAGAGCATATAGAACAAAAAATTTCAAAATGGCTGTCGTGGAATTATGACGAAATTATAGCTAAGACGTCAAGGAAACAAAAGGATCCTTTTTTTAAGGAATTGTATAAAACTTATGGTATTGACAATATAAGTCAAGGTAGTTTTTTTGAAACATATTCAAATTCATATGCTTGTTTTATATTGAAAAAGAAAGGTGTAAAAACTTTTAAAGATAAATCAAAGTATTTTGTTTATGCATGTGTATATTTAGTATGTAAGATTTTGAACATTGCGGAAACATATCCTAGCTATTCTAATTTTTCAAAAATTGGAGGAGCTGAGAATTTTGGAAAGAACATAGAAGATGAAAAACTTGTTGAGAGTTTAATAAAAAAAATTGACGAAGATAAGTCTCATATTACAGCAAAAGTGAAACGAGTAGAGCGTTTTTTAAAAATATATAAAAGAAAAAATATCAAAGAATACGAGCCCTTTTCGATAGAGCAATATTTGTCAAATGAACAATTAAAAAAAATGTCTTTTCAGGAATTAAATGAATCTCTTCCACCATCTTTTTTTGTTCCCGAAATTATATTATATCGTTGCGATGATACGAAAAGGGGAGAATTCTCTTTGCAAAAAATGAGTTCTGGCGAAAGACAATTTTTGTACACAATCAGCACTTTTATTTATCATCTCAATAATTTGTCATCTATACAGGATTGTAATCGTATAAAATATAAAAATGTAAATCTTATTTTAGACGAAGTTGAAATTTGTTTTCATCCAGAATATCAAAGACAATTCATTTATAAATTTATTTCATTATTAAAATCATTAAAGTTAAATGAATATTTCTGTTTTAACATTCTTTTTGCAACACATTCGCCATTTATTTTATCTGATATTCCACAGAATAATATTCTGTATTTGGAAAAAGGGGTTTCTGTCGGAAATAAAATAAAAGTTAATCCTTTTGCGGCAAATGTTAATGACGTTCTTGCTCAGAGCTTTTTCATGAACGAGGGTTTCGTTGGTAAGTTCGCCCAACAAATAGTCAATTCATTAGCCTTATATCTAAAGGGTAAAAAATCAAATGGTCTTATAGAATGGGACGAAGAAAAAGCTGAATATTTTATAAAAAACACTATTGGGGAACCCGTGGTAAAGAAGTGTTTAGACGCATTGATGAAAGATTTTAAATTGAACGAGGATTTCAAATGAGGCGCTTAGATATAGCTTCCGTGAGGGGTGTCGCTCAAGAATATGGGAAATACGTTTTTAAGGGATGTTCAAAAGTTCCAAAAAAAGTAAATGCTCAAACAGATGAATTGCGTAATTTAATCAAAAGTATTCCTCAAACTGCACAATATCAAGCATTTAGAGATTACATTCAATTTGTTTGGGATAATTATGAAAAAATATTAATTTTGGAGCCAGATAAATTTCAGACTTTTGCGGATTCCTTTGTAGATACGAATGGAAATAAAATTAATGTAAATGTCAATGACGTTAATTGGAAAAAATGGCAAGTAGGTGAAAAAAAAATAGAGTTTTATAAAGCGATAGTTGAAGCCATGAATTATGAACATGTACGAGAGTCGAAAAATGGATACTTAAAATACTTTGAAATGCTAAATATTAAAACCTGCGCTTATTGCAATGCAAGCTATATTATGAATGTTAGAACAAAAAAAAGAGATAAAAAGGGGTTTCAAATAGGCGAAGAATTAAAGGGTCGATTTGAGTTAGATCATTTTTTTCCAAAATCAAAATATCCATTCTTATGCATTTCTTTTTTTAATTTAATTCCCTGTTGTCCATGTTGTAACAGATGGAAAAGTGATGATGAAAGCACATTTTCGTTGTACACATCTCAAAAACAAGATTTAGATGTTTTTACATTTTATTTGACAAATTTTTCAATTATTGAATATGTTTTAAAACATGATGTAAACAAATTAAACATAAAATTAAAAGCCAAAGACATTAATCTAAAGTATAACCACGAAGCAAGATTTCATATTGAAGAACTTTATGAGCATTTTAAAGATGAGGCTGAAGAAATTCTTTGGATATTTTTGTCTCAAAATAATGCTTATTTTAAACAAGCTATGGAATCGTTCAACAAAGTTTTTGATAGTAAGGCATTGCTTAGAATAATGTATGGTGTTTATGAGGGTGATGAAAATATTCATAAAAGACCTCTTTCAAAAATGAAAATGGATATTCTGCACCAACTAAAATTGATTAAATAGTATATTAAAAGTGATAGATTAAGCATATAATTATCGACTATATGGTTAGGAATATGTATGGCGTATAAATTTTACTACGACGAATCTTGTCATAGCGAAAGTATCACTGAAAATACTCTGAATGCAGAAAATTTTTATGATAACTTCATTACTGTAATTGTTGGGTGGGACGAAACATATGAGAGCGACCTTGAAACAAAATATCTCGCATTTGAGGAAAAATACAAGTCAAGGAAGGCCGGCAATCCTGCCGAATTAAAAAGTTCAACCATTAAACCAAACGATATTGTAAACGGATTTGCAAGCATAAAAAGTAAAGAACTGACAACTCTTATTGAAGATTTTTTGTCTCTTTTTGATGAAAAAGTTTATATTTGCATATCTTTCATAAATAAGATTGAATTTTTGGTCAACCAAATAGTTGATGGGTATGATGAAGAAATTTGGTTTAATGTCGATGCCTTTAAATACACTTTGGTTAAGGCTTTGCGTACATACAAGCCCCAAAATGTATTTACGCAGCTATATAAAAATCCGTCAGGCATGGTTGATTCTATAAAAGTTTTTCTTAAAGAACGAATAAAAATCAACGAAAATAACCTTGGCCTAAAGCAAAAAGAAAACCAGGCTTTCAAAGAAGTGTTATTTATTCTAGATAAACTTTCTCCAATAAAAGATATAATATGGAATTATTCTGCGCCATTTGTCGGCTTTTCAAAATACTTAAACCATAAAAAGATATCAGATTATTGCCTGAAGCTTGACAAAGAGGGGACTGAACGTACTCTAAAAAGCGCTCAAGAATGTGGCTTAAAATCGGTCAGTGAAGAAAATTCCTTGAACAATTTTGGAATACGCATGGCAGATATGTTAGCCGGTATTATTTTTAAATTATCTAAATCGTTGTTTGGCGTATTAAATCCTAAGAACCTTGGCTCTACTCCTCAAAAAATCATCCTGAATGAAAAATGGTTCAAATTAAGCGACCAAGAACTCAATGTTTATAAACTTCTTCACAGGGTCATTCTGAATCTGAATGAAGACAAAATGAAAAGGACCGTGGGAACATTCTATGATGATCTAATATGTTTTCAAGCTCTCATTCAGTACATGAATACTTTTGTTTCTATTAACGACATAACGAAGGATCTTAAAATGCAAGGTGAAAAGTTCAATTCATTCTGCTGCGAATACCTCGAAAAATATTTCACTACCATTTAGCACACTCTATCAAAGATGTCGGCTTATATTTTTTAAGAATATCTTCCAATCGCAAAACTTATAAAAGGTAAATTATGTGGAAACAGTTTGATGCTGATAAAACAATTGAATTGAAAAAACGAGAAAGTGGATGGATACGTCTTTTACTAAAAGACGAAATTGTTAATAAAGATACAGTTCCAATGATAAAGAAAAATGCGGCGGAAAAATTGGAACAATACAATAATGGGGTAGTAAATGATTTAAATAAAATTATAGACACATTTTGCTTCAGACCGCACGAATTTGACAAAATTGACAAATATGATAATGCGTTGTTAGAATTTAAATCAAAAATGAAAGATTTTGAAATTCCATGGCAAAAAGGCTCGGAACCGATAAAAGAATTTTTAAATTCAACATGGTCCCCTGCAGGCGATGTGAAAATTGACATCGGCATGGATCGTTCTTATAAAGCTGATAACTTTATAAAGATATGTGATTGTAATGTTGTTGTAGAGAGCGAGACGTCAAATAATTTAGATAATGGAATAATAACTATAAATAAATTTATACACGAACAAAAAGCTGATTTTGGCATAATCATAGCTCCTTGGTTTAAAAGAGGAACTGGTAGTGCAAATGCCGAAACAGTTATTGTAAAATTAGATAAAATTGCGGAAATGATGAAAAATGATAAGAACCCTATTTATGCAATAGCGATTTTTAGAAAGCAAGATTTTTATAGATTGCTTGCAACAATGGATGAAAAAGATTTTATTCCATATTATACTCACAATTGATGTGTTGCTTGTTTGAAAATAAGTGGTGTGGGAGTCTCGCCACTTATTGAATATGGATTAATTTATCATTTTCAGTATTTTCCCCGCTCCCAAATATTCCAGCAAAAAAAACGGGAAAGCACTTAATGTCGCGACAACATTATCTTGCTTTATCAGTTTTTGCTGATGTTGCAAGATAGAGACTTGTTGCATCTGGTCAAGAACGGGAAATAGCTCCTCAGAAGTCAAGTGCATAAGCCACTTGGCTTTTTCGTAATTTGCCTTGCTGATGATCAGCCAATTTTCTCGGCAATTTGCTCTGCAGATTGTTTTTGAATCACGGTTCAAATCATTCACAAAATGTTTGAAACCGTCTTCTTCGCAATCACAAATTTTAAACAGTTTTCTGTCTTCGGGCATAAGGCCGTTTGATTGGTCGCATATATTGACCACTTCGACCATCGGATAGCTCAAAAACAATTTGCCGTTTTCGGTTTCGTTATTAAAGAATTTAACCAATTCGCAGAGTTGTTCGCAAGACTGCTCAATCGATTGGGCTAGCCCATGGATATCCAAATCAAAGAACAAGAATACTTGAGAGACTGCTTCTCTATCCAAATTTTGCAGTTCATCATCATCAGTATGTTGTTCTTTTAGGACCTCTACAACATCTAAAAAGCCATCATCGTCTTTTAACTTACCATAAAGGCTATAGATGTTGGACGAGAAAACAATTTTCACCAAATCGCTAGACAAATCGGCTAGTTCTTTAGGGAATGCCTTCTGCAATCGGGCGACAATGTTCCCTTCGGGCTGTTCACCCTCCAATACAAAAAGGACCTTTGCGGAACTCAATCGAAAGCTCCTGCACGGAACATTTTAGGAATGTTGAGAGCCTGGCGCAATTCCTTCTGCGTCCTAGACGAAAGCGGGCCCATCACGTAGGAATCGGAATCCTTGTATTCGGGCAACATCTTGAACGCGCAGTCAGGGCGGATTAAATCGTTTGTCAGCAAAGTAGAATCATGCGTAGTCAGCAGAACCTGGCTTTGGACGTCCCGCAACATTTCTACGACTTTCGCAGCCGTCTTTTCATGATAGAAAGCATTGAATTCATCAAGGTAAACAAAGCTGGGCGTGGTTGATGCATTCCCTTGCATTTGCATGTACCAGAAAAAGAAGAATACGAGAGCCTGAGTTCCTGTAGAAGCATTCTCCCAGAAATCTATAATGTGGTTACCGCCAAAATCGAAGAACAGCTTTTCCTGCCCATATATTTTTAGGCTTTTCAACTTGCAGTCAACATCAACAGAATTAAGGAAATCTTCAAGTTCCTTGAGTTTTCCTTTCCGTATAATCTCAACATCAACTTGCGTGCTGCCAACGGCAAAACCTTGATAATAATTTTGTCGAAGGTGCGAAAACATAAGCATACGATCAACAAAATCAAAAAATTCCTTGACAACTTTATTCGTCGCGTTGTCTGCAAGAACTGCATTTGCCCTAATAAAGCGCATTGCAGAAATCTTTATGTCAAGCTTATTTCCATTAAGGGTTTCAGCCCCTTGTAAATCTGTATGAAAATCATTCCAACTGCGAGATACAACCTGGACGTCATCTACAAAGAATTTTTCTTCCAAAATATCTTCATAAGAAGGCTTGCTATATTCGTATCGAACACGGGATGAGCCAAAAACGAATTCATATACAAATTCGGCATTATTCTCTAAATGCATTGCATTTGTATAGGACATGTACAATATCGGATTTCGCTGCTTGTCCGTCAGGTTCTGCACTATATCAAAAATCGCCTTACCAAGATTAGATTTTCCAATGCTGTTCGGGCCATAAATCAAACCGGTTTTGACAATGCCGTCTTTTACGCAAGCTTCCGAAAAGGCGTATTGCTTGGTTTGAGACAGGTCAATCGTGAACTTTTTCTCGAAGTTCTTAAAATTTTTTACGGAGAATTTCGCTAGCATTCGTAAAACCTACCTTAAATCGCTATAAATATACCTAAATATTTAGATAAAAACAATACTTGCCGTAAAATTTTTACGGATGTGTACGCAGAATGCCGTTTTTCGGGAAAAAACCGCAATTTTGGGGTGTTCGGTCGCATTTTTTGATTAAATTTCTCACAAAGGATTTAGTCAAATGCCGTCAATCTACAACGAAAACGCCTACGAGCAATGCCTTATTGAGTTGTTCAGGGATACCCTGGGCTGGGGTTATTGCTATGGGCCCGATGTAGAGAGGGATTTTCGAGACCCGCTTTATGAGCCGGTGCTGGAAGAGGCCATTTGCCGAATTAATCCGAAGGCGGATTCGCACGCCATCGCAGAGGCGTTGAACAAGATTCGCCATTTTGAAAATAACGACCTTGTTAAACAGAACGCCTTGTTCATGGATTATATCCAGAACGGTGTCGAGGTCACTTATTCAAAGAATGGCGAAACAAAGGCCGACATTATTTATCTGGTTGATTACAAGAATGTCGAGAACAATTCCTTCATTTTTGCGAACCAGTGGACGGTTATCGAGAGGTCCAACAAGCGGCCCGATGTTCTGCTGTTTTTGAACGGACTGCCGATTTGCCTGTTTGAATTGAAGTCGCCTAGCCGCGAAGAGACTGATGCAAGCGAAGCCTACTTGCAGATTCGTAATTACATGCAAGAAGTCCCGAGCCTGTTCATTTACAACTGCATTTGCGTGATGTCGGACCAGCTTGTTTCTAAGGCGGGTACGATTACGAGCGGTGACGACCGCTTTATGGAATGGAAGACGAAGGACGGCAACAAAGAAACGACTGCGCTTGCCGACTTCACGACTTTCTTTGAAGGGATTTTCCAGAAAGAACGGCTGCTGGACATCATCAAGAATTTTATCTGCTTCAATAACGAAGGGCTGAAAAGTTACAAGATTCTGGCTGGGTACCATCAGTATTTTGCTGTCCGCAAAGCGATTGTCCGCACGGAACAGGCC
>JAFXOV010000060.1 GCA_017528425.1 Elusimicrobiota bacterium | reverse complement strand
TGGGGAGAAAAGAAAGGCGGCTATGATTTAACCGGCGCAAAGAAATTGACATTCTGGGCAAGAGGAGCAAACGGCGGTGAAAAAATAGCAGAATTCAAGATGGGTGGAATTACCGGAGAATATCCTGATTCAGATTCAGCACAAGTTGGTCCTATCGAATTGACAAAAGAATGGCAGAAATATTCTATCGATTTAACTGGCAAAGATTTGAGCCACGTAATCGGTGGATTCTGCTTCGCAGCATCTAAAGATGACAATCCTAACGGATTCATCATTTACTTAGATGACATCATTTATGAATAATCTTCATTAATAAAAAAGAGGTAGAGAATTTTCTCTACCTCTTTTTTTATTGCCTGTTTTTATTTTTTTGATTTCTTTTCTTTCTTTGTTTCTTTTGCAGGTGCTGCAATTTCCGCATCAATCGGGGTATCAATATCATCTAACTTTTTACAACCGTGTTTTTCTCTTATCATGTTTTCCAACTCAAAAGCTACTTCCGGAGTGTTTGCCAAATAATCTTTGAATTTATCTTTACCTTGGAATCTTTCATCTTTATATGTAAAGAATGAACCTGCTTTTTCTATGAAACCGTCCGCTACACCCATATCTACAAGATATCCGGTTTTATCTATACCTACACCGAACATAATATCAAACTCTGCTTGTTTAAAAGGTGCCGCAACTTTATTTTTTACTACTTTTACTCTTACTCTGTTACCTAAAATTTCGTCGGCTTTCTTTATGGCTTCGATTCTTCTTATATCAAGTCTAACGGAAGAATAGAATTTCAATGCAAGTCCGCCGGGGGTAGTTTCGGGGTTACCCCACATAACACCGATTTTTTGTCTTAACTGGTTGATAAATATAATTGAAGCTTTTGATTTTGAAACTACAGGGGTAAGTTTTCTTAATCCTTGGCTCATAAGTCTTGCTTGAATACCTACAAAAGAGTCGCCCATTTCACCTTCGATTTCTGCTCTCGGAACAAGAGCGGCAACGGAATCTACAACTATCAAATCTACCGCACCGGAGCAAACAAGCTTTTCGGCTATTGCAAGACCTTGTTCACCGGAATCAGGTTGAGAAATAAGCATATCATCAACATTTACGCCCAACTTTGCCGCATACTCGGGATCCATAGCATGTTCCGCATCTATGTATGCAACTATTCCGCCTTGTTTTTGTGCTTGTGCTGCTATACACATTGCAAGCGTAGATTTTCCGGAAGATTCTGGACCGTAAATTTCGATTATTCTTCCTCTGGGGATACCGCCGATACCTATTGCTATATCCAAAGGTAATGCTCCTGTAGGTATAGCTTCAACATTTTCGTTGCTTGTGTCGCCCAATCTCATGATTGCTTCTTTACCGAAATCTTTTTCTATTTGCGACAATGCCAAATTCAATGCTTTAAGCTTTTCATCTTTACTCATTTATATCTCCTTTAATACTTATTTTTGTATATTATACATTTGTTTGTATTAGTTGTCAAGTGTTTATTAAAAATTGTTTTTACAGAGTTCTCTGAAGTTACAGTATTTGCAGAAAAATTCGTTATCTGTTTTTTCAAAACAGTCTTTTTCTTTGGGAATATTGTTTTCTATATCCTGCAAATATTCGTACATTTGTTTTGTTTCATCTTCAACTTGTTGTTGGAACTGTGCCAACATTTCGTCTGTTAAGTTTACTGTATATTCATCGTATGCGGGGGATAAATATACAACTGTTGAAGTTATGTTTTGTGCATTGGTATTAAAATGGTAACTTGCCCATAAAGAGTAACCTATTAACTGTCTTGAATGTTTTTGTTCATCTCTTTTGCCGGTTTTCCAATCTAAAATATAAATTTTATCTCCCACCGGTATAAGATAATCCACTTTACAGTATGCTTTATAGTTATTGATTCTCGTTTCTCCGAATCCGCCCGGCTCAATTATCCAATTTTTGCTTTCCGGAACTGCCGTTTCGAATATCCATTTTAACCTTTTACTTGTTAAAAAGTTTTCTATTATTCTGTTTATCTGAGGAATAAGATCTTGTGCGGTAACGGAATTTCTTTGTTTGTAATATACTTCGCAAAAATCTTTGCTGTTACAATATTCTTCCGCCATTTTTGCTGCATATCTTAAAAAGTTCGGTCTGCTTATAGGTTTTGCGGTCTTTTGCAACCTTACGAGTAAATCTCTTATTGAATCATGAACGATGTTACCCGTTTCAAGAGCAACCGAAGTTAACGATTTCAATTTTTGTGTTTTTGATAAGGGTATTTCTCTGTCGAATTTGGAATAATAAGAATAAAAATATTGTCTCTTACAATTTTTAAAAACATCATACCTTGATACCGACCACCCCAAAACGGAAGTGAACGGAAAATTTTTAATTTTAGGTAAATTCATAACTTTATATCCTGATATAAATTTTAGTTTGGCATAAGTATTAATTTATATGGTTTTTGCTTAAAATATTTATTTGCAACTTTTATAATATCATCCGAAGTAACTTTAGATAACAAATCTATATATTTATCGTCATATTCGTAACCCAAGCCCAACATTTCTCTTGCGGAAAGATAATATGCTTGTCTTTCAACGGACTGATGAGATAAAAGATAAATTCCTTTAATGAAATTTTTCGTGTCGTTTAATTCTTTATCGGAAACTTTTGTGTTACATAAATCCGTCATAATTTTTTCTATACCGTTTTTGGTGATATCAACATTTTTCTTGTCCAACCCGATATAAATTTCAAAGTAACTGTCACCTATTCTTGTAGGATAATTAGAGTTAACTTCGTAAGCAAGTCCCAACTTTTCTCTGAGTTCTATAAACAGTCTGCCGGTCATTCTTGCACCTAAAACAAGATTTATCATTTTTAATGTTATGGAATCTTCGTTTAATACATCGGGTGCATCGTAAGCATAAATTATAAATGCCTGATTAAATTTAGAGTTTACAATTGTATCTTCGCCTGTTCTTTCGGGATTTTTTTCAAAAGAAACTGTCGGCTTTTCTTGTGTTAAATTCATTTGACCGAAATATTTGTTTAGTGTTTTTTTAAGAGTTGATTTTTTTATGTTTCCTACAACGGTAATAACCATACCTTTGGTTGAATATATTTTGTTATAAACATCTTTTAAATCTTGTTGAGTTAAACCGGTTAAAGTTTCTTCGGTACCGCTTTTTATTTTAGAGTAAGGATTTTTTTCGTTATAAAAATCGGATATAAATTTGTCTCTTGCTACGGATTTTATACTGTCTTGTCTTACTTTTATGGATTGTATCATTAACTCTTTTTCTTTACCCATTTCCGTTGAATCGAAAGCGGGATTTAAAATTATGTCGGAAAGAATTTCGCAGGATTCGTCAAAATATTGGCTCATACAATTTAATGTCCAACCGGAATAATCGTATTCAACATCAGGTGAAATTGAAGAACCTAAATTTTCTATATCGGTAGCCAAAACTTCGGCATTTCTTTTGTTTGTTGATTTGTTCATTGTGTTATACAACAAAGAAGTTACTCCCGATTTTGAACTTTCTTCATTCAATACCGATATGGGAGAATGAATTTTTAAGCATAATATTTCAACCGATTTTGTTTGTTTGAATATAACTTTAATTCCGTTGTTTAAGCTGAATGTTTCCATTTTAGTTCCTCCGAAACTTGTAGAACTGAATAATATAACAGATAATAAAATTGTTAAAAAATATTTCATTTAGGGAATACTACCACCTTTGATAATTTTTCTTTTGAATAATATTTTTTCATGAAATTCTTTACATCATCAACAGTAACTTTTTCTATGTTTTCCAAATATTTTTCAAAAACTTCCAAATGGTTAAACAGTTTCCAAAATCCCATCAAACTTGCTTGTTCGTTGAACGTTTGTAAATCGAACAACCAATCCGATTTCATATTTATTTTAATTTTCTGCAACTCTTCTTGTGTAGGTCCTTCGGCTGTAAATTTGTCTAATTCTTGAATAAGAGCATCTTTAACTTGTTCATAGTTCGTTTTATCGAAAATTGCCGATATATATGCGGTTCCCGTTCCGTTAAGTGTCATAAAAGATGAACTGATGGAATATACCAACTGCTTTTCTTCTTTTAAGATTCTGTTTAATCTTGAAGATTTTCCCGCGCCTAAAACATTTAAAGCAACATCGGCAACATAAATATCTTTCGATGACATATCAGGTCCCAAAAATCCTGCCAACATATATGTGTGTGCCAACTTATCATCAGTAATAAGTTCCGTGCCGGTATCATCTTTTTCTATAATATTCGGTTCAATAAGGTTAGGGTTGGTGTTTTGGTTCTGCCCTAAAGTTTCCGATATAACTTTTTTTGTTTCTTTAATATCTATATCACCGACAACGGCAATAACCATTCTTGAAGGAATATAATGTTCTTTAAAATATTTTACTATTTCTTCTCTCGGGATATTTGCAATAACATCTTCTGTTCCTATAACACTGTTTTTGTAAGCGGCATGTTTGTATGTTGTTGTCATAAACTTTTCAAACAGTTGAGAGTGAGGATTATCTTTATGTCTTTGGATTTCTTCTATAACAACTTTTCTTTCAGGCACTATTTCTTTTTCGGGAAACAAAGGATTGGTAACCATATCCGAAAGCATTTTTATTGCTTCAATATATCCGTCTTTTTGTATATCGATATAAAAACAAGTATATTCTTTTGATGTTGCGGCATTTACGTATCCGCCCATGTTTTCAATGTTTTCCATTATTTCGGTATTTTTAGGATAATTTTTTGTACCTTTAAAAACCAAATGTTCTATAAAATGGGAAAGTCCTGCCTGTTCCGGTGTTTCGTTTATTGCACCTGTTTTTACCCAAATATATACCGACACTATCGGAACAGATGTATCTTTTTTCAGTATGGCCGTTAAACCGTTTTTGAAGTTCATAAATTTAACTCCTTTAAATACATCACAGTATACCTGTGTAGTTAGAAATAATAATGTAATTAATAAAAATATTTTTTTCATTGTTCTTTTTTTAAAAACACACCTTTTGCTTTTGCAATCATAAATAAATCTACTATCGAGTATGCCCATAAAACCGCAAAAAATATATTGAATAGTAACATCGTGTTAGGATTATCTTCCTGAAACTTAGCATAAATATTTTTGAATTGTTCAATATTTTGAAAAGTCGCAACAGCTTCCAAAGTTTCTTGCCCTACGGACGAAACAAATGTGCTTGCCAATATCAAAAATAAAACAAGAGCAAGGGTAATTAAAAATATTGCTTTTTTCCATTCTTTTATTACCAAATGTCCCGCTCCGGGTCCCAATGCTAATGTCACGACGGTTGCCAATAATAATGTTATTTTATCTTTATTCATTTTATTTCTTTTTTAAAAGTTCGGTTGCGATTTTTGCCGCTTCAATTGCATCTCTTGAATAGCCGTCCGCACCGATACTGTTTGCAAACTCTTGTGTTAACGGTGCACCGCCAACCATAATTTTTGCATCTATGTTAAGCGCTTTTTTTAAGTTTATAACTTTTTCCATTTCTATCATGGTGGTTGTCATAAGCGCGGACAACCCTATAATATCCACGTGTTCCTGCTTTGCTTTTTCTATAATTTCTTCTTTACTTACATTTTTTCCTAAATCGAAAACTTCAAATCCGAAACTTTCAAGAACGGCACAAACTATATTTTTACCTATATCGTGAACATCACCCTGAACAGTAGCCATAACAACTTTACCCGCAACTTTTTGGTTATCTTTTTTTAGTAATGGTTTTATATAACTGAATGCAAGTTGTGATGCTTCTGCCGCCATAATAACTTGCGGTAAAAAGTACTCTTTTGATGCAAACTTGTCACCGACAACATTTAATGCTTTTAAAATGAGTTCGTTAGATATTGTTAAAGGTTCTATACCTTCTTTTAACAATTCTTCTATTAGATCTTTAATATAATCTTTATCTCCGTTTATTATTGCATTAAACAACCTTTCTTTAGGGGAAAGTTTTGTTTCTTCAACTGCAGCTTTTTTTGCAACAGCACCATATTTTGCAACATATTCTTTTGCATTTTCATCTTTACCTAACAAAAGGTTTCTTGCATATTCATCATCGATTGTCCAATCAACACTCGGATTACATATTGCCAAATCAAGTCCCGCTTGTATTGCCATTTTAAGAAATGTTGAGTTTATTATTTGTCTTGAAGGTAACCCGAACGAAATGTTTGATACTCCCAAAATTGTTTTACATTCCGGGAACAGTTTCTTGGATTCTTTTATTGCTGTTAAAGTTTCTTGAACTTGTTTTGCGGACGAACTTACAGCCAATGTAAGATAATCGAAAACAATTTCTTCTCTTTTTACGCCGAACTTGTCTGCATAAGACAAAATCTTTTCCGCTATTTTTATTCTGTCTTGCCAAGTTTTCGGGATACCTTTTTCATCTACACATAACCCGATAATACTTGCGCCGTATCTTTTTGCTATCGGTAAAATTTTTTCAAGTTTTTCAGTTTCACCGTTAACCGAATTTATTAATGGTTTGCCTGCGCAATGTTTACATGCATTTTCCAATGCATCGGCAAAACTTGAATCTAAAGAAAGGGGAAGATTTACTATTTCCTGTATTTCGTTTACCGCATTAATGATAAGTTTTGTTTCATCTCCGCCGGGAAGTCCCATATTAACATCCAAAATGTCCGCGCCTGCCTGTGCTTGAGTTCTTGCTTCCGATTTTACCAATCCGAATATGTTTTGCGAAAGTTCCGCCTGGAACTTTTTTCTTCCCGTAGGGTTTATTCTTTCACCTATTTTTACAGGCCTGTTTAAAAGGTTTAAATCAATTGCTTTTGTTCTTGAAGATAACAAGTGATGTGTTACTTGTTTTCTTTTAACTGGCGGCTTATTTTTTAATTTTTCGGATAACATTTTTATATATTGAGGATCTGTTCCGCAACATCCGCCCAACATATTTATTCCGTAATCGTATGCTTTTAAACAAACTTCGGTAAATTCTTCCGGAGTTCCCGGGAAAATAGTTTTTCTGTTTATAAATTGAGGCATACCGGCATTAGGTTTAAAAGATATCGGTAAGTTTGTGTTTTCTGCCATAAACTTTGCAAGTTTTAAAAGATCTTTCGGTCCTACGGAACAGTTCATTCCTATAGCATCAACATCAAGACTTTCCGCCATAGCGATAAAACTTAAAACATCCGTTCCGGTAACCGAAGTTCCTTCATTTGTAAATGTCATTTGAGTAATAACAGGACCGGAATATACATCTTTTACGGCAAGTACCGCCGCTTTTAACTCTTTAATTTCAGTCATGGTTTCTATAACTATTAAATCCACACCGCTGTCTCTTAAAAGTTCGGCTTGCTGTTTAAATGTTTCGTATGCCTGGTCAAAAGAAACATTTCCCAACGGGTACAAATATGAACCTATTGAAGAAATGTCACCGGCAACAAAAGAACCTTTTTGTTGTGCATGTTTTTTTGCAATTGATACACCTGCAAAAATTATATCTTTTATTTTGTTTTCAAGATTATATTGTGCAAGTTTTAACTTGTTTGCACCGAAAGTGTTTGCAAGAATAATGTCGGAACCGCTGTCGATATATGATGAATAAATTTTTTCTATTCTTTCGGGAAACTTTATATTCAATTCTTCGGGAGTAGATACTCCTTCCAAAAAATTATATTTTTGAAGTTCCGTTCCGGTAGCACCGTCAAGTATTAAAACTCGTTTGTTTAATATATCTCTAAATTCTTTCCTATTCATAACTATATATTTTATCAAAATTTGAATGCAATTAGTAATAATTGCATTCAGCAAAACGGATTTATCTTTTAAATTCTAACTTTGTATTTGTCTCAATCGAGTACCAAACGCTATCGCTTTCTTTTACGTACACTTCATTCGCCAAATACTTCGTTATAATTTAAAATCTTAAATCCTTTGAGAGTAAAGAACAATGTATTGGTGTTTTGATAGATTCCGTGTCAAGCACGGAATGACAAACGACTGGATTGCTTCGCTACGCTTGCAATGATTTTTAAAATTTTCGTTTACAAGCATGATTAAAGCCGTCTATGAGTGCAGAAAAATTTAGAGTAAAAAACTATAAATCAAAAAAGTTTTTTAGTGCGAACATGATTGAAGAAAAATCCGTTACATTAGGCAGTTAGGATTTTTCAAGTTGGAGCACGGCTTTAAATTTTTCAAACGAATGGCTTTTTTGCTTGTAAATGAGAAATTTTAAAAGTGTATTATGCGGCACTCAGAATTGCACGATATCGTTTAATATCGTCTATTTGGACTGTTACTTCTATGTTTTCAATGGTATCATCATATAAAATGTCATTCAAGAAAGCATCAATAAATGCGGCAAGCGCAGGTGTTATTTCGTCACTGTCCGAATCGAACAGTTTTTCCATATAAGATTGAGCTTCCGATGTGAATACATCGGGGAAAGCATCCATGAGTTTTACAAAGTTTTCGTTCGTTAACGAACGTTTTATTGAATTGTAATTGTCGGCAAGTTTTTCTTTTTCTTCGTCTGAAATATTTACTTGCTTTGCTAATTCTTTACCCATATTGGATGCCGTTTTTGTGCTGATGGTTTTAGATTTTAATATTCTTGTTAATGTTGTTTTTAAAGAACTTAAAATTATGTTGTCGCTGAGATTTATGTTCTTTGCGTCATCGGCATTTACCGAAATTACTATTGCTTGATGTGACGGAATATTTTCAAGCCTGTCTTCAATGTTGGTTAAATCCGTAAGTTCTATATACGAAACAGGAGCTTTTTGTATCATTCCCTGTGAAGGTTCAAATTCAACAATTTCTCTTATTGTTAAATCATCTTTTTGAGTTTCAAACATAAAGGTCGATATTCCGTACTCATTATAAATTTGTTCCGCTTCTTCCTGTGAAGAAATTTTAACGATAATTTCTAATTTTGCAGATTCTAAAAGAGTTTTAAATAATATTTTGTTTGCTGCCATTTCTGTTGAAGAAAAAATATCGCTGTCGATTATTATTTGACTGCCGTTTAAAGAACTATCTTGCAAAATTTTTGATAATTGTTTGAACGGTATATTTCCGACATAATCGTAAATCTGTTTTGAAAACATTACAGATTCTATGTCATCAATTTTTAATAAATCCGTTATAAATTCTACACCCAAGTTAATGAAAGTTCTGCTTATGATTTGAAATCCTTCATTTTCTTGTGACAAATTATATGTCATAGTATCCGGCAATATATCGGAACTGACCACAATGTTCTTTAAATTAACGTTGTTTTTTGGAGAAGCTATGTTCGACTTTATATATTTTGCTGTCATTTCTATTATTTCTTGTTTGCTTGCTTGCGGACAATATGCCATCATTAAGTTATCTTCAGAGTTGTAATATATTCTTAAATTTCTGCCGTTGATTGTGTATCCGGAAATTTCGAAGCCCGGTCCGTATAGTTCCTGTTCACTTACAAGAACCGACAAAATATTTTCGTTTGGTTGTATATCATCTACATCATCATAATAAACTACATTTATTGATTTTGAATTTTTAAAAGGAGACGTTTTTAATAAACTTTTAAACATTTCCATTGTATCAAGGGTGAAATTTGTAACAGCCAAAGCTCTTTTCAGCGGTGCTTCCAATACTCTTTTTACATTTTGGAAATATGAATCTCTTGTAATAACGGTTACTTTTTGTGAATGCATAAACGGTTGCGGATTATCCGAAATAGTTGAAGTTAAAAGATTAGCCTTTCTTTTTATTAATCCCAATTGTGCATCGTTTGCATCTACTAAGAATTTAATTTCGTTGGGGGTAAAATATATCAATATTTTATCATCTTTTAATAATCCGTTTTCGCTTCTGTTGGATGTTATCGAATATCCGTATTGTTTACCTTCAAATTCAAAAGTTTCATTACCAAACAACAGTTCGTTAAGTTCTTTTGTTCTTGCGTCACCTTCAACAATTATTGTATCAATAAGATGATTTATATACTCAAAATCGCTTCTTATAAGTGCTTCCAATACTTTTTTCTCATCGACCAGTTTTGTGTTGAACAGTGATATAGACTTGCTGAGTTCAAGAAGTTTTGAATAGGGTAAATCTATTTCTCCGCCAAACATAGCCATCAATATAAAGAAAGAAAGTGCCTGCATATTTAAGTCATCTACATTTAATTTTTTTGTTATGCCATCATCTTCGATAGATATCCCTTTTGCAAAAACTTCTATGATATCGAAAGTTTCTATTATTTTTTCTTTAGGTAAAAATTCTTTGAATTCGTCTTGTTGTAAAGGTGCCAAAATATCCAATGCCTGATCATGTTCATCTTTTTTACCTAAAAACAAATCCGATATTCTTATTGCGTTTATTACGATATCATCTACAAAATCGTTTAATGGACTTTGTTGTGCTGCTGTTGTAAATACGGATTCCGATTGGCTTATTCGTTTCTTTTGAGAATATGCTTTAATAAATAAAGTTTCAAAAAGATATGCATAAAATTCGTGTAATGTGTTTATAAGGTCAGTGTTTCCGGTAACACCTCTTAAGAAAAGTTCTTCGTGTCCCAACTCGTGAGAAATAGTTTTTAGTATTTCTGTTACAAGAGCTTGGGGATCTTCTTTGTATCTGTTTATCAAATCGGTGGATACGGCAATATTGTTGTTACCGTAATTTGTACCGAAAACAAGTCTGTCTAACGAAGAAAAGAAAATTTGTGCCGCCAAGATATCGGTATCTATTTCGGGATATATTGAAGCAACAATATTTGCTATGTCGTGTGACATTATGTTTAACAACCCGTTAAGATTATCCTTTTTATATTTTACCTCTTTTGCGAATTTCGGCATTTGTTTGAAGTTTTCTTCGGATCTCGTGTTTTCATACAACAGTTTTTGTATAAATGCAGGCATTTGCATTGCTGTTTGTATATCTATACCATTCAAATTATCGAGTTGTGCGGATATAACATAGTTTCTTATTTCTTCATCTAAAGAAGAATTGAAAGTAAACATATTGTTTCTTATAAGATATGAATAAACATCAATTAAATTTTCGTATATTTGTTGCATTGTCGAATGGTTTATATTTGCAGCAAGAACTCTGAAAAATTCTATGCTTGTAAATTCTATGTTAGGATTTTCCGCAATAAACATTAAATCTTTAATTTTGCTTTTAAACAGCTCCTTATCAATTATGTGATTTCTTTCCAAAACTTTATCTATTGCAATATCTATTTTTTCTTGTTTTGATGAATGTTCGTTAAATGCTTGTTTTAAATAATCCAACGGTTTTTGATTGTTTGTAAATTTACGTAAATCAATTTCAATGTTGTCCAAATTATCTATACCAACATAAAAATCGAATTTTACATTTGTATTAAATTCGGAATTAATTTTCTTTTCCAAAGATCTTAATAAAATTAAGTTGATTAAATAGTTGGAATATTCCGGAGAATCTATTTTTTTTAGATATTCCGGACTTATATAAATAAGTTCTCTCCCGTCCGGTAGTAATGCCCTGTTTGCTTCTTTTTTGAATGTAACGGTATATTTGCTGAAAGGACCTACCCTTAACATGTTATCCAAATCTTTAAAAGCATAATAAAGCATTTCAAAATCGTCTGCTCTTTCCTGTTTTGTTGAACTGTACTGTTGGAGCACCTGCAATTTTGCAAGTTCGGATAAATAATAAAGCTCTCTCTCTTTACCTTCAATAAGATTACCGTCCTTATCGAATATTTCGTTTATTACTTTTCTGCTTATATAAATCGGACTTTCTTCTGTATTTCTTATAAAACTTTCTTTTTCCACTATAAGAATATTTCCGGGAAAATCCACATTAAATAATTGTTGTAATATTTTTTCTTTTCTTTCGTGAGGTTCATCAACTGCGATATCTAATTTCATTGTAAGTGAATTAGGTAAAAGATCTCTCATAAAATAAGAATCTTTTTCTAAAATATCCGATATTTTGTATGCCAATGCAATATTGTCTATTCTAAAAATATCTTCTTTTATAACTGTTTTACAAGCATTTAATATTGCCAAGATTTCTCTTTCGTTCAAAGGTCTGCCTTTAGCATCAGTAACGAGTTGTAACAATGTCTTAGGTAAAAAATGTTCGTCACTGTTTGTAAGATTTTCATAAGTTACGGGTGAAAATTGTTGAGTTTCTATATCGGGATCATTAAATATTGTTGTTACAAGTAATCCCAAAGAATAAGCAAAAAGTTCGTGAACAATTATTGAGTTATAGTTTGAAAAACCTACATTTGTAAATAAAACATGACCGAGTTCGTGAGCTATAACATTTAAGAAGTTTTCATCGGTCATATTAATCGCAATTGAATTTCCTTCACTTATACCATATTCTATAAAACCTGCAAATATTGTTACGATATCCGTATTAGGGATACTTAACAAGTCTGTATATCCGTTGTTTTCAATTAATGCGTATGTTTCTCTTAATATAAGTTTTAATAAAGCATTTGTTTTAGTTTTATTTTGTCTGTAATATTTTCTTGTGAGTTCGTTTTGGTTTTTTGTTATTGTTGTAGTTTCGGCATTATAAAGAATTTCTTGTATAAATGCAGGCAATTTGGAAAAAGTATCTGTAGGCAAACCCGCTATTGTTTGTTTATCTTTTGCATAATCTTTTATTTGCGGATTTGTGATATCTTTATCGAAAGATATGTTATAGTCTTTAACAAGAGTTACAAATAGTTCGGTAAGAATTTCAAGAATATCTTCTAAATTGTTGTCTGTTTTTAATATTTCTTTTGTTATATCTATACTTTGATATCTGCTGGGTGTTATAATTAAGTTTATAACAGCACTTAAATTTATAACCTTGTTGTGCTTTTGTAAAATTTGAGGAAGGACTTCGTTTATTGCTTTGTATATATCGGAAAGACCGGGTTGAGATATATTAAGATGTCCGGTAAAAGAAGAGTAAATATAAGAAAACATAGCTATAAAAAAGCTGGAAATTTCTTCACTGGTTAAGGATTCTATATTTTCTTGCTCTTTTAATTCTTTTAATACTCTTTCAAAGACTGTTTTTTTGTCTTCTATACTTGCTATATCACAATACTCGTCAAACTGTTGTATTTCTTTCATGACAAGAGCTATCAATTTTTTTGCTTCTATAGGCAAAGTATTGTTTTTAAATAATAAAATCTTTTTACCTAAAATCGTAAAAAATATTTCATCAATAATTTCATACAAGCCGGGATCTATTTCCGTTAAAGATTTTGTATAAATTCTTCTTATTCTGCTTCTGTACTGTTCCTTGTTTTGTTGAGACAAAATAAAGGAATCTTTTATAAAAGATTCTATTTGCTCATTTGTTCCGGTTAATAAAATTTTCGCAAATGATTCAATTAAGAAAATTCCTTTATCTTTTTCGTTCATAGTGAAAAATTTAACGGCATCTATAATTGAAGTATGATATTCGTCTAAAATTTGTGATGATTTCGGGTTTGATTTTTTTGTAAATTCGATAAGTATGGAATAAAGTATTGTGGAATAAGAAATTTCATCAAAATTATTTTCTTTAAAAACGGTTCTTATACTTTCGGCTAAATATATTATGTGAGTTAAATCCATAATTTTTCCGTTTTCATCAAAACATTTGTTTAACATTTTTATGAAATTTAATGCGGAAACATGAACATCATTGGTTTCTTCCATAGAGTCTGTGCCTGCCGTTAAATTTCGATCTATAGTGTCCGAAAAAAGTTGGTTTAAATTGACTAAGAATTTTTCGTAATCTCTTCTGCCTTGTTCTGAAAGAGTATCGGATTTTAATAGTTCATTAAATGCTTGGGCAAATAAAAGGCTAAACATAAACGAATGCATTTCGTGTGGTAAATTTTTCTTTTTACTATCTTTGATATCAAAATCTTTAAGTTTTATAAGCATTTCATGTGCAAATTCATGTCCCATACTTTCAACAATGGTTGAATATAATAAATCTTTTGAAATGCCTATTAAACCTTTATTTAAACTGATACCTTTATCACCTTCGGAAAACTGAAAAGCTGATACCATAATATCAGTTATTGCTTGGGGAATATCAATAAAGTCTGTAAAGGAACTTTTAACAATAGGATTTAAGGTTGTATCGGGATTTTGTACAAAAGACAAAATATCTTTTATTATTGCGGAAACAAGACCGCTTATTTGTAAAGTTTCATCATAATGTTGTTGTATGAAATAAGTTTCGAAAACATCAAGCACACCCATTTGTGCCCATTCTAATCTTTCCTGTATATGTTTTTCCGCTCTGTCATTTTCATATAAAATCGTTTGAATTAGTGCCGGCAAATATCTTGCCGTATTTATATCTATGCCGTTAAGAGTTTTGTCTGTTCTTTTATCATTTAGAGCTATTTCATCGTTAACATATTCTTCTATATCTGTTCGTTCGAATCCGTTTGAAAAATGTACATTTAAATTTTCCACAAAAAATACTAAAGTGCTTATCATTAGTTTAAGTATTTCGTTTTGTTGAGTTAAAGAAAAATTGTCGAAAGATTGGCCGCGATTTATAATGTTTAACATATTTAAGAACAATTTTACACCTAAATTCGTATCTGTTGAAGTAATATCTTGAGTAAGTAAAGATAAATCTTGGTATACCGCTTGGCTTTCTTGTATGTTCGTATCGGCACTGAAAATTGCTAACCCTTTTTCTTGTTCTATGGTAAAAGGTTGTTCGTTTATTGTTACTGTAAAAGAAGTTCCGTTATCTGCAAAATCTTCTTTAAAAATGTTTTTGCATATTTGTTTTATTTGGTCGTAGGAGACTTTATTTTGCAATCCTGCCGATATCAATATTTTAATAAATGCGGCATCCGGCATTTGAGAAGCAATCGTAAATGCTAAAGTTTCTTTACTGTATTGCAAACTTTCTTCGTTTATTACATTGTTATAAATATTTGAATTATTGTTTAATGCGGCAGTGTTGGGGGTAACCGATATAAAAGAAATGTTCGATTGTTCCAACAGTTTACTTAATCCTTCACTATGGTATCCGCCCGTTATGGCTACTATAACATTTTTGCCGTTTGGATTTTTGTTTAAAGTATCTTTTATTTTTTCTAAAAATATAAAATTCCTTTCGTTGTTAACCTGATAAAAAACTTTCGAGTTGTCTATATCTTTTTTTATATCGTTAAGTTGGTTATAAACTACATATTTCGGATACAATGTTTCGAATTTGTCTATAGATTTGTTGAAATAGTCACAATCTTTTGCGGTTAGATTGTTTGTTAATGCACTTTCCAAATATACATAAAAATCATTTAAGAAAGAAATTTCGTATTCGGTGGAATTAAAAGATAAAGAACTTTTGATATTGTTTATTATTAACTGTTCCTGTTTTAACACATTTGCGAGGTTTATGCTTTCGGATTTGGTTTGGTACTGTATCATAAGGTTTATGTTCGGATACTTTTTTGCCAAATTTATATTTTTATTTGAACAGAATCGGTTTATGTAGTTAATTAAGTTTTTTGTATCTCCGGTCACATTTAAAAAGTTTTTGTATTCTTGTATCGTTAAGTTTTCTTTTATGGTTGCCAAAACATTTTGTATTTCTTTAGGCAGTTTCTTTTTATTTATTTTTGTTTCCAATGCCAACATGTCCCTAAACAAATACAAGTCGGGATAATCTTCTTTTTGTAAGCTTATTAAATTGTTATACTTGTTTGGATTTTTAGATATTGTATCAACATAATTTATTAATGCCGAATAAAAGTGTAAAGTGTCGATTTGTTTTGTTTTATAACTGTTTATAAGGTTGGAAAAGTTTTTGCTTTGTGAATTTACAAACCTGTTGCTTAAAATGGTTAAATCTTTTTTTATGCTTAACAACTTTTCTTTTACAAAATCGGTATCGTTAATCATTAAAGATAATCTGTTAATGTTGTCTTGGTGAACCTTTTTGTTTTCAAGACCGTATAAAGGAATATTTTTTGTATCGTTTAAAACAAAATATTCCGTTCCGGTTAAAATACCCATATTAAGTAATATATCGGAAACTTCCGTTTGAGTTGTTTTATCCGGATTTTGTAACCAGGAAACATCAACTTTATCGCTTGCACCTTCCAAATATATTGCTTTTATATCATTTTTTTCGGACAACTGTTTAAGTATGGAATATATGTTCTTTTGTACCTGAGAGTTGCCGTGAAGATCCTGAATGTTTATAACAACATTTTGCGAATCTTTTATGTTTGAATATGTTACCGAGCCCAAATTTTGTTCCGATAAGGATTTTGTAACATCCGCGGGATATTGGCAATAGATTATATCGTTAAAAGATAACGATATAAAACATATTGCCGTTACTAAAGATATAAATTTTTTTATATTCATAATAAAACCGATAAATAAGTTAATAAAAAAATAAACTTACTCTATCTTATAAGTATAGTCTTTTTTACTGTAAATATCATTATTATTTTTTTGTTATTCCGAATAAAGCCGAAACGGATTTTCTCGGTACCATTTGAAAAGTGGGGGATAAAGTTATACCTATTTTTTCGGCACCTAACCACTGCAAAAAATCTTTTTGGTTTTGTATCGGCCAATCTCCGTATCCGGGCGAAAATCTCATTGTGGTAGGTCCGAACTTTTCTTTTACATCGTTACATATGTTTTCTACCAACTCTTCTATTGCCACCGAACCTACGGAATCTAAAATAAATGCGGGCATAATTTCTTTTTGTTCCAGGAAAAAAGAAATTTTTGTATCAATGGAAAACCCTATTGTTGCTATAAGTCCGCAAACTTGTTCCGAATTTTCCAATAATCTGAAAATGTCTTTACTGGTTATACGAAAATCGTCTAAAAATATGTCGTTATCTTTTATTTTTTTTGTTGCCATGGATATGGCATATTTCGGTTGTAACAACTTTTTTGCCAAATCTATTGTTTCCAAAATGGAAGTTTCTATTTTGGTATCGATTTTTGTTCTGTACTTGTTTGCACCCATTCTTACGAGTACATCTTCATAATCAATTTTTAAGTTTACAATTTCGTTGTTCATAATTAACTTTTAAAAGATTTTGTTATTGCAAAAGTTTTTTTACCTTTTTCTACATGTACCACTATTTGTTCCTGAGAAACGACATTCGATGACGAATCCAAATATTTAATATTTAATGTATGAATTCCTTCCGGTAAATATATTCTGCTCATATTTATTTGTTCCGGTAAAGTTCTCCAGGACCTTTTATCCGCTTTTTCAATTAAAGAATTTGCAATGTTTAATACACTGTTGGTTAATATGCTTAACCCGTAAGTATCTTTGTTTTCGTGTTGTCTTACCTGGTCTGTAATAACTTTTGAAAGAACATATCTGCCTACGGCTCTTGCTATCGTTTTTGCATATACCGATGAAGTTTCGTCTTGCAAAGCATTTATCAACAAAGTTCCTATATCGCTTGCTTCATAACTTTTGTATTGCAAACCGGTTTCTTTGTTTTCGAAATTCAGTTCTTCCACAATGAAAGACGAAATTCTGTTTTCATATCTTTCATATTGAGGGAAAGCGATTTTTAAGTAACTGTCGGAAATACCTGCCTGTACTGCCGATATTACTTTTTGTGCTTTTTCCTGTTCATCATTTTCAATTTTTGCAGATGTAAAATACGGCCATGCTTTATAGAAAGACATTTCCGTTATATGATCTATTTTTTTCGGTGATAAACCGTTATAGTTTACTATTATAACTTCACCGCCGTTACCGTTTTGTACGGGAGCAGACACGGAATATTGTTCTTTTAAATCTTTAGCTTCCTGCGAAAAACCTAACTTTGTGTACAAATAATATAAACTTGATATTAAATCTTTCGGCGGTTCCAAATTGTATTCGTTGGCATGTTCATAATTTTTTAAAGCAAGTTTATAAGATACAAGTGCATCGTTATAATATCCGGCATTTTCGTAAACTATTCCCATGAAATATCTTATAAACGGATCATCCGTATAAAATGCTTTTCCTTTACTGTCTGTAACTTGTTTTTTCAGCAAGTTGTCGAACTGTCTTGCTTCAACTACTGCTTCGTTATCTTTACCTTGCAAAATGTAGTTTAATGCACAAAAAACATTTACATAAGCCATTTCGTAAGGGTTACCGTAATACGGAATTACGTTATCGTTTGAAAATAAAGATACGGTTCCCGCGGAAATACTTTTTGTATAGTTTTCATCGTATATCTGTTTTGCCTGTTCGAAAACGGCATTACTTTCTTCATACTTTTTTGATAAATGTTTTAAAAAACCCAAATCGAGATAATATAACAGTTTGTTCTTGTTTCCGTAAGATTTTTCCGATGAAGAAGTTAAACTTTGTGCCTGTTCGGTATGGTTGGTCATCATGTCTTTTTCAAGCTTTGAATAGTAACTGTTCAAACTTGAACATGAACACATTATAAAAACAAAAAGTGTTAATAAAGAGTATAACTTTTTCATTAATGTCCTTTAAAAGAATTCGTTAACAAAAATCTGTTTCTGTTTTTTCTTATTTTAGCTTTAAGTTCTTTTGTTTCAACTGTTTTACCGTTTTTATCCAAGTACTTTATTATTATATTATATTTTCCTTTAGGTAAACTCAATGTTGCCATATTTACTTGTTCCGGCAAACTTCTCCAGGATCTTAAATCTACTCTGTTAAGTGTGTTTGATCTTTCTTTTACCGTTCTGATTTTGTCTGCTGTATCTCTGTCCAGTCGTTCCAACAATCTTATTTTGTTGTTTTTGCTTAAATCTCTGTCGTTTAAAATGTCTTGCTTTTTTTGTTCATAATGTTCGCGGATATATTCTATTTCTCTGAAACCTGCAACATATTTGTTTATTCTTGAATAAAATACTGATCTGTAATTAGGTTCCGGCAAATGTTTTTCCAGTATTGCCGCAATATCCGTTACAAGATAACTTTTCGAACGATACTTTTTTGTGCTGTCTTGTTCGTCCGTTGCTTCGATTTCAAAAGATTTTATTCTGTTATAATATTCCTGATATACGGCAAATGCGGCAGATACTTCATGAACATTAAACTCTCTTTCCACCTCGTATCTGTACATGTTGTTTGTTTTGTAATAGTTTGCCCATGCGAAATCAAAAGTTAAAGTTACAACTTCTTCAACTTTTTTGGGAGCAAGTCCGTTATAGTTTACTATAAACAATGTTCCGTTATCGTTGGTGTACAGTTGCTTTGCATAAGGATAAGTCTTTCTTAAACTTTTTGCATCTTGTTCAAGCCCGTAATGGCAATAAATGGTGTACAAATTGTTCACTAAATCTTCAGGAACTTTCATGTCGCAAATGTTGTAGTTTGCATAAGCCAAAAGTGCCAACTTGTAAGATACCATCGCATCGTTAAGAAACCCTGCATTTTGGTATACAAGTCCCATAAAATATCTTATGAAAGGATCATCTTTATACAAAGCGTTTTTTTCGTCTATTTTTACTTTGTTGAAAAGGTTGTTAACCTGTCTTGCTTCAACGGCGGCTTCATCTCTTTTACCTTTTAATCTTCTTGTTTTTAAATAGTTTAATGCACAAAAAAAGTTTGCATATGCCATTTCATAATTTTCGCCCAAATAGTAACTGGGTAACAATGTATCGTCATTGAAGAATGTTGAAGTGTAATCTTTCATTGAATAAATATATTTTGCTTTTTCGAAGGTTTCGTTACTTTCTTTATAATTGCCGTTTAAATGGTACAAAAAGCCGAGTTCCAACGAATATAAAAGTTTGTTATATTTATCGCAATTTTGATAAAAATCCGAAGCAAAATCAACAGCACCACTTATATCTCTTTGTTCTATAAGTGGTGCTAATGTATTATGAAATTCGTTTACTTTTGTTGTTGCACAAGAAGTTAAACTTATGAATATTAACGATAGTAAAAAATATTTAACTTTTTTTAAGTGCATTAGTTACTTAAGCTTTATATTTGCTTTTTCCTACAACTTTTTTAATTTTCTTTTGACCTATCCAAACTTTTTCGTTTGTTTCAATGTCGATAAGTTCAAGTTCCGTTTGATAATATTTCAATGTTGTTTTTCCTGCTGCATCGGTTATTGTGTTTATTTGGCCTTTCAACATATAGTCTGCACCTAATTCTTTACCGAATTTTTTTACTGTTGCAGGATCAGAAAAATCTGCCTGGTCCATTCTTTCTTCTCTTATTTCTTCTCTTTGATCTTTGGATGCAACGAAAGATGCTTTACCGGAATTTAAAAGAGCGATTTCAAGATCTTTTGTAAATGTTTCGGTGCTTATGTGTTCATCGCTTTTGTTCAAAATTGTTCCGACAATAATTCTCGGCTTAGCTTGTTTTTTCATCATGAAATTTTCTAACCAAGGTCTTGATAATGAATCTTCAATCATTTCACCGGCAACAAGTTTGGAATCTGTATCGTTCCAGTTACCGCTCAAATCAATTTGTTCGTTTTCGTCTACTCTTGTAACTTTAGGTGCTGAAGAGCAAGAAAACAATACTACTGCAAAACTTAACAAACAACCCATCAAAAATAATTTCTTCATTTTAACTCCTTATTTATATTTTATTTTCAAAATATTCTATTCGATTATTATACCAATTATTATCAATAATTAGCAATAAAATGAAATTGTTTAAAATTTATATTTTGGGCTGCAACTTCGAATTTTAAAACTTCATGTATAGTTCGCTTCGCTACAAACTATATACACTACAGCCTTAAAATTCTTCGTTTCGCCTCAAACTATAAAATTTTTTATAAATGTATGAATTATAGATTATGAATCTAAAAATTTGCTAAAATGTTTTTAACTTAATATTGAATGTTTTTTGGATTCTGCGAAAGCAGAACCACTTTTGTGAAAGCAAAAGTAGTTACCAGTCCAAAAACAGTCGTCTTTAAAAGCAAATCAAATTCATTTGTTTTGTTTTTAATTTATACTCTTTGCCCTTCGGGGCAAAGACGGCGGCTGTTTAGGTCGGCTGGTAACTGCCTAAACAGTCGTTTTTATTTTGCTGATAGTTTCCAAAAGTAAAAACATTTAATTATTAAAACAACTTAATAAATTGTTTTTGGAATTCTGTGGAGAGCAGAACCGCTTTTGTAAAACAAAAGTAGTTACCAGTCCAAAAATAGTCATGCAGAAATAGACATATCATGTGATATGTTGTTTACTCGCTATATCTATGCCCAAATATTTATGGCTATTTAGGTTTGGTATCTTACCTATTTAGCCATTTTTTGTTTACAAAAACATCTTTTCAAAGAATCTTTCCGAAAACAAGAAGGAAAGATAATGAAAAAAGAAATATCCAATAAAGATTTAATAAGTGCTAAAAGAAATAAAAAAGATGAATTTTATACTCAACTTGCCGATATAGAAAAGGAATTAAAATATTATAAAAAACATTTTAAAAACAAAACGGTATTATGTAATTGTGATGATCCGAGAGTGAGCAATTTTTTTTATTATTTCTCTTGTAATTTTGAACATTTAGGTCTGAAAAGATTAATTGCAACTTGTTATAAAAACCAAGATATTGATTTGTTTAGTCAAAACAAGTCAGAAAAAGCTGTTTATTTAATTTATGATGGAGACAAAAATGGTAATAGAAAAGTAGATATTGAAGAAATAGGAATAAAACAATTCAAGGGAGATGGAGATTTTAGAAGTAAGGAATGTATTGAACTTTTAAAACAGGCAGATATTGTAGTGACCAATCCTCCGTTCAGTTTGTTTAGAGAATATGTTGCACAACTTGTTGAATACAAAAAGAAATTTCTTATTATAGGCAATATAAATGCAGTAACATATAAAGAAATATTCAAACTTATAAAGGAAAATAAAATATGGCTAGGAATTTCTATTCATAGTGGAGATAGAGAATTTGGTGTTCCTGATAGCTATCCTATAAATGCTGCAGGTTATAGAATAGATAGCAATGGTAAAAAATTTATAAGAATAAAAGGTGTTAGATGGTTTACTAATTTAGATTATCCACAAAGATATGAAGATTTAGTTTTATATAAGAAATATAACAAAGAAGATTATCCAAAGTATGATAATTATGATGCAATAAATGTTAATAAAGTCTCTGATATACCTTGCGATTTTGACGGAATAATGGGAGTCCCGATTACTTTTTTAGATAAATATAATCCGAACCAATTTGAAATAATACAACTTGATCATTGGGGAGTATTAGGAAATTTGGATAATGTTGTGAAGGGGAAAACTTTGTATAGAAGAATCTATATTAAAAAAAGGAGTAGATAAAATGAAAATAGAACCAAAAAGAATTAAAGTTAAAGATATTATTGCGGAATATATAAACAATGACGAAGAAGGTGTGTTTGCATATAATGGTAAATTGAATATAAGACCTCCATATCAAAGGGAATTTATTTATGGTGAAAAAGAAAGTAAAGCAGTTATCAATAGTATAATACATGGCTTTCCATTAAACACAATGTATTGGTGTAAAAATGATGATGGATCTTTTGAAGTTTTAGACGGACAACAAAGGACAATAAGTATTTGTGAGTATATAGAAGGAAATTTCTCTTTTGAAAATAGATACTTCCACACATTAACAAACACAGAACAGAAACAAATTTTAAGTTATGAATTAACAATATATGTTTGTGAAGGTAATGATAAAGAAAAACTTGAATGGTTTAAAATAATAAATATTGCAGGGAAAGAATTAACGGAACAAGAATTAAGAAATGCGGTTTATAGAAGTAATTGGTTGTCGGATGCTAAAAGATATTTTAGTAAAAATAATTGTGCTGCTTACAGTATAGGGAAAGATTATTTAATAGGTGATGCAAAAAGGCAAGATTATTTAGAAACAGCAATAAAATGGATAAGCAATAATGAAATAGAAAAATATATGGATGAGCAATGTAAAAAGAAAACTACAACGGCAATAGAATTATGGAATTATTTTCAGAATGTTATTGCTTGGATAGAATCTTCGTTTAAAGGACTTCAACCGAGATATAAAAAATATATGAAAGGCGTTGAATGGGGTTTTTTGTATAACGAATATAAAAGTAAAAGTTTTAATCCAAAGCAAATTGTAAAAGAAGTTGAAATATTAATGCTAGATGATGAAGTAGATTCAAAAAAGGGTATTTTTTATTATGTCTTTGATAAAAAGCAAAAACATTTAAATCTTAGAACTTTCAGTGATAATATAAAATTACAAGTTTACGCGCAACAGAAAGGTAAATGTAAAATTTGTAAAAAACATTTTGAAATAGAAGAAATGGAAGCAGACCATATAAAACCTTGGGTAGAAGGCGGGAAAACAGTCATTGAAAATTGCCAAATGTTGTGCAAACAATGCAATAGAGAAAAATCTAGCAAATAAATATAGTCGTTGTCGTTAAAGACCTTAAAATTTTAGGTTAGAATGAAGAAACTCAGGAATGAAGTGTATATGGATCCCGTAAGGGCATACTCGATTTCCTGAGTTTCAATATTATAACCAAAATATTAAGGTCGCTATTTTACTATTTTCTTAAATTTTCTTTTTCCTGCTTGCAATATCATCCCATTCTTAATTTCAATTTCGGTGTCTGTTGTCACCTTCTCATTATCAACTTTCGCTCCGCCCTGTTCAATCAATCTTCTTGCTTCATTTTTACTTGCAACCATTTTAGATACAAACAAAAGTTCGGACAACTTTATTTTATCTTTATCGCACTTAAATTCTTCAATTTCGGTAGGTAAATCTTTATTTGCAAATATTTTATTAAATTCTGCTTTAGCATTTTCCGCAGCTTCTTTACCCCAATATCTTTCAACGATAATTGAGCCGAGTTTCATTTTGGCTTCTTTCGGGTGCATTTGTTTTATTTCGTCTAAATTTTCTTGTGTTAAAAGTTCATAGTAGAACATCATAAGTTCGTCCGATATAGACATTAATTTACCGAACATATCCTGAGGTTTATCGTTTAATGCAATATAGTTGTTATAAGATTTGGACATCTTTTTAACACCGTCTGTACCTACAAGTAACGGCATTGTTATAACAACCTGCGGTTCCTGTCCTGCATCTCTTTGCATATCCCTGCCTAAAAGAAGGTTAAACTTTTGATCGTTACCGCCAAGCTCAACATCCGCCTGCAAAGCAACAGAATCGTAAGCTTGTAACAAAGGATACATAAACTCAACAATACTTATAGGAATATCCGCTTTAAATCTTTTTTCAAAATCGTCTCTGACAAGCATTTGTGCAACCGTATGTTTGGATGCTAATTTCAAAAGACCTTCTATACCCAATGCATTTAACCATTTACTGTTGAACACAACTTCTGTTTTTTCTCTGTCCAAAATTTTGAAAACCTGATCCTGATAGGTTTTAATATTTTTCATTATTTGTTCTTCGGTCATCATAGGTCTTGTTGCCGATCTTCCCGAAGGATCACCGATTCTTGCGGTAAAATCACCGATTAAAAACACTATTTGGTGACCTAAATCCTGAAACACTTTTAACTTGTTTATAATAACACTGTGCCCCAAATGTAAATCCGGAGCGGTGGGATCTACGCCGAGCTTTATTCTTAATTTTTTACCGGAATTAAGTTTTTTTATCAACTCTTCTTCGGATATAATTTCGTTTGTTCCTCTTCTTATTAATGAAAGTGCATCTACTTGTGACATCAACTTTTACCTCTTTTCTTCTAATCTTCTAATCCTCAAATCTTCCAATCTTCTAGATGGAAAGTTTTTGTAACAACTTATAATTTTCTATGTTAAATTCTCTTTTTAAGTTAGGAAGTTCACTGAAAGGTGTAAGTTTTATTCTTCCTTTTTCCAAACCTACAAGAATATTTGTTTTGCCTTCTTTTAACAATCTTATTGCTTCGGCGCCGAAAACAGATGCCAAAATTCTTTCTCTTGCTGTCGGTGTTCCGCCTCTTTGAATATATCCTAAGTTGCTTACTTTTACGTCAAGACCGGTTTTGTCTGCTATTTGTTTACCAAACTCAAAAGAGTTTCCGCAACCTTCGGCATAAGCAACAATTAAAGATTTTTTGCCGGAAACACTTGCTTGTCTGAACTTATCGCACAATTCTTCTATATCAGGCTTAACTTCAGGAACAATTATAAATTCTGCACCGGATGCAAGACCTACTGCCAAAGTTAAAAATCCGTGATGTCTGCCCATGATTTCCACAACAAAAATTCTTTCATGACTTTGTGCCGTATCTCTTATTTTATCTATTGCATCAACGGCAGTATTAAGAGCAGTATCGTAACCGATAGTTTCTTCAGTTCCGACAACATCGTTATCTATTGTTGCGGGAAGATTTATAACACTGACACCTTCTTTGCTTAAAACTTCACCGGCAGCAAGTGAACCGTCTCCGCCGATAATTACAAGACTGTCTATTTTTAAATCGTTCAAAATTTTAACGGCTTTTTTTCTGCCTACTTCGGTTTTAAGCTCCGGACATCTTCCCGTTCTTAAAATCGTTCCGCCAAGATTTATTATTCCGCTTACACTTCTTGCGGTCATATTTACATAGTCGCCATCCAAAAGACCGCCGAAAGCTCTTTTGAAGCCGACCATTTCAAAGCCACAATATATACCGGTTCTTACAACGGCTCTAACCGCTGCGTTCATTCCTGGAGCATCTCCACCGGCTGTTATTATACCTACTCTTCTGTTAGCCATAATAAAACCTCCATATACATATATAATATGTAATGGCACTTATTTTACAAAATTAAAGTTATTAGGGCAATATTGCGAAACGAGTTTAATTTTTTTAGATTGCGGAATGACAAACTATAGGGTAATTTAAATTTTGTGATTTATAATGTATAATACTAGACAACTAAGTATTTAATATAGATTGCCGCAGGGTTAAAACCCTTCGCAATGACACAAAGGAGAAAAAAATGAAAAAAAGTTTATTGGCTGTATTGTTGGCAGTAGCACTCGTAGCACCGGTATTTGCAACAGAAAAGGGAGACATGGAAATTGTAGGTAAGTTAGGTTTGAATTTAACACCGAAAGTTGATGCAAGCGGTTCTTTTGTTGATAAAGGAGGGTTTATTCCTACAGGAGGCCCTTATAAAGGTGAAGGAACATCAGATGTGAATATGTCTGTTTTAATAGGTGCGGAGTTTTTCTATTACCTTAACAAAAGTGTTGCTTTGGGTTTCGGTATAAACAATAACTTTAATGCCGATTTGAAAGATACAAAAAATCAAATGCAAAATAATAAAGGAGAAGTGGGTTTTACAAATTTTTATTTTGCGGTAAAACCTAAAATAGAATTACAATCTGAAATTTTTAATAGTATTTATTTTATAGGACAACTCGGTTACGGTATTTTTAGATTTGATGGTCATAGACACGGAGAATCTGATGGCAACGGACTTTATTGGGGAATCGGTGCAGGAACAGAAATTTATAAAAATTTTATAGTAGAATTGTTATATTCAGCTAATAACGGTTCAATAAAAGATAAGTATGGACATGGTGATACCGCAGATTTAACATATACAACTCTTACATTGAATGTTGGTTACAAATTTGCAATATAGTTATTGCGACATTATCTTTTAATTTTATAATTTCTAAAAAAGCGGAAAGAGTCAATCTTTCCGTTTTTTTTACATAAATTGCTAATTGTTGTTTTGGTATTGACTTTAAAACAAATTTTAGATATAATACAAAAACTTACATAAGTTTTTTTTGTAAGAAATTATATGTTTTATCGTGCATGTATAACGAAAAAAATCGTTATGCATTGCATATTTTTGTTATTAAAAAAACAAGAAAATATTTATGTAAAATAAAAAATATCAGGGAAAGAAAATGGCTAGAGAATTTTCATTAGAAAAGATTAGAAACTTCGGTATTGCCGCTCACATTGATGCCGGTAAAACCACAACGACAGAAAGAATTCTTTATTATACCGGAAGAACTCACAAAATCGGTGAAGTTCATGAAGGTGCTGCAACAATGGACTGGATGGAACAGGAAAGAGAGAGAGGTATCACCATTACTTCAGCTGCTACATATTGTAAATGGCAGGATATGCAGTTTAACATCATCGATACCCCGGGACACGTTGACTTTACGGCAGAAGTAGAAAGATCTTTAAGAGTTCTTGATGGTGCAGTTGTTGTATTCGATTCCGGAAACGGAGTTGAACCGCAATCTGAAACCGTTTGGAGACAAGCCGATAAATATAATGTACCAAGAATCGTTTTTTCAAACAAAATGGATAAAATCGGTGCAGACTATTTTATGGTTATAGACCAAATCAGAGAAAAATTAGGTGCAACACCTCTTACAATGCAAATTCCTATAGGCGCAGAATCAAATTTTCAAGGTGTTGTTGATTTGGTTCAAATGAAAGCTTATATATGGCACGGAGAAGAATTAGGTGCAAAATTCGATATAACAGACATTCCTGCAGATTTAGCAGATAAAGCAAAAGAATTAAGAGAAAAAATGATAGAACTTATAGCAGATTACAGCGACGATGTAATGAACTGCTACATGGAAGGAAAAGAGCCTACAATCCCTCAAATTAAACAAGCAATAAGAAATGCAACACTTCAAATAAAATTAATCCCTGTTTTCTGCGGGACATCATTTAAAAATAAAGGTGTACAACCAATGTTGGATGCAGTTTGTGATTATTTACCGTCACCTTTAGACAGAAAAGATATAAAATGTACAGATGCAAATACAAATGAAGAAACTGTAAGGTCAGCTGACGATAATGCTCCTTTCGCAGCATTGGCCTTTAAAATACAGGCAGACCCTTTTATAGGAAAGCTCACCTATATCAGAGTTTACTCCGGAACTTTGCAAAGCGGTTCTTATGTATTCAATCCTGGCAAAAACAGCAAGGAAAGAATTTCTCGTATCGTAAGAATGCATTCAAACAACAGAGAAGAAATTAAAGAAGTTAGAGCAGGTGATATTGCAGCAGTAGTTGGT
>JAFXOV010000059.1 GCA_017528425.1 Elusimicrobiota bacterium | reverse complement strand
TTTTATCCATATAGATGATATGTTTACTTCAGGTTCGTCTATTATGCCGCAAAAAAGAAACCCGGATACAGCCGAAGTTATAAGAGGTAAAGCAGGCAGAGTGTTCGGTGATTTAACGGCAATGCTTACAATAATGAAAGGACTTCCTATTGCATACAACAGAGATTTGCAGGAAGATAAACCCCCCGTATTTGATGCAACAGATACAATAAAATTGTGTTTGGAAGTTATTACCGATATTATGGCATCACTTACATTCAAAAAAGACAGGACATTAAAAAGTACCGAAAAAGGATTTTTGCAGGCAACGGAAATTGCAGACTATTTGGCAAGAAAAAATATTCCTTTCAGAACGGCACACGGTATAGTTCAAAAAATAGTTCATTATTGTATGGATAATAACAAAACGTTGGATAAACTTTCTGTTGAAGAATATAAAAAGTTTTCAAAAGAAATTGATTCGGACTTATATAAATTCATAGATGTTAAAAATATTGTTAATGCTAAAACTTCTTACGGCGGAACATCGAAAAAATCAATATTGAAACAAATATCGGATTTAAAAAAATTGGTTAGGGTAAAGTAATGAAAAAATATTTTATTTTATTGTTGTTATTTGCAGTATCACCGGTTTTTGCACAAGGTGTTGAAAGAGTACTAACTTTAAACGAGTGTACACAACTTGCTTTAAACATCAATCAAGATATTTTGATTGCTAACGAAGCAGTGTCGTATGCAGAACAGAGAGTAAACGAAGCTAAATCTTTATATTTTCCGAAATTGGATTTGAATTTCAACTTATCAAGGTTCAGCAACGATGTTTCAACATTAATAAATTCACACTATTTGCCCGCAACGATTTTGTTGCCTGATGGCAGCAGAGACTATTTCTATTCAACAAAATTAGCTTTATGGCAACCTATCTATAACGGAGGAAAAACAGTAGCAACAAACAAGTTGGCAAGAATAAATCACGAAAAAGCTAAGACAAATGCTGAAATTAAAAAGAATGAAGTTATTGCAAATGTAAAGGCACAATTTTATAAAAACATAGCATTAAAAGAAAAAATAAAAATTTATAAAAATTATTTATCTAAAAAACACGATGCAACTTTACAAAATCAGCTTGATATATTGGAACATGAATACGAACTTGAAAATTGGGAATTGTTATCTTTGATAGGGTTGGAACTTGATACCGTAATCGATATAGAGGGTACTATCGATGTTGAAAAATTAGATTTGAATTTACAGCAATGCATTTTGTGGGCATATCAGTTCAGACCTGAAATAAAAACAACACAATATCAGGAAAGCATGGACAATATCGGGGTAAATTTAATAACAATGGAAAAACTTCCGACAATAATGTTGGGTGCATCTTATGATTGGTTAGGTGATGATGAAGAAAATTGGGAAAGAGATTGGTATGTAACTTTAAATATAAATTTACCCTTATTTGAAGGCGGAGCATTATTTTCAAGATTGAAACAGAAAAAAATTCAAGCAAGACAAGCATCAATAGAAAGAGCAAAAATCGAAGACAAAATTAAATTGGAAGTAAGAAAAGCTTTCAGTGAATATAACTTTTGGTATAACAAACTTTTAAAAGCGGAAGAAAGTACTGCTAAAGGTATAGAACACGATATTTTAAAAGCGGATATAAGATATAACTATATTAAAAGTTTAACGGAATTGTGGAAAGTAATGGGAAAAGAATAAAAAATTGCGAAGCAATTTTGGAAGTATAGAGGAATAGAAACGGCAACAGCAAGAAAAAAAATAGTTTTTGTAGTTTCCTGCAATCTATGCATCCATACCTCCATACATCAAATTATAAATTATAAATTAAAAATTTAAATTGAATCTATGAAATTAAGATTAAAAATTATTATAGCGATTTTATGTGTGGTATTATTTTTTGGTAATACTGCTTTTTGTTTTGACCAAGAGGATTTTTTGGTAAACCACATGTATTATAAAACCATAAATCTTCCCAAAGAAAAAAGACCTAAAGTTATTTTAGTTTTAGGCGGCGGCGGAGCAAGAGGCTTTGCACATGTAGGAGCCTTAAAGGCATTAAGAGAAGCTAATGTTCCTATAGATATGGTTGTAGGTACCAGTATGGGCGCTTTGGTAGGTTCTTTGTATTGTTCCGGAGTTAAGATAGAAGACCTGGAGAAAATAGGTGAAGATATTAAATGGAGTGATATCAGCAATTTAGGTATACCTTCTTTGATAACAATGGTTACTTCCGAAAAACTGTTGTCTACAAAAAAGATGGAAGATTATGTAAACAAGATGATTGGAAACAAATACTTTTTTCAATTAGACACTCCTTTTGCTTGTGTGGCAACAGATATAAAAACAGGTGAAAAAATTATTTTCAAAGAAGGGCCCGTGGCACCTGCGGCAAGAGCAAGTGCAAATATTCCGGGGCTGTTTGCTCCGGTTGAATACAGACAAAGATTTTTGGTTGATGGCGGACTTGTGGAAAATATTCCCGTATCGGTTGCAAAACTTTTTGATCCGGACATAATAATAACAATTGCCGTAAGTGCCGACATTACAAAAAATTCATATGATAATGTTTTCTTTACATTATTCCAAACAATTTATATTCAAGGACAACAAAGTGACAGAGAAAATTTAGCAATGTCCGACATTGTAATTGCACCTAAAGTAAATGATATTTCGGCAATAGAATTAAACAGAGCCGGTGAATGTATAGATGCAGGATTTGTTGCAGCTAAAAAAAGTTTAAGAAAAATAAAACAACTTATTATAGATAAGACTTATGAAAAAAATGTGTTACAGAAAAATTAAAATTTTATTATTACTCTTAATATCCATTTTTGTATTCCAACAAGTTTCCTTTTGCGATCAAGCGGAAGAAAAAGTTTTGATTGCAAATTTGGGAGCGGCAAAAAATAAAAAGCAGGAAAAGAAAGCAAACTTCAAACTTTTACAATATTATATAGATAACGAAGATTATGAAAGTGCCGCTACAATAGGTGAACTTCTTTTAGATTATCAATTATCAAAAAAAGAAAAATATAACGTTTATTATAATTTGGCTACATCATATTTGGTTTTATCGAAAACGGAAAAAGCTTTGGAAGTAGGCAGGGAAGCCCAATATTTGTATCCTAAAAAGATAGAAACAAAATTATTGTTGGGAAATATTTACATAAATAACAGTTTAAATGAGCTTGCAATAGTAAAATTTAAAGAATGTTTAGAAATAGATGATGATAATCTTGAAGCATTAACAAACTTGGGAAACATTTATAATTTTCAAGAAAATTACTCGGCATCATTGAATTATTTCGAACAAGCCGAAAGAGAAGCCGTTCACGATAACAAAGAGTTATCTATAGATGATTATATAAACATGGCAATATCGGCCAAAGAAATAGGCAGAAGAGATCAAGCTCAAGCAATTTTGGAAAGCATTAAGAAAAAAAATAAAAAATCTTCTCTTTTACTTGTTGATATTTACAGAAGTAAAAAAGAATACGATAAAGCAATAAAAATATTAATGCCTTTCGTTTATCACAAAGATACAGACCTTGAAATTTATTGCAATTTGGCACAAATGTATTTACTTTCCGGAAAATTCAATGAAGCAAAAGATTTGTTAATATATTTTAAATCGAGAAACGAAAAAAGTAACGAAGTTATAGATATGTTATTGATAGAAGCATATCATAACTTATACCATGACCAAGAAAGAGTGTTAGTCGAACTGCGGAAAATATATAACTATACCTCTTTGGATTATATAAAAACGATTATCGGCAGAGTAATAGCTTTCGAAAAAACACTATAAATATGCCTATAGCTCAATTGGATAGAGCATCAGTTTCCGGAACTGATTATTCCGGTTCAACTCCGGATAGGCATAAACTAAAAATTTGTTTCACAAATTTTTAGTTTATAATTTACAATTTATAGCTAATGGTTCAAAGCAGGAATATATATCACAAAACAACAATGGAAGAAAATATAAAAAAGCTTTATCAATTGATGGAAAAATGTTCTTTGTGCCCGAGAAATTGCGGAGTGAACCGTCTTAAAGGTGAAACAGGTGCTTGCAGAACCGCCAAAGATTTTAAAGTTGCAAGCATAAATTTACATTTCGGAGAAGAACCTCCTATATCCGGTGAAAAAGGATCAGGAACAATATTTTTTACAAACTGTAATTTGGCTTGTGTGTTTTGCCAAAACTATCCTATAAGCCAACTCGGTAACGGTAACCCTATTACAACGGAAGAACTTTCGGATAAAATGATAGCCCTTCAAAAAAAAGGTGCAAACAACATAAATTTGGTTACCCCCACACATGTTTATCCGATGGTTGCAGAAACAATATTCATAGCAAAACAAAAAGGTTTAAAAATACCGATACTTTCAAATTGCGGAGGATACGAAAGCAAACAAGTGTTGGAGCTGATGGAACCGTTTATTGATATCTATATGCCGGACATGAAATATTCTTCAAACGAAAACGCAAAAAAATATTCCAAAATTAATAACTATGTTGAAAACAACAGAGCTGCAATAAAAGAGATGTATCGCCAAAAAGGGATATTAAAATTTGATGATAACGGGTTAGCAACAAAAGGTATTTTAATAAGACACCTTGTTTTGCCGAACAATATTGCAGGTTCAAAACAAACATTTGAATTTGTAGCAAAAGAAATTTCTCAAGATACATATATGAGTGTAATGGCACAATACCATACGGCAAACATATCTCATACAATAGAAGAGCTTAACAGAAAAGTATCCCAAGAAGAATACGATAAAGTTCTTGAATATTTTGATAATGCGGGATTATACAACGGTTGGCTGCAGGAATTATAAAAAATCTTTAAAAATTCAATAATTTGTACTATACTTACTATTATGAACATCTTAATAAAAAAGCTTCTATCCGCTACTCTGTCAACACTGCTAATTTTTAGCAGTGTCGTTTCTGCTTTTGCATACACGGAAAAAGACAACTCAAATTTAAAAAATTTGATTGACAGTGATATTTTGAACTCTTTTAAAGTAACTGATTCCTATAATGCCAACAGCGAAAATTTTGTGGTTTGGATACAAGATTTACATAACGATTTCTCAACTCAAAAACAAATATATAATGTCTTGGAAAAACTGTCTAAAAAACAATCCTTCGAAATATACGGTGAAGGTATAGTAGATAATACTCTTGATGTTTCTATTTTAAATTCCATACCCAATGAGAGATTAAGAAAAGAAACCATTAACAATTTATTCAAAACATCAATTCTAAGTGCATGCGAATATTTTGTATTGAGTGATAAAAGAAATTCCATAAAAGGAATAGAAAATAAAAAAGAGTATATGGATAACCTTTTATTGCTCGAAAAGATTGACAGAAACAAAAGTTTTAACAACTATATCGTTGATAATGTACTAAAACAGATAAATGATATAAAACACCAAAACATAATTAACAGGGTTTTGTCTTTACAGATGTTAAACCTTAATGATACGGAGATTCCGAACACTTATCCTAACTTACAAAAATATAAAGCAGTTTCCAAAAATTTATCCGCAATAAATTATAAAAAGTTAAATTCGCAATTTAAACATTTTGTAAACGATTCGAAAAGCAACTCTACTTTATATCCGCTTTTAAAACAACCTTCCGATTACGGTTACGGAAAAATTTATGACTATATAAATTCAAATTTGCCGAACTTGCAAAAGAGCAACAAGGAACTTGTTGAATATTTAAAAGCAAACAAGATGTTAAGCGAAATAAATTCCGTAAACCTGTTCTATGAAAAAGAATCTTTTGTTAATCAGTTGTTGAGCAACGAATCTTTGGAACAAAACGAAACTGAAATCATTAATTTGGAAAATTATGTTAAATATCTTAAAGATTTAATAAACACTCAAATTTTGCCAAACCATTATTTATCATTAAGAGAAAACAAAAAGTATTTTTCGGAATTATTAGAAAAATATTTACCTAAAGATTTGTTGGTATTTGCTTTATGTTTATTGAATGATAAAGATTTCTTCGATTTCTTCGATAACAACATAAAAAGAAACGATATTTTTATTGAAAACTTGGCTAAAACAAATTCCAATAAAATCATTGTTGCAGGCGGATTCCATTCGGATATAACAACCAAATTAAAAAAACTAAATTTAAGTTATGTCGTTTTAACACCGAACATAAACATAATAAATGCTTTTAACAATTTGTTTTCCACAACATTGAAATACGGAACGGACGAACAAATAGCAAACAATCTTTTATCTATAATAGGTTCTTGGAGAATGTTCTTTACCGATACGGAATCTTATCAAGCCGAAGTAAACAAATGGATAGAAAATTCCCCCGCACTAAAAGACAACTTATCCATCAATATTAAGCAATTGGAAAACAAAAACTATGTAATATCCGTTTCCTATAACAGAAAAAATGCATCGAAAGTTTTTGATATGGATAGTGAAATAAGCCAACCTGTTTTAAATAAAAAAGAACAATCTGTTATAATTGACGACATCCTTAAAGTTGCAAAGCAAAGATATTTATTCGGAGAAAAAGTAGAGGCACAAATTTCAAATAACGATAGCCTTTTAGATAATATACCGGCAATGACGGTAAAAACGATAGACGGAAAAACTACAATTGTTATCAACGAAAAATTCTTAAATTCTTTATATAACAATAAGTACTTAATACAAAGTGCCGTAAAACTTCTGTACTATTCTCATTCGGAAATTATAGATACCGACACGTTTGTTTCCTTTGTGAATACCAATTATGAAGATTTGCAAGCAATATATGAATTAACCTATCAACTAAAACAAGCTACACCTTCTTTACTGTCAACAATAAAATCAAGGTTAAAACATGCCGCAAATACAATAAAAGCAAGTATCAGTAATTTTAAGATGATAGATACTATTGCGGAACCGAATATCGAAGATTTAAAAACAGAAGATGAAAGAAATATGGCACAAGCTTTAAGACAAGCAACAATTGCAAGACAAACAAGAGGATTTTTAATAACATTTATACAACCGCCGATAGGAGCATATTTGGTAAATGCAGATGGAATTACCGGAAGAAATTTTAACAGAACCGACAGTGTTTTACATGCGGAAACTTTAACCTTTATAGATTTTCTGAAAAATTATATTCGAAAATATGAGAAACGTCCTACGGGAGAACTTACGGAAAAAGGTGTATTTCTAATGAATCTTTTGGATTTGGCAATAATTAACGGCGAACAAATTTCCAACGCCACTTTCCAAAAAAACCCTATGCTTTTGGAAAATTTAATTACGGATATTGATTATCCCGAAGAAATAAAAGACAGAAATATTGATCAGGTATTTGAAGAATCAAATGCGGTATTAGAATTTGTAAACAAACAATTAGGATATCCTTTAGCAAGTGCATCACTATATTGTACTTTGGCACCGTGTAACAAATGTGCAAAAACCATGGCCAGATTGGAAATAAACAAACTTGTTTACGGATCTTATTCAGTTAACAAAAGTCATAAAAGCATTAATACAGTACTTGAAAAGGGAATACATGTTGTCGATGGTATACTTTTAAAACAATGCGACGAAAGAATAGTAAATTATCGTTTTATGAATCTATCGATATTTAGAACTAAAATTGCATCTTTTATACAAACAGTAAGAAGATTCGTTTCCGGTATATTCTATAAAACAAATAAATCTTTAAATTATTTAATAGCCAATATAACTTTTGCCAAAACAGAAATTTTAGATTTAAAATATGCCATTTCAGATTTACAACGAGAACTGGATTGGACAAACTTACAATCAAAACCGGAAACATTAGACAAGCTTATCGAACTTTTAAAGCAGTTGGATGCTTATGATGATCCGATAATAAGAGCAAGTATTATATTTGTAATAAAAAACAAATGTGATGTAAGAATAGAAAGCGGCAACATTGTTTTCTATAACAAAGACAACAAAAAATTAGCTTTTTATATAAATTTTGCTAAAAATTTTGTTGCTACAAAAAAATATATGGAAAGCATGGAAGCCCTTGCCGCAGTCAGAAACTTTGCCGATATGGACAACAATTTAGCTCTAAGGAATACTCCGTTTAACACAGACATGCAGGCAATTTTTTCAATATTGACCTTGTACGGAATAGGACAACCGATACCTATAACAGGAAACACTTTAAAACTAACGGATTTGAGATTGAATCCGTTAGGGAAACAAATAATGAACCTGTTACCTGAAATATATGTTGAAAACGCAGCTATACAATATACTGTTAAAGATGGTGTTTATGTAATTAATCCGACATATATGCGAGATGTTGCAAAATCCGTAATGGATCCGAAAGTTATGAGCTATTTGAAAAATCTTTTTGGCGATTTACAACAAGAATGGTATGAAAATCTTGTATCATTTATAGAGCAAACCAAACAACTAAGAAAACAACCGGATGTAACTTATGAAGATTTTGTAGAAATTTTCAGACAAAATCCCAACTTTAAAGAGTTTGAACCGGCAGCAAAAATCTGGGGTAATTTAACAAGAAAAGAAGCTGAAAAAGAACTAACCATAATTTATCAACAAGCAATAGAAAAAGGAATTTCCGAAGACAGATTTAAAGAAGTAATGAAAACAATGTCTCTGCTTGAATTGGCAAGATTATATTTTTCAAAAGATGTAACTGATCAAACGGAAGCCGTCGGTATAAGACAAGCAATAGAAGATATTGAAAACGGTAAAGATCTTAATGTTAAAGCAGAAAGCGATGTAAGATTTGTTGTTACTGCTTTCAGACCTACACTTGTAAGAGAACAAGTTGCAAAATATTACAGAGCTATAATAAACAAGAAATATCCGGAACTGGAAGTTATATCTACGGGACAAACAACAATCAGTATTTATAAAAAAGGTATCAGCAAATATATTCCTTTAAGACAAGCTTTAAATAACGGTGTTCTGCCGGCAAACATTATATATACCGGTGACGAATTTGATATAACCGGCGTAGATTATCCTATATATATATTAAAAATGGAAGATAATAATAGCGATATGGTTGTTATAAGTACTCATGGAAAAAAATTTGAAGGAGACTTTATTTCTTTAGGTGATGATACTGAAGAAACATCAACCTTTGACGGAAATATAAAAAGAAGCGTTGCAATTCAAAGAATGATTTTATCAATAATCGAAGAGCAGATGGAATCGATTGCCACCGATCCGGAATATAATCCGGTCAGCATTGCTCAAGTATTGAGTTCCAGAATTAAAACTTTGGGGGCTGCTAATATTTTAGATTTCAGCTCCGAAACACAGCAACCCGAAATACCAAGCATCACAGATTTGCTGAAAGCCGGATAAACAATAAAACGGCAATTTATAATTTTCAATTTATAATTAACGGCAAAAACAACAATTGGAAATTTCGGGACCCTTTAGGTTCCGTGTCGTGGCACGGAATGACAAGAATGGCAACCGAAAATTAGAAAATTTTTAGAGAAGTTAATAAATCGGTTAAGAAATAGTCGGAAATCAACATCAAAACCATAGTAACCATAACAGAACTTGTTGTGGCTTTACCTACACCTTCCGCACCGCCATGACACTGAAACCCTTTGTGACAAGCAACGGTAACAAGAATTCCCGCAAAGAAAATTGATTTTATAAAACCGTGAAAGAATGTTTGTACCGTCATAACATCTAAAATATCCCCTATATAAACCGTTGAAGGGATATCCCAAGTTAAAGACGATACAACCAAACCGCCGTAAATACCTACAATATTTGATATTGCAACAAGTAACGGTAACATCAATATACAAGCTATAAATCTGGGAACAGCCAAATATCTTACAGGATTTGTTCCCAATGTATAAAGAGCATCGATTTGTTCGGTAACTTTCATTGTTCCGATTTCTGCCGTTATTGCTGCTCCCACTCTACCGGTAATTACAACAGTAGTTAATACCGGTCCCAACTCTTTTACCAGAGAATAACCGGTAATCATACCGATATAAACAGGTTCATTAAAAAGGTTAGCCGTAGCAGAACCTACCTGTAATGCCAACACCATGCCTACGAAAAAAGATGTTAGAAGCACGATAGGAAATGACATGTATCCCACTTCTACCATTTGAATTATCGTGTTCTTAACATTGATTTGACCTTTTATTATGCAGATAAAAGTATCAATCACTAATTGTGATGCAATACCAAGACCTTTTATATTATCTTTTATCTTTTTAGTAAATGGAACTTTTAAAATTTGTTCTTTCATATTTTTATTAAACTATAATTCTAGGAACTCTCGGAGATATCGAACAAGTAACTTCATAACTTATTGTATTTTCCAATTTTGCCAACTCTTCCGCTTTTATTGTTTCTTTACCTTGTGTTCCCAACAATACAACTTCATCACCGATACTTACGCCTTTAACATCGGTAACATCTATCATCATCATGTCCATTGTAATTCTTCCTGCGACAGGGCACTTTTTACCTCTAACCAAAACATCGGCTTTATTTGATAACACTCTGCTGTAACCGTCGGCATAACCTACGGGAACCGTTGCTATAACGGAATTTTTGTTTGTAACAAACGTTCTTCCGTAACTTACGCAAAATCCTGAAGGAACTTTTTTCAAATATATAATTTTGGTTTTCCAAGACAATACAGGTTTTAATTTAAGTTTTTGCTGGCCATGTTCAAAAGGAGACAAACCATACAAACCTATTCCCGGCCTAACCATATCGAGATGCGTTTTCTTATTGCTGATTAATGCCGCGGTATTTGCCGCATGCGCAATAAACTTTAATCCTAACTTTTTTGCATATTTTATAACTTCGTTAAATTTATTTAACTGGCTTTCCGTATAAGTAGGATTTGTATCGGCAACCGCAAAATGTGTATACATTCCCGACATCTTTATTTCGGGCATATTGGCTATTTTCTGCAATATAACATTTGTATTTTCACCCGCAATAACACCGACTCTTCCCATACCGGTATCAACTTTTAAATGAAACTCTAATTTTTTTTGAAATTTCTTTGCAAGATTTGATAACTCATGTAATCCCTGCAAGCTCGATATTGTAGGTATTAAATCCCAAAATGTTGCTACAGCCAAATATTCCAGCGGATATCCGCTGCCGAACACTAAAATTTTCGATTTGATTCCTGCTTTTCTGAAAGCTATACCTTCCTCAATGGAAGAAACACCTATACCATAAATTCCTGCTTTTACAGCCTCTTTTGCAAGCTCTATTCCACCGTGCCCGTAAGCATTGGATTTAATTACAGCAAGCACTTTTGTGTCGGCTTTTAAATACTCTTTAATCTTTTTTAAATTAAACAAGAAATCGCTCTTGTCTATTTCTACCCATGTTGGTCTAAAAAAAGATGATGGTGGTTGTTCCTTCATTACATTGCCTCCGAATCTGTTGCTTTATTACCGAATCTTGTATATTCCCCTTCAAATAAAAGATATGCCGTTCCTACAGGACCGTTTCTCTGTTTTGCGATAATAATTTCTGCCGTATTATCGTTTTGTGTTGCAGGATCCATATCTTGAGAATTTTCTTTACTTTTATAATATCCTTCTCTGTGAACAAACGCTACAACATCGGCATCTTGTTCTATTGCTCCGGAATCTCTTAAGTCCGAAAGCATAGGTCTCTTATCTTTACCTCTTTGTTCCGTTTGTCTTGATAACTGAGAAAGTGCAATAACGGGAATCTTTAAATCTTTAGCCAATGCTTTTAAAGATCTTGAAATTTCCGCAGTTTCTATTTGTTTTGATTCATATTTTTTCCCGTTACCCGTACCTCTGATAAGCTGTAAATAATCTATTATTATTAACGATAACGGTTTACCTTGTTTTTCAAGTTTTGTGGCAAGTTTTTTTGCCGTTGCTCTTATTTCTATAGAGCTCATATCGGCATCACAAATATAAAGCGGTGCTTTACCTATTTTTGATATTGCCGTTGTAAGTTTTGGCCAATCGGAACTTTTAAATTTACCTTTTCTTAAATCTTGTCCGCTTACTTGTGCAACGGATGCTAAAAATCTCATCATCAAAGCTTCTTTCGACATTTCCAAAGAAAATATTGCTACCGAGTGCGGATCTTTAGATCTGACCGCAACATTTTCGGCAATATTTAAAGCGAATGCCGTTTTACCCATAGACGGTCTTCCGGCAACAATTATAAGTTCGGACGGTTGAAGTCCTGCGGTTAATTTATCCAATTCATAAAAGCCTGTTCTAAGACCCGGGACATCGTTTCTGTCTTTAAATAAATTTTCGAGTTTGGAAACAACCGAAGGAACCAACTCTTCCGGCGTTGAAAAATCGTTTGAATTGTTCTGCTTTGATATATTGAACAATATGCTTTGTGCATTATCCAATATCGTTTCCGAAGGAGAATCTTCGGAAAAAGCGTCAGTAACCATATTCGAACCTGCGGTAATTATTTGTCTTAAAATTGATTTATCTTTAACGATATTTGCATAATATTCAACGTTTGCTGCCGTTTGTGCGGCATCAATTAAACTGAACAGATATTTTATTCCGCCGGCATCGTTAAAAAGTTTATTTGTTTTTAAACGGTTAGATACCGTAACGGGCTCTGCAACTTCTTTGTCACTTAATTCTCTTATTGCGCCGAAAATAAGTTTATGTACTTCTTTATAAAAATCGTCTTCTTTAACAAGCTCCATTGCTTTTAAAATAGCATCTTTTTCTATAAGCATTGCACCGAGCAACGCCATCTCTGCATCTAAAGATTGCGGCGGAGTTTTTCTTTCTAAATCTTTTGGCATTAAAACTTCTCCTTACTATACTTGAAAACTACAAATTACGATAAGTTTGTGTAGAAAAAAATTATAGTCAATAATTAACAAAAAATCAAGAAACCAAACCGTCAAATAATAATAAAAAAATAAAACGGGAAAATATAATAAATATCTTCCCGTTTTATATATTAAATTATTAGTTTAATTTATTTCTTTTCTTCGATTACATCAACATTAACTTTAGCAATAACTTCAGGATGTAATCTAACGTTTACAGTTACTTTACCTACTTCTTTTATAGGTGCAGGTAACAATATATCGTGTTTGTTAATTTGAAAATCTTGTTCTGCAAACAATTTTGCCAAATGTGCAGTTGTTATAGAACCGAAAATCTTACCGTTTTCGCCAAGCTTAACTTTAACTGAAAATTCAGCTTTTTCAATTTTCTCTGCAACAGCTTTAGCATTAGCAATGATTTCTTCCCTAACTTTTTCAAGTCTTGTTTTTTCTCTTTCCCAAATTTTTAAGTTTTGAGGAGTTGCTTCCATAACAAGCTTTTTAGGTAACAAATAGTTTCTTGCGAAACCTGCTGCTACTTCTTTTATTTCACCTTGTCTTCCTACATTTGTTATATCTGATCTTAAAATAACTTTCATTTATATCCTCCGATTAATTTGCTGAAAACGGTAACAAAGCTAACATTCTTGCTCTTTTTATAGCTTTGCACAATTCTCTTTGATGTTTTGCACATGTACCTGTAACATTACCGGAAAGAATTTTTCCGCTTTCTGTAACAAATGTTCTCAAAAGACTAACATTTTTGTAATCTATTTCTATTTTATCCGTGCAAAAACGGCAAACTTTTCTTTTCATCATGCCACCCTTTCTGAATTTACCGGCTGGTTTTGTTCCGGCAGGGTGTGTATTTTTTTTCTCTATTGACATTTTTTATTCCTCCAAAATTTTAAAACGGAACTTCTTCATCGTCCATAACGTCATTATCGGAAACATATTCTGTTTCTGCTCCCTCAACATTCTTTGCTTGTTGAGCGGAAGCATCAACTCTTACTAAAAATTGAACTCTTGATGCAACAACTTCAAGTCTGGATCTTTTTGATCCGTCTGCTGCTTGCCAACTGTTGCTTCTGAGTCTTCCTTCAACATATACAGGCATACCTTTTTTTAATCTGTCGTTACATCTGTCTGCCTGATCTCCCCATACGATTATGGGAACATATGTAGGATCCGAATCTCTCCATTCACCCGTTACCTGATCTTTTATTCTTGAACTCATAGCAATATCAAATCTGCAAACGGATTTTGAAGTAGATGTCCTTTTTAATTCAGGATCTCTTGTTAATCTACCAACTAAAATAACACTATTTTGTTGTGGTATCTGATATATCTGCTGATTCTGCATTTACTGTTTCCTCTTCTTTTTTTTCTTCAACAGGAGCTTCTGTCGCTGCTGCAACTTCCTGTTTCTTTTCAACAGCTTTAGCTTTCTTTACAACTTTCTTCTTAGGTTCAACTTTTACGGTTAAGAATCTGATAACATCATCGTTAACCTTGAAAAAGTTTTCCAAAGAAAGAACTACCGAACCGTTAGATTCGAAATCAACATAAACATAATTTCCTTCACGAAATTTCTTGATGTTGTAAGCGAGTTTTTTCTTACCTAATTGTTGAAGATTTTTGATTGTTCCGCCGGCAGTTTCGATTATTTTTGAAACCTTTGCAGTCATCTCTTCTACTTTTGCAGAATCGAGTTCCGGAGAACAAATGAACGTACATTCGTAACTCATTGATACTACCCCCTTTTTGGATTTCTGTTATTTTTAATAACAGTTTAGCCCCCTTACGGAGCAAAGTTTGAACTATAAGTATATATTTTTTTAATACTTTTTTCAAACTATTTTATTAAATAAATTATTGCCGCTTTATGTATATGCAACCTGTTTTCTGCTTGTTCAAAAATATTGGCTTCCTGTTTATCCATAACTTCTGCGGTTATTTCTTCGCCTCTTACTGCAGGAAGACAATGTAAAACCATACAATTCTTGTTTGCTTTTGCCAACAACTTATCGTTTACCTGATACTTTACAAAAGCTTTATGTCTTTCAACGGACTCTTTTTCTTCGCCCATTGAAATCCAAACATCGGTATAAATAACATTCGAACCTTTAACATCTTCTATATCACTGCTTATCTGTATTTTAGCTTTTGTTGTTTTAGCTACTTCCAATGCTTTATTCAAGATTTCTTTTTTAGGTGCATATTTTTTCGGGCCTAACAATAAAAAGTTAAGTCCTAAAACAGCCGAAACCGCAAGCCATGAATTTGCAACGTTGTTTGCATCACCTACAAAAGAAATTTTTAATTTTTGTAAATCTTTTAAACTCTTTACTTTATATTTCTCGATTATCGTCATTAAGTCTGCCAATATCTGTAAAGGATGTTCTTGATCGGTTAATGCATTTATTACAGGTATCGAAGAATATTTTGCAAACTCTTCCAAATAACTGTGCTTAAATGCTCTTATAACTATCGCATCTAAATATCTCGATAAAACGTGTGCCGTATCGTAAACAGATTCACCTCTTGTGGTTTGTAATTTTTTCACATCAAGATTTAACGGTGTTCCGTCTTCCTGACACATAGCTGCAGAAAAAGAAACCATTGTTCTTGTAGAAGGTTTTTCAAATATAAGACCTATTACTTTACCTTTCAACAAAAACTTTGATTTTTTCTGTTTCTTTAATTTTATTGCAGATTGTATGATAGTCCAAATTTCTTTAGACGACAAATCGTATATTGATAATATATGTTTTAAATTTTTCATAACACACTCTTACAACTTTTCTTTTAAAACATAAAAACAAGAAGACTGTTTTTGATGTCTTCTTGTTTTTATAATTTTAAGATTTATAAAAACTACATCTTTGAGTTTTGATCTATATATATTCCAGGTCCCATTGTTGAAGAAACTGAAATACTTTTAACATATTGACCTTTTGCTGCCGAAGGTCTTGCTTTCAAAACTGCACTTACCAAAGTCTTTATGTTTTCTACCAATTTATCTTTTTCGAAAGAAGCTTTACCTACCGAGCAATGAACTATTCCGAAAGAATCGTTTTTGTATGCTACTTTACCTTTTTTCAATTCCTGAACTGTTTTACCGATATCAAATGTAACCGTTCCGGATTTTGGGTTTGGCATCAAACCTTTAGGACCTAATATTTTTGCAACTTTACTTAAGTCTTTCATACAATCAGGTGTTGCAACCAAAACGTCGAAATTCAAGTCACCTTTTGCAATATCTTCTATCAAGTCTGTTGAACCTACTTTATCTGCACCGGCTTTTTCAGCTTCGGTTTGTTTTTCACCTTTAGCTACAACAAAAACCGTTCTTGTTTTACCGATACCGTTAGGTAACAAAACTGTTCCTCTGACTATTTGATCACTCTGTTTAGGATCGATACCTAAACGAATGTGAACTTCTACTGATTCGTCAAATTTTGCTTTTGCTGTTTGTTTTACTAAATCTGCTGCTTCTTCAACAGAATAAAGTTTGTTTGCGTCTACTAATTTTGATAATTCTTTCAATCTTTTTGCCATTTTAATTCTCCTGTGGTTCTTTCGCCGTTTTGAAAACAGCTCCCACTTTTATTTAAAAATTGCTTTTGCAATTTTTATTTTTGTTTTACTTCGATTCCCATACTTCTTGCCGTACCTTCAACCATCAATTTTGCACCTTCCAAATCGATAGCATTTAAGTCAGGCATTTTTTGTTTTGCAATTTCTTCAACTTGAGCTTTCGTAATAGAACCAACTTTAGTTTTATTAGGAACTCCTGAAGCTTTTGCAACTTTTGCAGCTTTCTTTATCAATGCAGGAACCGGAGGCATCTTTGTTATGAACGTAAATGATCTGTCTTCATATACGGTAATAACAACAGGTGTTGCCATACCTTGTTCCATTTTTTTTGTTCTTTCATTGAACTGTTTACAAAAATCCATTATATTTACACCCTGTTGTCCTAATGCAGGTCCAACCGGAGGTGCAGGATTAGCTGCTCCTGCAGGTATTTGTAACTTAATTTGTGTTTTTACTTTCTTTGGTGGCATTTTAAATCTCCCTTAAACTACAACTATACTTTCCTGAGCATTGAAAATATAATTTTTTACTTTATTTTAACCGTGCTGCCGTAACATACAGCATTCGTTTATTAAACTTTTTCTACTTGTAAGAAATCCAATTCAACAGGTGTCGGTCTTCCGAATATGGTAACCATAACTTTAAGTTTACCTTTTTCCTGATTAACTTCTTCAACTACACCGATAAAGTGGTTGAAAGGACCTTCCGTTATTCTTACGTTTTCGTCCTTTTCGAACGATATTGCCGGTCTTGGTTTTGCATCTTCCGGATTTGTAACAGCTTTTATAAGGTTTGCAACTTCGGCTTCTGCCATAGGTGCAGGTTTCACTCCGCCTAAAAAGCCGGTTACTCCGGTCGTATTTCTAACTAACCAATATGTTTCATTGTTAATTATCATTTCAATGAAAACATATCCCGGGTAAAATTTTTTCTTTCTTATTTTTTTCTTATTGTTCTTAACGGAAACAACCTCTTCCGTAGGAACAAGAACCTGAGAAATAAAGTTCTGCATACCGAGATTTTCAACTGTCCTCTCGATACTGTTTTTTACTTTATCTTCATGCCCTGAATATGTATGAACGACATACCATTGTTTAGCCATTTTTTACCTCAAATTTAATATTATGCCTAATGCACCTGAAAGAATCATGTCTACTAAGCCAACAAATAGAGCCATTATGATAACAAAAACTATCACAACAAAGGTTGTCGCTACAACTTCTTTTCTGGTTAACCATGTAACTTTTGTTAACTCAAAATAAGCATCTTTAAAAAACTGTATTGCTTTACCCATAAAACAATTCCCACTCTAAAATAAAATCTTTAGTCTCTATTAAAACCGGGGGCAGATGGATTTGAACCACCAAAGCTGGTTTTGGAGACCAGAAGTTTACCGTTAGCCTATGCCCCCAGGTTAGTAAACTATTTTGTTTCTTTATGCAAAACATGTTTTCCGCATGTCTTACAATATTTTTTTACTTCTAATTTTCCTTCTTGTTTCTTGCCTCTTGCAAAATAGTAATTTCTGTTTTTGCATTCCGTGCAAGCCATCGTTATAATTACTCTGTCTCCCATTTTCCTAACTCTCCAAAAATATTTACTGCAAATTACTCAATAATCTTAGTAACAACGCCTGATCCAACTGTTCTTCCGCCTTCTCTGATTGCAAATCTCAATTGTTCATCCATTGCTACCGGCATTATCAATTCTACTTCCATTTCTACGTTATCACCTGGCATTACCATTTC
>JAFXOV010000058.1 GCA_017528425.1 Elusimicrobiota bacterium | reverse complement strand
TATTAATATAATTTTATAAACAGGAGAGAAACAAGATGAAGATTTATCTTAACGGAAAATTTGTAAACAAAGAAGATGCAGTAGTATCTGTTTTCGATCACGGTGTTCTTTACGGAGACGGAGTATTTGAAGGAATAAGAGCATATAACGGCAGAGTGTTCAGATGCAAAGAACATATCGACAGACTTTATGACAGTGCAAAAGCCATAGCACTCGACATTCAAATGACAAAAAAAGAAATGACAAATGCATTGTTGGATACGTTGGCAGTAAACAAATTAGACGATGCTTATATAAGACTTGTTGTTACAAGAGGAGCAGGTGATTTGGGATTAGATCCTGCAAACTGCGGAAAACCGACAGTATTTATTATCGCGGATAAAATTTCTTTGTATCCTGATTCATTGTACAAAAACGGTCTTGCGGTTATTACCGTATGCACAAGAAGAAATTCTCCCGATGCATTGAGTCCGAATATTAAATCATTGAACTATTTGAATAACATCATGGCAAAAATGGAAGCAAAAAGAGCAGGAGTTTTGGAAGCAATCATGCTTAACAGAGAAGGATATGTTGTTGAGTGCAGCGGTGACAATATTTTTATAGTTAAAAACGGAATAGTATTTACACCTCCGGCAACAGCAGGTGCATTGAAAGGTGTTACAAGAAATACATCGATAGAACTTTTAAAGAATAAATTGAAGTTAGATGTAAGGGAATCTATGATTGCTCCTTACGATTTGTATACCGCAGATGAATGTTTCTTAACCGGAACAGCTGCAGAAGCAATACCTGTAGTAAAAGTTGACGGCAGAGAAATAGGCGACGGAAAACCGGGGAAAATATTCCCTAAACTTTTGAAGGAGTTTAAAGCTTTAACAAGATCTACAGGGGAACCTATAAAGAGAAAAAAATAAAATTAAAATTTGAATGTGGAAAACAATAAGATATGTTTTATATTTTATAGTTTTAATTTTCATATTCTCCGTTACATATAATTTCAGAGAATATTACTATGTTCCATACATTCAAAAAGCTATAAACAAAGTAGATCCTAAAATAAAGTTTAGAACTTTTTCTATAAAGTTGCCGTTCACTTTAATATTACATAACGTAGAATACGACAACAGAATTTTTATAGATACCGCAGAAATGGGATTTGAGCCGTATATGCTTTTCCAAAATATAAAGTCTCCGCTCAAATCCCTTTCTTCTTTAAAAATAGATAAAATCACTTATATAAACGAAAAAAATGAACCAGACCTTTCTTTCAAACAGGAACAATCAAACACAACATTTCAAAAAATAAAAATAAATGTTATTACAAAATTTCTTTCTTTGTTTAATGTAAATTGCGATATCGCTAAAGTAGATGCAATTATTAAAAATAAAGTTATAAGAGCAAGGAAGGTGAATATTACATTAAACAAAGAAATAGATATCGGCGGTGAAATTCTTTATTCAAAACAAAAAATACATACTAAAGGAAATATGAAGTTAGACGGGACATATATAACAAGCGATTTTTATACGGAGTTTGACGGACTCATAAAATCAAAAGTCGAATTGCTGGGAAATTATAATTTGTTTGATAATTCATTTGAATACAATATAGATGCGAAAGATTTGTTAGTGAACAGATTGGACATAGGTGATGTATCTACTCAGGTAAAAAAAGATACGAATACATTTACATTATCCTCTGCCGGTAAAAACTTGAATGTTTATTTTAAATCGGAAGATCTGCATTTTAACACTTGGATTGCCGTAGGTGCCGTGAATTTGAGAGATACAAACGACGTTTTAAATACAAAATTAGATTGTTCTGCAACTTATGACGACAAAAAATTAGATTTAAAAATTAATGCTAAAGATGTAACCTTTTTAGGAAACAATTTCGGGGATTTGGATTTCAAAGCCGACAATCTGAGTGATGTGTTAAAAACACATTGTTATCATAATTCAGGTACAAGTTTTGAATCGACGGTAAACAAAGACGGAAGTTATCATACCGATGTTTATAATAACAAAAAGAAAATCGGATATTTGTCCGGAAATTATAAAAAAGGTGAAGTGTCCGTAGATATCAAAAATATTCCGATAAAACAACTTCCTTTTTTGGAAAAAGTAAAGAATATAAAAGGCACAATCTCTCTCGAGGGAAATATAGGGATTGAAAAAGGCACAATAAATCTTACCGGAAAACAAATTGCTTCAAAAGAACTGAAGAATTTCGATATTTTGGGTAAATTGTATAAACAAGATTATAAATGGTTTGCGGAAATAAATACAAAAGATAAAAAAATCGATATAAATGCTTTTTATGAAACGAAAAAAAATAACGGTATAGCAATTTGTTATAACGGAGTAGATTTAAACAATATTCTAAAAATTTTAGGATATAAAAATCCTCAGCTGTCCGGAAAAGTTACGGGAACAGTAAATTATTCTGCGAATGATAATACGACGTCAATTAATATGAATTTAAAAAAAGGTGCTTTGTTGGGTAACGAGTTTAACAATTGGGATATCGCTGCAAACTATTCAAATAAACAAGTAAATATATCGACATTCACCTTCAACGGCCCTGTCACAAAGATACAAGCGAAAAGTTTTATAGATTTTTCCAGCAAAGATTCAGATTCATATTTCAATACATCAATTAAAAATTTTAAGGTTAAAGGTATAAATATAAATTACGATTTAACGATTAACGGAAAACTTGTAGAAGAAGATAAGGTTGTCGGAAAAATTTCCGTAAGTAAATTTGAAGTGGGTAAAATAAATCTTGCACATAAGGCGCTTATGTCTTTATCGAGAGAAGAAATAAAGCTGAGTCGTTTTAGAAACGATAACGGATTGTCCGGAGATCTTACATACGAGTTTTCTACGGACAATATTTCAGCCATTATAAAAAACACGGATTCAAATTTATCTCAATTTTATGCCAATACAAAAGGAATATTAAATACGGAAGCAAGAGTTTCCGGAACGATAAAAAATCCGTCGGTGCTTGTTAACGTAAAAATAAATAACGGACTTTATAATGATTTGGCATTCGATTTAAATACGAATGTTTCTTACAAAAATAAAAAAATGAACTTAAATAAATTTATAATAAATGCAGGAGATAAAGATAAGGCAAAAATTACGGGTTCGGGAGTGTTGGATGCATATAATACAAATATGCAAATAGAGTTTAAAGATGTTTCCGAAAAAATAATAAACAGATATTTCGGATTCAGAACACCTTTAAAAGGATCTTTTTACGGTAACGGAACAGTTACCGGCAGGATAAAAAATTTAAAGTATGAACTAAACCTTTTTGCTGATACGATGTATGTGAAAACGATAAAATTTAATTCTTTTGTTTCAAAACTTACCGCCCAAAACAAAATTATATCCATAGAAGATGCCAAAGTAAAATTGTCGGACAGCGAAATGAAAATTTTGTCGGCAAACTTTGATGCCAATACAAAAAAATACAATTCCGAATTAAAATTCGTTAATACACATTTAGGTCCGTTTGATGTTTTCGGTAATATAAAAATAGACGGCAAAATGACAAAGAAAAATCAAAGTTATGTGTATAACGGCAACATAAACTTTTTGAATTTGTGGTTGAATGACGAAAAAGTAGATTCGTTACTTTTGAATTATACGGTTTCAAACAAAAATTTTGAGTTTAAAACGGAAGATGGTAACAAAATTAATTTGTCCGGCGGAATATTATTTAACAAGTACCCTAAAGTTACATTTAAAGATATTTTGTTCAACTATCAAAAACAGTCTTACAAACTTGACGGTTTTATATTGTCCGATAAAATCGACATAAACATGGCAGGTAAAAAACTTGATTTGGCGGCAGTAACCGATTTGTTTGGCCTTTCGGTAAACATGACCGGTGCCGCGGATTTTGATTTGAAAGCTGCAGGACCTGTAGCCGGTCCCGATATAAATTTAAATATAAATTCTTCAAACGGTTCTGTTTATAATGTTCCTTTTGATTTGTGTGATATAGCAATAGATGTAAAAGATAATAATCTTAATATCAATAAATTTAATGTAAAAAAATCAGGAAAATATAATGTTGTTGTTGACGGTTTTTTCCCGTTTTGGCTTGATTCTAAACTGAGAAAATCGATGATGGAAAAAGAGGTAAATGTTCACTATAAATTAAACGATGACAGTTTATATATACTCAAAAATTTAGCAAACAATACCATTACCGCTAAAAAAGGAAACTTGAAAATAGACGGTAATCTTATCGGTATAAGAAAAAATATTTCCAATGTCGGAAAAATGACGATGACAGGAACAAATATTAAAACGGAATCTTATGTAAGTAAAATTAAAGATTTAGATGTTGATATTGTTTGGGATAAAAGTTTGTTTACAATAAAAAATGCAAAAGCTAAAATCGGTTCCGGAGTATTGGAAGCGACAGGCACATTAAAAATGCAGGGTATAAATCCCGCAGTTTATAATTTGAATTTGTTTACATCAAAACAGGGAATTCCCGTTGTTGTTAAACAGTTGCCTATACCTACATCGGGTGTTTTGAATATGGAATCGAGCGGTTTTGCAAACTATACAAAAGGTGTTCCGATATTTGATTTTAAGTTGAAAGGTACACCGGAAGATTTAAAACTTACGGGTTGGGCAAAACTTGAAAGTACAAGTCTTTGTTTTCCTCCTCCGGTAAAAAGTGATACGGATGTTCCCGAGTTTATTGCCGAGCTTTTTAAGAATTTATATATAGATATAGATTTGAAAAACGGTGTTGATACGAATTTTGAAAATTCGGTATTAAATGTGGCATTGAAAGGCTCGGTAAATTTAAAAGGACCTATAGACGAAATAGTAGCTAACGGTGTTGCAACATCCGACAGAGGTTTGTTCTCTATTATAGGTAACGATTTCGATGTCGTATCTGCCAAAATAGAAATAATAAACAATGAACTGTTTATAACAGCCGAAGGTGAAGCGGAAGTATATTCCGCCGGTGACAGTACGGCTGAAGTTTTTAAAGTTTATATAGACAGATCGAATATAGATAATATCAAAACAAGATTTGCATCTAAAAACGATCCTACAATGGACTCAAAAAAAGCACTTTCAAGACTTACCAAAACAGATCCTTCGCAAACAACCGCGCTTGATACCAGTACGGACTTTTTAGCTAAACAGCAGGCAATAAGGTTGTTTACTTCGAGCGTTGCCACACCTTTGGCAAATACCGTTCTTAAAAAAACGGGACTTGTTGATAATGTTCGTCTCGGGTTTATAAATCAAGACACATTACAAATAGATTCTGATGAGCAAGCCACTATGGCCGAACTTCTTTACGGTATGAAATATTCCGTAGAAAAAAATCTTAACAGATTATTACAAATAGGATATTCCGTAACTTTCGATAAAGTTCAAAGAGAAATAGATTTGAAACAGGCGCTTGAAATGTCGTTTAAGTTGAACAGCAACTTGTTTTTGAAAGGCAGTTACGGGTTACATTCGGATAATCCGAACTATGAACCTGAAAAGAAGTTTATGATAGAACAAAGATTAAGGTTTTAATTATGCTTGGACTCTATATTCACATACCGTTTTGTAAAAAGAAATGTTTTTACTGCGATTTTGTTTCAATTCCATACGTTGAAGAATTGGCAGATAATTATTTAATTGCATTGGAAAAAGAAGCTCAAAAATATAAAGGCGAATGGATAGACACTGTTTATATCGGCGGGGGAACACCGTCGACTTTAACCATTAAACAACAGATAAAGTTGGCATCTGTTATAAATTCCACGTTCAATGTATCAAATTGTAAAGAGATAACCGTAGAATTAAATCCCGAATCAACAACAAAAGAAAAGTTAAAGCTTTTGTTTGATGCAAGAGTAACAAGGTTAAGTTTCGGGTTGCAGAGCATATACGATCAAAGTTTAACCGTTTTGGGAAGATTACACAATTACGAAAAGTTTAAACAAGCATATTATGATGCAAGAGAAACAGGTTTTGATAATATCAATATAGATTTAATGTACGGAATTCCCAACCAAACTTTAAACAGTTGGAAAAAAACATTGAAAGAAGTATTAAAATTGGATTCTCAACATATATCTTTATACCCTTTAACGGTTGAACCGAACACTCCCTTTTATAAGAAAAAGATTGAACCGAACGGAGACTTACAAGCCAAAATGTACGAATTTGCATGTGAGTTTTTGAAAGAAAACGGATTCGAACATTATGAAATCTCAAACTGGGCTAAAGAAAAAAAGTATTCGTTACATAACAGACTGTACTGGAAAAACAAAAAATATATCGGGCTTGGTACAAGTGCTTCTTCCTACTATAAAAGATACAGATACAAAAATAATACCAATGTAATAAAATATATTGAAAATGTTTTGAGTAACAAAAATATTGTTATAGATAAAGAATTTATTACGGACGATTTATATATTAAAGAAACTATAATGTTGGGGTTAAGACTTGCCGAAGGGGTAAATATAAAATATTTTGAAAACTGTAAAGATGTTTTAAATAAGCATGTTGTCAACGGTATGTTGGCAGTGGAAAACAACAGAGTTAAATTTACACAAAAAGCATTGTTTGTCTCAAATTCCATCCTTTCGGATTTCATCTAACATAAAAAGTTTAAAAATTTGACTATAAATTGTACTTTTGATATAATCATTAGCTATTAAGAGTGTCTCCGTAGCTCAATTGGATAGAGCAACTGCCTTCTAAGCAGTAGGTTACGTGTTCAACTCACGTCGGAGACGCTCGATTAATTTAATGGTGGATGTAGCTCAGCTGGTTAGAGCGTCGCTCTGTGGAAGCGAAGGTCGCGGGTTCAAATCTCGTCATCCACCCTTTACTAGTCCGTTAGAATTCCAGATATTGCAGCAATTGCAAACGGAGGCTCACAGTTGACAAACAATCAGGTTCAAGTGAGTGTTTTTTGCCTGGCATTCAATCATGAAAAATACATCCGTCAGTGTTTAGATAGTTTTGTAATGCAAAAGGGAGTAACTTTTGAGATTATCATTCATGATGATGCTTCAACCGATAAAACAGCGGACATTATCCGTGAATACACAAAAAAGTATCCAAATCTTTTCAAACCTGTTTATCAAACAACAAATCATCGGTATTTCCCGCATATTGATTACGGGAAGGAATATATAGTTCCGTTAATTAGTGGGAAATATGTTGCCATGTGTGAAGGAGATGATTACTGGACAGATCCGTATAAACTGAAGAAACAATGTGAGGCATTAGAAAAAAATCCGGATTGCTATTTATGTTTGCATGATGTTGAGGTTGTCGATGAAAAAGGTTTGCCGATAGGGAAACATTATCCTTTATGCACTGTACCGACCGGGAAATTGCTGTCGGAGAATTTCTTCGATATCTATGAAAAGGCAAGATATTACCACCTCTCAAGCTGTTTTTGTTTGGCTGAAAAATATATCGAGTATAAATATAATCCTCCTGAGTTTAGGTTGGCGGCTCTATCGTGGGACAGACCGCTGCTTCTGTATTTTTCTTATATCGGTAATGTGTATTATATTAATGAGACCATGTCTAATTACAGGTTTCAGAGGCAAGGCAGTTGGTCAAGCAGTATATATGGTAAAGAACAAAACATTGATTTGTTTACAATGAGAAAGAAACATATTACTCAAAAAAAGAAAATGTTACGTTCTTTTTCTGCTTTTTCAAACAGAAAGTATGACAGTAAAATGATGTTTGAGTATGATGAATTGGATAGAATGGAATTGACATTAAAAAAAGATATACTAAAGTATTGTATTCAAAAAAAAGATTACAAGTTGTTATTTCGCGAGTTTTCCGTTAAAGAACTTTTCAGACTGTGTTTTTTATATAAAGCTGTTATACAAATTATAAAAATGAAATTATTCCCGGGACGGTACTAAGATATACTGCAGGGGAAAATTTACTGAAGAACTGTTTAAAGCACAGCAATATTTGATGGAGCCTGACAATATGAAACTTGGAATAATGCAGCCTTACTTTTATCCGTATCTCGGATATTGGCAGCTTATGAACTGTGTGGATGAATATATTATCTACGATGATGTCAACTATATTAAAGGCGGATGGATCAATCGAAACAGAATCAAGGTAAACGGGGCACCTGTTTATTTTGGATTTTCCGTTAAAAATGCCAGCCAAAACAGAAAAATTAATGAACATGAGATTTTTATGCCGGATTCGGATAAAGAAAGTTTACTCATGAAAGTAAAGCGGGCATACGGAAAAGCACCTTATTTTAAAGATGTGTATGAACTGTTTAAAGATGCGGTATACTGTGAAAAAATGAATTTGGCAGAATACCTTGAATATTCAATCCGCAGGACAGCTGAATTTATGGGAATATCCGCAAAAATATATTCATCTTCAGAATTGAAACTCGACCACACAAAAAAGGCACAGGAACGTATTATTGATATATGCAAGTTAAGGGGAACGACTGAATATGTCAATGCTATCGGGGGGAAAGAACTGTATTACAAACAGCTCTTTAGTGATGCCGGTATTAAATTGAGTTTTTTGAAGATGGATGCGGATATTGTATATCCTCAGGGAAAAGGTCAGTTTATACCTTCACTGTCTGTATTGGATGTATTAATGTTTAACAGTAAAGAAGATATTCAGGCACTTTTAAAACGTTACAGTGTTGAATGATCTGTTGAATTAATAAAAAGTTTGGAGAGAATAATATGGAAAGGAAAAAACTGCTGTTATTGGGAATAGATAGTACCACAATTGATGCAATCGAATACGCAAAAAGTAAAAATGTATATACAATAGTAACGGATTTTTCATCTCCCGAAGTAAAAAAAGAGAAAAAGTTGGCGGACGAATACTGGATGATCGATGTTGCCGATTTCGAAGCTTTGAAAAATAAATGTATGGAAGAAGGTGTTACCAACATTTATGCCGGAACCAATGAGTTTTGTTTGGATCAATGCAAACGGCTTTGTAAAGAGTTGAAATTTCCGTTTTATGCATCGGATGAAGGATGGAAAGCTTCGAGAGATAAAGGATTCTATAAGGAAAAATGCCAAAAGGCGGGAGTATTAACGCCAAAACAGTATTATTTGGATAAGAATTTTTCCGAGAAGGATTTGGAAAAGATACAATACCCGGTTGTTGTTAAGCCGAGTGATTCTACTGCCCGAAAAGGTCTTTCGATAGTTTCAAATCAAGATGAACTTTTTGCAGCATATAAAAAGGCGCTTGAGTATTCCGAAAATAAAAAGATTATCGTTGAGGAGTATATTGACGGTATTGATGTTTATATAGGATGTTACATTCATAATAAAAAACTGAAACTGTTGTACGTTACTGTCACCCAATTTATAAGAGTTAACGGACAAAAACGATTTGGTTTCAGCAGTAATTTTAGCAAAATCACAAACCTAGTTGATGAACAGCTTTTATCCAAATATGAAAAGCTGATAACCGATTTGAAATGTGAAAACGGTGTATGTATGTTTCAATGTACAAGCCGTGATAATCTGATATACACTTTCGAGTTCGGTTACCGCCTTGACGGTATAAGAATATGGGAACGAGTTGCCAGAACAAAAGGAATCAACGAACTCAAAATGATGGTTGACTTGGCACTCGGAGAAACTGTATCCGATAATGCTTTTATTGAGAACGGAACACAAGAAAAGCATATTTGTTGGCTTATGTGGTCATTACCCGGAAAGATATCAAAGATTGAGGGAAAAAAGGAACTTTATTCAAGAAACGATATAAGTGTGTTGGTTGATCGTTTTAAAGAAGGCGATACAGTATTGGATGTACTTGATATGAGAGCGATAGTTTTGATTATTGAAGTGTTTGGAAAGACATATGAAGACATCATGGAAAAAATTGTTTACATTAATAAAACATTGCATTTTTATGATGAAAATATGAATGATATGATAATACACAGAGAGCCCGATTTTGAAAATTGGTAACATATAATACAGGTTTTTGACCGGAAAACTACGGGAGGAAAAGATATGGAAAGAAAAAAACTGCTGTTCTTAGGCGTAGATACTTCCACAGGTGAAGCAATTGAATACGCAAAGAGTAAAAATGTATATACAGTAGTAACGGATTTTTCATCTCCCGAAGTAAAAAAAGAGAAAAAGTTGGCGGACGAATATTGGATGATCGATGTTGCCGATTTCGAAGCTTTGAAAAAGCAATGCATGGAAGAAGGTATTACCAATATTTATGCCGGAAATCATGAGTTCTGTTTGGAGCAATGCAAGCGGCTTTGTAAAGAATTGGGGCTTCCTTTTTATGCATCGGATGACGGGTGGAAAGCTTCAAGAAATAAAGTGTTCTACAAGGAAAAGTGCGAGAAGGCAGGACTGTTAACGCCAAAAGAGTATTATCTTGATGAGAATTTTTCCAAGAAAGATCTTGCAAAAATACAATATCCGGTCATAGTTAAACCGAGTGATTCCAGCGCCCAAAAGGGTTTTTCGATCGTTTCAAATCAAGATGAACTTTTTACGGCATATAAAAAAGCGCTTGAGTATTCCGAAAATAAAAAGATTATTGTTGAAGACTATGTTGACGGTGATGACGTTTATATAGGATGTTACATTCATAATAAAAAACTGAAATTTCTGCACTATACTCTCGATCGATTTATAATGGTTGACGGGCAAAAACGATTCGGTTTCAATGCTAATTTCAGCACATTCACGGACTTGGTTAATGAACAGCTTTTTTCCAAATATGAAAAACTTATATCCGATCTGAAATGCGAAAACGGCGCATGTATGTTTCAATGTAAAACCCGTAATAATCAGATATACAATATCGAGTTCAGTTATCGTCTTGACGGTATAAAAATATGGAGACGAGTTGAAAGATTGATAGGAATCAATGAACTTAAAATGATGGTTGATTTGGCTCTTGGAGAAAAAGTATCCGACAATTCTTTTATTGCTCACGAACAGAAAGAAATGAGTCTAGGCTACGTTGTATGGGCATTACCGGGAAAGATATCGAAGATTGAGGGAAAAAAGGAGCTTTATTTAAGAGATGATGTAATCTTGATATGTGATCGTTTTAATGAGGGTGACACGGTATTAAATGTAGTTGATATGAGAACGATTGCTTTTATTATTGAAGTGTTTGGAAAATCATATAAAGATATCGCGGAAAAAATCACCGATATTAATAAAAACTTGCATTTTTATGATGACAACATGCATGACATGCTGATATACAGAGTACCCGATTACGAAAACTGGTAATACATTGTACTGGGGTTCTGCCGGTACATCACAACATATCACAATAAGAAAAAGCAATATGCAAAAAACACACAATGGTTATTTCCGTTTTGGAAATAACCTCTCATAGTTGCTGTGTTTTTTTTGTGTATAAAAAATGTAAAATATATATCAATAAACTACTCATACATATAAATAGTTAATAATTAAAAGGAGAACATATATATGAAGAAAATAATCGGATTGATTTTGGGTGTCATTTGTGTATCAAGTTTTGCTTTTTTTTACTTCTCTCAAAAAAGCGATAAAATAAGTTTGGAAATTTCTCAGCCCGAGATAACAAAAATATCTTTGGATGAAGATAATAACAGCGTTTTGTCAAATCCCGATAAGGTATATATATACAATATACCGAACGACGATATTTTTCTTCAAAGAGGGGATAATGTCTCCGATTACATAACCGTAAGTCCCGATTTAAGAGGAAAATGGATTTTGGAAAACGATAAACCCGACTTTTTAAAAATAGTTTTTACACCGGAAAAAGATTGGCTTGCAGATAAAAAATATAAAGTTTCAATAAACAAAAAAATATTTAAAAATCCGAAAAAAATAAAAAATTTAAATTTAAGTTTTTCCACAAAGCCCAATAATGTTAATATAGAAGATTTTAGTTTATGGCACAGTGAAAAAGATTTGTCTTTATTCGGCATAAAAGCTGTATTAAAATTTGATTTCCCTGTTGAAGAACCGGAAATTGTGTTAAGTTATAATAAGAAAGAAGTAAAACCGAAAATTACTTTCGATCAATATAAAAGATATTGCTTTATAAATTATGAACCGATACAATTGCTCGACACTAAACAGACTGCGGAGTTAAAAGTCTTGGATAAGAAAAAAGAGTTGGTAATTCCGGAAATGAGCGAGTTTTTTAAATTGAACGAAATAACAACGGATATTGTCGGAAAAGATGAAAATGCCGCACAGGCAATAATTATGGAATTCAGTGATTTTGTTTCCGCCGAAGAAGTGGAAAAAAATGTTGAAGTATATTTGTTGCCCGGTAATATCAATTGGAACGAAAAAACTTTAAAGTATGCCGAAGATTCTTTGAAGAAATCCGAAAAAATTACAGTAAAAGCTATGCCGCAGGATGCCGCGGGAACGATAGTTGCTCTTAAATATAATAAACCTTTGTATAACAGATATTTATATATCAAATTAAAAAATACCGTAAAGAGCAAAAGCAATTACAATTTAAAAGAAACTAAAGCTTATATAGAACCGATAAAAAATTATGAAACGGAGTTGAAGTTTATCGGTTACGGTAATGTTTTGGCGGCTTCCGGAGATAAAAACTTAACTATATATTCCAGATTGTTGGATAGTGTTGAAGTAACGGTTTCAAGAATTTTTCCTGACAGACTAAACTTGTTTGTTTCTCAAAATTTTTACAGAACAAACAGTTTTTACGGCTATTACAATAATGATGATTATGCAAGCGATTACGGTTATTACTACGATCCGGGAATTCAAGATAAAGATATTGCCGAAGTGTTTACCGAAAGAATAAGACTTGTAAGCAGTCCAAATGTGAATTATTCATCAATAGATTTAAGTAAATATATAAATAACGGTAAACTCGGTTTATTCAATGTTGAAATATACGGTAACGGAATTAAACGTAAAAAATTTATTTTAATTTCCGATATAGGAATAATCTATAAGAAAGATGTCGATAACAGAATAAAAGTTTTCTGTGTTTCTGTTTCATCCGGTTTGCCTTTGGACGGTGCAAGAGTTTGTCTGCTTGCAAGAAACGGAACCGAACTTGTTGTTAAAAATACCGATTCCAACGGTACTTGCGAATTTGAAGATATTTCGGCTTTTGTTAACGAAAAAGATCCTGAAGCCATAGTTGTAAGAGGTAACAATGATGTTGCCTTTATTCCTATAGACAGAGGTGCCAGAGATATCGTATATTCGAAATACGATACAAGCGGAAGATCCGTAAGAGATATGAGATATAAACAGGCGGATTCTTATATATTTACCGACAGAGGAATTTATAAACCGGGCGAAAAAGTAAAGTTTTCCGTAATTTTAATGAATGAAAATAAAACTGCTCTTAAAGGCTTTCCGATAAAAATTGAAATTGAAGATTGTGACGGCAGAACGGTATTTAATAAAACCGTTTCTTCATCATCCGACGGATTCAATGAATCCGAATTCCAATCGCAAACTACATTAAAAACAGGAACTTACAGAATAAATGTTTATAACGCCTCTTCGAAAAGAGGTGATTATTACTCGAAATTTCTTTCAAGTTGCGAATTTAAAATAGAAGAATTTAAAGAAGATAAATTAAAGATACAAACCTCTATCGAGGGCGGTTCGCATAAAGGTTGGCAATCTTTTGAAGGCCTTTCAGGTAAAGTAAATCTTCAAAACCTTTACGGCATTCCCGCACAGGGGAACGAAGTAAAAGCATCCGTATCTTTATACCCATACAAATTTCATTTTGAAGAATATAAAGATTTTACATTTTCGGATATTTCTTTAGACAATAAAGTAAAAATAAAACCTGTTCAAGATAACCTTGAAACAAAGAAAACATCTTCGACAGGTGAAGTTTCTTACGATTTATCTTTTTCGAAATATGAAGCGGGAACTTACAGATTATTGTTTAGCGCTGAAGGATTTGAACGTGAAAGCGGTTCAAGTGTAAAATCGGCTTCTCAACAGTTAATTTCTCCGAATAAATATATTGTAGGATACAAAACATTAAGTGACCTTAACTTTATAGATAAAAATGCAAAAGCGGTTATTAAATTTATTGCCGTTGATAATGATTTGAAAAAGATAAGTTTGAATAAACTTAAATTAAAAACTTACAACCTTCAATATGTATCAGTTCCCGTAAAAGAGTATAACGGCAGATACAAATATCATTCCGTAAAACAGGAAAAAGAAGTTTCAAGCAAAAATTTTGCCATATCCGAAAACTCTACCGATTTCAGTATTGATACATCTGTTTCCGGAAACTATAAAATCGAAATTGTTGATGAAAACGGAACAATTCTTTTAAGTATGGAATATGTTATTGCAGGTAATTCGAATCTTGGTTCTCAATTGGAAAAAAATTCGGAATTGTTCATTAATTTACGTAATGATATCGTAAAACGAGGCGGGGAATTGGAATTTAATGTTACTGCTCCTTTTACCGGAGTAGGATTAATTACAATTGAAAAAGATAAAGTTTATGCTTATAAATGGTTTAATATGGATACAAACAGCAAACTTTGCAAAATAACCGTTCCGGAAAATATCGATGACGGAGCATACTTAAATGTTTCTGTTTTAAAAGCAAAAAATTCAAAAGAAGTATTTTTAAATCCTCACAGTTACGCTTTAAAATATTTTAAAATCGCATCAGATACGAAAAAAGAAGTAAAGCCGAAAATAACAGTTCCGGAACTTGTAAAGCCTGGTTCCGAACTTAAAATAGAATATTCAACATCGGAACCTGCCAGAATTATTCTTTACGGAGTTGATGAAGGAATATTGCAGGTAGCAAAATATAAAACTCCCGATCCTTTATCTTATTTCTTCAGAAAACCGGCACTTGATGTAACTTCGTACCAAACTTTGGATTTGTTCTTACCTGAATTTTCCGTAATAAAGGAAGTTTACGGTATCGGCGGCGGTACGGGATTTGATTCCGAAGCGGAAGCTCTTTTAAATGCCGGACTTAATCCCTTTAAAAGACAATCGTTGGCTCCGGTAGTTTTCTGGTCGGGAATAATTGACAGTGATAAAACACCTAAAAAATATACGTATAATGTTCCGGATTATTTTAACGGACGTTTAAAAATTATGTGTGTTGCCGTAGGTAAAAAGACTTCTTTCGGCAGCAGCGAGAAATCCGTTATAGTAAGAGCTCCGATAGTTTTGTCGGCGGGAGCACCTGTTGTCGCGGCTCCTTCGGACATTTTTGATGTTACGTTAAAAATTACAAACAGTAAAGAAGATTCCAAAGCTGGCGATTTTGAAGCTGTAATTTCTGTTTCGGATAACTTGGAAGTGTCGGGAGAGAAAACAAAAACTGTTCATGTAGAATACGGTAAAGAAGATACTTTGACCTTTAAAGTTAAAGTGCTTGATAAGTTGGGAAATGCGGAAATTAAGTTTAATGTTACAGATAAACTTTCGGACGGTAAAGCAAAAATAACTTCCGCATTAAGTATTCGTCCCGCAAGCGTTTATGCAACGGATGTTACCGTAGGTGGAAGTAAAACCGAAAATTTCGAAGTTAAAAATTTTACAAATATTGACACTTATAACGAATTTTCCGATAAAAATATTGTTGTATCGAACAGTCCTTTGGTTGTAGCTTTCGGATTGGAAAAATATTTGGAAAAATTCCCTCACGGATGTACGGAACAGATTACAAGCCAAACTTATTCTTCTATAGCTTTATACGGACTTACGGAGGAAAACAGAACAATATTTAAACGTTACATTGAAAAGTTAGCTCCGAGACAAAGAGTTGACGGCGGTTTTTCTCCGTGGCCCGATTATGAAGGAGTCAGTGATTATGCTTCGTTGTATGTATTGCAATTCCTTACCGATGCACAAAGTTTGGGATATGAAGTTCCTAATGTAATGTTGAAAAAGTTGTTGGATTGGGCAAGGAATTTTATTAAAGAACCTAACGATAAATATGAGGCGGATATGCAGGCCGAAGCGCTTTATCTTTTGGCAAGAAACGCTATAGTTTTAACGGGACAAATATCTAAATTGGAAGATTATTTTGATAATAATGTTAAAAATTGGGCGGGAACAATATCGGGAGCATACATTGCTTCTACTTACAGATTGTTACAGAACGAAGATAAGGCACAGGATATAATAAAGAAATTTAAAGTTAAAGCCGAGAAAAATGATAATCAGGTTTATTCCGATTATGATTCCGACTTTGTGAGAAATTTAACATATGTTTATCTTGTATCAAAACATTTCCCGGAAATGTTAAATAATCCTGAGATTGCAAAGATAATACAAAATGCCATGGATAACATTGTGAACAAAAATTATAATACTTTAAGTTCCGCAAAGACTGTTCTGGCGGTTGCCGCTTATTCAACAGCCAACAAAGATAAAGATGATAATATAGAAATTTTCATTGACGGACAAAAGACTGAAAGAACACAAAACAAACTCGGATTTATGCAGGCGGCAATTCCGGCCAAAGCAAAGAATATAAGTGTGAAATCAAATACCACAGGTTCACTCGGATTGTTTTATGCAATAACACAACAGGGGTTTTTTAAAGATAAGAAACAAAACATATCAAAAGGTTTGCAAATTGATAAAAAATATTTTGATAAAGACGGAAACGAAACCAACCTTGTTAGAGTAGGGGACGAAATCAAAGTTAAAATTACCATCAAAACAACAGACAAAAAATATGTATCAAATATGGTTGTAACGGACTTGTTACCCGGCGGATTAAGTATTGTCCCCGGAAGTTTAAACGGTACGTTTGACAGTTTTGATATCAGAGAAGACAGATTATTAATTTATACATCTGTCGGTTCGGAACCAAAAGAGTTTTCTTATGAAGCAAAAGCTGTTGCTTCGGGAAGTTTTGTTTTGCCTGCGGTTGAAGCTTGTCATTTGTACGATTTAAACAGATATGCCGTTTCAAGCGAATCCGTATTTAAAGTAAATCCGCGCAAGTAGAAAACTGATTGATTTTAAGATTTGCTATGTTAAACTTTTTTAAAAAATATGCCAAAAATATTATTGCTTTTATAATAATATGTTCGGTAATTGTTTTAATAATAAGATTTTTCCCGAGACCGAAAATCTTAAATGATTATACTTTTTCAAAATCATTTTTCTCGCGTGACGGAAAACTTTTACGTGTTACCGTTTCTTACGATGACAAATACAGGGTTTTTTATCCGTTAAACGAAATACCCGAACAAATTCAACAAGCGGTTTTGCTGTATGAAGATAAGAATTTTTATTTTCATATCGGTATAAATCCCATTTCTCTTTTAAGAGCAATAAAGACTACTTTTATATCAAAAAACGGAAAACAGGGTGCATCTACAATTACAATGCAAACCGTAAGAATCCTGTACAATTTAAATACCAAGACCGTTGCGGGGAAAATCAAACAGATATTTTTGGCTTTATGGCTTGAAATGAGATATTCCAAAAAAGATATTTTGGAAGCATATTTTAATATAGCACCTTACGGTTATAATATTGAAGGTATAGGTGCGGCTTCATTAATTTATTTTAATAAAAGGTTACAAGATTTGGAGTTGCATGAACAACTTACGCTTGCCGTTATTCCGCAAAATCCGAATATCAGAAGACCGTCATTAAAATCCGGATTTGAAAAAATGAAAATTGCAAGAAAAATATTGTACGACAAATGGAAAAAGAAGTATCCCGAGTCAAAAAACAAAGAGCATTTTTTTGATATGCCGATGGATATAAAAAGTCCCAAAGAACTTCCGTTTTACGTTCCGCATGTTGTAAATTATTTGAACTCAAAAATAAATAAAAACGAAATTTATACAACCATAGATTTGAAACTTCAAATGTTGTTTGAAGAAAATATAAGAAAATATATAGATAGAAACAGTTCGTTGGGTATAAAAAATGCTTCCGTATTGCTGGTGAACACAAAAACAATGCAGGCGGAAGTTGCCGTTGGATCTGCCGATTTTTTTAATAATGATATTTTAGGACAAAACGACGGAGTAAGAGCCAAAAGAATGGCGGGTTCCGTATTAAAAACTTTTATTTACGGTTTGGCATTGGAAAACGGACTTATTTGCCCGACAACATTATTAAAAGATACATTCCATTATTTTTCCATTTATGCGCCGGAAAACTCGGACAGACAATTTGCGGGACCTGTTTTTGCGCAGGATGCTTTGGTTAACAGCAGAAACATTCCCGCAATAAAGCTCTTGCAGGATGTTGGTATAGAAACTTTTTTAAATCTTCTTAAAACCGCCGGTATAACAAAACTTAAATCCGCCGAACATTACGGTGTAAGTGCCGCGATAGGAACCATAGATGTTTCAGTTGAAGAAGTTGCAAAGTTATATTCTTCTTTATTGAACGGAGGGAAAACGGAAGAAATAAAATATGTCATGGATGACAGAAAAGAATCCGATACGGAAAGTGATAAAACAATATTTTCAAAAGAAACGGCATTTATTTTGTTTGATATGTTGTCACACAATCCCGCTCCGCAAAATTTTAATATAAAAGATAAATACGGTAACAACATAAAAGTCGCATGGAAAACAGGAACATCTTATTGCTTTAAAGATGCTTGGGCGGCCGGAGCATTCGGCGATTATGTTTTGGTTGTTTGGGTCGGCAATTTTTCCGGAGAAAGTAATTCCAATTTCTGGGGAAGGACTGCAGCCGGAAACCTGTTTTTTGAACTTATAAGAACAGTTGTTCTTAATAAAAAAGATCAAAACTTTTTTTCTCCGGATATGAAAGACTTAAACATAAAAAAAATACATGTTTGTTCCGTTAGCGGAGCTATTGCAAACAAATTTTGCCCGAAGAAAACAGACTGCTATTTTATACCGGAAAAATCTCCTATAAACTTATGTGATATTCACAGAAATATTTTAATAGATAACAAAACAGGTTTAAGAACAAATGTTGAAGTTAAAGGAAAAACTCATTATGAAGTGTATGAGTTTTGGCCGTCGGATATTTTAAGTTTGTTTGAAAAGGCGGGTATAAAGAAACAACTTCCGCCGAAATATATGCCGAATATAGAACCGGAAGATATATCGGTATCCGGCAACCCGCCGAAGATATTTTTACCGTTGGAAGATGTTATTTATAAAATAGTCCCCGGAGACAAAATCATTCCTTTAAAAGCCGACATTGATGCCGATGCCGATATCGTTTATTGGTTTGTTGACGGCAATTTCGCAGGTAACAGCAAAAAAAACGAAACACTTTTTATAACCGCTTTAAGCGGTACACACAATATTATTGCAACAGATGATTTAAACAGATATGCATATTCTTCGTTTACCGTGGAATACTAAAATTTTTTATATTTTTAATAACTATATAATTTTATATAATATTATAAATATATATTATTATTAATAAGGAATAAGGGAAAAAACATGTCAGAAATTGCATTGGTAACCGGAGCAAGCAGAGGTATAGGTGCGGAAATTGCAAAAACACTTGCAAGAGACGGTTTTGATATTTGGTTAAATTACAGATCTAACAGTCAAAAAGCAAACGAAGTAAAACAGGAAATAGAAAAGCTCGGCAGAAAATGTACACTTTTGGAATTTGATGTTACCGACTTTGAAAAAACAAAACAAGCTTTGGAACCTATGTTATTAAACAACGAAATTCCTTTTGCAATAATAAACAATGCAGGTTTCAGAAGAGATAATCTTCTGGCATGGCTTACACAGGAAGAATGGAAATCTGTGATAAATGTAAATCTCGACGGATTTTTTAATGTTGTAAAACAAATTTTACCTTATATGTTAAACAAAAAAAGAGGCAGAATCGTTAGTATCGCTTCCGTTTCGGGACATATCGGCGTTGCAGGTCAAACTGGATACAGTGCGGCAAAAGCAGGTATCATCGGTGCAAGCAAATCTCTTGCCGCGGAAGTTGCAAAGAAAAATGTTTTGGTTAATGTTGTATCTCCGGGATTTGTGGAAACGGATATGCTTGAAGGATTACCTATAGATGCTATTCTTAAAACAATACCTTTAAGAAGGTTGGGTAAACCTCAGGATATAGCGGAACTGGTATCTTTCTTATGTTCTCAAAAAGCCAACTATATTACGGGTCAGGCAATACAAGTTAATGGTGGTATATGTTAAAAAAGTACGATACGGTTATAATCGGCTCCGGAATAAGCGGTTTAACATCGGCAATACTTTGTGCAAAAAAAGGTCTTAAAACGGCCGTTATAGAACAAGCTTCAAATATAGCACCGTTATTTTCGGGATTTACAAGAAAAGATGTACATTTCGAAACAGGATTCCATTATACATACGGGCTTGGCGACGGCGAAATCGGCGGTTACTATTTCAAAGATTTAGGGTTGGACATAAAATCAAAATTGTTGAAAAAAGACGGTTACGACAAAATAATTTTTCCATCCGGTAAGACTTTTGAAATGGTTTACGGAAGAAACGATTTGGGAAAAAAGTTGATATCTTGTTACCCCGGTGAAGAAAAAGCAATAAAAGAATATTTTGATAAAGTTTATGAATGTTATAACAAGTTACCGTTTTTAAATATACATAAAAACAGTTCTTTTGATATTAATGTTTCGGTTGCAACACAGGAAAGTGTTAAAGATATTTTGGATTACTATTTTAAGTCGGACGAATTAAAAGTAATACTTGCCGCAGGTTTCTTTTTGCACGGTACTTCGTTAGACAAAATATCGTTCGGTGAACAGGTTTGTGTTTCCGGCGGTCTTTACGACAGCGCATACAGCATTGTCGGCGGGGGAAGAGCGGTAGTTAATGCATACAAAAAAGTTTTACAGGATTTAAAAGTTGATATATTCTTAAACACTAAAGCATTAAAAATAGATTTAAACGCTACAAAAAAAACAGTAAGAACAAAAGACGACGATTTCGAGTGCGATGTTTGTATATCCACAATACATCCGAAACAATTTTTAAATATTGCTCCGGAAAAAGTTTACAGAGAAAGTTATAAATCGCATATACGGGAAAAAGAAGAAACTCCCGGCTTTTTTACGGTTTATGCAAGAAATAACGGTAAGAAAGCGGAAAATACAAACATATTTGCTCTTTCGGATTACAATTTAAATTCTTTCTTCGATTACAACAACGAAAACAAAAGCTTGCATTTGAATTTTTCGGATACCGATCCGCAGGCGGTAAATATAACCTGTTTGGTTCCTTCGGACATAAATTATTGGTCGCAGGATAAAACGGAATATAAGAAACAAAAAGAATATTTTGTCGATGTGATAAAAAGAAATCTTAACGATAAGTTAAAAGATACAGCGGAAAATTTGGAGTTTTTGGACAGTTCAAGTCCGTTAACAACAAAAAAGTATGTCGGGTACACGGGCTCTTACGCATTGGAACACGATATGCATAAAATGACATTGTTCCCGATGACAAAAATTAAAGGATTATTTCTTTCGGGACAATCCGTAATTACTACCGGATTTTTGGGAGCAATTATTACGGCTTATGTAATAGATAAAATAATGGAGAAACAAAATGGTTGATTATCACAGAGTTGTTATAACCGGAGCCGGAGCAGTTTCACCTTACGGTGCGGGCGTAGATACACTTGTCGAAAACCTTCTCAATAATGTCGGTGCCGTTCAGTTTGTACAGGAATTAAAAGATACACCTTTTATAAACAGTTTTGTTGCATGTAAAGTTCCGGAAATAGATTTCACTTTTATACCCAGACAATACAGAAGATACATGACAAAAATGTCTTTGTATGCCGTTATGGCATGTCAGGAAGCATTGAAAAATGCAAGTATCGAAAAACCTTCCGATGATACCGCTTTATATATCGGTTCTACGATGAGCAGTATAAGTTCATGGTTGGAATTTACAAAGAAATATTTTGATAAAGAGTTGAACATGGTTAAAACTATGGCGGTGTTTCAGGTTTTGAATCATTCACCGTTGGCAAATGTTGCTCAGGCGTTGGATATGAAAGGTCCGGGGTATTTCGTAAGTAATGCCTGCGCTTCAAGTCTTACAAATATCGGTCTTGCTTACCAAATGATAAAGGCGGGTTTTATTAAAAGAGCATTGTGCGGCGGAACGGAAGAATATCATCCTATATTTACAGGCTGTTTTTCAATATTAAATGCCGCAAGTACAAACTTTAACGATAATCCACAAAAAGCATCAAGACCTTTCGATAAAGACAGATGCGGTATTGTTTGTTCCGAAGGTTGTGCAATGTTATATATAGAAAGTTTGGAATCGGCACTGGAAAGAAAAGCAAACATTCTTGCCGAAATCAAAGGTTTTGCAACAAATACGGAAACCAAAAATATCGCTCACCCTTCAAGAGACAGCATGCAACAATGTATACAAATGGCATTAAACGATGCAAAACTGAAAACAACGGATATCGATTTGGTTAATGCTCACGCAACAAGCACTATTGCGGGTGATATCGAAGAAGTTTCCGCAATAGGTAACGTGTTCGGAAAAGATATAAAAGTTAACAGTTTAAAAGGTCATATCGGCCATTCGATGGCTGCTTGTGGAAGTATGGAATTAATTAGTATAATGAAAATGATGTTGAAAAATAAGGTTGCGGGAACATTGAATTTAGACAATATTGACGAACAATGTAACGTTGTAAATCATATAAGAAGTACGCAGGAAATAAAAATTAACAATTTTGTAAAAAACAGTTTTGCATTGGGCGGAACAAATGCAAGTATTGTTATAGGGAGATACAATTAAATGAATAAAGAAGAGATTATTCAAAAAGTAAATGCTGCTTTAATGAAAGAATTTGAAATACCTGAAGAAAAATTGGTTCCTACCGCAACATTTGCGGATATGCAGGTAGACAGTCTTGATGTTGTTGATATGGTAATAACTTTCGAACAGACTTTTAAAATAGATATAAGAAACAATTATAAGCCCGGCTCATTTACAAATTTGGGCGGACTTTACGATTTCATAGAAAAACTTATAAACGAAAAGAAATAAATGAGTTTTGTTAAAGATATTTTTGTAGCGGTCATCGGGTTTATCGCTTTCGGCATATTCGGACTTTGTTTGATATGTTATTATCCGTTTTGTGTTTTAAAAAAGTTCGAAGAAAATTATGTCAGAAAAGAATTTTATAAGCTTTCAAAGTTTGTGATGACCGTTGTAAAATTTATCAGTAAAAGTTTTGTTGTTGAATTTAAAGAAAAAAATACAGACGGTCCGTGCGTGGTAGTGGCAAATCACAGTTCGATATTGGATATAGTCGTATTCAGCAGTGTAAACTTCAAAGATGCCGTTTTTTTAAGTAAAGGTTGGCCTACAAGAATTCCCTTAATGAACAAATATTTAAAAGCCGCAGGAAATGTTATTTTCGATGAAAATACAAGTTTCGAAGAATTATGTTCGTTGGTTCAAAAAGCATTCGATAAAAATTTAAAAGTTATAGTTTTTCCGGAAGGAACAAGAAGCGAAGACGGAACGGTTAAAAGGTTTCATAAAGGTGCTTTTTTAATAGCACAGAAACTTGGTGTTCCGGTACTTCCTGTTTGTGTTAAAGGGTTGGATAAAACAATAAAGAAAAATTCCGTAATAGTAAGATCTTGTGATGTAAAAATAACGGTTATGAACAAAATTGTTGTACCTGACGAAGAACAAGTGTTGGATATTACAAGAAAAACAAGACAACTCATTGCTGAAGAAATGGCAAAACAAAGCGGAGAAGGAATTAATATAACGAAATTAATGTTGCACAGGCCTCCTATGTTGCTTGTAGACAAAGTACTCGAAGTAAACGGTGACTTTGCAAGAACATCTTTTGAAATAAAGCCCGACAACATATTCTTGGATAAAAATAATGTGTTGAAAAGATCCGCACAAATAGAAATAATGGCACAGGCACTTGCGGCATCAAATGCTTTTGACAGTAAACAAAAAAATAAACCCACACAAAAAGGTTTTTTGGTTATGTTAAAAAACATTACTTTTTTTGCGGATGCAAAATGCGGTGATATATTGGAATGTCACATAAATATAGTGGATTTTATAGCACAAACACACATTGCACAAGGTAAACTGTTTAACCAAAATGGTACCTTGTTGTGTGAAGGTGAAATAAGAATATATTGTTTTGACTGAAAATGAAATACATTTTAATTTGTTTAACAATTTTTTTATTGGCAGTATCTTCTTACTCTTTCCAAACAGACAACTTTTCAAAAGTAGAAAGTATCAGCAGCGATTTTGTTATGGAAAAACAGTTGTCCATTGCACAAAAACCTTTAATAAGTAAAGGTCACTTCTATTTCAAAAATTCCGGCTTTTTGTATTGGTCTTATGACAGTCCTTTTGTTTCCGGATACCTGTTGGAAGATTCAAAAGTATACTCATGGAAATATATCGGTTCGAAGAAAAAAGTTGAAGATATAACAAAACAAACTTATGCCAAAAGAATGGTTGAACTTATCTATATGTTCTTGTCTATGGATATGGAAAAAATTTCGAAAGTTTATAATGTACAAGAGTCGGAAAACAGTTTGGAACTTTATCCTAAAAAAAATGTTAAAGGCAATACATTGGAAAAAATAAAACTTTCTTTCGATTTGGAAAATTCCGTTGTTACCGAAGTGGACATAATAGATAAATCCGGTGACAATACCATAATAAAATTCAGTAATTCTTTAACAAATACGGATATTCCGTCAAACCTTAGAGATATACTTAATGAAAAATAAAATTATATTAATTTTGTTTATCTTGTTTTTTTGTGTGTCCGCGTTCTTGTTTGCCAAAATAAAGTATCAGGAAAACATTTTGGTGATGGTACCGTCATCTTTGGCCGACCAAATCGAACTGTTGCAACAAACACCTTTTTCAAACAAACTTTTCGTTGTTGTAAGTGCACCGGATACGGACACACTAAATTCAGCGGTGGAAACAGTAAAAGATAAATTGAAAGATTGTCCGCAAATTTCAGAAAGCCAAAAAACAGATAAAGATTTTATTTTATCGTATTACTACAATCTTCCTTACTTGTGGACGCAGCAGTTACAGGAACAAGTTGAAAGTTTAATGACAAAAGAAAGTTTGCAGGAAACAAACGAAAACAATGTTATGCTTTTGTTTTCACCGGAAGGAAACTTTTTTAAAGATATTATTCCTTCAGATCCCATAGGAATTGTGCCCGTTATACTTGAAAATTTTAAGAAACTTAACTTTGCGGGGCAAAATCTTGATTTTACAAACGGATACTTTACCGACGATAAAAACAATACGGCTTTACTGTTGTACAACACAAACAATAACGAGTTCGACAGATCTCAGGCAGACAAAATAATAAATTACATAAAAGATATAAACGGTTCGTTACCGCAAGATTGCAGAGTTTTTTCGTTAGGCGCTGCAAGATACACTCAGGAAAATAACAGTATCATAGTTAACGACGTAAAAAAGATTTTAATCATTTCAATACTGCTTATATTTTTGGTTTTTGTTGTGTTGGTTAAAGATAAATATGCAATATTTGTTTATACCGTTCCGTTACTTGTTTTAATACCGTCTGCGGCATTTACATTTTTAAAGTTCGGATTTTTGTCCGGTATAACGTTGGGGTTCGGTTCCATACTTATGGGACTTGCCGTGGATTACAGTGTATATGTTTATTATTCATTCAAATCTTCGAACAAAGGTATAAAAAAATCGGAAATATTAAAAAAAGTTTCAAAACCTATAATGTTGAGCGGACTAACATCAATAATGTCGTTTCTTGTTTTATATTTCTGTGACATTATATTGTTCAAACAGTTGGCGTACTTTGCGGTGTTCGGGTTAATATATGCGGTATTAATTGCGATACTCTTGGCACCTATTTTCTATAAAGTACAAAACAAACAAACGACAGAAATAAAGTTGCCTGAAAGTATAAACTGTAAATTTTCAATAATTCTTATTATCTTAATTGTTTGTTTAGGATTAATAAGTTTAAAGTTTATAAAAACGGATTTTTCGTTGGAATCGTTAAACAGTGTATCAAAACAATGTTTGCAGGACAGAAAACTGTTTGACGAGTTTGTCGGATACGATACCGACACAAAATCCATGTTGTTTGTAGGCGGGGAAACAAAAGAAGAAATATTGTCCTTAAGCAACAAAATATCGAATTTCGATATCCTTAATTTCATTTCTTCAAAAGAACAAGAAGAACAAAATCTTAACAGGTGGAAACAGTTTTGGAACAGAGAAAGAATTTCGGAAATTAAAAAAGAGATAAATTCTTTTTACGAACAGTACGGTATAGATACAAGTATCTTTAACAAGTTCTATAACTTTTTGGAAACGGCACAGGGGGAAAATGTTAAAGAGTTCGATATTACAACAATGTATAATCCGTTTATAAAATTTAAAAATAAAGAGTATATGATACATTTTGTTGATGATGGTTTTACTTTGCCGCAGGAATTTAAAGATAACAAAAACATTGTTTTACTTTCACAAAAAGAGTTGCAACATGCACTGTCCGACAAAACAATTAAAACAATATTTTTTGTCACCTTGTTTATTTTGTTGTTGGACTTTTTCTTATTAACGTTCAGTTTCAAAAATATTAAACTTGCATTGGTTTCGTTTATTCCGATACTTGTATCTGTAAGCACATTTATAATTTTAAGTTCTGTATTTTCAGTAAAATTGAACTTGTTTTCGTTGTTTTGTTTACCTTTAATTATAGGGTTATCGGTGGATTATGTTATTTTTATAGTGCACCAATACACAAAATCCAAAACATTGTACCCTTCTATGGCGGTAGTGGTGGCAGCATTGTCGAGTTTGGCAGGATTCGGTTCACTCATATTTGCAAACCATACGGTATTGTTCTCAATGGGGTTTGCTTTAAGTGTCGGAATAATAGTTTCCGGTTTTGTAAGTGTATATGTTATGCCTAACATAATAAAAAAAGTAACAAAAATTTTGCCGATATTTTTAACGGCTTTTCTTATAGGTTGTTCTTCCGTACCGAAAACAAACAGTGTTAATACCGAACAAAATATACAGGCAATAGAAACCCAATATTATCAAGGCGAAATGGATGATAAACTGTTTTTTACTGCGGCAATAAATAAAATAAGCGATAAAGAGTACAGGGTAATTACATTAAACGAGCTTGGGACAAAAATGTTGGATACCACACTCACTTGTGATACCGTAAACACACATTACAAAATAAAATTTTTACCTAAAACAACAGCTGACAAGTTATCAAGATTTTATATCACTTTCTTGTTTCATAAAGATTATTTAATCAGTAGTATGCAAGACAGCAAAATTTTATATAATAATGAAGATAAAACAATATCTTTTTGGAGCCAAAATGAACTCGGTAATTGAAGATATAGAAAGAATTTATAAACCTGCAGATAACGGTGCAACATTTACTTTCCCGGAAGACTTTGTTGCTTTTAAAGGTCATTTCCCGCAACAACAGTTGTTGCCGGCAGTTGTACAGGTGGAACTTGCAATATTTGTTTTATCCAAAGCGTTAAAAAAAGAAGTTAAACTAAAAACGGTAAAAAAAGCGAAGTTCGTATCTCCGATTTTCCCGAAAGAAACCGTAAACTTAACTTATGTTGATAAAGAAACTTTTTACGATATATCTATAAAAAAAGATGAAAAAGTAATATCTAATTTTCAAATAATAGTGGAATAAATTATGCTGACAAAAGAATTTTTTAAAACAAAAACCGGTGATCCCAAACCGTTAACCTGCGAAGTTAAAAGAAAAGTTCGTTTCGATGAACTTGATCCGTTAAATGTTATGTGGCACGGTAACTATGCAAGTTTTTTTGAAGATGCCAGAGTTGCAATGGGTATAAAATACGGTATCGGTTACACTGAATTTGCCGACAGTGGTGTTATTATACCGATAAAAAGATTTTTTATTGATTATATTGCACCGTTGGAATTTAATAAAGAGTACACCGTAAAAGCCATACTTCATTGGAATGAAGCACCGCGTCTTGATTTTGAGTACGAAATATATTCAAGCGATAACAAGTTGGCCACAAGAGCATACACAATTCAAATGATGACGGATAAAGACAAAAATCTTGTTTTGGTAAAGCCGAAATTTTACGAAGAATTCTGTAAGAAATGGCAACAAGGATTAATAAAATAAATATGTATAAACCCTTGGTCGCAGTTCCCTTATATAACCATTCAAAAACTTTACCGACGGTAATAGAAGATGTAAAAAAATATTTTGTTGATATTTTGGTTGTTGATGACGGCAGTACAGACAATTCAAAACAAGTTATATCCGACTTAAATGTAAACTGTATCACTCACGAAAAAAATCAAGGTAAAGGACAAGCCATTTTAACAGCAGCAAAATATGCCAAAGAAAACGGTTTTACACACCTTTTAACTATAGATGCCGACAACCAACATTATGCCGAAGACCTTTTTAAGTTAAGCGAAATTGCCGAACAAAACGATAAGTCGATAGTTATAGGTTACAGAAATTTTAATACGGAAAACGTGCCCGGCTCGTCAAAGTTCGGCAGAGAATTTTCCGGTTTTTGGGCAAGAGTTCAAACAGGTAAAAAAGTCGGTGATATTCAAAGCGGGTTAAGAGTTTATCCGTTAATAATATTCGATTATTTAAAGTTTCACGATAAAAGGTACTCTTTCGAAGTTGAAGTTATTATAAAGTCAATATGGGCGGGTTTTGATGTAAAAGAAGCCGATGTAAAAGTAAAGTACCATAAAGGCAGGGAAAGAGTCAGCCATTTTAAAAAGTTCCAGGATAATTTAAGGTTATCGATTTTAAATACCAAGTTAACCGTAAGAGCAATGATACCATACCCGCACAAAAAATATATAGTTAACAAAGATAATCAGGTTGTATCGTTGAATCCGTTTAAAGTTGTAAAAGCGGAACTTAAAAAAAACAAAAGTCCGTACAATCTTGCCGTAAGTACAGTGTGGGCAGTGTTTTGGGGAAGTATCGCTTTACCGGGAATAAGAACAATGATATTGTTATTCGGTATGGGATACTTCAATTTGAACAGAGCAATATGTTTAAGTTTGGATAAACTTGCTATGCCGCCGTTTGTTCCTGCAATAGCAATAGAAGTCGGGTTTTTTATCAGACACGGGAAATGGTTAACTGAATTTAATTTAACTACTTTGGGATATCAGGCACCGCAACGAATTTGGGAATGGATATTGGGGTCGCTTGTGGTAGCACCTGTATTTGCGGTGTTGGTGGGAATAATAGTTTTTTTTATAGGTAAAATTGTCAGGAGAGGTTTAATTTTAAGTGGCAGATAATTGGACGGGAGCAAGTGTTGCTTCTTCTTTCAAACATAAAATATTTTATTTCTTAATAAAAACAGGCGGCAGGTACTGTGCTTATTTGTTACTGTATTTTGTTGTTGCTTCTTATGCGATAGTTCCGAAATTCAGAAGAAAAGCATATCCCTACATAGAAAAACGGTTTGGAAGACCGAACTTTTTTTCAAAATTTTGGCATTGTTATAAACTGTTTTTATCGTTCGGTAAAACGTTGGTGGATAAAGCGGTGTTCGGTATTTTAGGTAAAATAGAAATTTTGTCATCGCAACAAGACAGAGATTTGTGTACCGACTTATACAACCAAGGAAAAGGCCTTATATTTATAACGGCGCATTGCGGTGCCTGGCAAAGTGCAATGGCGGCATTTGATTTTATAAAAGCAGACAAATATGTTTTATATAAACGGGTTAAAGAAGATGTGGATAAACAAGTTTACGAGCATGGTAACAGAAAACAAAATATAAAGTTTATAGATCCTACAGGCCCTTACGGCGGAACCGTGGAAATGTTGTCCGTACTGCAAAAAAAATCCATAGTTTGTGTTATGGGTGACAGAACATTCGGTTCACAAAAGAACGAAATATCGGTAAACTTTTTGGGACACAGTATAAATGTTCCGGGAACAATATACAGAATTGCTTCCATTACACAAACGCCGATAGTTATAGTGTTTTTTCCTACAAAAAGTAACGGAAAATTTGATTCAATGATTTTAGATAATTTTGTTGTTGAAGATAACGGTGCAAAAATAACAAATTATAAAGAGTATGCCGAAAAGTTTGTTAATGCATTGGAACAGTTTACTAAACAGTACCCGTACCAATTTTTTAATATGTATGATATGTGGGAAGGGAACGACAAAAAGACAGAAGATTAGAAGATTGGAAGATTAGAAGATTGGAAGCAAACAGGAATTTTTATTTTTTTATAGATTCTGAATCAAGTTCGGAATGACAACAAAAAACAAGTTATAATTTTGTATAATTTAGGTTAAAGAAACATACAATAAACAGGAGAATAATATCAATGATTCCAACTTCACTTGAAGATGTAAAAAAAGTATTGAAACAAAACTTAGAATTGGAAGGAATAGATATCGACAGCACTACAGGTGACACTCCTCTTTTTGAAGGATTAGGATTAGACAGTTTGGATGCCATAGAACTTATTGTGGTTTTAAAAAAGAATTACGATATTTCAATTGAAGATATGAAACAAGGCAAAGAAGTTTTTCAAACATTTGAAACTTTAAGAAAACATATTGAAGAAAACAGAAAAAAATAATGAAAACGATAATAAGTTCAATGTCTTGTGTGTGCAGTTTGGGCACAACATTGGAAGAAATATCCGACAATATTTATAATAAAGTAAGTGTACCGACACATATTACAACCAGATTCGAAAGTTCATATAAAAACGATTATCCCGTTTATCTTGTACCGGAAAAACTTTTATCACAAAAAAAAGAAGACGAATCTTACGGCTTTTTGTTTGTAAGAACTTGTGTGGAACAAGCATTACAACAAGCCAAACTGTCAAAACAGGATTTACAAAAGTACAGAGTAGGTATCATATTAGGAACATCCGTAAATGCCTCTTTCAACTGTTTTGATTTTTATAAACAATACAAAAAAAATGAAGTATCATCATATTGGGATTTAGTGGATTATTTCAGTTATTCGCTCAGTGAAAGATTACAAAAATATTTATCAATTTCAGGCCTTCATGCCACAATAACAACGGCATGCGCATCTTCCACCGATGCAATAGGTATCGCAGGCCAATGGATACAACAAGACTTGTGCGATATTGTAATTTGCGGCGGTACGGACGAACTTAACATTATTCCGTATACCGGTTTTATAAAGTTGTTAATAGCAGGTAAAAATCCGTGCAGTCCGTTTTCCAAAAACAGAGGCGGAATAAATATCGGTGAAGGTTGCGGAATACTTGTTTTGGAAAAAGAAGAAATTTTTAAACAAAGAAATATGGAACCGGCAGGTTATGTTTTGGGGTACGGTAACTGTTGCGACGGGTACCATCCCACAACACCCGCACCTGACGGTATCGGTTTAAAAAATGCCGTAATGCATGCAATGAAAGATGCCGGTATAAAAAAGGAAGATATAGCATTTATAAATGCGCACGGTACGGGAACACATGATAACGATTTAACCGAATCTAAAGTGTTTAACGAACTGTTAAAAGATGTTCCGGTAATGGCATCTAAAAGTCATACCGGTCACACGTTGGGTGCTGCGGGAGCAATAGAAGCGGTACTGAGTTTAATTGCATTAAACAAAAAAGAAATTCCGAAAGCTTCAAACTTTAAAGAGTTTGATGAAGAAATAAATTTTGTGCCGGTACTTGAAAATACTAAAACTGAAAAACATGTTGCATTATCCGACTCGCTTGCTTTCGGCGGTGTTAACAGTGTTATTATTTTAGGTGATAAAAATGCTTAAAAATGTATCTGTAATTTCAACATATAATACGGACAACATTGCAGGCTTGGAAAAAGATTTCGAACTGAAAAAAATCAGAAGAATGGACTTTTTTTCCAAACTTGCACTCAAATCCGCAGTTAACTGTTTAAAAATTGCGGATATAAGGTTGGAAGAAAATAAAAATATAGGACTGATTGTTGCTACAGGGTACGGACCCGTAAAAAAGACTTGCGACTTTATGGACTCTATTATAGATTTCGGTGACGAATGTGCAAGTCCGAACGCTTTTTCATCTTCCGTTCATAACAGTGCATTAACAACAATATCCATTTTGTTAAACATAAAAGGTCCGTCACTTACGGTCAGTAACTTGGATTCATCTTTTCAAAGTGCGTTGGCGATAGCGCAAACTTGGTTGTCGTGCGGTACGGCAGACAAAGTTTTGGTAGGTGCGGTAGACGAAATCCATACCGTTGCACAAAGTATAATTGAAAATAATGTTGAAGTGTTTAAAGATTTTAGCAACAAAAATGTTGGGTTCGGCAGTGCATTTTTTCTGCTGGAAAAATCCGATAACAATATAGATGTTAATTTGGAAAACAAAGCAGATAATAAATTTTATCCGTCCTGCTTGGCAATGGAACTGTCCAAAAAGTATTCACTTATTTTGGATAAACAGGATATAGAAACCATCTGTTGCGATTTTATTAAAACGGAACTGTCCAAAAAGTACAAAAATGTTTTAAACGTTTTTGAAAATGACGGTATTTCAAATATCTTTACTGATGTTGATGATACCACGCAACAAGAGATATTAAAAACTTTATCATCGATATTTTCCAAAGAAACGGTAACCGTAAACAAAAATTTTATTGTGGACGAAATATTTAACTTGTTCAAGAAGAACAAATTTATAAACTTTTTAACTTCCGGTTCTACGGGAATATCCAAACAATGTAAACATTCGCAGGATAACATAAAAGAAGAAGTAAGTGCGGTGTTACCGTTATTTAAAGATATTAAAAGAATAGTTTGTTTGGTCCCGTCGTTCCATTCTTACGGGTTTATTTTCGGGTTACAACTTTCAAAAAGATTAAATGTTGAACTTATAAAAATGCCGCCTATACCTACAACGGACTGGAACAATGTTTTGCAGGATAACGATTTGTTTGTAACGTTCCCTATGTTTTTAAATCAGTTGGTAAAGTTGGAATATAAGTTCACTAAAAAAGTAACAGTACTTACATCTACGGCACCATGCCCGAAAGAAACTATGGACGGCCTTTACGATAACGGGGTTAACACATTAACAGAAATTTACGGAGCATCCGAAGCCGGTGCTATCGGGTACAGAAACAAGTCTTCCGAAGGTTTTAAACTGTTACCGTGTTGGGAACCGAAACTTAATAACAATACAATGGTTTCGATTAAAAGAAAAAACAGTGATATGGAAATAGAGTTGCCGGACAACGTTGAACTGTTCGAAGATAACAGGTTCAAACCGGTAAGCAGAAAAGATAATGCCGTTCAGGTTGCAGGAATAAATGTGTATCCCAACAAAGTTAAAGATATATTGTGCAAGTTTGAAAATGTTAAAGAAGCGGCAGTAAGATTATCCAAGCCGGAAGAAGGAAACTTCTTAAAAGCATTTATAGTTTTGAAAGACAGCAATACAGATAAAGAACAGTTTATGAAAAATTTAAAAGTGTACATGAAACAAAGTTTAACTGCACACGAAACACCGAAAAAAATAACGTTGGGAACAGAACTTCCGAAAACGCAGTTCGGAAAAATGAAAGATTGGCAGGAGTGATATATGGATAAAAAAATGAAAATGGTTGAAGCAAAATCGTTGGCACAAAAAATAGCATTTGCTCCGTTCAGTTTTCAGGCAATAAAATCTATGGCGGATTTAGGTATATTAAAATTGATAGATGAAAGTTTGCCTGACGGAATATCCGTTGAAGATATAGAAAAAAAGTTGAACTTGAACCATTATACCGTTTCCACATTACTTGAAGTGGGTACATTTTCGGATGTTGTTGAACTTAAAGATAACAAGTATAACATAACAAAAATCGGTCAATGTTTCTTGTATGATACCATGACAAAAGTTAACTTTAATTTTGTTAACGATGTATGTTATCAGGGTATGTTTTATTTGAAAGATTCGTTTGTAAATTCAAAACCGGAAGGATTAAAATGTTTCGGCAATTGGAAAACAATATATGAAGGTCTTTCTTCTTTACCGGAAGATGTTAAAAAAAGTTGGTTCGATTTCGATCACTTCTATTCGGACAACTCTTTCGAACAGGTTATAAAAATAATTTTGGAATCAAACCCGAAACGGGTTTTTGATATAGGTTGCAATACGGGAAAATTCGAAACTGCAATGTTTAAAAACGGATATACGGGCACAATGGTAATGATAGATTTACAAAAACAGTTGAACATGGCCAAGCAGAACATGGAAAAACTTAATAAAGTTGAAAATTGCGAATTTTTCCCTACAAATATTTTGGATGCTTCTTTAGGGTTACCGAACAATCCGGATGTTGTACTTATGAGCCAATTTTTGGATTGTTTCTCTTTGGAAGAAATTGTGTCTATACTTAAAAAAGTAAAAAATGTTATGCTTAGCGGAACAAAAGTTTTTATATTGGAACCGTTTTGGGATAAACAGAAATTTGAAGCGGCAAAGTTATCGTTAACACATATATCTTTATATTTTACGGCATTGGCAAACGGTAACAGCAAAATGTATTCCTGTAACGAAATGTTGGACTGTATAAATAAGTCGGGGTTAAGGTTATCGAAAATACATGAAAATATCGGACCTTTCGAATATACTTTGTTAGAGTGTTCAAAATAGTATGGCAATTACATTAACGGTTGCAGCATTTATTCTTATTATAGTAGGGTTGGTTGGAACATTTATTCCTATGTTTCCGGGCTTGCCTGTAGGGTGGTTCGGTTTGTTTATTGCATTTTTGTCTCCGAATTGTACTTTAAGTATTTGGACAATAGTTATAACTCTTTTACTTATGGTAATTGTTACCGTTTTGGATTATGTTATTCCCGCAAAAATGGTTAAAAAAAGCGGGGGAACAAAAAGCGGGGAAAGGGGTGCACTGATCGGCAGTATGTCCGGAATAGTTTTGGTTAATCCGATAATTTTAATTTTCGGCTCGTTTATCGGTGCATTAATAGGTGAAATTATAAACGATTCCAAAGATATAAAAAAGGCGTTGAAATCGGCATTCAGTTCTTTTATCGGGTTTCTTTTTGGAACGGGAATTAAAGCCTTTCTTACACTTTCATTTCTGTTGATTTTGATATTGAATTTGTTATTCGGTTGGTTTTAGCTTTGCTGTTTGGACACATTCCTGTCTAAATCCAAAACATTGTTAGCAATTTTGTTTCCGAAAGTTTCATCATGTTCTACAAAAATCATTGTTAAATGATACTTATCGATCAGTTTTTCTATCTGCATTCTGCTGAATATATCAATATAGTTTAACGGTTCGTCCCAAATATATATATTGGCTTGTTCGCATATACTTTTAGCTAACAACACTTTCTTTTTCTGGCCTTCACTGAAACTTTCAATCGGTTTATTGAATTGTTCGCGTTCAAAATCCATTTTTCTTAATATAGCTTTAAATAAAGTTTCATCAATTCTGTTGGTATCAATATATTCTTTCAAATTTCCGGACAGATTTGAAGTTTCTTGCGATACATACGATATTTTCAAATTGCTTTGAAGATGTATTTCACCTTCGCAGGGTATATCTTCACCCAATATTAATTTGATGATACTGGATTTACCGCTGCCGTTTTTACCTTTTAACTGTAATCTGTCACCGTCATCCAAACAAAAACTTATATTTGAAAATATTTTTCTGTCACCGTATGAAATACTTAAGTTGCTTACTTCGATTAAATGTCCTTTCCTGTTTGGTAAAGGATGCAATTTTAAATCTTCCGTCACTTCAATGTTCTTCAGCAATTTTGACTTTTCTTCAGATTCTTTTTCCATCCTTTTTTGCGCGGATTTTGATCTTTTCATCATTTTAGCTGCTTTAGTGCCTATAAAACCTTTATCTATTGCTCCGTCCCAAGTCATAGTATATTTCGATTTTTCCACTTTATCGGACCATTCCGAAGTTCTTTTTGCTGATTCCTTTAATCTGGAAATATCTTTTTTCAATTTATCATTTTCATTCAGTTCAAAATTGTCCTGCCTGGTTTTGTTTTCGTACCAGGATGAAAAATTACCTTTTACTACTTCAATATTGGCTCTGTTGATGGATAGAACATGGTCAATACAATTATCCAAAAAAGTTCTGTCGTGGGAAACCAATATAAATCCTTTTTTCTTATTTAAATATTTCGTTACCGAAACTCTTGCGTTTGCATCCAAATGATTTGTCGGTTCGTCTATCAAAAGAAAATTGTTCTCTTTTGAAAACATTATTGCGAGTAATATTTTTGTTTGTTCGCCTCTGCTTAATGTATTAAACGGTCTGCTTAATACATCGGAATCAATATTCAATAAAGAAATTTCTCTTTCAAATTTCCATTGTTCGTACAAGGTATCGTGATTTTGGGCTATTTCGTATGAAGTTAAATTTTTGTCGGTAACTTCGAAAGGGAAATAATCGAAATTAACGTCTGCTTTTATGGAACCGGTATATTCGTATTTGCCTAACAATAAATTTAAAAATGTTGTTTTACCTTTTCCGTTTCTGCCGATAAATCCTAATTTCCAATTGGTATCAATGGTAAACGAAACATCTTTAAAAATATAATCAGGATGTGTATCGTAATTAAAAGTTAAGTTGGATACTTTTATCATTGACATAAGTAGATTATAGCATATATACCAAAAAATATTAAGGTCTTTAACGACCAACGGCACTTCAGGCGGAAAATACTTCGTTATAGCTTAAAATCTGTAAATCCTTTGAAAGTTACAAATAAGGTAACACAAAATCTTAAGGCCTTAAACGACCAACAGCAAACGACCAACGACAAACAACTCATTTGTCATTCCGGACTTGATCCGGAATCTATAAAATATGTCCGAAGGACACCTTAAACCTTTCAACTGTCTTTCTGCCGTTTCCATGCCTCTATGCATCTATGCCTCTATACATCTAGCATGTCGCGACAAGACGTTGTCTTAATACTTTAGTACAATAATATTGCATTAATAAAAAGTTGCTTGTCAGGCAACCTTTTATGTTTAAGAAAAATGTATTGTTACAGCAGCAGAAAATCAAATTAAGGAATTTAAATATGGATAAGAAAAATTTAACGGCTGAAGATTGTAAAAAATTGGCAAAACAAAATGTTAATAATTCAAAAGAAAGTAAAATGTGGAAATTACTTTCGAAAATGGCTATAAAGCAACAGGATAAAGAAATAAGGGATGAACAGGAAAAGCAGGAAACATTGAAAAGTTTTACGGATGAAGGGAAAAGTACAGAATCAAAAGCAATAGAAGGGGACAGTGAAGCTCAATTTTTAATAGCTTTGTCTGCTTATGATAATAAAAATTTTAAAGAGGCTTTCAGATGGTTTTGGCTGTCTGCACAAAACGGGCATGCCGAATCTGCCGATTATTTAAGTATTATGTATGCAAACGGTGAATATGTTTACGTTAACTATGCGTTAAGTTTCCAATGGGGTAAAATAGCAGCAAACAGAGGTTGCCAGGATGCCAAAAAAGCGTTGAATCAAATCAAAATGTTAAGTTTGAATTAGTAAAGTTTTAGTTCTGACCAATGGATGCAGATTGACATATGGGTTTCTTGTCTAAGCAACGGTGTAATTACCGTATCGCTTACAAGAGCCCAAAAGGCAGGCGGGGGCAAAACTCCCGCCTGCTTTTATGTTTGACAAAATGATGTCAACCAACGACAAACCGCACTTTTTTTGGTATAATCTTACATTATTTTTTAGAGAACGATTATGAAAAGAGCGGTAAGAATAGGTTTTATTGATGCAATAATATCTTCTGTAAGTTACGGTTTGTATCCTTTGTTTGCAATACTGTTATATAACACGGGATCATCCGTATCCAACTCACTGTTTTACAGATATCTGTTTGCGTTTCTTATTTATTTGTATATATTAAAAGTTCATAAAAAAATTAATCTGTCCGTTACGGTTAAAGAGTTTATAATACTGTTTTTTGTGGGTATCACTTTTGCCGTATCTTCCATTGCATTGTTTGCCGCTTTAAAGTATATAGATTCCGGAATAGCTTGTACAATAGTGTTTGTTTACCCTGTAATAGTTGCTTTAATTATGACACTGTTCTTTCATGAAAAGCTTACAAAAACAACTGTTATTTCCATTGCCTGCGCCTTTTTGGGAGTTGCACTTTTAAACTATGCCGGCGGTATGAGTACCGGCGGAAAATTCTTGGGATTTTTGTTTTCTGTTTGCGGTGCGATAATGTATGCAATGTATATGATATTTGTAAAAACCGTAAAAACCATAAAACATATGCAGCCGGAAAAAGTAACTTTTTATGTTATGCTTTCAGGAACCGTTTTTTATTTTATATGTTTAAGGTTCGGGCTGGATTTCCAGTTGCTTACAAGACCGAATCAGTGGATATATGTGCTTTGTTTGGCGGTAATACCTACGATAGTTGCCATAGAAACGGTTAATGTTGCAATAAAACTTATCGGTGCAACAAAGACATCAATAATCGGTGCACTCGAACCGCTTACTGCGATAATTGTGGGGGTTCTTGTTTTCGGGGAACAGGTGTCGTTGTTCAATGCGGTTGGGTTTCTACTTGTAATAATCGGCATTTTTTTAGTTGTGAAAAAATAAATTTTCACAACCGGTAGCGAAGCGACTTCATCTTTTAAATTCTAACTTCGTATTTGGCTCAATCGAGTACCACTCGCTCCGCTTTCATTTATGTACACTTCAATCGCCAAATACTTTGTTATAATTTAAAATCTTGGAAGTCTTCGGGAGCCAAGAATAAGGTATCTCAAAATCTTAAGGTCTTGACTGACAAAAATCTTAAAAACTCTTTCCAAGTTGCGACAAGACGTTGTCGTAATAATTTTATAAAATAATTATGAAAACAATGTTGCATTTTAGTATAATAGAGTCAATGAAACTACGTTAAAACACAAAAATAACAAATATTTTTAAGAGAAATGCTTGACAAAAAGAAAATAATCAAGTATAATAATCTTGTTAAAAGTTGAAAATAACAATTGTTTTAAGGAAAATATATATGAAAAATATAAAACTTTCGGAATTATTTGATGTTCAAATAGGATTAGTAGTTTCAAGAAAAGCGGTAGATTTTACTGAACAATCAAACAATATTAATTATAGCAAATATAAAGTATTAAGTTTAAAATCTTTTTTAGAAGATAATACAATAAGTACAGATTTCTTTAATGAAATTTATACGGAAAATATAATGGATGAAAAATATCTGACAAAAGAAAACGATATTATTGTAAGGTTAATAAATCCGTTAAAATCTTTCGTTGTTACAAAAGATTTAGAAAATATTGTAGTTCCTTCGCAATTTGTAAAATTGCGAAATAATAAAAGTAGTAATATATTATCGGAACCGGTTATTAATGAATATGTAAGCATTTTCTTAAATACATTTTCAAATACAAAGAAGATGCAACAATACAAAAAAGAAGATACTTGGTTAGTTAATTCAATAAAACAATCTACTATTAGCGATATAGATATACCGGTAATAAATTTGGAAAAGCAAAAAGAAATAGTAGAGTTTTATAAATTATTAAACAAAGAAATAAAATTATATAAGAATTTAATAGAAAAAAAAGAAGAATTTTATAAAAGTTTCTTACAAAATTTAATAGGAGAAAAATAATGACCACAAGAACAGATATAGAACAAGTTTTATGGAACGGAGCAAATACTTTTAGGGGAATTATAGGGGCATCAACTTATAAAGATTATTTATTACCATTACTTTTTGTTAAATATTTAAGTGATATTTATGAAGAAAATATAGAAGAATTAAAGAAAAAGTATCCTAACAAAGAAAGATTTGAAAGAGCAAAAGAAAGACTACCTTTTAAATTACAAGAAAAGTTTTCGTTTAAATCTTTATATGCTCAAAAAAATTTATCTACTATAGGTGAAAAAATAAATGAAGCATTAAGAGGAATAGAAGACGATAACCAACAATATTTACAGGGTATTTTTAGAAGTGTAGATTTTAACAGCACTGCAAATTTAGGTGAACAAAAAGATAAGATAACTACTCTAAAAAATTTGTTAGAAGATTTTAATTCTTTAGATTTAAGACCTTCTCAAATAGAAGTTAAAGAAGGTCAAGTTCCAAGTGATGTTTTAGGTGATGCTTTCGAATATATGATAGGACAATTTGCACAACAAGCAGGGGCAAAAGCCGGCAGTTTCTTTACTCCTATGGGTGTTGCGGAATTAATGGCACGAATTGCTAACCCTAAAGCGGGGCAGTCCGTCTATGATCCGACAGCAGGATCTTCTTCACTTATAATTAGAACGGCGAAAAAAGCAGGTGTAAAAAATGTTGCTATATACGGACAAGAAAGAGATGCTTCAAGTTGGGCTATGTCAAAAATGAACATGTTTATTCATGATATAAGCGATGCCAAAATTGCTCTCGGTGATACATTATCAAATCCACAACATTTAGATGATGACGGTAATTTAATGAAATTTGATGTTATAGTTGCAAATATGCCATTTTCTTTAGATAAATGGGCAGAAGGTTTCAATCCAGGCGGTGAAGAAGAATCTTCAGATAAAGATAAAAAGAAAAGTTTTCAAATGGAAGCAAGTTTAGACAGATTCAACAGATTTTCTTATGGTGTTCCACCTAAAACAAAAGGAGATTGGGCTTTTTTACTTCACATGATAGCAAGTTTAAATAATAACGGAACAATAGTTGCAGTAGCTCCACACGGAGTTTTATTTAGGGGAGCAAGTGAAGGGCAAATCCGTAAAAAAGTTATAGATAATAATTTGTTAGATGCTGTTATCGGTTTACCTTCAAATTTATTTTTTGGAACAAGTATTCCTGCGGCACTTTTAATATTTAAAAAGAACAGGAAAAACAAAGATATATTATTTATAGATGCTTCCGGCGAAACTCATTATAAAAAAGAAAAAAAACAAAATGTATTATTAGAAGAAAACATATCGGAAATATATTCTGCATATAAAAACAGAAAAGATATTGAAAAATTTGCTCATGTGGCAAGTATAACAGAAATAAAAGATAATGAATACAATTTGAATATTCCAAGATATGTAGATACTTTTGAAGAAGAAAAAGAAGTTGATATTAAAGCGGTAAAAAAAGAAATTAATGATATAGAAAAGCAGTTAAAAGATGTTGACGAACAAATGAAAAAATATTTAAAAGAATTGGGCTTATAAGGAGAAAATATGATTAACGAAATATCTTTTTTATTATATACAACACCGGACGAAAAGGTTTCTATAGAAGCTGTAGTTAAAGATGAAAATCTTTGGCTTACACAAAAATCTATGGCGGAATTGTTTGGCTGTAGTTCTGATAATATATCCCTTCATTTAAAAAATATTTTTAAAGAAGGCGAACTTGATGAAAAGTCAGTTACCGAGAAATTCTCGGCAACTGCCAGTGATGGGAAAAATTATATTACAAAGTTTTACAATCTTGATGCTATTATTTCCGTAGGTTACAGAGTAAACTCTTCAAAAGCAACACAATTTCGTATTTGGGCTACAAAAATATTGAAAGAGTATATACAAAAAGGATTTGTTCTTAATGATGAAAGATTAAAACAAGGAACAACAACTTTCGGTAAAGATTATTTTAGAGAATTATTGGAAAGAGTTCGTTCAATAAGGGCTTCCGAAAGAAGAATTTGGCAACAAATTACCGATATTTTTGCCGAATGTAGTTGGGATTACGATAAAAACTCTCCAATAACACAAGAATTTTATGCAACAATACAAAATAAATTTCACTATGCTATTACAGGCAAAACTGCAGCAGAAATCATTAATGATAGTGCCGATAGTAAAAAGCAAAATATGGGCTTAACTACATGGAAACATTCTCCGGACGGAAGAATATTAAAATCCGATGTTACTATTGCTAAAAACTATTTACAGGAAAAAGAAATTAAACGGCTTGAAAGGGCAGTTACAGGTTACTTTGATTATATTGAAGATTTAATTGAAAGAGAGAATGCTTTTTCTATGGAAGAATTTGCTAAAAGTGTTAATGAATTTTTAACTTTCAGAAAATATGACATTTTAAAAGATAACGGAAAAGTTTCAAAAAAACAAGCGGATAGAAAAGCGACAATAGAATACGATAAATTCAATAGAACTCAAAAAATAGTGTCCGACTTTGATAAAGTTATCAAAAAACTTGAAAACAAACAAAAGAAGTTGAAGAAATAGATAGGAGATTATAAAACAAAATGAGTTTTAATATTACAGAAGTAATTAAATTTTTTAATAATAATAGTGGAATCAGTATTGTTATTATTACTTTTGTATATTGTGTTGTAACATATCTTATATTTAGAGAAAATAAAAAAGCAAATGACTTATTAAAAGAACAAAATAATATACAAAAAAATAATTGGTTAAAAGAAGAAATTTATTGTTATGAAATTAAAGTTTTATTAGAATTTTATAAAAAATTTATGTCTGCTGAAAAAGTATTGTTTTGGTTTACTCATGATTTAGCAAACCCATTTAAAGAACCTACTAATGAAAAGAATCATAACAATTTGACATATCAAAATGGTGGAGCAAATGCAAAGTTTTTAGATTATTGGAACGAAATTAATAGTTTAAATGCCTATGTTAATTCAAATATGATAATCTTTCAAAAATATAATATAGCTAAATATATACAATATTTTTGGTGCTTGTTATCAATGCCTATGCCAAACAATTTAAATGAAATTCAAAGAAATAATTTGATATTTGTTGAATTTGATAATATTTCAAAAATTCGTTTAGCATTAGCAAAAGAAATGGATAGAATTTTAACTAAATCAAAGAATTGGAAAAAGTATTCAGTTGAAGATGAAAATAAATTGTTAGAAGAATATGGATATTATTTAAGTAATTTTGAAAAAGGAATAAATGAATTTAAAGAGAAAATTGAAGAAATACTATTTCAGATAAAACATAAAGATATTCCGATAGATCAACAGATAGGAATACATATTTTTTCTTATCCAAGGAATTAATAAAATGACAAAAATACTAAATTATTTAGAAGTTTTAGAACAAATAAAAGATTATAAAAATAAAGTGTTACTTTTAGGAAATGGTTTCAGTATGGCTTATGATAGCAACAGATTTTCCTATACAAGTTTATTGAATAGTGCATTGGAAAAAGAAATAATAGAAAAAGGTAGTGCATTGCATAAGGCTTTTCAAATATTTAGTACATCAGATTTTGAAATGGTTATAAAATCTTTAGAAAATACTAACAATATATTATCAGCATATAATTACAAGGAAATAAAAGAAATTAGAGAAGATTCTAAAAGTTTAAAAAAATATTTAGTTGATGTTGTAACAAATAATCATCCTAATTTACCTACAGATATTACTGAACATAAGTACAGATCTGCAATTAATTTTATAAAAGATTACACTAGAATTTATACTTTAAATTATGATTTATTGTTATATTGGGTAACTATGAAATATTTAGAACTAGTAGGAAAAGGAACTATTGAAAATAGTATTGATGTAAGTGATGGTTTTGCAAATGGTAACAAAGAAGATGAATATGTTGAATTTTTAGGAGAACCAAATATATTATATCTACATGGGGGATTGCATATTTTCGATAAAGGTTCTTTAATTATTAAGAATACTTTTTCTAGAACGGATATTCCTTTAAAAGAGCAAACTTTAGAAAATCTAAAAAATAATATTTATCCTGTTTTTATATCTGAAGGAACCAGTGAGCAAAAACTATCAAAAATTATGCATAATTCATATCTAAATGTTTGTTTCAGAAGATTAAAAAAAATGTCTAGTACAACAGGATTAGTTATTTTTGGTACAAAATTTTCCAATAATGATGAACATATTGTTGATGCTATAATGGAAAGTAAATGTAATGAAATTTTCTTTCCTGTTTCATCGGAAGAACAAATAGAAAAAGAAGAAGTTAGAAAGTTTATTTCTAAAAACAATGATTTAAAAAACAAAAAGAAAATTTCTTTTTATAATTATAAAACAGTTAATGTATGGGATAATTTTAATGAAACAAAAAAATAAAATACCAAAAGATTGGCAAAAGTTAAAAATAAAAAAATGCTTAACAATTTGTCATGGTAAATCACAACATGAAGTTGAAGATAAGAATGGCAAATATCCAATATTGGGCTCAGGTGGAATAATAGGATTTGCTAATAAGTATATTTATAATAAACCGTCTGTCTTGATAGGGAGAAAAGGGACAATTGATATTCCAAGATATATGGATTCTCCTTTTTGGACAGTGGATACTTTGTTTTATAGTATTGTTAATAAAGGTTTTTCTGCTAAATTCTTATATTATTTATTTAATACTATAAATTGGTATAGATACAATGAAGCTTCAGGTGTGCCAAGTTTATCAGCTTCTACAATAATGAATATTGAGTGTATAGTTCCACCGATAAAGGAACAAGAAAAGATTGTTGAGATATTGGAACTTTGGGATAAGGCAATTGAAACTACAAAAAAATTAATTGAACAAAAACAATTACAAAAAAAATATTTAATGCAAAAACTTCTAACAAGTAAAATCCGCATGAAAGGTTTTAAAGATAAGTGGAAGAAATATAATTTAGGTGATATTTGTGATTTTATTTCTGGGTTTTCTTTTTCAAGTAATGATTTTTGTGATAAAGGAATATTGTTAATAAAAATCTCAAATATTTCTAATGGTAAAATTGTTTTAAGTGACGAAGATGTTTGTTTACCAATAGATTATATTTATAAATATAATCAGTTTGTTATAAAACAATATGATTTACTAATTGCTATGTCTGGTGCTACTACTGGAAAATTGGCTATAAATACTTCTGATAAAAAATTATTATTGAATCAAAGAGTAGGTATAATTAGAGCTTTAAAATCTAATCAGAATTTTATTAATCAATATCTTTTTGCTTTTAAGAATAAATTTTTAAAAATGTCTTATGGTGGAGCTCAACCAAATATATCGAGTGAAGATATAAAAAAAATAATTATTTATATTCCACAAAATTTAACAGAGCAAAAAGCAATTGCAGAAGTTTTATCAACCGCCGATAAACAAATAGATTTGTTAAAACAAAAACTTTCAAATTTGGAATTACAAAAAAAAGGTCTTATGCAAAAACTTTTAACAGGTAAAATAAGAGTAGGGAGATAAATATGGAAGATAAAAAAGAAGAAACAACAGATGCACAAGAAAAACAAAATTGCTATTTAAGTGCAGCATATTCTGCATTGGCAAATAATTGTATGGAAATAGATAAGCAATTATTATATTTATCCAGTGCAGGAATTGGTTTATTAATTACTTTTTCTTTCTCTAGAATAAATAATTTAACTCAATTTTTCCTTTGGTTGTTTTCAATTATTTTATTCTTAATTACAATTATAATTTGTTTATATATTTTTGAAGTTAATAATGATATATTGAAAAGTTCAATAGAAGATAAACCAGTTGATACAAAGTTAGCAGATTTTTTAGATAAGATTTCTAAAGTATTTTTTATATTAGCTATATTGTTAACATTTGTTTTATCTTTAACGATGTTTAATTACAGAATGTATTTTTGTAATGAAAAATGTAAACAAAAAAAATAAAGAAATAGTTCAAGAAACAATTTTATGTGAAAACAAAGATATGAAATGTTTACAATATAAAGATGCTAATCTAAAAGATACAAATAATAAAAGAGAGGATTAATTATGCCAAACAGTAAGTACACTACAGGACAAGATAGTATGCTTCAATTTGTAAATTCTAAACCACAAAAACCTAAACAAATGAAAAAAACAGGTAGTTTAAGTCAGTTTGTTAAAGTTAAGCCGGTATCTAAACCTAATACAAAATAAAATAGGAGATTGAATTATGTCAAACAATAAAAATCAAAACTCTGTTAACAACAAATCAAATTCTAGTGAAAAGATAGAAACACTAAAAGATGAGAATATTATTACAAATAGTTTAAGTTCTTTTGTTCGTACAAAACCAGTTTCTTCTAAACCTAACCAAAAGTCAAAATAAAAAGATATTGGTAGAGGATTATATGAACACAAATTTAGATCATAAAATTTTAAATGAAAGACCGATAAGCCAACAACCTGCAATAGATTTGTTAGTTAGTTTGGGTTATTCTTATTTAACACCTAAAGAAGCTGAAAAACAAAGAGAACGACTTTCAACTGTTATCTTAAAAAACGATTTATTGGAATTTTTAAAAAAACAAAAATTTAAGTATAAAAACGAAGAATTCTATTTTTCAAATAATAATATAACAAAAGCAATTCAAGATATAGATGTGTCTTTAGAGCAAGGTTTAATGAGTGCTTCAAAAAAAATATATGATTTGTTACTTTATGGGAAATCTTATCAAGAAACTTTGTTTGACGGCACAACACAATCTTTCGATTTAAAATTTATTGATTGGCAGAATATAGATAATAATATATTTAGAGTTACAGACGAATTTTCTGTAGAAAAGTTTGATAAAACTCACAGAAGACCGGATATTGTAATAACTGTAAACGGTATTCCTTTAGTAGTAATAGAATGTAAAAAGTCTGCAATAACGGTTGATGAAGGAATAAAACAGTTAGTTCAAAACTGTAAACCAAACGAAATACCACAACTCTTTAAATTTGTGCAACTTGAAATATCTACAAATACAAACGATTTTTTATATGGAACATGTGCAACCGCAAAAGAATATTTTACTCAATGGAAAGAAAAAGATGATAGTTGGTTAAACTATTTATTAAATGTTCATGTAAAAAACAGAATACCGACAACACAAGATAGAAATATTATTTCTCTGTTAGAAAAAAACAGATTGTTTGAAATAATAAAAATGTTTACATTATACGATAATAATGTAAAAAAAATCGCAAGATACCAACAGTTTTTCGGTATAAAAAAAGCCATGGATAGAATTTTAGGTAAAGATGGTAACGGTTCAAGAAATGGTGTTATATGGCATACTCAAGGCAGCGGTAAAAGTTTAACAATGGTAATGTT
>JAFXOV010000010.1 GCA_017528425.1 Elusimicrobiota bacterium | reverse complement strand
CGAAGCAGAAATTGCTGAAGTAACGGGACTTCCTGAAAAAAAGGAAACGATGAAGTAACAGTTTGTTTTTGTGGTTTTCTGTTTGCAAGAGCAATATTTTTGCTCTAAATGATTGACTTTAATTTTGTATAAATGTTAGACTGCACGATTCTTTCGCAGCGCCTGTAGCCATGCAGGCGCTTTTTGTTCACTTAATACCAAAGGACAAAAATCGAAACCACTGCAAATGTGAAGCACAAATTATCCATCTACTTGTATACTCCCGAAGGGGTACCCAAATCTAAAGTGGCTTTTTCAAAATTTTTAAAATGTTACAAAAATAGTGGAAAAGGTTTACAGTTTTCCGTGTAAATTAGCAGTAGAAGTTTTAGTGGGATTAAGATACCATTATCGGTGAAATCAGTAGTAATGTCGGTTAACACACCGCATGGGAGAGAAACATTTGACAACAAATAACGCCCGTGCTGTATATAAACGTAAAAGGAGGGCCAAGCCAAATGAAGAATATGCAGGTATTGAAAAAAGATTTAACGCAAAAAAGATTTAATTGAAAAAGCCATGCATTGTAAGAATGCTGAAGAGCTGATGGCACTGGCCGAGTCAGAAGGCATTAGCCTGACCAAAGAAGAGGCCGAAGCGTATCTGGCTGAAATGGAAGACGTGAACTGAACGTGAAGAGCTGCACTGTGAGAGAGGCGCTTGGGAAAACGGCGCTGAAACGGGGCGGCACTGCTGTGACAGTGACCGGCGTAAAGTCCGCCGGCATTTTCGAAACCGTGTATGACGTGCTGGTTGGCGAAGAAGCGGACGAGGATGTTATCTTTGTGGCGGGGATTGCTGCCGAGGGGTATTTTACGCAAGGGGAACGGAGCCAGGGGGCGCAGGCGAAAACCGTCGCATGAGCAGGTTTATTGTGTTTGATTGCATTTCAAATTTCGTCTGATATGTTTATGATATGGTATTTTCTTTTTCTAAAATTTCTGCTATACTAATAACAAGGAACAAGGAAACAAGGAAAACGCGTTTAAACGGAGGAGATAAGAATGGCAGAATCAGCACAGACATTATATGAACAGAAGCGGGTTACCATTACATCAAAAAGACAATTCACCATTCCTCAAAAGTTTTATACAGCACTTGGTTTTGCAAGGGAGGCTGTTTGCACGATACAGGGCGGGGCGCTTGTCATTAAACCGGTCGTGTACGCTCCGGGCGGAGATTTTTCTGAACATATTTTAGCGGATTTAATTGCGGAAGGATTTTCCGGTGAAGAACTGCTGACGGAATTTAAATTAAGACAGGCTAAAGTTCGTCCAGCGGTTAAGGCTATGTTGAAAGACGCTAAGGCGGCTGCGCGTGGAGAAGGTGAGTACGCCACCTATGAGGAAATCTTTGGGGCGGAGGAATGAAATGGCGGAATTGCGAATTCTTCCTCCGGCTGCCAAATATTTTAAAAAGCTGAAGGACAAGCAGTTAAAAAGATTGTTTCAGGAAGCGATAGATGAAATATTGGAAGACCCGTCTGTCGGGGAAGAAAAAAAGGGCGACTTAAAAGGGATCAAAGGATACGATATTTTTTATAATCATACGAATTATGAACTGGCTTATACTGTAGAATATGTCAAAAGAAACAATAGTGATGCAGTAGATGTCGTTGTTGTGATTATGGCAGGAACCCGTGAGAATTTTTATGAGGCATTGAAACGTTATTGGTCTTGAAAGATTTAAACGGCATTGAATATGATAGAAAACAATAAGGGTTATATTTTACGGCGTCTGCCCAAATAATTGGCAGACGCTGTTTTATGTGCAAAAAAATGTAAGATGCTTTCTGTATAATATGATGTAGAAAGAAAGTTACCCGTTGTAAAGTAATATGTCGGGTAATTGCTATGCACTGGGAGGAGGAACGAAGATGTCATTTTACGGATGGGACAAGCCAGATATTGTGTATTTGTACAGTGCGTCCGGTAAAAAATTGCAGAAAATTTCCCGGGAAATACAGGTGTGTAAATTTGTGTGGAAGCATCCGGAGCTGGTGTTTGACACGGAAGACCCTGAAGCAAAGGCGAAAGTGGCAGCGGAAACCGGCGGCTTTGAATTTGTGTTCGGACCGGATGTACAGCCCCAGGACATCAGCGATGCCTACGAAACGTTTATCGGCATGGGCAATAAACGGCAAATGTACTTGGACAGGCATCACGAAAAAATGAAAATGGAAATTGCTGATTCGGAGAGCCGGTTAAACGAAGTAAAAGATGATCCGTTCAGCAACTTCAAGGGATTATCTGAAAAAGATATTGCCTGCATTAATGCATATAAGGGACCGAGTATTGATGAATTGATCGAGAAGATGGAAGAGGAAGAGTAATTTATTAATAATATTTTTTGTAGTATAATATATTATAAATTGAACACTGTAACTTTGTGATGGAGAGCTTTGCATTGTGATAAAAACAGTATAAGCGTACTATTTATGCGTAAGTAAGTACAATTACATTGTGGGAGGTATTGAAATGACAAGACCTGATTTATTAACAAAAGAGCAATTATTAGAAAGACATAATCGCATTTTATTTGGGGCGCCAGGTACAGGTAAAAGTTATTATTTAAATGTGAATAGCAAGAAAGATGTCAATGGTGAAAAGATTTTTGACGAAAACAACATAGAACGTGTAACTTTTTATCCTCGATATAGTTATGGACAATTTGTTGGCTTGTATAAACCAGTACCTTCTGGGGATGCAGTAACATATAGATATGTTCCAGGGCCTTTTATGCGGACTTATGCAAAGGCAAAGAAGAATTATATGGAATTAGATAGTTTCAAAAAGAATATTGACAATAAATTTAAAGATATTAACTTTTTCCTTTTTCCAACAAATCCAGATGAACAATGGAATTTATTTGAAAATATTCAAACTGTATGTGAAGAAGAAGAATTTACGGCAACTAAAGAAGCTAAAATAGGAGACATTGGACTAGTATACGTAAAAAGGAGCAAAGTCCTTGGAGATAAACCTAATGGCATTTATGCTATAGCTAAAGTTGTAAATGTATATGATGATGGTAAGAGAATAATTGCTAATCTACGGTTTATTAAGCTTTTTTATAATAATATAAATATTTGTTCGCCATTGATTGATTATAAAAATATGCAGGAAAAATTAAAAGATGAAAACAAATCCTCTCAAGTTGAAATAGATGAATTGGAAAAAACAGATACAGATAAAGAAGATATTAACCCAAAAGATAATGGAAAAGAAGTCAAAAAGGAAAGCTTACAGGTTAGATCACGTAACAAGATTGGTGATAGGTTAAAGAAAATAATCATTGAACAAATTACCGAGAAAGGTTTAGATTTCTATAGAGAGGATAGATATTTGCTTATTATAGAAGAACTTAATCGTGCAAATGCCGCGTCTGTGTTTGGAGATATTTTCCAGCTACTTGATCGTAAAGCAGGCAAAAGCACTTACCCGATTACAACGAGCGAAGAAGCGAGAGATTATTTGGCAAAGGAATTCTATGGTTGTAATTATGAAGATTGTACACCTGCGCAGAGGAAAGAATGCGAAACGATGTGTATTCCTTCCAATATGTATATTTGGGCAACTATGAATAGCGCCGATCAAGGCGTAGAAGTTTTAGATACTGCTTTTAAACGCCGTTGGGAATATGAATATATTGGAATAAATGAAAGCGAAGGAGCAGTCAACTCGTATTATATTCCAGTTTGTATTAAAGAAGACATTAATACTAAGAAGGCTGTTACAGTACAATGGAATGCATTACGGAATAAAATAAACGATAGCTTATCGAATTGTTTTGTAAAAGAAGATAAATTATTAGGACCATTCTTTTTATCAGAAGAAAAGCTAAAAAGTGTAGAATGTAAGAATGATAACGGTAAAGATACTCTTGATGTAAAAATTGCTGAAGAGTTTATTAATGCATTTAAAAGTAAGGTTCTTATGTATCTTTTTGATGATGCTGCGGCAGGAAACATCAATGAGATTTTTAAGAATAATCCTAAGCGCTATTCTACTATTTGTGATAGTTTTAATGATTATGGTATTGAGATTTTTAAGTTTAATGAACAGCTTGAAACAAAAACCATAGAATTAACTACAAAGTGACGGCAGAGAAAGAATAGTATATTATATGAAATAATAAGAGGTATTTTTGTGAGCAACGTGTACTTTACAGAATTAAAAAGATACAATTTTTACGAAATTCAAAAAGAACTTGAAAATGCGAATGAAGACATAATTATTAACAGGGAAAAAGTGCAGCATATGATTCGCAAGCTGCAAGAATGTCAGATTGTTAAAGCTATAAGTTTTTCTTCCACAGAACAGAGTGTTTCTGTTAATAATTCTGACGAAGTTCTTGGTAACAAGTTTGGAGATGACATTCGCTATGTTTTTGATTATGTTGGTATCATAGTATTCAGCGATTACGTTATTAAGTGTTTTCCTAAGTATATTTCTATTCCCAAAGATAAATCTAAAGAAAAAAAAGAAGAATTGGAAAATAAGTTTAAAGAAGTTATACAGGTTATAGAAAATTACAATAGAAATCATGCTAAAAGAAAACGATACTTCAATTTGACAGACGGGCGGGGAGGTATCATCTCAAACGAAATCGCGTTAAAGCTTTTCCTGTTAAGAGAGTATTATCAACGAGGTTTATATAGAGTTGAACGAGAAATAATCGAAGATAATGGCGCAGGTGAAATTTTATGGGAAGAAACGTTAGAAACTCCTGGCTATTACAAGAACGGAAAAGTTTTCCATATTCCTTTAAAAACATTGAAGGTGGAAGATGACGAAAGCTATTTTACCGATTTGCATCGCTGTGTTTTAACAGAAATTTCTAAAGAGTTTAATAATAATGAGTTGCTTGATGTTTTTAATATTAGTCCGGTGTTTTTGTCGAATCTTTCTTTGGATCGATTTGACAAACCCGGGCATATTAAGAACATGTTAAAACGTGAGCAAAGGGTTCAATTTGTTACTTGGAAACAAAATTTATTATGCGCTTTATATGCATATATAAGTGAAGAGAAAACTGATAATATCAGTGATCACATTGAATTATTTGGAACAAATTGTTTTAATCTTGTTTGGGAAGCTGTTTGCAAGAGTGTTTTTGATAATCAACTGGAAAAGAGTTTAACGGTTTTACCTGGTTGTTATCTGAAAGGTGCAAAAAAAACATTAGCTGAAATTATAGATCATCCGTTATGGTATAATCATAATTATAACAAATGTGCAATTGCTGAAAGTACTTTTAAACCAGATATCATTGGTATTTTTAAAAAAGAAGAACGCGGATTTGAACTGTGGATTTTTGATGCAAAATATTATGTTTTTGATTTTAAAGAAGAGAATGGCAGGTATAAGATTATGAATCAACCTGGTGTTGAAGATATAGCGAAACAATATCTATATGAGTTGGTTCTTAAAGATTTTTCTGATTCTCAAAATTATGTTGCAGCTCATAATGTTTTTCTTTGTCCGCACGATGCCGATACGATTATTTTTGGCTATGCAGAAATAGCTTTTTTAAAACACTTAACTGACATTAGAATGAAACAAATTAATATTATTAAACTTAACGCGACTAAAATGTATGAAATTTATTTGAGCGAAATCGGTGCTGACAACGCTAAAAACAGGATAATTGAGGATTTACGAAAAAGATTGAAAAGTTAATATCGCTTGGAGTACATGTGAACTTATTAAGGAGCCATCGCCATGAACCTTGGACTTAGTAAAACAAAATACTGCAAAGGCGTACAGTGTCCGAAAATGCTATGGTTGGAGAAGTACAAGCCGGAAGAGGTAGAAGATATTCTGCCGGAATCTATTCTGGCAACCGGAACCATGGTAGGTGACCTTGCCAGAGGTTATTTTGGCGAACACGTACTTGTGGAATTTAATTATGATAAAAACATTATGGCCGAGAAGACCAAACAATTTATGGAAGCGGGCGCAGAAAATATCGCAGAAGCTTCTTTCTGTATAGACGGCCTTTACTGTGCCGTGGACCTTCTGCATAAGAACGGTGAAGGCTATGACATCATTGAGGTAAAGAGTACTACGAAAGTAAAAGATATTCATATCGATGATATG
>JAFXOV010000057.1 GCA_017528425.1 Elusimicrobiota bacterium | reverse complement strand
TGATGTATAGAAACCTGTACATTCCAAAACAACATCAACACCTAATTTTCCCCAAGGTAATTCATTTGCTTTAGGAATTGCATAGATTGTAATTTCTTTTCCGTCAACAGTTATTGAACCGAATTCTTTAACTGTTTTTCCGTCTTCAGCCAATACAGCTTCTTTATAAGATACTGTATGTTTTGCTTCTTCACCGAATTTACCGCAATATCCGCCTTGAGCTGAATCATACTTCAATAAGTGAGCCAACATTTTAGGACTTGTCAAATCGTTGATAGCAACAACTTCGTATCCTTTTGCACCAAACATTTGTCTGAATGCTAATCTTCCGATTCTTCCGAATCCGTTAATCGCAACTTTTACTGACATTTTAACTGCCTCCAATTTAATATTAAAATAAGTCTTGCTTATTTTTTTCCTACATAAATACAAAAGAGATATTATAAAAATATAATTTTATTGTCAAACGAAAATTATATTATTTTACTTCAACCTCAAATATACCGGTATGTTTTTCTATATTTTCTATTGTTAAATAATTGTCCGTTAAGGCCTTATTTCCCCTTAAAGAAACCGCTTTTCTTGTAGTACCGACAAATTTTTTAAAGTAATTTTGTTCCAATTCTTTACTTAAGTCTAATAACTTATCGGTTCTTATCTTTGACTGACCGTTTTTATAAACTTGTTTTAAAGAATATGCTTTTGTCCCTTGTCTTGGTGAAAAAGGAAACACATGTAACCTTGCAAATTCATTATCTTTTAAAAAGTTGTATGTTATATCAAAATCTTTATCTGTTTCTGTAGGAAAGCCGCATATAACATCTGTTGTTATGGATATATCGCTAAAATTTTGCTTCAGTAAATTCATTTTATCTAAAAAATCTTTAGATAAATATTTTCTGTTCATATCTTTTAAAACAGTATCCGAAGCTGATTGTATAGGAATATGCAGGTGGTGACAAAATCTTTCTTTTTCATTTCTAATTATATCTATAAGTTCATCTGTTATTTCATTAACTTCTATTGAAGACAACCTTATTCTAAAAAGTTTATTTATATTTTTATATATATGCGATAAAAGATACGATATTCCTTTGTCATATTTACCTATATGTATTCCGGTAAGAACTATTTCGCTGTAACCGATATCGGTTAAATTGTTTATTTCTTCGATTATTTTATCTACAGGTTTTGACCACATGATGTTTCTTGCATAAGGAACAATGCAATAAGAACAAAAACTGTTACATCCGTCTTGAATTTTTATAAATGCTCTTGAATGGTTATCAAAAGTTTTTATTCGTTGTTCACTGCCTTTCAAAATTTCTTCTTTCATTAAAATTTCAATAAAAGGAAATTTCTGTAATATCTTTTCTTTTGCAACTTTGGCAAAACAACCTGTTAAAACAATTCTTGCTTTTTCATTTTTTGTGTGAAACTTTTTTATTATCTGTTCGCATTGTTTATCTGCATGTGCAGTGACGGAACAAGAGTTTATTATAATGGTATCTGCCTGTTCGAAATTATCGACGTATGCGAAATCTTTCAAACAATATTTTTCTCTTATTATTTGACTTTCATACTGATTAATTTTGCACCCAAATGTATATATAAATAATTTAAACATAATTTTTAGCTAAGCGTCTTTAATTATAAATTGTAAATTATAAATTATAAATTGATGTTAAAATGCTTGAAGCAACTATTGCAGCCGTTTCAACTCTTAAAATATTTTTGCCTAAAGTTACGGTTTTAAAGCCGTTTTGTAATGCTAAATCAATTTCAGTTTTATCAAATCCCCCCTCGGGACCGATAAAAATATTTATATTTTTTATATCTTTGTTTTCTTTTAACAAATCCAAAATATTTTTTTCTTCTTCACTTTCCCATGGTAACACATTTAATGTATTTTCTTTGCCGGAAATTTTTTCTGCTATTTCATTAAACTTTACGGGCTTTTCTATCGGCATAATATCTGCCCGCCAACTTTGAGAACTTGCCGATATTGATATTTTTTTATATCTTTCAAGTTTGTTTTCCGATAATTCTTTTACTACACTTCTTACATATATTATGGGAACTATTTTCGATACGCCTATTTCTGATGTCTTTTCTATAAGCCAATCAAATCTTTCCCCTTTGGGAATAGCGGTATATAATGAAATTTTCGTTTCCGGTAAAACAAGAGTTTTTGAGGACAAGATTGTTCCTTGCATACTTTTTTTGCCTATATTATCTATTCTTGCTTTATAGGAATTCCCTAATCCGTCAAAAATATTTATTTCATCGCCAACGGAAAATCTTCTAACCGCAGACAAATAATGAAATTGTTCGTTTTCTATAACAAAACTTTTATCTTTTATATCTTTTGGATTAACATAAAAATGTGGCATGGTTATATCCGATACTATTTGTGAACTTCAACTTCCAAAGAAATATCCAATGACGGTGCGGAATGAGTAATCATTCCTATTGATATTCTTTCAATTCCAAGTTTTGCATAATTTTTTATCGTCTTAAAATTTACTCCGCCGGAAATTTCTATTAAAGGTTTGTATGTGGAAGTTGAACTTGATCTTATGAGTTTTACCATTTTTACCAAGTCTTTCTGCTTCATATTATCAAGCATTATAATATCTGCTTTTGCAGCTATGGCATTTCTAACATGTTGTTCATGTTCACATTCTATAAGAACTTTAAGTTTTTTATATCTTTTTCTTATCTCTTTAACTTTTAAAGTTAAGTCATCTATTAAAGCCAAATGATTATCTTTTATTAAAACCATATCCGACAAATTCATTCTGTGATTTTTCCCGCCACCGCACCTGACAGCATATTTTGATACATTTCTAAAACCGGGAAGTGTTTTTCTTGTATCGAATATTCCGGCTTTAGAACCTTTTATGATTTTAACGAATTTATTTGTTGTTGTAGCTATTCCGGAAAGTTTTTGTATAAAATTTAAGGCTGTTCTTTCTCCTGCAAGTAACGGAGCTGCAGGACCTTTAACAGTTAATATAATATCGCCTTTTTTCACAACTTCGGCATCTTTTTTAAACACTTTAAATTTGAATTTTTTGCTGAGTCTTAAAAGGACATGTTTAAATGCATCCACACCGCACAAAATACCATCGCCTTTTGCTATTAAAACAGCTGAGGCATTCTTGCCGTCCAAATTTAAACTTTTGGATGTGACATCGTTATTTGCGCAATCTTCTTTAAGCGCTAAGGAAACTATTTCGTCTATATCTTTTATAATATTCATAGCCTTTTTATTTTAATTTATTTACAACAAAAAATCAAATCTTTAAACTGTACTCTAAATTTGATATATTCTGTTATTATGAAGATATGTTTTATATGTCATGCAAATATATGCAGAAGTTTTATTTCTCAAGAAATTTTAAAACATCTTTTACTTAAAGATAACAGAACGGATATCAAAGTTATATCAAGAGGAACTTACGCTTTGGATTATCTTACTGTTCCTCAAAAAATAAAAGATTTTTTATCCGAAAACAATATTGCATACAAAGAACATACCCCAAAACAATATGGTAAAGAAGATATTGTTTCAAGTGATTTTATTTTTGTTATGACAAAAGAACAATATGACGAGATTACCGATAAATATTCCGAATATTCAGATAAAACACATCTTTTAGAAGAGTACGTATCAAATAAAACGAGAGATATAGAAGATCCTATATCTCTCGAAGGTAAAAAATTTAAAAAAGTCGCAACTGACTTAAAAAATATTATATTAAAACTTTACGAAACAAAATTAAAAAGTTAGAAACAAAGTTTTAATTGTATACCGGCTCTGTTGTTAACATATTCGACAACAGAACAATTCGAAGTTCTGTTTCTGAACTGATACCACAAACCTGCAAATAAATAATCTTTAAATTTATATTCTATTGACGGTTTTACTTTTATTAAATCATCGTATCTGTTAATACCGTCTACTTTTTCCGGATAATCCATATTTTCGTAAGAAACTAATAATCCCGCTTCCCATTTCTGTAATATTTTTTGTTTGTATTCCAAACCTACTTCGGTTGACACATAATATCTGTTATTTATAAATACAGATTCTTCCATTTTTCTTTCACCGCTTAAAGTAAGAGAGGTTCTGTTTGTAGGTTCGTATGTTAAAGAAAGGTTATAGCCGATTATTCCTGCATTACTTTCAATGCCTTCAATATCTTCCTCATAATTTCTCATATCATAAGAAACTTGAGCCGAACCTTTTATTTTTTGAGTAATATTCCCGATTACACCCAAACTAAAACTGTTATTCATGGAATTATTATATTTGTAGCTATCATATCTTATATCAGAAAACAAATATCCTATATAAAAAGATGTCCTTGAAGATAAATTATAATATACTTGAGCACCGGCATTTAAGCGATTTCTGTCCAGATATTTATAAGCATCATCAAGATATTTATCTAAAATATCAGATATATTAAATCCTATTGAAAACATTTTTTCCGTAGAAGTTCTAAACTTGAATACTGCATAGTTATTGATTCTTTTTGCTCTTTCCGTCAATTCCGATGTTGCAGGATCAGCAGTGTATAAGAATTGTTCATCCAAATAAAATTTACCGTTACCAATATTAAAACCTGCTCCGGCATTTACATAATCATTTTTTGCCGGTGATTCCAAATAAGCGTTATATCCGACATTTGCATTTGCACCGAACTTTAAAGCAGTGTTAGGAATATTAACTGCATATTCCGCCAAAAGTTGTGTGGAACTTATCGCGGAAGAAGTTTCATCTTCACTGGATAAGTATATATTATCATCATAACCTATATCTTCCGAAAATGTAAATTTAAACGGTTTAGCTGCATATATAACAGAAACGGAAAAGAACATTAATGTTAATAGTAATGTTATTTTTTTCATTGTATCACTCCTAGTTTCTTGGTGCAGAAGGACTTAAAACATTATCTTTCTGTATCTGTTCATAACTTGATTTTGAAGATTTAGTCTCTTTTGGAGAAGTTTCTTTCAAGGTTTTTCCTATGCTAATCGTATAAGAATCACCCTGTTCCACCACAACAACATTTTCTTTAGAATCTTTTATTGCCAAACTTCCTTCATCGACAGTTATTTTCCCGTCTAAAGAAACCGCAAAAGAAGTCTTTTTTTCCGCGAAAAATACGGAATCACCGATTTTTATATTTTTAAATTTATTACCGGAACAATAAACCATATTTCCCTCATCTTTATCCGTAAATCTGAAAGAAATTTTTTCCCCTTTAGGAACGACTATTCTTATTCCGTAATATTTTAAAGATAAGGTTTTTGCCGCTGCTACATTGAGTGTACTTCCGTCAGGATATCTTTGTATTTTTCCACCTGCATTTACCAATACATCGGCAACAGCTCCGGTTACAGTAAAAGAAAAGACAATAGAAAACATCAAAAGCTTTTTTAACATGTATATACCGTCCTTTTTATTTATATTTATAGACAGAAAAAATTTATCAAAATATATATGTTTTGTCAAGCAAAAGTTACTCGTATCTGAAAGCAAAAACTCTGTATTGTTGGAAATTATTTTTTGATTTTCTCATGATTTTTTTTAAATTTGTAGATTTTTCGTACATTACATCAAATTGCGGTTGAAAAAACAAAGGAGGTAAAGTTTGCCTTTCAGATGTAGGATTAATGATAAAAGTATATTTTATTCCTCCGTATTCAAAGCTTTTTGCTTTCAAAGGTTCTTCAATTTCTGTCGGATTTTCTATTTCTTTACCGTTATCTATTATTTCCCCCACAAAAGACATTTCCTGTACAACTTCAACAACTTTTGCCCATTCTTTAGGTTTAGCTTCCGGTAAAGGTTTGCCGTTAGAATAGTAATTAAAATAGAACAATCCCGTAGCTCCGTTAAAAATTGCATCGTACGACATAAACCTTATTTCTTCTTTTTTGGGAAATCTGCCTATTCTGTCTGTATCTTTTCTGTGTTGCTTATATTCTTTCCAATCGAACATTTGAACAACCGCCCAAAGGTCTTTCGTGTCTTTACCAACCATTATAAGACCTTGTTTTGCAAGAGCAACATTTTCTCCAAAACTTTCTAACGGTAAATGCGGAACAGGATACCAATCAACCATTAAAATATCCGCTATATCGTAATACGGCTCATCGGTAAAACCTTCTCCTATCACAAAAACCGTGTTCGTGTTCGGATACATTTTTTTTGCGGTTTCGTTCATTGAAATTAATTTTTCTCTCGGCAAACTCCAAACATCGGGTTCATCATACAGATACCAAGCTTTTACAGGATATTTTTGTGCTTCGGTTTTGTATTGTTTATCTTTTATTATTTTATCGGGATAAACGACCAATTTCATTTCGTTTTTTTCGGACTCTTCGGCAAGAATTTTTATTGTTTCCGGAGAAGAATCGTAAGATTGAACACAATTAAAACCGGCTTCTTTTGCATTTACAATATCCGCAGATGTTTTTACATCGTATAAACCTATAGTAAATTCAGCAAACAAGAATGTTGAAAAAATAAAAGATATTATCACTTGTAAAAACAATTTGTTGATAATATTGAACATCTGAAACTCCGACTTTCGAAATTAATGTTTGTTATTATATATTTTTTTAGATTACAAAGCCATAAATAATTGACAAAAACTTAATATTTTGATATCCTTTAGCGCATAAGATGTTTATGCCGACGTAGCTCAGTTGGTAGAGCAATGGTTTTGTAAACCATCGGTCGAAGGTTCAAGTCCTTTCGTCGGCTTTTAAATAAATTTGCCTCTCCTTTAGAAATTATGAGAAAAAGAATATACTTCGGACTAAGTGTCAAATTTATATTAATAATTTCTTCCGTAATAATCTTTACATCCGTAGCTTTGACTTGGTTTTTTGTTAAAGCACAATCATTACTTTTAAAAAACTTCACCGAAAACAGAGCAATTATATTGGCTACCTCACTGGCAACCGCGAGTGAATACGGTGTTTCCGCTTCAAGCAGAGAATTTTTGGCTCGTATAACAAAAGATAATTTAAAAGAAGAAGATGTCATTTATTCGGCTATTTACGATGTAAACGGTGTCGTATTATCAAGAGAATGTATTTCAAACGAAGATATAGTTCACTTTGTCTCAGCCGCTTCCATCGATAACAATACAATAGCGGAATTGGAAAAAAACAGATTGATAAAGGAAGTTAATGTTTTACCTAACATAGGCGAAGTATTGGATATTTTGGTACCTATAGTATCGAATGATTATAACCCTACAATACAATTGAAAGCTTCAAAGAAAGAGATAATAATAGGTGCGGTAAGAGTAGGTATAACTCTTGAAAGAATAAATTATCAAATAGAAAAAATGACAAAGAGCATAATCTTAATTACATTGGTAATCGGTTTTGCCGGAATAATAATGTCTTCTTTCTTAGTTAAACTAATCGTAAAACCTATAAGAGAATTAATGCTCGGAACAAAAAAAATAACGGCCGGAAATTTAGGTTACAGGGTTCCGTTAAATTCCAACGATGAATTCAGAGAGCTTGCGTCTTCTTTTAATTTTATGGCAAGCGACATGGAAATACATATAAGAGAGTTAAACAAAGAAAAAAAAGAATTGTTGAATCTTAAGATAGCTTTCGAACAAAGAAGTCAGGAATTGGAAGAGACTTTGGATAAAGTTCAAAACATCCAACAGGATTTGCTGAAATCCGAGAAGTTTGCAACCATCGGTAGATTGGCGTCTTCCGTTGCTCACGAATTAAGAAATCCTTTAGCTGCCATAAAGAACATATCTTATTTCTTATCTAAAATGGGAGCTTACAGCGATAATAAATCAAAACAAATGGTGAATATGTTATCATCCGAAGTTTTAAGAGCAAACAAAATCATAACCGATTTACTTGATTACTCAAGAACAAAAAAATTAAATAAACTTTCGGTAGATATCGTTACTTTTATAAATAAAGTTATACCTGCAGTACCGGTTCCTACAAATATACTTATAACCAAAAACTTGGAAAAATTCGATGTCGTTATGGATCCGGATAAGATTACACAGGTGCTAATAAATCTTATTACAAATGCAAGAGATGCTATGCCACCGGAAGGCGGAGAAATAAATATAACGACGAAAAAAACTGCAACAATGTGCCAAATTTTTATAAAAGACAATGCTTGCGGAATGAGCGAAGAAACGCTTTCTCATTTATTTGAACCGTTATTCACCACAAAATTAAAAGGAATCGGTTTGGGATTACCGATAGTAAAAGAAATTATCGATGCACATCAAGGTAAAATTATAGTAACAAGTACCAAAAACGTAGGAACTACTTTTAAAATAGAGATACCTTTACAATAGGAGCTTTTTTATGACAGACAAACTAAAAATTTTAATTGTTGATGATGAAGATTCTTTAAGATTATCGTTAGCAAGTATTCTTGAATTGGAAGGATACGAAGTACAAACGGCAGAAGACGGTTTTAAAGCAATAGAACTTGCAAAAAAAGAAGAGTTCAATATTTTATTTTCGGATATAAGAATGCCCGGAATAACAGGAAACGAGACTTTTAAAGAGATAAAAAAAATCAAGCCGGATATTATAGGCGTCATGATGACGGCATACGCTCTTAACGATTTAATTATCGATGCTCTTAACTCGGGAGCTTTTGCCTGTTTAAGTAAACCTTTTGAAATAGAAGCTGTTTTATCAACAATTAAAGATATAACATCAAGACCTTTTGCCGTAGTAATAGATAAAGAGGCAAATGTCGATCAAAAGTTTTTAAATTCTTTAAAAAATTGCGGTTTAAACATCGCTTCCAGCGAGATGGATCTTTCAAAAGTAGCTTTTATGTTTAAACACAAACCGGATATTCTTATTATTGCGGTTCATTCCGAAGAAGAAGAAAACAAAACTCTTGATATTTTAAATAAATTAAAAGATAAGTTTGGAAAGATTCCGAAAACAGTTATTATCGAAAAAAATCCGAATTCTTCTTTTGTCGATAAAGCCGAAAAGTTGGGCACCGTAAATTTCTTTGAATCTCCGATAAATGTAAAACGAATTTTTACAATTTTAGGAACTATAAAAAGAAAACAAAATATTGCGTTGGTAAACATGGACACGGAAGATTTTGAATCTTTAAACAAAGCTCTTGCCGAAGAAGGTTTCCATTTATTATCTTATACCGATTGTAACAAACTATATGAAGAGTTAAACAACTCTTTCTTCGATATAGCATTGATAAATGCAAAAGTAGACACAAATATTGCAGAGTTCCATGATAAATTACAAAAAGAAATGCCGAATATCGGAGCTATTTATTTGTTAAATGATGATAAAAACTTGGAAGCAGTAAAACAAAAAGGTTGTTTTTATCTCACAAAACCTTTTGAAATAGAAAATGTTATCAGCTTAATAAATAAAATATTAGGGAAGTAAAATTATGGAAGAAAAAACCTATACTTTTACAAAAAGGCAATTAAACATTGAAAAGAATAAAGTCTTATCAAAATTTGCGTCTGTAGCATCCCATGATTTAAAAAACGTTGTCGGCGGAATATCCAATATTTCATACTACCTTTCAAAAACCGTAAAGCCCGTAAATGAAACGCAAAAAAAGATGTTGGATTTATTGGCAACTGAAGTTATAACTCTTAATAACAGAATAACCGAAGTTCTCGATATGACAAGAGTTAAACAATTAACAAAATCCGTTTGTGATTTACAGGATTTAATAACAAAAGCAACAGAAGAAAATAAAATCGACGGAATAAATTTTGAACAAAATTTAGTTTCCGTAAAAGTATATGCCGACCCTGAAAGGATGAAACAAGTTTTTTCCAATGTTATAAAAAATGCCAAAGACGCAATGAAAAACAACGGAACAATAACCATAACAACAAAAGTTGACGGTCAAAATATTATTACCACGATATCGGATTGCGGACAAGGTATGAACGCGGAAACATTAGACAATTGCTTTGATCCGATGTTCTCTACAAAACTTGCAAAAGCTATAGGTATGGGGCTTACCGTTGCACAACAAATAACGGAAATGCATAACGGCAAAATAGAAATTTCAAGTGAAGAACAAAAAGGAACCTCGGTAAAAATAACTTTACCGACATATAAAGAAGACTAAAATTCTATTTGGAAACAAAATATAATTTTTGCCCTGATTTTTTAGCAACCCATATTTTAGAAATAACGTATTTCTTAGATTCTTTATCTTTTAACCAAGTAAAAATATTATTTATTTGGACTGCTCTTTTTTTGTCGGGAAGAATTTCTTTTAGAATCTTATATTGCAGAATATTTTCTTGTCTGTAAAAAGCTCTTAAATTCAACACTATTTTTTTATTCGATATATTTACATATTTCGATATAAAATAGTTAACTTTGTTTTTAAAATAATCACTTTCATCTTTTACTATACAAGATAAATTGTATATATGCTCTATAACAGAAGGATTTATTTCTTTTAGCTGAGGGATAAGATTTAATCTTATTTTGTTTCTTGTATAATCACATTTAAAATTTGTTTTATCCGTACAGAACGGAATTTCCTTTTTCTTTGCATAATCATCTATTAAATCTCTCGATATTGGAAGTAACGGCCTTATTACGGATAACTTTTTATTTATTTTTCTTACCATCGGAATTCCGGTAAGTCCGTCGGTTCCTGTTCCCCTCAACAACCACATAATAACGGTTTCGGCATTATCGTTCATATTATGTGCCGTAGCGATTTTGTTACACTTGTATTTTTTTGCTACTTCTTCCAATCCCAAATATCTTAATTGTCTTCCTGCTGTTTCCACCGATATATCATTTTTCTTTGCATACTCTTTTGTATTTAAATTTTTCAATACACACTCGATATTCAAAGAAGAAATATACCTTTCAACAATTTTTGCTTCTTTAACGGATTCTTTTCTTAGATTATGATTAAAGTTAACAACGATAAGTTCTATGTTTAAGATTTTTGTAAGCATGGAAAACAAACTTGCCATTACCATGGAATCTGCTCCGCCGGAAACGGCAAGCAAAATTTTATCACCGGAAACAACTAATTTATTATCGATAATATTCTTTTTAAATTTTTCCCAAATAAGCATTTTATTCTCTTACCAACAAATAAAAAAACTCTAATCTTTAAACAGACTAGAGCAGAAACTGCCCGACCTGGGCTCGAACCAGGACTATTCTGTTCCAGAGACAGATGTGTTACCAATTACACCATCGGGCAAATCACTTTTTTATATTTTACCAAAAGCTTTAATTTTTATCAACAATAAAATTTACTTAATAAAAAGTTGATTTTTGAAGCAACAAATCTTATAATATTAAAAATTGTGATATTTATTTATAAATATAAAAGGAGATTTTATGGAAGAACAATCACAAAAAGAATGTAAGACACAAAAATGTTGTACAAAAGGTATAATAATTGTTATTGTTTGTTCTTTAGTATGTTTCTTTTTAGGCTATTATGCAGGCAGTAAATCCTTGGCAACAGTATCTACTTCTGCAGTAAACAAACCTTTTAGTTCAAGCAGCATACCGAAGATTCCTAATCCAGGTCAAATAAATGCAGTACAAAATGCTCCGAAAACCAATATTCCTAATGTGCCTAATTTTCCAAAAAATCCGATAGTTCAAACTCCAAAAATTCAAACTCCGCCCGTTCCTAATACGCCAAATGTTCAAGCTCCTAAAGTAAATATTCCGGATGAAATAAAAGAAAAAGCTGCCGCTCAAGCAAAAAGCAATAATACTCAAGCAAAATAAATTATTCAGATACAAAAGAAGACAGATGAGTTAAGCAAAACTCATCTGTCTTCTTTATTTCTATTTTTTCAATTTATTAATATTCATTCGGAACTTCAGACAAAATAACTTCTTTATCTTTATCTTCCGGTATAGGTGTTCCGGAAACTTTATGTTTAAACCAATCACCGATAGAATCAACAATAATGTATGTAACAGGTGTCATAAGCAATGTAACAAGAAGTGATAACAACTGTCCGCCGACGATAACGATAGCCAAACCTCTTCTAACATCTGCACCTTCTCCGTTAGATATCAACATAGGTATCATGGAAACGACAAGTGTTAATGTTGTCATTAAAATAGGTCTTAATCTTACTCTGTTTGCCTGGAGTATAGCATTTGTTCTGCCGTATCCTCTTGCTCTTAACTGGTTTGTATAATCCGTCTGCAAAATAGCATTTTTACTTACTACTCCGACCAACATGAACATACCCAGCAAGCTGAATATATTTAATGTTTGATGTGTTACCATAAGTACAAATAATGCAAAAGGTACCGTCAACGGTAAACTTACGATAATTGCTACAGGATGTGTGAATTTTTCCATTAAGCAACAGAGAATTATGTATTTGAATATAAATGCCAAAACAAAAGCTAACAAGAAAGCTATAAACATCTTAGTCATTTCTTTTGCTATACCGCTTTGCATAACGGTATATTCCGGATCAGGATTTAAAGAATTAAACGTATCTTGCATTATTTTTGTTGCCGTTCTTGTATCAAGTCCGTTTAAGTTGGCTTCTATTCTTACTTCTCTTTGTCTTGCGGCTCTGTTGATTTGGCTGGGGCCGACACCTTCTTCAAGTTCTGCAATACTGTCAAGTCTTACAACTGTCGGTTGTCCGTTAATAACAGCCGGTATCATAAGTGCGGAAATTGCTTCTTTTGTATTTCTGTAAGTTTCGGCAACTCTGACTCTTACCTCGTACAATTCATCACCTTCTTTATACTTGGTAATATCGTCTTCTCCGCCAACCATTGTTCTAAGTGCTGCAGCAACAGCCGTAACATTAACTCCCAAATTGTTAGCCTTATCTCTGTTTATTACAACTCTGTATTCGGGTTTTGCCAAATCCACGGATAAATCAACATCTATAAATCTTTTATCCTTCGAAATTATATCTTTTGTTTCATTAGCATAACCTATTAATTTTGTAAGATCCGGTCCTAACAAACTTAACTGAACAGCTTTATTTCCGCCGGAAGGCCCGTCACTTCTAACAAAAACCGCTGTCGTAAGACCGGTATACTTTTTCATCATCTCTCTTATTACTTGAGCATATTTTTTTGTTCTTATTTTATTTCTGTTTGTTCTGTCTTCGAGCTCAACTTCCAAATAACCTTTATTTGTCGGTGCGGAACTTGAGAAAGAACTCAAGCCGTCTCCACCTTTACCTGCAACAGTTAAAATACTTTTTATATACGGAAGTCTTCTTACATCGGTTTCAATCTGTCCTAAAATTCCTCTTATATCCGTATAACTTGTTCCTTCTTCCGCTTTAACCTGAACTTGAATTTTGCCGGAATCTTCTTCCGGGAAAAATTCTCCTCCCATAGTTTTTATCATAGGAAATATTGCAAATATACATAAGAAGGCAAGAACTACCATTATTATTTTATGATGAATAGCCCAATTTAAAACAGGAATATACAATTTAACCAAATATTCGTTTATACCGCTTACAATATTATCTATCTTACTTTCCCCTTCCGCTTTCTTTAATAATTTTGCACAAAGCATAGGAGTTAATGTTAAAGCTACTATACCGGAAAGAGCAATGGCAAAAACCACTGTCCAACCGTAACTGCTCAAAACTCTTCCAACCATACCGCCCATATAAGCCAAAGGTAAAAATATAACAAGAATTGCAAGCGTCGTTGCAATAACCGTAGATGTAATTTCTTTTGCACCGTCAACGGCCGCATCTTCCGGTGTTTTATTATATTTTTCCATGTGCCTGTAAATATTTTCAAGCATAACGATAGCATCATCAATAACAATACCCACGGCAACCGTCAAGCCCAACAAAGTTATACTGTTTAAAGTAAAACCGTTCATATTCATAAAAAGGAAAGAACCAACAACCGATATAGGTATAGCCAAGAAAGCTATAAATGTAGATCTGAGAGAACCCATAAATACCAAAACCATTATACCTGCCAAAAATGCACCCAAGCAAAGATGTTCTAACACGGTATTAACGGAAGCTCTTATGGAACCGCTCTGATCGGACATTATAGTAATTTTCATATCCGAAGGAAGAGTTTGTTCTATCATTTTAATTTTTTCTTTAACGCCATCTATAACCTTCAATGTATTTGAACCGCTTTGTTTTGTTATTTCCAAAGTTACACATCTAAGTCCGTCCAATAATGTACTTTGCTGTTCATATTCTCCGCTGTCTTCAACTTCAGCAACATCGGAAAGTTTTATAGGAACTCCGTTTTTGGTTGCAATGAATATATTTTTAAATTCATCTACGGAAGGAATTCTACCTAAAATTCTTAAGCTGTAAGAATTGTGTTCTTGTTCTACTTTACCGCCAGGAATTTCGAAATTTTGCTGTGCAAGAGCTGCCGTAACGCTCGTTATAGGAATTTGTAAAGAATAAAGTTTTAAAGGATTTATTGTAACGTGTATTTCTCTTTCCCTGCCTCCTACTATATTTACGGAACCTACACCTGAAGTGTTTTCTATAACTTCTTTAACTTTTTTCTTGGCAAGTTCTGTGAGTTCTATAATATCTCTTTGACCGGTAACAACAACGTTTAAAACAGCTGCAGCATCCATATCAAGTTTTAAAACTACCGGAGATTCCGTTCCATCCGGAAAATTAGATTTAACCTGTTCGATTTTATCTCTAACTTCCTGAATACCGACATCGGCATTTTTGTCCATATCGAACTTAACAAATACAATTGAAACACTTTCCAAATTATATGAATGTATTTCATCAACACCGGCAATTTCGTTAACACCCTCTTCAATATATTTTGAAATAGATGTTTCAATTTCTTCCGGACTTGCTCCTGGTAAAACGGTTTGAACAAGTGTAACGGGAATATCCATACTCGGATACATACTTACACCCATATTCCTGTAACCCATAAACCCTAAAAACATTAATGAAACACTTATCATTATTGTAAATACGGGCCTGTGTATAAAAAATGCGGCAAAACCGCTATGTCTTTTTTCAGTTTTATTTTCTTGCATATTTTAGCTCCTACTGTTGTATCTCTATCTTACTGCCGTCTTTAATACCGTAAACAAATTCCAAAACTTCATCACCTTCATCAAGTCCTTCAATTTGCCAATTATTGTTATTTTTAAATTTAACTTCTATATCTTTTCTAACGGCAGTCGCCTTATCCTCGGAAGGAACTAAAACATAATTTTTACCGTCTGCATCTTCATAAATACTTTTTTTAGATAACGACAAAACATTTTTAACTTCTTTTAAAGAAATATCTACTTTTGCAAACATACCGGATTTTAATAATCCTTTAGAATTATCAGCTTTAAATTCTACGGCAACACTTCTGCTTAAAGAATCTACAACAGGACTTATAATATCAAGTTTAGCTTCGAAAGTTCTGTCGGGATATGCTTCAACTGAAAGCAGAGCTCTTTGTCCTTTATAAATTTCGTTAACGTATCTTTCAGGAACATCAACTTTTATTCTTAATACAGACTGATTTACTATCAATGCTACCGGTGTTTGTGTTGTAACGTTTTCTCCGGGATCGAGATAAATTCTACCAACAACACCTGACAATGTAGAAGGAACAACAACAGGTTCATATTTAGCACCGACTTCATCTCTGTCTATTAAAGATACCGTCTGATCTTTTCTTACTCTGTCACCTTCTTTTAATACATTTTTCTGCAATTTACCGTTAATTCTCGGATACAATACGGCCTCTTCCAAAGCTTTTACGTTACCGGATGTTATTAATTGATGTTTCAAGTCTCTTTTTTGAACTTGTTCTGTTTTAACAACAAAAACATCCTTTGAAACGGTATCTAAAATTGCAGCATTATCTTTTTTAAATGCTACCTGATAAACAATAAACGCTGCTACCAATAAAATAATTCCCCATACGACAATTGCACCCATCGAGGTGTCTTTCTGTTCTTGATTTAAATTTTGATTATTCATAATCTTCTGTCTCCATTCCTACGGCATAATTTAAGTTTGATAAAGCTACATGTGCATCATATACGGCTTGAACATACGTTAAATTCGAATCGTTCAAATCCGATATTGCATCGTTTAACTCTAACTGACTTATTAATCCGTTTCTATATCTCAACATTTTTGAGTTCAAATTTTCTTGTGCTCTTTCCACAACACCTCTCGTAGATTCTATTCTTTTTTTTGCTTCTTCCAAGCTGAGCCATGCTTCTTTTACCTGTATTCTTATATTCTTCTTCAAATTTTCGTAACTTGCCTTTGCACTTTCATAGTACATTTCTTTTTGTTTTACCTGAGAAGAAACAGAATACCCGTGAAATATAGGCATACTAAACTGTAATCCTATATTAGCCCCCCAATAGTAGTGATTTTCATCGGGGAGACCTTCTATTGTGGAACCGTTATAGCCGTAATTTCCGTAAGCGGAAAGATTAGGATAATGATCCGATTTTGCCAATTTATAATTAGCTTCGGCAATATCGGCAGCTAATTTTGATACTATAAGTTCAGGTCTTTGTTCGTAAGCCATGTTATATAATTGTTGAAGATTTTTCGTGCTCGGAAGAGCCAAATCTTCTTCCGTCCAAGTTAAATATATCGGCATTTCAGGATCTTTATCCAATATTTGTCTCAAGTGTAAAGTTGCAAGTTCAACATTCTTTTCCGCCTGTAAAACCTGCGGAACAATATTATCTACTCTTACTTGCTGAGTTAATACATCCAAATTACTTGATAATCCTTGTTTGTATCTTGCTTTTGTTTCATCCAAATGTTGCTTGGCAATATCCAAATATGTTTCCTGAACATGAACAAGTGCGGATGCATAAATTATCAGGTAACAAAATTGAGCAACTTGTTTGGCAACAGCCGTTTTTGTATCTTTCAATTTATACTCGGCACTTTCAGCTTGCAATCTTCCGTATTCCTTGGTGTTTTTTACTTTACCGCCGGTCCATAAAACCCAGTTGGCTTGTAACTGTGCGGTATATGTGTTATTTACAGGCGTAGCTTCCACCATTTTATCTTCTTGAGGGTTTAATACTTTTGCTCTTAACAATGCTCTGTTATAACTTGCATTAAAATCGACATACGGATAATATGACGATTTCATTTGACTGTAAACTTCATCACTGATTTCTTTCATTTTATTTGCGGTATAAACCTGATAACTGTCTCTTAGCGCCATTTTAACGGCTTCTTTTATTGTTATTTTTGTTCCGCTCTTTTTTTGTATTTCTTCAAATAATTTTGCATTCATCGAATTGTTATGAGAATAATCCGCAGCAAAAATATTTGTACTGAATAACAATGTTAAAAACAAACTCAATATTTTCTTCATTTCTTTCGTTCCTCTAATCTTCTATTCTTCAATTTTTGTAGTCTATTGCCTTTAAAATTGATGTTGCTATATCTTTAGGTTGCAAATTTATATCTTTTATCGGTGCAAATACAATGTGATACAAACAAGATTCAAACAAATAGTGAGCAAGATCTACATTGTTTTCCGATATATTTTTATTTTTTGCCGCTCTGTTAAAAATTTCTTTGGCATTTTTTTCGTTTTCTTCCTTTAAAGGTTTAAACTGCTTTTCAAGAGCAGGAACCCCTTTAATATAATCTATCATATGCAAAAAAAACTCCAGTGATTTTTTTGTTTTTGCATTATATGTTTTTTGGAAAATATCTGTTAAAACGTCTTCCAAAGACATATCTTGATCTATATATTGCTTAATTTTTTTGTTTTGGTCATCCAAAACATATCTGACTATGGTATAACAAATTTCATCTTTGCTTTTAAAATAGTAATATAAAGACGGTTTGGTTATATTACATGCAGCAGCAATTTCCTGCATAGAAACATCTTTTACCGCTTTTTTACCCATTAAATTAAATGCTGTTTTTAATATTTTTGTTCTCATTTTATTCTCTAAAAAATATCAATTTTATCTACCGAACGGTAAGTAATATAACATATAATATAAAATTTGTCAAGTTAGTGTTTGACAAATTTTATAGTTTATGGTTTATAGTTTAACAGCAAAAGACAAACTACTTTAAAACGTTTTGGATTGTTCAACAATTCCGACAATTTCTATTGCTTTGTGCGGACAAGAAACCTGACAAGCACCGCAACCGATACAAACGGCCGCATTATATTTTAATACTCTGTCTCCGTTAGAATCTTCTTCTATACTTAACGCTTTCACCGGACATTTAAAAGCACAAATTCCGCAATTTATACATAAATCTCTGTTAATTTTTGCAAGACCTATTCTTGTATGTTGTTTTTGCTCCAATGTAATCTTTTTTATTGCACCCGTAGGACAAGCCGAACTGCAAGCATTACAATCATACTTACAATAATTTTTCGAATAATCCATATAAATTACAGAATGATTAAAATCTCTCGGATGAATAACTTTGTTCGGGCACACTGCAACACACAACTGACAACTTGTACATTTTGAAGAAAATCTCGAATAATCACCTGCTCCCGGCGGCAATATTGCCCTTATTTTATCTTTCAAAAAATTTTTTCCCCTGATTATTGCACTGCCTACACCGGTTGCAATACCACCCAAGACAAAAACAGAACCTAAAATAAAATTTCTTCTGCTTTGGCTAAATGTTGCAGATTGTTTTTTATTCTCTCTTCCGAAACTTATTGCTTGTTTAGGACATACGGAAATACATTTTAAGCATCTTATACATAGTTCATTATTTATTTTTTTGTCTTTTAAATTTATACTTCCGGCAGGACAATTTCTAAAACATGCTCCGCATGTTATACATTTATCCGATATCGTTAATTCAAAAGGGCTGTACTTGGCTGACAACCCCAAAATTGTTCCTACAGGACAAATGACAGTACAGAAAAATCTTCTCTTAAATAAAACCAATAAAATTAAAATTATAAAAGGTATTAAAGAAATTATTAAAACAGGTATTGTAAACTCATAATTTTGTGATTTTGTTATAAGGTTATATACAGGTGTAAAAATACTTGATGCAATTAGCCCGAAATTTGTGTACGGATCTAAAATTTTAAAACCTACCGCCCAACCGCAAGACAAAGCTCCGAATACCAATGCTGCTATGGTATATCTTGTTTTTGCCATATTCTTATAATTTTTACTGTTTTTAAAAGATAAAAATCCTATAAAATTTTGTAATATTCCCAGAGGACAAATTAAAGAGCAATAAAATCTTCCAAACAAAAAAGTAAAAAATATAATTGCTAAAACAGATATTAAAACTGTTATTGAAAAAGAAGCAACCAAACTTGCAATACCGGGACCTAACTGTATGGCAAAAAATTTTGTAAAGAAAGAAAATGTTGCAGTAAATGCAAGAAACGAAATTATTAAAACTATTGCCGATAACGATAATCTTAACCGATATATTGTTTTATTCTTAGACATTTATTATACCCTATAAATGTAATTTTATAACTTATTGCTTCAATTCTTTGTATAAATCCGCTACATCTTTCAACAAGTTGGGAATATCAAGTTTCTGTGGACATTTTGTTTTACATATTCCGCAATTTATACATTTATCCGCTCTGTTTTCCTCTTTAATTGACTCATATGCTAAAACAAATCTGTCTTTTCTGTTTGTTGATTTATACTGGTTGTACATTAAGAAATTTTTCGGTATATCTATTCCTACGGGACATCCCGTACAATACTGACAATAAGTACAAGATATAGCTCCGGAAGAATTGTATACGGCAATTGCTTTTTCAAGAACGGATTGTTCTTTTTCAGTTAACGGTTTAAAATCTGTAAAGGTTTTCACATTATCGATAACATGTTCCAATTCCGTCATACCGCTTAAAACAACGAAAACATTCGGCAAACTTGCGGAATATCTTAAAGACCACGAAGACGGTGAAACATCAGGATTTTCGTTCTTTAATATATCAACGGCTTTTTCGCTTAATGTTGAAAGCTGTCCGCCTTTTAAAGGATTCATCACAACTACAGGGAGACCTGCCTTTGTTGCAATTTCATATTGTCTTTTTGCATCTACCGTTTTCCAATCTATAGGGTTAATTGGAAGTTGAACAAAATCCCATTCGTATTTATTTACAACTTCTTCCAAAAGTTCGGGAGTATCATGAATAGAAAAACCCAAATATTTTATTTTTCCTTCTTTCTTTTTCTCTAACAATTGTTCATAAACATTACATTCTTTTAATATTTCCCATTCTCTTTTATTTATATTATGTGCTAAATAAAAATCAAAATAATCCGTTCGACATTTTTTCAATTGTTCTTCAAATGTAGGTATAACTTCGGATTTATCTTTTAATATTCTTAACGGCATTTTGTCTGCCAAATAATAACTGTTTCTGGGATACTTTTTCATTACTTCACCAACGGCAAGTTCGGATTTTCCGCCATGATAAAACCATGCGGTATCGTAGTAATTTATACCGTGTTCCATGGCATAATCCACCATTTCTTGTGTTTTTTCTATATCAGGCTCACCATCTTTTTGAGGAAGTCTCATTGCACCGAAACCTATTGCGGATATATCTAAATTTTTATATTTTTTTGTAGAAACTTTATCTATAAAATCTTTTGTTCGAACTGCAATATGGTTACAAGCAGACAATACCACCGCACCTATCGTTGTAAACAATGATGTTTTTAAAAATTCTCTTCTGTTCATTTCGTTCTCCTATTTAAAATTAGAAATTTTAAATTTTAACTAAGCAACCTTATCTGTCAAATTATTTATTTATCAAAACGGCAACTGCAAACTACTAACTATTTTTTCTTTGCAAAAATTTTATAGGCTTTTTTGGGACTATTAATATTTAAAACTTTTTGTTCCATAGGACAAAGTCCGTCTTTTTTATTATTTTGGATATAATCCACAACTTCATTATAAGAATATTCCACTTTATATTTTTCAAAAACAGGTATAGCATCTTTGGCTATAATATTTGTGTGAACCTGTTTTACCTTCCCGTAAACCATAAGAAGAGCTGCAGCTTTACCTATGACTTTATCTACAGCTATGGCATTTTTTAAACCTTTCTTTTTTATTTGTATAAGTAAAGGTTGTATTCCATGTTCGTCTTGAAAAGTAATATTTCCGTCTTTATAAACCAATAAGCTGTGATCTCCGAGTTTCAATGCAAGTTCTTCTATTGTAAAATCTCCACATTTTTCGTCTTCGGCAAAAACATTGCTAAACGGAACAGCTACAAAACACAATAATAACAACAATGCTAAAATTTTTTTCATTTTATACTCCTATTTATACGGATTCCAAACATCTTTGGATTTATTCTTCAAAAGGTTCGTATAATATTTCTTCTTTATTTGCAAAACTTTCATCTGTTCCTGCAACTGTTTTAAATGTTCTTTTAAATTCTTTTCTTGGTTAAAAATTATTTTTGCTCTTTGTTGTATGGTTTTATTACCTTTTAAACATAAATCTATATATTTTTTAATATCGTTTATAGATAAATTTGTTGCTCTTAAGCAATGAACAGTTCTAATCCAAGATAAATCATATTCGGAAAACATTCTTACATTACTTTGTGTTCTTGAAACAAACGGAATAAGGCCTTCATTATCGTAATACCTAACAGTATGAGCAGATATTTTCATTATTTGAGCAACTTCTTTTACGGTGTATTTCGGAGTTTTATCCAACTGTGTTTCTTTTTTTACTTTTTTCATAAGAAATATAACCTCTTTTTATATTTCCGATAATTTTACACCTTCGAGCCGCTCTAATGTCAAGAATTTTATCTTATAAAATTTGTCATCGGTTTTGCTTCCGGTTCAGGATGTGCATTTTGTTTTATTGAATTTAAAAGCCATACCATATTTTTTGCTATATTTTGCATTACATTGAGGCCTTCCAAATCTTTTTCGACATCTTCGGCTTTTGTTCCGTGAACCATATTCCAATACTGAGAAGAAACTACCGGCATATTGTTTATAGTAAAATATTTGTTTATTACATCTATTGCGGCAGTAGTTCCCGCTCTTCTTGCAGATACAACCGCAGCACCCGGTTTATAAGATAAAAATTTTCCGCCGGCATAAAAAACTCTGTCTAATACAGATAACAACCTTCCGGAGGGATGTGCATAATAAACGGGAGAGCCGAAAATAAATCCGTCGGATGTTTTGGTTTTTTCGATAATTTCATTAACTATATCGTCATTAAACACACACTTGTTACCGTTTTGAGCACATCCGCGACAACCTATACAATCTCTTATAGGATTAGAGCCCAACTGAATTATTTCGGTTTCAATTTTTTCTTTCTTTAATATATTTTCTATTTCCGTTAATGCTCTGAATGTACATCCGTTTTTGTTACAACTTCCGTTAATAAGTAAAACTTTCATTTTTCCCCCTACAATCGTTTATACTTTGATATTTTACAAAATTTATTTATAAAAAAATATGATATAATTTTAAAAAATTTTTGAAAGGAGAGTTTTAAATTATGAAAATAGCATTATATGTAATACTGATAATCGCAATTATTGTAGGAGTTTGCTCACTTGTACATTTAAGAAAAGTATCTAACAGAAATAAAACTGAAATGGCAAAATATTCAAATAAGGTTGAGTTGACAGCAAATTTAGGCAAAACCCTTGTTGTTTATTATTCTTTAACGGGACACACTAAAGATATTGCAATGCAAATACAATCTTTAATCAATGCGGATCTTTATGAAATTAAACCAAAAGAAGAAATAAAACAAGGACCGGCATTATATTTAACATCTAAAAAACAAATTTCTTCCGGCAATTATCCGGAAATAGTAAATGATTTTCCTAATATTGAAGAATACGACACAATTTTTGTAGGTTCTCCTATATGGTGGTATACAGCAGCACCTGTTGTACTTGAATTTTTGAAAGAGTTTGATTTTCAAAACAAAAATGTAGTTCCTTTCTCAACACAAGGCAGCAACTACGGAACATATTTTGAGGATTTTAAAACTAAAGCAACAAATGCAAACATATTGAAAGGCGAATCTTTTAATAACATAGATTCGAAATATAACGAACAAGTTAAAAATAAAATAATATCGTGGCTTAACTCTTTATAATATGAAAAACAAATTCCAGTTAGTATCAAACTTTAAGCCGTCCGGCGAACAGCCGATGGCAATAGACAAGCTTTATAACAACCTTAAGAACGGTAAAAACTCTCAAGTATTGTTGGGTGTTACAGGTTCCGGTAAAACGTTCGTTATGGCAAACTTAATAGAAAAGTTACAAAGACCTGCACTTATAATTTCCCCCAACAAAATACTTGCCGCACAGTTATATTCGGAGTTTAAATCTTTTTTCCCGAATAATGCGGTAGAATATTTTATTTCTTACTACGATTACTATCAGCCGGAAGCATATATTCCCGCAACCGATACATATATAGAAAAAGATTCTTCCGTAAATGATCATATCGACAGATTAAGGTTAAAAGCAACAACATCCATTCTTGAAAGAAATGATGTTATTGTTGTTGCATCTGTATCCAGCATATACAATTTAGGTGCCCCGGAAGAATATCAAAATATGTGTGTAAAAATATCGGTAGGACAAAAAATTCCTATAGATAACTTGTTAAGAGAACTTATTTCCATACATTATGAAAGAAACGAAATAGATTTTTTCAGAGGAAAATTCAAAGTTAAAGGCGACACCGTGGAAATTTTCCCCGCATATTTGGAAACGGCGATAAAAGTGGAATTTTTCGGCGACGAAATAGAAGAAATTAAAGAGTTTGATCCGATATCGGGTAAAAATTTAAACAAGAAAGAAGTTTGTTATATATATCCGGCAAAACATTTTGTTACAAGTAACGATAAACTTAAAATAGCTTTAAAAAATATCGAAGCGGAACTTAACGAGAGAGTTGCGGTTTTAAAATCGGAAGGAAAACTTCTTGAAGCGCAAAGATTGTTACAAAGAACAAAATACGATATGGAAATGTTGCAGGAAACAGGTTTTTGTAACGGAGTGGAAAACTATTCAAGACACCTTGCATTAAGACCTGCCGGTTCAAGACCTACAACTTTAATCGATTACTTCTTATCCAACCCGGACACTTCCGACTTTTTGTTAATAGCGGACGAATCGCACATTACATTACCGCAAATCAGAGGAATGTACGAAGGTGACAGAAGCAGAAAACAAACTCTTATAAATTTCGGGTTCAGGTTACCTTCGGCGCTCGATAACAGGCCTTTAAAATTTAACGAATTTGAATCTATAATCAAACAAAGTGTTATGGTATCGGCAACTCCGGGAAAGTATGAATTGGATAAATGTAAAAACGATATAGTAGAGCTTGTTATAAGACCTACCGGTCTTGTAGATCCCGAAATAATTATTCGTCCGATAGACGGTCAAATTCAGGATATGATAAAAGAAATAAAAAAAGTTGTAGCTAAAAAACAAAGAGTTCTTATAACCACATTAACCAAAAGAATGTCGGAAGATTTAACAGCATACTTAAAAGATCAGGGTTTTCGTGTGGAATATATGCATTCGGAAATAGAATCTTTAAAAAGAATAGAAATTATAAGAGATTTAAGGTTAGGTAAATTCGATATTCTTGTAGGTATAAACCTTTTAAGAGAAGGACTGGATTTACCCGAAGTGACACTTGTAGTAATTTTGGATGCGGATAAAGAAGGTTTTTTGAGATCGGAACAGACATTGATACAAACCTGCGGCAGAGCAGCAAGAAACGTTGACGGCAGAGTAATTTTCTATGCGGACAAAATTACAGGTTCCATGGACAGAGCTTTAACGGAAATGCAAAGAAGAAGAAACAAGCAACTTGAATATAATAAAGTTAACAATATAACACCGAAAACAATTATAAAGGCTATTGCCAACTTGGAAGAATTCCAGGAAAAAGTTAAAGATGAAAAGTTGATGGTATTATCGGAAGAAGTAGACGAAAAATATATAACGACAAAAAATATCGACAGCATTTTAAAATCGTTGGAAAAACAAATGAAAGAAGCTGCCGACAATTTGGATTTTGAATCCGCAACTCTTTTCAGAGACAGAATAAGAGACATTAACTCTATGTATTCCAAAAATTCGGCAATAAAGTCTTTCCCGAAGAAGAAGAAAAGCAAATTATAATTTATAATTTACGATTTATAATTTCTGTGTCCTTCGGACTAATTTCTATAGATTCCGTGTCAAGCACGGAATGACAACAAAATGATTACTTTTTGATTCTTGACATAAGGTAGATACCGACGACACCAAATAAAATGTTGGGAAGCCAGGCGGCAAGCCATACATTTACAATTTGGTTTTCCCCCAAGCTCATACATACCGCCTGGATACACCAATATATGAACGAGAAAATAAGTGCAAATGTAAAACTTATTATTTTGCCGAATTTATTTCCCAAACCTAAAGCAAAAGGTATACCTATCATCATAACTATTATGTGTGCAAAAACATTTGCAAATCTCGAGTGATACTTTATTTGTTCTTTTAAAGTGTTTTGACCCAACATTTGCTTTTTCCGTATATATTCTTTAAAAGTCTTTAAATTCATTTGTTCGTATCTTGTATCTTTAACTATTAAATCTTGCGGTTTAACCGTAAATCCGAAAATTTTGCTTTCAAAATATTGTTCATTCCAATTATTTTTATCATCAAAAGTTCTTGTCACACCGTGTTTCAACAACCAACCTCCGTTTGTATAAACAGCTTCACCTACAACAATATTTTTCGTAAGATAGTATTTATCGTTATACTCATCGATAATAATATCTCTCATATAATTTTCTTTTATATTCAGATAACCGATTGACATTCTTGAATTGTTGGGAAGTGTAACTATAATGTTCTTATGTTCACTTTCAACTTCACCGAACTTTTTCTTCTTTATTTTAACTTTCTTTACATATTCGGCTTGTATTACCGTTTTAGGAATAACAAATTCTCTCATACAAAAATCAAAAATACCTATACAAAAACCCAAAACCATAAACAAACAAATTATTCTCCAAAGATTAACTCCCAATGCTTTAAGTGCGGTTATTTCATTTCTTTTAGCAAGTTCACCTAATGAAAACAAAAGAGCCAGTAATACGGAAACAGCAAACACATCTATCATCCACCACGGCAAACTCAACAAAAGATATTCCATTATCGTGAAAAACGGAGTTTTGAGTTCCATATACATACTCATTTCTCTAAAAAATTCAGAAACCATGACAAGAAAACCGAAAGCAAAAGCAATGAACACTAACGGTTTTAAAAATTGTTTTGAGATGTATGTATAAATTTTTATCATTTTATTTTTTTAACATTTTCCTAAATAAAATCATTCCGACTATAGCCAAAACCAAATCCGGTAACCACATTATATAACAGGAAGGGATATATCCCTTTTCACCTACATTCATTGATATAACCAAAAACAGGTAATATATAAAAATCACAACCAAACTCATACCGAAGCCAATAGCTTTACCGCCTTTACCGGCCATAATGCCTACGGGAATTGCTATTAACACAAAAACTATCGGAGCAACGGCAACCGTCCACCTAAGCCAATATTCATTTGTATACATATTCCTTTCAAGTTCGTTCTTAGGCAAATTATTTATTTTTTTCCTGAGTTTTTTTGAATCCAATTCTCTTAAAGACACATCCGAAAAATCTATACTTGAACCTATAGGTATAGTAAATTTATAAGTTTTAAAATTCATATGTATCATACAACCTAATTCATTAGGATCAGTTCTTTGCCAATATCCGTCGTGCAAAGTTAATTCAACTGCATTATGATGTACTCCTATGGTCCCGTAAGAAGCGGCTATTCTCCAGGGAATATATTCTGTTTTTCTGTTTTCATCTTTGTTTTCTATCTTTTCAAATTTATAAATATTTACTCCGCTTAATGTATTATTCTTAGAATCAACTTCATGAGCATATATTTTATACTGATCTATGGAAGTTATCGTTTTTTCGTTAAATTTTGCAAGAGGAGCTTCCGTAAGAATCTTTTTATATAAAGTTCTGAAATACATATGTGTTGACGGAGACAAATAATGATTAAAATAAACGAGTCCAATACTCATAAGAACGACAAAAACTATTATAGGCATAGACAATGTTTTGTATGTTATACCGGTAGCTTTCATTACGGTAATTTCGTTATCTTCGGCAAACCTGCCGTAACTGAGCAAAGCACCAAACAAAATTGCCATAGGAATGGTAAGAGTTAAGATATTCGGAATGATAAGAATAAACAACTGTGCGATTAAACCAAGACTTACACCTTTTGATAAAAACAAATCAACAAGTTGAAAAATTTGGTCCAACAACAATATTGCAGAAAATATTATAAGCCCAAAAACGAACGAGCCTATAAACTCTTTTAGAATATATCTATGTAATATTTTTATCATTTTAAACTACAAAGAAATAATGAGATAAAATATCAGATTAGTTTAAACCCGGTATGTTCATTCCACCCATAAGTTTTTTTGATTCTTCAGCCATGGCTTTTTGAGATTCTTTTATAGCTTCCTGCATAGCGGAAAACATCATTTTTTCCATATCTTTTACGGAATTTTTACCGAAATCTTCCGGTAATTTTAAACTTACTATTTCATTTTTGGCATTCATTGATATCTTAATACCTTTATAATCTATATCAACAATTTTTGATTTTAAAGCTTTTTCCATTTCTTTAACTTTACTTCTCATTGACATTGCTTCTTTAGCCATCTTAAATAATTCCATAATTCTTCTCCAAAACAAAATTTTATAAATTTTAACAATTTAGACTACATTTTTCAAATAAAACAAAACACTATGCCGCTGACAGTATGGACTGCATAGTTTCCATTCTGTTTTCCAAAGATAATTCTTGCTCCAAGTCGACTTGCGGTATTTCCTGTACCGACTTAATATTTGCCCATTTTCTTTCAAGCAATCTCTGTTCGGTAGTATCTGAATATAAGTATTTAATAAAATCGGAAATCAAATTAAAGTGATTGGCCGTCAAATTCTGTTCTTTCAACAACGTTAACAAATCGTCAAAAGATTTAAACGAATCGTTCTGTTTAGCAACATCTTCAAATACTTTGGCCAAAGCTTTTTTCTGAGCATCATTAAGAGCAGCCATTAAATGAAGATTGTCCAACAATGCTTCCAAAGGAATTGCATTTAATCCCTCTTGTTCGCCGATAACGGGATAAATATCTCCCTTTAAAGTATATGCTATAAGTCTCGCCCACTCACCTATAGATTTATCCATTTTTTCGGTAGTTGTATAATAATCCAAAGAATTATCATCGAATTTCATCGTATGAATATTAAATGTTTTATTTTGTGTAGCGGCATTTCTTCTGTCGGAATGTAAATATTTGTTGAGAGTTGCTTTTGCTCTTAACTGAGAAAACGGATTTTGAACAATAACAATATCTATATTATCCTGTTCCGAAATAAAATTAAGAAATTCTTGTTGTGAGAAAATATTTTCTATATTTTGTAACGTATTCGCGGCATCCGTTTCCAAAGATATAGACCTAATCAAATTATTAATATCCTTCCTTGTAAAACCATATTTCTCTGCATCCTGCCTTGCAGATTCCAACATTATCCATTTAATTATAGCGGCTTCCGTAACACCGTCTTTGGATACCAATTCAAATATTTCTTCTTTTGATACAGGTCCCGTTTTTTCTTCCTTAAGATACGACACTTCCGATGACCTTTTGGGAAGAGCTTCTAAATCTTTAGGTGTAAGTTTTTCAAATTCCTCTTTCGGCAAAGACAGTAAATCTTTTACGGTTCGAACAGAACTTATATCTCCGCCTTGAACTATTCCGTCTAAAAACGGCTTAAATTCAGGATGATTATCTACATCTCTTAAAATTTTTAAAATAGCTAAAGAACCTCTTGTGTTACCCGAAATAAAAATTCTTCCTACTTTTTTATCTCTGTATGCTCTGTATGTATTTATGAAAGAATCTATATTGAGATTGCCGAACATTAAAGCTATTGTAGATTTCGCATCTGTTTCCGTTGTATCGGATTGTTCCATTATAGAATCTATTTCATCAAACAATGCTTCTTTTAAATGTAATGTATTCGGTACTGCCGTATTTCTTATAAAATCCATTAATGTTTTTTGACCTTCATACTGTTCAAACAACTCATGGATTTTTTCGTAATTTACGGCATTATATTGTTCTTCACCGGTATCTATTTGTTGCAAATCCAATATTGCCTTTTCTATAAGTTCATGTATTACCGCTTGTCTTAATAAAATCTGTCTTTTATTTGTTCTTTCTGCTTCCTCTTCCTCAGGATACGAATTAGATATTTCCCTTAACAAAGCTTCACTCATAAAAAGAGTTTCAGTGCCCGTAACAGGGTCAATACCGATCGTTGCAAATGAAAACATATCTCTGCTGTCAACCTGCAAATCAAAACTTCTTGAAACTTTAAAATTTATACCCTTAAATCTTTCTATTATTTGTTTTTCATCTATTCCGAATTTTTCCATTAAATCGGCATACTCCGACAAGTCCAAATGTTCAATATCTTTAATAATATCTATATCTTCCTGTGTTAAATACGGCGTTTCTTGAGCCAATAAATTTTGCGTATCTTCATATCGTTTATCATAATAACTGTCTCGAGAAAATATACCCATCAATATTTGTGCCATTAAACCGCTTTCTTCTTGTGTCAAAGAATCCATACTTTCATCTGTTTTCTGAGTGATTTCATACTTATGAGCAATTTCATGCGTTTTTTCGAGAATCGCACTTACAATTCTGCTGTGATGCACCATGGCATAGCGAACCAACTGTTCAACACTGTTACCTAAAGACATCAATGAAAATTCTTTTTTAGGTTGAACAAAATCCGCAGCAACAAAAACAGTATCTTCTTCTTCGTCAATTCTTTTATCATCTTTATCAAATGCTTGAGCTGTCTTTATACCGCCGTTTTGCAACAACCCGATAATAGTTTCAATAATTCTGTAATCTATTAAATCTATTCCGCTTATAAAAAATTTCTCTTTATTTATCATGAGATTATATTCGGAACTGTTAGCCGGAACAAATTCTATATCCAATCCTGAAGTTGAAATTGCTTCTAAAAGCTTGCTGTTTGATATTTCCATTTTTGTTTTTATTACAACACACATATTGTAGAATGCTTCTATGTCGTTAAAATCTATTATTCCATAATCTATAGCTTCAAATAATTCAAACATATTGGCAAAATCATAATGATTTGCTATTTGAGTAGACCTTTTAATGAAAGATAACAACGATATATTTCCTAAATTATATTCTGAAATCAAGTCCGAAAGAAGCATTATAAAATCTGTTATTAATTGCTCGTTTTGTAAAATTATGTTATCAGATTTAGTTTTTTCGTTGTAAATAGCTTTTGCTTTTTCCGAATATCCTTTCTTCTCGTCAATTAAAATTTCTTTTATTTTTTCGTTCGTTAAAATTTCTTCCAACAAATCCGTAACTGTATGAACATTACCGCCCGCTGATTTTATAGACTTGAAAAAAGCCGAAACATCGCTTCCTATTTCATTCTTTTCTCTTTGATATACAACTTTACCTCTTTTTGTTTTGATACTTTTATCTGTTCTTGGAACGGAAACAGCAGAATCTCCGGCTTTAATTATTTTATATAATCTTGCATTATCCAAAAGAACATTTGAAGACAACATATCACCTCTATCAGTATAAACGGAAACATTAACATCATCTGAAAAATTTCTGCCGGTTGCAAGATCAAAAATGGTTGCACCTTTCTGCAATTTTTGAACATATATTGCGCCATCATATTCCACAAAACAGGTTATCGTACCATCCAGTTTTCTTTTTTCAAATATGTCTCTAAAATTTTCAGCCAAATCTTCACCCGGAACAACACCGTCCGAAGTAAATACCATTCTTTTCTTTTCTTGTTGACTCTTATCTATAAAGCTGTAATCCAATTCCTTGGAAAATATATCTTCAAACAATAAGGCATCAAAATTCTTACCCATTTTGTATATGTAGTGAGGCGCGGATATTTTCTTATAGTTATATATACCATAAGTTTCGGCATCGTAATCGGTCTGTTCGTAAAAACAAACTTCCACCGGAATAGGAACTCCGTTAGCCAAATTTATTGCCGCATTAATTTTTAATCTTGCCTGTTTATTTTTTAAATCTTTATTAAAATATTGAAACAACATACCTTTTGTCTTAAGGAAAAAATTTACTAAAGCAGAATACGGATTTTCGGGGTCTTTTTCTTTATCTTTTTCCAGTGCATTGACAACATCTGCATATTTTTCATCTTGTGCAACAACATGAAGGCCGACAAGGTCTCTTAATTCCTCTCCAAACATATCCAAAAACCATAAATTTAAAAATTTTTCTTCTTCGGATAATGCTTTTATATTATCTCCGAGTTTTTCTATATCCACATAACCGTCATCATTCAGACTATTCGGCAAACATCCTGAAATAGTACCTTTTATACGATTTACAACTTTATAATTGGCAAAAACAGCATTTTTCATCTGACCTAAAAAATCATTTAAAAGTTTTTTATCCTCAATTGATAATGTATCAAAGTTCGCATCCACTAAATTTATGAGTCTTTGTCTTACGACATTTAAATCACGAACTCTATCATAATTAACACCTTGCAATATTTCGTCAAACAACGGCTCCTTTGAATTTAATATGTACTTGGCGGCAGGTTTTTCAATATCTGAAAGAGCCTTTAAATCTTCATCATTTTTTCTTGCGGAATTTAATTTTTCATATATACTATATAAAGATTTAACCCTTGTTTTTATTTCAAAATCTTTTCCGTATTGAAAGTCGTTATCTTCCAAATACTTGACTATAACATCTCTTAAATTATCATTATAATCTCTAAGTTGGGAATATGGTATTCCATACAACGTTTCTATTATATTTAATAAATTTAAATATTCCGCAGGATGAGAACATTCAAAAGAATCGTTTCTTACATATTCATAAATAGCGGGATTCCCGAATCTTTTAGATAACGGCAAATACACGGAATGCAATAATATTTCCGCATTTTTCTTAGCAGCATTGAAATCGTCTTCATTTTCGAAATCGTTAACATCAATAAAGTTTGCAGACGTAAGTTTATGTGCTATCAATGCAAAAACCGTTTCCGGATTTTGTGCCGTAACCGCAACTCCGTCCCAATAATTCTGCATAGATCTTTCACCTTGTATCGAATAGTAATCAGGAAAGTCTCTGTCTATTATTTTTATTGAGTCTAAGCTTGAAATAATAAAATTTAACTCTTCTTTAGGTATTCCGAGTTCTCTTAATTTATTTCTTATTTCCGGACTATCAATTTCTATTAATAACGCTATAATTTGAGCTCTTATAAAAATATCCCGGTTCTTTGCCGTAATTTTTGCATTCTCTCCGGAAACAAATTCTTTCCATTTATCCAAGTGATCATACTTATCATAACTGTTTATACGAATTTTTTCGGACGGATAATTATCGTTAAAAAAAGTTTCTATTACCGACAACAATTCTTTAGGCGTGTTTATTGTTCCGACCGGTTCATCTTCCGAAATATTCGTACCTTCGGAAACGAAAGTATTTATTGTATCCACCGCTTGTTTTTCCAGTGCTAAGAAACCCGTCCATTTATTGTTGCTTTTAATATTTCTGCAAGAAGCCAAAAATTTCCAAGCATTATGTACATTATCCAAAACTTGTTGTTCTTCCTCGGTTTTAGCTATATTTCTTTTTATAAATGTAATTTGTTCTTCAATTGAAACCGGAAGAACATTAATAGCACCGATATTATTTACATAATAATCGAACATTATTTCATTTAATTTCGATTGTAAAGCCAATAATGTCCATCTGTCCGAAAAAGATTCCGTTTCATCATGTGCAACTTGGAAAGAATTGCCGAACCAACCTTTTCCCCTGCTTGAAATTGCAAAATATTTTTCTGTAATCAAACCCAATTTATCTTTTGTATCTTTTTTAAGATCTGCGGTGCTTGCTTTTTTTAATGCTTCCATCATATAATTAAAATACATTTTTTTCTTGGTATCATCTTGACTTAAAGGTGCATAGTTCAAAAATGTTGCAATTTCTTTCTCATCAATAAAAGTACCGAAATTCGCTCTTGTTATATCCGTAGAAGAATATTTCAGTACATGATAATTTGTTAATCCTACTTGTTGCAATATCGACGAATATAAAGGTGCAAAACGATTCTGTATCGATTTGGAAATACTTCCGTCCGGAACGATAATATCATAATAAATATCGGAATCGGACATCATATTTCCTTTTACTAAAGATCCGCCTACCACTATCATAAAAAGAGAGGTATCTATATTCATGCCCTTATCGGACAACACTTCAACCGTAATATCTCTTGCAGAAAGCATAACTTCTCTGACAATACTTCTGTATTGAGAACCGGCAAAATCAATTTGTCGTAAATAATCTTCGTATTCTTCTTGCGACAAAACTCTGTTTTTTGTTATTCCGAATTGTTCGTCTATTTTTTTGATTCTTTTCTCAAAAAAGTCTCTTGCATCGGATAATTTTCTTTCTTGCTTTTTTATTCGTTCTGTATATTTTCTTTCCACTTTTGTAAAATGAGTGCGTTTTGATTTTGTTTTTCTATCCACGAAGGAAATATCGAATTTACTGCAAACTTGTTCAATTATATCTTTATTTGACAAATTTCTTTTTTCATTTATTTGATTAATATTAGTTATACCGGATAAATCTATGTACTCATAACCCAACATACGAGCATAAATTATAAGTTTTTCTATATCTCCCTGCCAATCACCGTAGTTTGCTGCCAACGGCGCATTCCCCCTGCCTTTTTTTACTTTAAAGTTATATTTTAATGACAAAGCATCTATATCGCTTTTATCTAAATCAAAAGCATCTTTTTTCTCTCCGTATTCCATAAAAAGAATAAGATCTATGATATCATACGGATTAACATCTCTCGGTAAATTGTTGTTGTTTAACATATCAATAAAACCGGTCATTAAATTGCCGATAGTTGTTTTGTCCAAATTGTAAATTTGTTTTAAGATTTCTTCGCCCGCACTGTCATTAAGCAATCTTACAAGATATAACGAAAAATATTTTTGAACATTTCCGTTTAATTTTTTTATTAAATTGACTAATATTTGCGGTTCTTGTTTTATCCGTTCGAATGCTTGTTCCGTGATAACATTTTTCTTATCCTCTTCTTTTGATAAATCAAAGAAAGCTGCTCCCTGAACACGAATGGGGCTTTGTTTATTTAAAGCGGTATAAATTTTATTAAAAGTATTACTTCTTCTTGAAATTATATCATCAACAAGAAAAACCATTTTTCCGTCAACATCTTCCGAAAAAACAAGTTCCCCGTCTTTTTCTTGTATCTCGCAAACATTTATGGATATTTCGTTAACTCTTTCCGAAGGTATATCAAAATTTTTAGCCAATGCCTCTTTTATTTCTTTTGCAAAATTAACATCCATAATATATCTGCTTTCTTTTCTGTAAGCAATGGTTATACTGTTTATATTATCTATCAAATCATTTATTTGATTTTCGTCTTTATAGGATTCGGAACCAATTAAATTGTCTATTAAAGAAACAATTTTTGCTATCAACTTTTCGTTGTAGTTTGCAATAATATCATTATCTCCGGCTCTTATTGACAAGAAAGCTTCCACAACGTCCTCTGTGTATTCTTCATTACCGTCTTCAAGAGAAGAAACGGAAATAACATCGGAATATTCGGAATTTTCCCTATTGACAGAAGATATAAGATTATCCAATACATTTAAAAGGGATTTTTGCTTTTCATGATTATTCGGACTCATTTTGTATTCTGCAAGCATATTTTTGAACGAAACGGACTTTATATATTTATGAAACGAGTCGGACGTGGCAGAAAGTTTATGTGATAAAACATATTTGTTAAAACTTTCACTTTGTCCGGTAAGCGCAAGCATTTCCAATCTTTCATGAATAAATATATTTCTGAAAACTTCTTCCAACTCTTTTTTAGAATATCCCTGATCTTCTAAATACTTAAGAAAAACATCAGATATTAATATTCTGCTTGCTTCATAATTACCGCTTGCATTTTTATTCCACACAACATAAAACAACGAACCGTATTCTTCTGTTTTTCCGTATCCGTCCGGAGTAACACCGAAAAGGCTTCCGGTCTTACTTACAATTATTTCCGCATTAGCAAACTCACTTTGAGCAACATTTTCTAATGCCGAATTTATGACTTCATATTCATTAATATCTCCATTTGTATCATGATCCAAGAAAATCTTTTCCAAAACATAATTGGTAATACCGGGAAGTAATATGTTATGATTCATCAAAAGTTCTTCCGCCAACCTTACATATTCACCCGAAACGGTTTTAGTTAGTCTCTTATCCTGCGCATTAACCACCAAAAACGATCTTATTGAAGGGTTCTTAAAAGCTTCCTTTATTAATATTTTTATATTTTTAGCAAGCGTTGTAGCAAAGCTGTCTCCGGATTTTACTGTGCCGGTTTTATAATTTAAAGTATAAACTTTACCTTCAACAGTTACAGTTGCCGTGCCATTACTGTTAATATCAAACTGAACAATATCATCAATTTCATTTGCTTTAATAATATCTTCAATAATTTTGTTAATTTGTTCAATTTCTTCGGCTGTTATATCGGATTTCGTTTTCAATTGTTCCAATATAGAACCCAAAGAAGAAACGATATTATCGGCTATGATATTACGTGCCTGTTCGGAAAACGGTTTTTTTGATATTGCATTTATATCAACTTCGGCTTGTTCCACGATACTATCCAAATAATTTTGTTCATATAAGGAATCCGTTTCTTTAACATTAGGTGTGAGAGTAATATAGGAAACTTTTTTTGCTTTCAAAAGTTCATTTATACCTTCCGTGTGAAATCCGCCTGAAATTATAACTTTAATATTTTTTATTTTGTTTAGACCCGATAAAATCTTATTTATATTATAAAATTTACCTCTGTAATTATTCTTTACTTCATCGTTTTTATTTTCGGGAACGAGACTATTAACAAATGTTATATTTCTTTGAATATTTAATTCGTTAAAGTTTTCCGCAACCACAAGGTATCTGTACAAATTAAACAAATCATCATTCTGAACATATTTGGAATAAAGCCTGACAAAATTCTTATAATTTTGTTTATAATAAACATACTCATTCGAAGATATACTTGCCAACAATAATTTTTTATATATCTGAAAAAACAAATTTATAAATACAACATCCTTATTACCGGTAGTTTTGCTGTAAGAGAGCAAAATATCTTCCATCATTTGATTTTCTTCTTCGATTAACTCCAACGGATTTATTAAAGAAGATAATTCTCTTAAACTTATTAATCTAAACAAATCCGGATATTTTGTAATTTTATCGGAGTCTTTAATATTTGCAGACAAGTAAGCAAAAATAACATTTATGTCCGACAAGTTTTTTGAATCTTGCAAAAGATTAACATATTCTTGGTATGTAATAGTATTTTTCAAATTGGTAACAACCGTCTGAAGTTGTCTTTCCGCCGCTTTCTGATTTATAGTCTTGTTTGCATTTAAGATATCCAGATACAACTTTGTATTTATATATCTTAACGTAGAAATTTTTCTTCTGTTCAATTCTTGAAGTATTTTTCCATAGAATTGTTCAGAAGATATTTTCTTATTCAAGTAAGCATTATAAAACTTTAAAGTTTTCCTTTGCTCTTTTTCCAAATAATCATCTAATCTTCTGATTTTTGTATATTTCTCGTTCAACAGTTCGTTTATTTTTTGTTTATTTTTTATTAGGAAAGAGTAATTCTGTATATTTTCGTCATAAATATTTTTTTGTTCCGTCGGCTTTAATACTTTATTATTTTGGTATCCGAAAAACTCGGCACCGGAAAGTTTATCATTAGCATATAAGGCATTCATTAAAACAGACACTTCCTCTTTTGTCATAGAAGATGAAAGTTCGTTGTAGTCTATAGGAATACTTGCACCTTCTATATATACATCCAAGTTTTCGCATTGAGAATTTAATTTTTCCAATAACTTACAAATGTTATCCTGAACTTCTTTATTATTATGCAAATCTTGAATATTTATAACAGTAGTATCACTGTTTTCACAAAAATTGGCCGATGTTATTTTTGCAAAATTACTGAAATCGTATTGCGGTAATACAGGGTATGAAGCGGAAAAAGAATTTACAGGTAAGGTTGTAATCATTAGCGATAACGAAATTATCGCAGATACCATTTTTTTTAATTTATTCATTTTTATCTCCATAAAAAAAAGACTGACATAAAATGTCAGCCTTATAATCATATATAAAACATTACTCCGTAAATATCAAACAAAGCCGTAGCAATATACGAATTAAAATTTATTTTATATTCGCTAATACCATCCGATTGAAATTTTTTTTCAAACAGTTTGTACTGATACAAATAATTTAAGCCATATCCGTTGCTTTCCGAAAATAAAACATTTGAAGTAAAACTTAATTTCAGAGATGAAATATTTTGAACATTACAAAAAATTTCATTTAAATATAAATTTTGTTCTTCATTGTTCTGATTATCGGAAGCTTGTTCTTGAGATAATGTATTTGAAAATGTTTTTTGTACTTGTTCAATAGAAAAATTATCAAAACCGTTTATATCAACGGTTTCTTGTTGCATAGCAAAAACAGACGGCAACAAATTAAAAACAAACAAAAGAGTAATTATTAAAGATATTATCTTTTTCATAGTTTTATGCTTTTATCGGTATAGTTAAAATAATATTATTTTCTTCATCTTTAAGTATAGCCGATTTTATGGAAAAAAGCTTGTACTTTTGTATATTTTTAACCACCTCTTTTTCAAGCATTTTTTCCAATATAACCTTCAACTCATCATTATCAAGTTTCCTTGAAGTAAGAAAATAAAAAATATTATCTTCAATTTTAGAAAATCTTAAGTTCAAAGCTTGTATAAGTACCGTTAAAAAAGGATTTGTTCTTGCAGTATTATTCAATTGTGAAATTATTAATCTGGCAACGTACTCTTCCTGTGAGATATCATACTTGTTTTCTAAAATTTCTTTAGCTTTTTCGGAACCTTCCAATTCCATTAATTGTCTTTCGGAATAATCTTCTCTTGAAATATATTGATGCGAATATTTTTTTATATCGTCAATATTTTCAAACAATCTCAATAAAGTTTGATAATTCGGATCAAATGCCGATATCACAATAAAATTTATGTCTGCATCCGAACTTAGCGGAACCCTTACAATTGTTGAAACTATTTTTTGTAAAACCTTGTAAATTGCAGAAATTTTTTCGGCATCATTGGTAACGAGATCATCAAAGCAAACATCTAAATATAATGTCGACCCGCATTTTTGCACGGAAACATCTTTTTGTGTTTCTTCTTTTATTAATTTAACCGCATCCAATTCCAATGTTTCTTTAGGAAAGGAAACATTACAAGAAGACAGCATAAAAATCGAGAATAAAAAACATGAAAATTTTTTTAACATTACTCTTTGTTTTGTTGTTCTTCTGCCTTATAATTTTCCGCTTTCGACTCTTCCGCTTTATGCCCGTCTATTTTCTGTTCTTCAGCTTTCGGTTCTTTAGTTTTTATTTCTTCACTTTTTACATTATCTTCATTTTGTATTTCATCTTTAATTTCCGTTTCTTTTTTATCGGATGAGTCTTTTATACCAATATATTCTTTATCGGAAATAACTTTACTTTTGCCATGCTTTACAAATATTTCATCAACTTCGGCATATGTAAGTTCTTCTTTTTTCAACATTTCTTGTGCCAAATCTTCAACAATAGACCACTCCTTTGTTAAACATTCATTTACTTTGTTCAAACAAGTATTCATTATCTCCATAGTCTCGGTATTCAACTCTTCTTTAAGTTTTGAAGACATACAGTCTTTAGGAATTGCGGTAAAATCACCGACAAAGCCTCTGGTTCCCATACCAAAATTCCATACCATTGAATTTGCAACCGCCATAGCATGTCTAAAATCACTCGAAACTCCGGTAGAGGTTGTCCCGTATTTTATTTTTTCGGCAACATAACCGCCTAGAGAAACCATAACAGATGCTAACATCTGCTCTCTGTTTTGATTATGTAATTCTTCCTTCGGAGTATGATAAACGAAACCTAATGCACCGCCTCTTGATCTTATCGTGGCTTTAAAAATTTCATCTGTAGGATGTAATAAGTATACGGCAACGGCATGACCGGCTTCATGATATGCCGTCATTTCTTTTTCCTCTTTTGTCATGGTAAGGCTGGTCTCTAAACCCAGATTTACTCTATCCATAGCCAATGACAAGTCTTCCATATCAACAAATTGTTTTTTATTCCTTGTTGATATTAAAGCAGCTTCTTTTACAATGTTTTCTATTTCCGCAGGAGATTTAAATTTTGTTCCGGAAGCTAACTTCCTTACATTTATATCATTTCCCGATTTTATTTTGCCTAAATAATATTTAAAAATATCTTCTCTTTCTTCTAGAGTAGGTAATGTTATTTGTATTTTTCTGTCAAACCTTCCCGGTCTTAAAAGAGCTTTATCCAACACACCCTCATTAGCATTTGTTGCCGCTATAACAATAATATTCTGACCGGTACTTTCAAGACCGTCCATTTCAACAAGCAGTTGGTTTTGAGTACTATTGGTTTCTTCCCCACCGCCCATATAAGAAAATGTTCTTCCTCTACCTATAACATCTATTTCGTCTATAAAAATGATACATGAGCCTTCAGTATATGCAAGTTTTCTTGCCTGTTTAAAAAGTTTTCTTACTCTTGATGCACCTACTCCGACAAAAACTTCCACAAACTCACTACCTGCTATAGAAATAAAAGGCATTTTAGCTTCCGTAGCAATAGCTTTTGCAAGTAATGTTTTACCGCATCCCGGAGGGCCCATAAGCAAAATACCTTTTACAAGTTTCCCGCCTATTTTTTTTACTCTCGCGCTGTCCTTTATTATATCAACTACTTCCATTGCTTCTTTTTTAGCATTTTCAAAACCTATAACATCAGTAAACTTAACATTTACTCTGCTTGCATTTACTTTGTTCTTTTTTAATTTCGAGAAACCTCCGCTGAAAAAGAACATATATGCACCGACAAAAACTATGGCTTGAATTGCTCCCATAAGAATATACATAGGTAAAGATGTTAATGTCATTAATCTTGCATAGGAGTCCAATCTTAAAAGTAAAAAGACAAAAACATATATAAGTAAAACGGTCGCAACTACTATTGATATTTTTCCCCAATGGTCCATAAAAAACATTTTTAATTTTCTCATATATTACTCCAAAAACAAAATTCTACATATTTAGTATATTATAGTATATTTATAAAGTTTTATTAATAAAAAAAACAGGATAGAAAAAATATAAATTTTCTATCCTATTTATTAAACTGTTCACAAATATTATGCAGCACTTAAAATACCTTTAACGGCTTTTATTTCCATCACGGCAGCATTTGACGTTCTTAATTCTATATTCCTGTCCGCGTATGCAGGAATTAAATGAATTATGTCGTCTATAGCTTGAGAATCATTTTGTTCAAAAGCTTTTTGTGTTAATTGAGATATTGTTTGTAATAATTCAAATTCAACATCTGTTGCCGTAGGCATTTTTTGGTTCAATTTTTCCTCTAGATTTTTATAAAAAGTTTCCACAATGCCTTTAGTATCAACATTTGCAAAACTGTCTTCGAATCTACCGTTTTTAAATAATTCTTTATCATTTTCAAATATTTTTTTAATTTTTTCAAATAAAGCTTTAGCCAACACATTCTCTAAATTTTTATCTTTCAATCCATAATAAACATTATCTTGTTCCAAGTTCCTCAAATAGTTTATAACCAAAGCTCTCTTCAAAATTTCTTCTATAAAAACATTCTTTTGCTCGTCAGTTGATAATCCCAAATAATACATTGATATTGAATCCGAACTGTTCAAATATTCCGACAAATCATCAAATTTATTTTTTGAAGTGAACGAAATTCGTGCTATTGACTCTATATCTATATTCGGTATTTGATTAAAATCAAAATTATTTGCCGTTTGTTTGATAAACTCTATACTCCTTTTCTCAAACATTTCTTTTAAATTCAAAGAAGAATTTAAGAAAGCAAATATGCCGGATGATTTTGAAATTTCCTTTTTAAAATCACTTACTTTTATTATCGACAAGTTGCCGTCAGCTTTAATTTGATTTAAATTTGTAATAAAATTTGCTTTGGTTTTTGTTGACGAAACAGTATCAACATATTCATAACTGTAATTGTCTTTGCTTATCACATAAGAGAATATACCGTATTGCTTATAAGTTTCCATTTTTCCCGCTTCATCCAAAACCAAAGAAATTTCTTTATTTTCACCTTTTAAACTTTCAATAATTTTCATAAATTCTTCTTTTGCCTGTTCTGTGCTACCATATTCTTTTTCTAAAAGAGGAATTATTGTTTCTTCTATGTATTTATCGGTAAATAATATTTTTACGTTCGCACCCAAAGAATTTCCGTTTACAAATGAATTTACAAGCTTAATAAAATCTTGCGATGCGGATATTTCCGGTACATCATCTATATAAATTGCAACATTTTGGTTAATTGTAACAGCTTCCGTTGCTTTATTTTTAAGCAATGATATTTCTTTTTGCAAATCAATTCCGTCTGCAGTCTTTAAAATATTAACACCTATAATAGGATTGCCCATCTCGGAATATCTTAACTCTCTGTCGGGATTATTCATATCTATTTCGATAACATCCACATTTGCTCTTAATGCGGTCTTTTTGGAATATATTGTTTCAAATTGTCTTGTTTTACTAAACTCTTTGACAATAGCTTCATATTTTACACCATCGGCGAAAATTACGGTTGAACCTTCATAATTACCTATCCAACATCTAACAGCTTTACCGTTTTCGGTTTTAATTTTAACAGGAACGGATTTGAAGTTGAATTCTTCCGAGTTTTTAGGTTTATCGTTTATTACATATACGGGAATATGTTGTTCTCTGTTATTAATTATAACACTTCCATCTTCAGCCATAGCAACATTCTCTTTTCCGTATAACTTTATAGCTTCTGCCAAACCGACAGATTTTAAGTGTCTGTAATCCATAATTATGTGAGAACCGACATTAACATCAAATGCTGCCAAAATTGATGCCGATAATGATAATACCAGTTGCCATAAGAACACGTATGAACCATATAGCAAAGCCATAGACATTCCAAACATAATAAAGAACGAAAGAGCCGTAAATATAGTCAACAAAGTTGCTCCTTTAGGATTTACATGAGCATTTATAAAACCTATAGGATCAAAAAAAGATTTAAATGTTTCTTTTTTAATAATGTCGGTTAAAGCTTTCCTTATCGTAAAAAGCCCGTTTGATATCATATCGTTGATTGACTTTACGGTGTCCGGCAAGATGGAAGTTGTAGGTTGGGTAGATGCAGTTTCTTCCTGCGAAGTTGAAGGATTTCCCAACAAAGTATAGACTTTACTTGAACCATCCACATAAGTTATCGTAACTTTCTTTATGTCCAAGTCCAGGGATTTTGTGTTAAGTGTTTCACCAAAACTCGTTTTACCGGCGATTACTATTAATTTTATATATCCTAAATTTGTTGTTATCATTTCCGGAGATTCATAAGTTTCCGTTCCCAAAAAATCTCTCATATCAAGATTAATTTTCAATTTACCGTCCGAATCAAAATAATATTTTTGATCATAAAGTCCGAACGATGTTCCCTCTAAATTTTGACGTCCCTCCGGATCAACCGTCAATAATTGCAGTTGAACACACGCATTAGGAACGTTGTTCAAAAGTTCTACATCTATTTCTATCGTCTTAGCATTTAATAAATTAACTGTTTCATTGGCTCCGTATGTTCTCCAATTGGAACTTTCCTGTCTGACAAAATACAATCTCTGCTCATTTGTCGTATTAACATCATAACTTTCACCGTTTATTCTGGTTATAGGAAGGAAGAAACTTTGATACTCGTATTGAACTCTTTGACCGACCGATGTACAAACAGCAGGAACGGCAAATACTTTCCAACCGTTAGATGTATAATTATAAACTCCGTTCGTATCGGAATACGGAATATGAGAGCCAAAGCCCATAGCCTTTGAATAAATTTCAACATCCGACATTATCAAACCTGCTTTATACTCATTGCCAAGCATTTCGTACGCTATAGCCATCTGCATTGTCCATTCAAAACTTACAGGACTATCCGATTCATTGCTCCACCTGTAAAGATTTCCATATTTTGTTCCGATATATTCAACATCGGCTACAAAATTATTTTCAACATATTCCACAAGTCTTTCTATATCTATTTTAGATAAAGATGAATTTTCATATATCTCCGGATTAACGGCTTTTATTGAAAGTAAAACTTGAATTCCCCATGAATAAGTATCCAAAGCCTGAGAATTATCATTTAACCCTCTTTTAAAAGAACCGGTTTCAGAATCATACAAATTTAAATAGAGATATTCTGCGGCTTCAAGTAAACGAGCTCTATTTTCTTCATTTGCAGCACTCGTTTGATCTTCATATAACAAAGTTCTTAAATTAAAATAAGCTAAAATATCGAGCATATGTTCCGTAGAAACATACCTGTTTGATAGTTCACCGTAATAAAAGCCGTCACTTCTATAAACTTTGTTGAGATAAGAATCCACTTTATTTATTAAGCCGTCAAAACGACTATCTCCGGTCAATAATTTATACTGAACGGCGGCTATTCCAACCCAAACGCTTTCACCGGTTTTTTGTCTTCTTTCCAAATTAGACATGTATAAATTACCTTTAGATTCTATTGCACTTAAAACTTCCGCAGCTTTATAAGTATCTCCTATTTGCATATAAGCCAATGCTATCAAAGCCTGATCATACAAATTTTCAATATTTACCAATGCATATTTATCATCTCCGGAAGCAGAAATCAAAGGCAATTTATCGTTAATAAGACTATAAACAAAGGATTTATATGCTCCGTTACCGGCATAATATTGATCTAATAAATCTTCAATTTCCGCATTAAAGCTTTGTTGTTCTTTAGACAAATCGACAGATTCTATCGTATAAGGTTCATAAATATTATCACTCCCCGTCTTTTTTACCAAAAGGCAAGATGCCGCAGATATGGTAATCGCTATTGCCAAAATAACCGGAATTATTTTTAATATAATAGACTTAAAATTCAATTTTCTTTTTATGGCATTTCTACGTTGCTTGGACAACATTGACCTTTGCATATATTCGGGCATATACTCGTAAATTACCGGTTCAACACCATTCAATGCTTGACCGTCATATTCGGAATTTGCAATTTCCCATACTGCTCCGTTACCCAAATATAATTTGTTTTCAACCATAAACAAGCAAACATCTTCACTTATCTGATATACTTGCGGAACAAAAATATCCGTTCCGTAATTCAATGTTGTTTTTGATACGGTATTTGCTACTTGTTTTAACAAAGTTTGCAGTTTATCACCGGAAACCTGAAGTAATGGCCTTGCCGGTAACTGTTGCATATCTTGATCCGATATAACCGTTGCAATATCTTTATCTACGTCTATAATTTGTGTTGAGCCATCTTCAAATGTAACTTCTATTTGTTTGCCTTCTTCCGTTAAGGAAATATTTATATTCCTGGAGAAAATTTGATTCAACTGTTGTGCCAATATATTTATATTTATGCCGTCCAAATTACTGTTTTTCAATAAAGATAAAGCCACAGCCAAAACCTGTTCTTTCGGTGATTTGTTTGATATTAAACCGAGTGCTATCATTTGTTTTACCGACATAGCCTGTTGCTGTACTAAATATTCATATTCCGTTCTTGATTTTTGTGTTGAATTTGTTATATTGGGTGTTATGGTTATATTTGAAATACCTTTTTTGTTTAACAATTCGCTTATTCCATCCGTATGATAACCGCCGGCAACGAGAACAACTATCTTTTTTGCAGAAGATAGAATGTTGGAAGATTGGATGATTGGATGATTGGAAACAGAACCATTTGATAATTCCATCTTCTTAATAAAAATTTGGTTTCTTTCGGTATTTACATCGTAGAATTCCGTTAAAAGTTTTGAATATTTTTCCATTTTTTCAATATCGTTTGAAACAGAATATTTCGCATATAATTCTTTAAATTTATCCAAGCCCAACTTCACATATTCCCATTGAGTTGCCGTTAAACTTGCCGTTAAGTAACCTTTATAAAATTGTTCAAAATCACTGATATAAGAAATCTCTAATTCCGTTTCAGTATCGGACAAAAATGTTCTTAAAACATCTATTAATTTTCTTTCTTCTTTTACAAGTTCTATCGGGTTGTATTTTAATGATTGTTCTTTTAAAGCAAAAAATTTATTTACATTAGGATATTCCTTGCTTAAATTTATATTATTATCAACACAAATTTCTTTTACAAACATCCCTAATTTTTGAACATCGGTAAAATTCGATGTTAACTTCGCAAGTTGGTTATACTCGTTATAAGATAAAACTTTCTTTATATTTCCTAATAAATCAACTAATTCTTTCTGAACCTTTTTATTATTTATCGAATAATTGAACAGTCCTAAATAGACTTGTAAATTTTCATAATTTTTTAAAGAAATGTTATTTCTTTTTGCATAATTGAACAGCTCTATTATAAATTGATCTTGGGGTATTTCTTGGTTTTCAAATTGTTTTAATAATTTATCAAACTGTTTATTTTTTGATTTTAAATATTTCGATTTTAAAAAATCTATTTCCGTATCTATTTTTGACAAACAAACAGAAATTTCTTCTCTTGATTTTATTATTGTATCCAAACGAACTATGTTGTTTAGATATAAATCTTTTTCTTCAACACCTTTCAACAAATCTGTTTTAGAGTTTATTGCCGAATAATATTCTGTTCCGGTAAGCTTACCGTCTTTGAGCAACATTGTCAGAATATCTTGTTTATATTGAGGATTGATATTTGCCAATAAGCTTGTATCTACATTCCCGATTCCGCCTTCGACATAAACGTTATCAATATTATATTTTTTTGATATCTCTTCTATCAGATAAGCTATGTTTTTTTGAACGAAATAATCACAATGCAAATCTTGTATATTTATTACAACAGTATCACTTGAATTGTTGTTATAAGAAACAACTTTTCCGTACTTACTCGGAAAAAGAGAATCCAAATCATTTGTATCTTTTAATTCAAAATATTGTTTTTTCGATTGCATAGTGTCGGCATTAACGGCAGCAAATAAATTGTTGCCGATAATCGTAAAGATAAAACACGCCGATGTTATTGTTGCACAAATCTTTTTGAATAGTGTTGTATATTTTCTGTTCATTACAATCCTTTATAAACATGAATATGGCAAAGGTAAACACTTTGCCATATTCATTATTTGTTTTGATTATGCAGCTGACAAGATTCCCTTGATTCCGTCTAACGAAACGTTCATTGACGAATCTAACAAACCTTCTTCCGGTAATATTGTATCCATTGTGAGTATAAGCTTTATAAGACCTGTCAAAGCAATTGAGTCTGCTTCCGGATTTTCTATCTTTATCTTCATATCCTTACCTTTCCACATACTCAAAATGCTCTTTGCAACTCTTGCATATACAGAATTTGCTTCATTGTTCAACAATTGAGATAGTGAACCTTCTCCGGTAATCTTTACTTTGTCTAAGTCTGCTTTAATGTTATCCAAACTTTCACCGTTAACCATCATTAACAAAGCTGCTCCAACTAAGACTTTGTAGTTCTTTTCACCGGCTTTAACGTCAGGTGTTATAATCTCACTTTCAATCTCGGCTATCATTGAACCCAAAATGTATTCTCTGGTTGTTATTGTTAAATCTTTTGCGGTTCTTTCGCCATTTGTTTTCGGAGTCAAATCTAATATTTCCTTTATAGCTGTTTCGGTAAGTAAAGATCTAAGTTTGGATTCGTTTATTTCTTCGGTTCCTTCCAAAAGTTTCTTTATATCTTCAGTGGTTACGGTTACTCCGTTCTTGAAAAGATTGTCTAATGCGACATTCCTGCCGGCAAATCTCGGATTGTAACCTAAAGAATCTATAAATTTGTTGATATTGTCTATACTTCCTCTGCGAACCGTATTAGCGAATAACGCTATACCTTGGAATTTAGATAATACCATTCTTGCCTTTTCATCTCTGTTATCATTGACACCAACCATCAGTTTAAAATCATTTGCCAAACCTTCAAATTGTTTCAAGAGAGATTCTAAATCTTCATCTTTAACATTTGAAATGTCTATGAATAATTCAGTGTTTTCAGATTCAACGAACCTAATTATATCTTCCGCATTTGCAGTTAGAACATCACCGGTAAAGTTATAAGATATTGTCGGAATAGTTCTAAACATTAAGTTATTAAGTTTTGCAATATTAGCATCGTAATCTGCTTTAAGTGTTGTAACTCTGCTCGAACTTGCAATCTTAAATCTTAAGCCGCTCAAGCCGTTTTCAACACAACTTCCTAATTTAACACCTTTTATAACTTCAACATCTGCGATATTATCAGTTGTGCAAACTTCCTCATAATCAACTTCAACAACAACATCAAATCCGTGTTCTCTTATAAACTTTATTGTATCGGCATTATACGTACCTCTTAACAATATGGAAGTTACACCTGATCTACCAAAAGAAAGAAGTGCTTTTGCTATATCAGTTTTTGCTTTTACGTTCAAAGGAACTTCTTGTCTGCTGACAGACTTAACACTATCGATTGCATTGGCTTTAAGTAAAGCGTCGAATTCCAATGAATCAACTCTAAGTAAAGATTTAAGTTCTGAACCGGAATAATTCAAAGTGTTACCTTTGATTATACTCTCTATCGCTCTCCTAAAGTCACTATCAAGTGATAAGTTTTCAATATTAGCAGATGTTAATGCTTCACTAAACAACAATTTCATCATCTTTCTTTCAAGTGTCAAATTAGATATAAAGTCTGTCATCAATACAAGTTTTGCCGATTCTAAAATATGATTTCTTGTTTGATCATCTAAAAGATTCAACAAATCTCTTGAATTTTTATTCAAATGGAAATGAATATCCAATGTGTTTTCATCTAACATAACATTAAATTTCAATTGTTGTCCTCTTGAATTCGACAAATAACCTTTACTATCTATTTTTCCTACAAACTTACCTTCTGCAAAAAGTTCCAAAGTAGTTGTACCATCCGCATTCTTAACTTCTCTAACGGTTACACCTTTCGCTTCCAATCTTTCTTTTATTCCTTTTCTGTCTTCTAAACTTACAAAAGGTTCATTTACAGTTTCCAAATCCGTATGTCCTGCTTTTGTTTCAAGAAGTTCTTCAATATTAATTGATACTTTCTTTGATACTGTATTTTCTCCTTTTCCAAAGATCCAATTTATAACTTGTTTCTGAACAGGAACAGCCGGTGTTGCAGCCGTGTTTTGAACTGCCTCTGTTGCTGTTTCTGCTGCTACACCCATAGCCGTCTTAGGTGCTTCAATTACTTCTCCGAATAAATTTTGCGGCAAGTAACTTTGTTCTTCTTTTACGTATCTTACATAGTCTTGTATTATCTCTTTGTTTCCTACATATGTCTCCGCTCTTAACAATACTCTCATATCATCAACGCTTGTTATCTTTTCTCCCTCCGGTAATCCTTCATTCAATGTATTCATTATCTTTATCAATGCATCTTCACTTAATGTCCATTGTTTCGTCCCTAAGAATCTTAACGACCTCAATATAGGTAATTTCTCTGCCCATGTTAAGTCACTATATGTCTTACCTTCTTTATTCAATCCCTCTATTACCGCATCTAAATTACTTCCGTTTCCTACTAGCGACAACATCGTTCTTATTTCATCTATACAACTTACTCCCCATGCTGAAGACTCTGTCTTTTCAGAACACAATCTTGCCGATACTGTCTTTCCTGCCAATGCTCTTATTCCCGCTGCTTCTTCTGCAGTCAATCCTTCTACTGATACTCCCGTAGGTATTGCTACTGAATATGCAGATCCCGTTTGTTTTATTGCAGGATATGTTTTAAATTTCTTTTTCCATCTTTCCGATATAGCTCTCAAGCCTTCCATATCTCCTGCTTTTGCTAATCTATCGTACTCTTTAAAGAAATCTTCTACACTTTGTCCGTCTGCTTTATAGATTCTTGCTATAGCTTCTATATTAAATATTCCTACCGCATCATTAAACAACTCTGATTTCTTTACATCAGGATTTGCTTGGAATTCATATTGTCTTGCATAAGTTCTTCCTTCCGCATCTCTCTCTATTATGAATCCTCCTCCTGCTAATCCAGGTGCATTCTTTGATGCTTCTATTAATACGTCGGCCCCCTCTTCTTCCATCGTCGCTACTTCCTGCAACAATACATCATTCATCAATGCTGCAGCATTATCTATATTCCTTAACGATATGAATTTATTCCCTCTTCCTACTAAATCTCCGTATACTCCTTTTGCTACCATCTGATGCCAGAACTCTCCATGTCCTAACGGTGAACTTTCTTCTTTGAATTCTGTCTTTCCTGCTCTCTCTTGTTCATATGCAAAATATAATGCTGTATAATATTCCTCTTCACTTGCATATTTACTTCTCATGCTTCTTACTTGTTCAACTGTCGCATATTTTACCGTTCCGCTATCTTGTCTGAATAATTGTATATTGCATAATACATTACCGTCTTTATCTACTATAGTATAACTGCCGGCTTTACCTTTTATTCCTTTAAGTTCATATCCCTTCTTCTTCAATGTCTCTCTTATTATCTTTACTTGTTCTGCTTCATATCTCGCACTTGTCATTATCAATATCGTATTGTTTTTCATCGCACTCGTATCTTCTCTTGCCGCAGTTGCCTTTCCTTTTATCTCTTCCAACATCTTTACTACATTATCTATATACAAACTTAAGAATGTATCTCCCTGATCATTTATAGGTACTGCTGCTTTTGATTCTATATTCGTCGCTTCTTCCGACATTCCTTGTATATGTTTACCTGCTTCCTTCGCACTCATTCTGCTGCTTGCTCCGGCTGCCAATACCGCAAATACTGCCTCTCCGGCCAATACTCTCTCCGCTCCTCTCTTCGTTTTCTCTAATGCTTCCGCCTCTCCCATCTTGCTCAAATCTACCGCATCTGTTTCTTTCGCAGGCTCTGAACTTACTATCTCTATAGCAGGTTTTATTTCTTCTTCTGCGGCCGCATCTGATCCGGAAGGTCTTGCAGATTCACTTGAAGGTACTATTTCTCCGACTCCGGGTCCTTTGTCTTCAACAATTTCAAGATCATATATGTATTCATGTCCCGGAACAACAATTCTAATAGTCTTTTTATCTTTATCCATGAATTTTACGGTTGCATTATCACCAAAGACCTGACTATAATCTCCGGCAAGAGAAACTATACCTTTATCATCCATGGTAAGTTGTGTTGTTTTTCCTATTTCAGAAGCGAAAGAAGGAGCAATTTCCAAACTGTCAGAATCTCTGACAGCAACAAGTCTTAACGTCTTGTCCTTCAAAGCTTCAGCGGTATGTATAGTTGTTATTTTTCTTTCTGCTATACCATCATCTCTTCTTCCGTCAGATGTAAACTTTTCAGCTAAATAAACAACAGTAACACTTGAGTCAGGATCTTCAGACATATCGGCAGAAAGGAACATTCCTACTTTATCTTCACCAAATTCGTCTGTTAATGTCTCGAACAATTCCGTAACTTCTATTACACCGTCGGAGATAATAATATATCCTTTGTCGTTTAATGTATCTATTACTTTTTGTTCTTGTTCCGTTCTTTCTTTCTTTTCGGTTGTTACTACCGGTGCTACAGCTTCTGTTTCCACAACTACAGGAGCCTTTGCTTCTTCCGCAATTTCCACTGCCTCTTCCGCAACTTCCACTGATTCTTCCGCAATATCAGAGATTTCCAAACCTTTGCTCTTTTTATCCATCAATTTAACTATTTGCTCTAATCTCTTATATGCTTTACCTATCTTGTAATCGGCAGCTAAATCTTCTGCTTTTTTGAACAATTTACTTATCTGTTTATCCGAACCAAGTTTTAATCTTTTTGCATCTGCTCTTAGTCTGTTAACTTCTGTCTTTTGGAACTTTACTAATTCTTGTGCTCTATCTAAATATTCACCGGCAAAATTCAATTTATTCTTTTTAAGATTCTTTTCAGAAGCATTTAAAAGACCGTTTATTTCTTTATATAAACGACTCTTCTTATCTAAATCTAATTTTTCTAATTCTGCTCTCAAGTTAGCAATTTCTTCAGAAATCTTCTTAGATTCTTCAGCAATCTTTTTAACAGATGCTCTTCTTTCTTTTTCTTTCGAAATCAATTTGTTTGCTTTATTGACTCTTCTATTAGCTGCTTTTGTCTTTCCTGCAGCTACCAAAGTGTCTGCTCTCTCTAAAAGTCCGTTTATTTTCTTAAATAACTTTTCGTCCTTTTCCAACGACAATTCGCTCAATTGTTTTTTTGCATCATTAATACTCTTAATAGTCGCTATAAAATCATTTGCATCTTCTATGTCTCTATAGGCATCATTAAACTTACCTTCTTTTACTTCGGACTTTGCATCTTCAATCAATTCTTCTATTTCTTTTTTAAGATCACTTTCATCTAATTTTAAACCTTTAAAGGCCTTATCAGCAGCTTCGATTTTCTTGTTAATATCATTGAATTTCATTATTAACTTATTTACTTCATTTATATAGTCACCAGCATTATCGGCTTTATTTTTCAATAAAGATTGTTCAGCTTCTTTTAACAATTCATCTATGTCTTTATACAACTTATCGGATTCTTCCAATCCTAACTTTTCAAATGCTGCTCTTGCCGAATCAAGTTCCTTTTGTACGGTCATCAAGTTATTTATATCTTTCAAAATCTCATTTGCAGCACTTATTCTATTCTTGGAAACAGCTTCTTCCGCTTGTTTTATCAAACCGTCTATTGTCTTATACATCGGGCTATCTGCTGCTAAACCTGACTGATTCAATCTGTTTCTGGTATTTCTAACATACAATGATGATATATCATATTCTATTTTGCCAGAATCTCCGGCTACCGTACCGGCCGCAAACATTAAACTGTCTGCTATTGCTTTAGCTTCCGCTTTTTCAGTTTCACTTTCAATTCCGTCCAAATTCAATACAGCTTTACCGTCTTGAACAGAGAAATCAACATCTAATATTCCCTGCGCTTTTAATTCAAATTTAATATCTTCCAAAATTCTGTTCGTTCTTGCTTCTCTTTCTTCACTGATAGCTTGTCTTTGATTTATAAACCCGGTAATCGCAGAGTAAAGAACATATGCGCCAAATATTACAGCTACAGCTAAAGGAGCAATTAAGGTTAAATATGGTAATGCAGAGAATAGTGCAACGGCTACAAACGGAATAGCAATAGTTTCTGCAAGAGAAATCAATGCCAAACCAATCTTACCGTTTGCAAGATTTCTTCCAAGGCTTCTCGGACCAAATTTAATTAAGCCGTAGACAATTGTATCTATGATATCGAAAAGTGTTAATATGCTCAATACAGCAAAAGATACTATTCCATAATACCAACTGTGTTTTTCTTCAAATACCGCTTTAGGCCATTTTTTCCATTCTTTTCCTAAATTCTTGAATGCAAATTTAGGGCCATCCACAAATACATTGTATCCCGGCAACAATTGTGTTTGTCCCAATATGAATGCAAACGGAATCAATATATATATAAGAGAGAATGCCTGTGTTTTGGGTGTAATTTTGTATATAAGTGCCGCTAGAATTACAAAAACGGTAGAAACAGACGGTGCAAAGTGAGAATACAAGAGAGTATCCATTACTTTTCCGCCTTCCAATATATCCGAGAATTCTACTCCCGGTCCTCTTCCCGTATTTACATATGCGGCTCTTCCTTCTGTTCCTTTTATTCTACCATCCCAATGGGTTTGTATTTGTGTTACAAAGAACTTAAAGTTTGCAACCAAACCTTTCAACCAAACTCCGATAGAAACGAAGAAATTCAAGAATTCATTGACAGCCGGAGATTGTATCTCGTGTCCGAAAATCTTGTGATCATAATTAACTCCGGGCTCATAAGTCGTAAACTTCGTTACTAATCCCGGAAGACCTGCATTTTGAGACAAGATAACACCGAATATAGCTAACAAGAATGCTATAGGTACAGATGCAAAAGGACTTAATCCCAAGAATAATATTCCGAATATAAACAACTTAACAACAGGGACAACCAATCTTTCTTTAAGATAGAATCCGGGACCTTCAAAGAAATCAATTGATGTTGCAAAAATACTTCCAATTCTGCCAAAAGCTGCTACTTCAGCTTTTTGATATTCATATTCCATAGGAGATTGCAACAACTCGGCAGATCCCATAGAGAATTTGTTTACCATTCCGGTATGCGGAGAAACTCCGGCTTCTCTTGTTTTTTCTACTGAAGTTCCCAAAACGGTAACCGTCTTTCCGCCTTTTGTCTTTGCAAATTTACCGGCTGCAGCATCTTCACTCACTACAGATTTACTTTGACCGGTTATTGATTGTATGAAGCTTGCTCTCAAGATGTTAGGATGTCCGTACATGTGGAGTTGCCACATATTGTTCATATCTTGGTGAGAAGCATTAAATCCGGCTTCAGCCAAAGCACCTTTTGCACCTACCGGAGTCAATCTCTTAGTAGGTATATTTTCTTGCATTGATACATTGTAAACTTCATCATCTTGTAATAAAGGTTGCATTGCAGTGAAGAATGTTAAGGCACTTTGAGCATATATACCCTGGTTCATATCCATCTGCAATATGAATTTATTTCTGATATAGCTTTGGAGATATGTGTGGTGATCTACTTTTCCTTGTCCGTAAATACCTCCGTTAAACATACCGTTAAACGGTGTAGCGTATGTAGCACCTTCTTCAAAAGAATTTATGTTGAAGCCGCCATTTTTTTCAAATATAACTCTGACTTTATCTTCTTTGGTGGCAGCGGCATTAAATGCTGCTATTTTATCTCTCAGCATATCATATAAGTCTTTTTCCATTGCTATCGCATTTTCTATGGCTTCCAACAAATCTTTTTCTTCGTTGGTAATTGTATCGTCAGCTTCTTTATCCAACAAAGATCTGTAAGCAGCATAATCTACACCCAAAGAAGCCAATTCATCGCTTGTCGTGAAAATAGCTTTAATTTTATCTTCTTCTGTTGTTGCACTGTCGTATTCGGCTATTCTGGGGCCATACATTTCATACTTTGTCTGTTCGGCAAATATAGCTTTTTGAAGAGTATCTATTTTTTTATAAAGTCTATCTAATTCAACTATCTCTTCAGCGGTAATTGTACCCTTATCTTGTTTATCTAACAATTCGTTATAACGTTTTAACCATTCCTTATAATCGCTGTATTGTGTAAACTCCACATCAGCATCGTTGAATACTACAACGGTTATTAACCCGTCTTTTTGTTCGAACAAATAACTCTCGCCTTTAGACTTATACTGTGCAACTCTATCCGCTTCTTTTCCTTCTTTTTCCCATCTTTCAAACTTTGCTTTCTCTTTATCCAACTCTATTCTTATTTGTTTAAGTAAGAATTCGTCTGCAGTAGTAATTATTCCGTTTTTCTCATCTTGCAACAATTGTTTATATTTTTCGTAAGAAACATCTTGTGCTTCCAATCTTCTGAACGAAACTAATTGTATTTTGGCTGCCCATAAAGGCATCTTCTTTTCTATCGCTTTAGTTATTTTATCATCGCCTTTCTTTTTGTCATTTCTAACTGTCAGTTGGATATATTGTTCAACAGTATATTCCTTACCGTCTACTTCTACCGTACGATTCTTATGTGCATTATATAAGGCTGCAAAACTGGAATATTTAGCTATTTCATCTTTCCATTCTTGAGGAAGGCCATTTCTTTCCATTTCTGCAATCAATGCCAAATCATAGCCTGAAGCACGACCAATTTCTTTTAAGTATTTAAGGTGTGCATATTCTTTAAGAGAATGTGTTCTTCCGTGAATAACAGGAGTCGTTAGAAATCTAAACTCTTTTAAATTTCTAAACAGAGCCACAACTCTCGGATCATCTGCACCCAAACCATCGTTATAAAGTTTACCAAACTGTTGATAACCTACTATTGCTTGGAAACAGTTCTTACTGTCAACCAAATCATGTACTCTCTTTTTCCAAGCGGCATTTCCTCTTTGTCTATACTGTGCAACTTTATCTGCTTCTTTTCCTTCTCGTGCCCATGTTTCATACTGATCTTTTTGAGCTTGTAAATCAGCTATTATTTTTTCCAATAAAGCTTTTTCGGAATCAGTAATGGTTTTATCCGCACTCTTCTTTAATAACTGTTGATATCCGGCATAATCAACACCCTGTATCAAGCCACCGGCTTGTTCAAACAAGTATTCATCATACTCCTGACCATCTGCTCTTAAATATTCAAATTCTATTTCAGCTAAGAAATCCAATGTATCTCTTAAATTTGCAAGTCCGATTTGTGTAGGAGACAATGGCTGCAATTTAGGTTCTGCCCATCTTATAATCTCTTCCTTCATCCAACAATCAGGCAATTCAGAACCGTCTGCTCTTGTAAGTTTTTGTTTCATTTTTATGGAGCCGTCATCTTTATCTAACATATCTCTCATTCTTTCAAGGACTTCCACATCATCATCCGTCAATTCTCTCATTCTGCCTCTGAAATCTCTTGCATATTTCTTGCCGTCTTTACCTACGGTATAATCCAATCTCGAAAGCATGTTCTCCCATTCACCTTTGTATTGTGACATCAAATGTGTTAACAATGTTTTCTCGTCAACAACATCTCCGTTCAACTCTTTAAGTGTGGTGGAAACAGCTTCATCGTTTGCAGGTATAAGAGCACTCAAACTTATGTCATCCAAGTTCGGTTGTCTATATCCTTCTTGAAGTCTAACCTGGGTTTCTTGGTTCAATCTGAAGAACAATTCTCTTGCAGTATCCGTTTGAGGTTTTGCAGACAAATCAGGATATTTTACAATTCTTCTGTCTAAATTTCCTTTACCTTTATTACCCTGATAACCATAATCAGCAAATTCAAATCTATATGTTTCATATTCTTCTTTAGAAATCTTGTTAGTATTATAATAATCCTCAATCACTCTGTTCCAGTACATTGCAAAAGCTACCTGTTTTTGTTCTTCGGTAAGTCTCTTAGCTACATCTTCAGGTAAGAATACGGATTTCCAATCTTCATAGAAAGCTGCCATATTTAAAGATGTCATGCTAAGTTTATACTCTATGAACTTTTTAATTTTTTCTTCATCTGATAATTTGTCAAAATCAGATTCACCTTTTGCAGATGTTTCAACAGCAATAATATCAGCTTGATATTGTTTAAATTCCTGTTTGGTTGCATTATCACCTTCCGCCTGTAAAGCTTCTCTAAGTTGAGCTTCGGTTCTGTCATCTGTCGGCATCGCATACTTTTTGAAAGATCCCCAACTTCTTCCGACAAAAGCACCTTTCTTTATTTTTTGTATTATGATGCTTACGGATTTAAGTAAATCGTTAAAACCAAAGAAATCCAAGAATGTAAATGCTATTATAGGAGCCAAAATAAATGCTGCGTAAAAGAGACCGGCAATACCGGGTATTAATGCAATATACGGCAGTATCAACATGAGAACACCGGGAGCAGCAAACAATGCTAAACCTGCCAAATATCTCTTTCCTTTAACCGCAGATTTATCAATCTCTCCTGTCTTTAAATCCGTTGCACCTGCAATAATTTTTTTATCCACAGATTTATGCATTCTAATTACAAGAGCTATACCCAATACAACAGGTATACCTATAAGCCACGGAGAAACCAAGAAAGATAAGCCTAATCCTTTTATGGAAATATCCATAACATAAGTAAAGAGACCGGCTTTTGCCATAGGAGCAATAGCAAAATATAACAAAACGCTTTCCCATGCTGTTTTAATAGTTAATAACGGTATATATCTTGCAAGCATAGATTTTCCGGCAGTTTTAACATCTTCTCTGCCAGCCAAATCTCTATCTTGAGAACTGTATACTGTTTTTCCAAATTGACTTCTAATAGGATTCATCGGATTTTGTCTGCGGTATTCGGTATATTTCAAGAAAGCATGAACACCGAGGGTTATAAGCATTCCTATTCCTACAACCGGAAGTGCAGCACCTATAGAACCTATAAGAGCTCCCGTTATAAAATAGGAAACAATACCAAGTGTAACAGACAAATTACCAAGCCATAAAGTTATAACTTTTCTTGAATTTGTTAAGCTCTGGAGTAAATCAGCATAAGGTATATAACTTCTGAAAGGAACTACTTCCGTTGCAAATGTGTAATTTCTCTTATTTGTTTTTGCATATTGTTCTTCGGAATAAACGCCATCCGAAATATTCTTATTAATAAACGACATATATCTTGTTACATATTCCGGTGTTCTAAAGTCTGCATCTATATCGTAATAAGAGAAATTCTCATCAGGTCTTGTAGGAAGTCTGCTGCCGAAACCGCCTTTTACACCAAACAAAGCTCTAAAACCAAACTTTTTAAAATAATTATCCATTATATTCGTATAGTGCAAGAATCTCGGACTCATTTCCGATTTACCGGTTAAACCTTCATTTTCTTGCGGTTTAATGTTAGTCTTATAGCCGTTATAACTTCCAAGCACAGCTGCCTTATATATACCTTCTTCTTCATCAATTTGAGCTTTGTGCGCTTCATAATATGTTATTGCTCTCTTCATCTTTCTCTTTTTGGAGAAGTTTCTTATTTTATTTAACAAACCTTTTTGTTTGTCCATTTCGGCAACAGCATATTTCATTTGATTTATCTGTTCTTGAATACTTATTCCTTTCTCAACAAAGTTCATAAATCTGGATGTTTCTACATTTATCATGTAACCGACTTTGTCGGTATTTCCTTCGGCAATCATTTTCTTTGCTTCAAAGAACAAGAAATTTCTAAAACCGATTGCTTCTTGTCTCATAGAATCACAAGCAATATATATGTAGTAGAACAATAATAAATCTTCGTTTGTAAAGTTTCCGGTATTATCTTTAATAAATTGTTCTCTTTCGGATTCCGGCAATGTTTCAGCCATAACATTTTTGATCCACCATCTGTATTCGGAGAAAACAGATTGATCATTTTTATCATTGGCATGCATTTGTTTATATTGTTCATAATCTTCCTTCAACTGAGCTTCTGTTCTTGTATCACCTTCGGTAACATAAGCGGCTTTCCAATCTTCAAAAGATAAAAGTTGAAGCTTTTCTTTTAATAAGTCTTGAATATATTCAAATACATCAGCATCACTTGCTTTGTTAATATCTGTAATTGCTTTTCCATGCTGTTGTGCCCAAACTTTAAACATTTCAGCATGTTTTTGATTCATAATGTTAGAGCCTTCCAATGCTCTCTTGAATCTTTGCATATCAAAGTTGTATGCAGCAACATGAGTCTCGACAACACGTCCGGCTGCAGCTTGTTTTGCTCTTTCTTCTAAGGCTTCTTTTTCTTCTCCGGCAACCTTTTGCATTTGTTCAGCTTTTTCTTCGTCACTCGGCGGCTCTGCTGCTTCTATTTCCTTTTCTTTTTCTCTCAAAGTTTTTTTCTTTTTGTTTTTCTTGAAAACAGCTCCTATAATTAATCCGCCGAAAATAGACGGAACAGCAATCATCAAACCTATCAAAATTTTAGGATTTACATATCTTGTTAAATTAAGCCATAAAACTTTTAATTCATTTCCCCAATCGGAAATAGCATCGGTTTGATCTTTACTTTCAAGGTTTCCGTATTTACCGTAAACATAAGAATATTCTAAGAATGCCGGATGTTCATCAGCAACATAATGTGAAGGTTCATAGTATGTACTTGTAACAGAATAATCGTTACCTTTTGTTGTGTTCTCTGTAGTAGCATAAACTTTAGTTATCGTTAATGTTACTCCGTTACCAATATCTACTCCATACGGAATTTGATCTTGTGTTTCAACATTGGAAACATTTGCCAATAAATCATCGTAATTAACATTATTATTTATATAACTTAGTTTTTCCAATAAAGGTTGCCAATTGCGTCCGTCTTTGCCTTCTTCTCCTCTTGTCAATCCAAAATATTCATCGTTGTCAGGATTCAACAAGAAAGCGTATTGAGATTTTCCTCTTCTGTTCAACATATTAACTTCATAATTGTTGTTTGCAAATGTTCCGAACGGAGTATCCGTTATTGCATATTCGTAAATTTCAAAATATTTTAATCCGTCACTCTTGAATACTACCGTATCCAAACCGCTCATCTGCGAACGATATCTTGCTACGGCTTCCGCTTGACCTCTAAAGAAGTTCGGATTAAGTTCATAGGCTAATCTATCTGTAACTCCCGCGAACCAACTATCATCGTTAAAATTAGGATTTGAATACATTGTGTAAACCAAGGATATATAATCTTTATCTCCTTCCGTGGTCTTAACGATTCTCATATTGTTCATTTTTGTGAGATAGTTACTTTCGTCTATAGCAGTATTGACATCTTCCACATCTCCGTTTGCATCCGTTACTCCATAGTGTTGGAAACCTAATTCTCCGACATAAGGATACGATACAACAACGGTCGGATGACCGATATTCAACTGTCTTCTTTCATCTGCAATATTTGTTTCTTCTTCCTGAGAATATCTGCTGAACGAAATTACTGCAGGATAGCCGAACATCTTTTCAAATTCCGTTGCATTCGTGTCATTCTGATCTGCTTTTTCAATATCTCCGTTGGCATCAACTCTAATATTCGATAAAGTTATAACGTTTCTACCTTCCGCATTGTTAAATATGTAAGATTTTTCTGTTTGAATTTTGGTATCAGGATCTCTTAAATTACCTGAAGAATCCAATACATCTCCCTGTATTCTTTCAAAAATATTAAAATCTATATCATCAACAGACATATCACCGACTGCAAGAGGATTCTGGTCTTCCAATTGTGTTCTTTCATGTGCAAACATTACGGTGTTTACGTTGTTATCGTAAACAATAGTTCTTTCGCTTACTCTGCCGGCAAATTCAGATGAACTTGCAACATAAGCTCTACCATCTTCGAAAACAAGAGAATATGATCTTAAACCTATTCCGTACTGATCGTATTCCGGAACTATAATACCTGAAACATATACACCGTTTTCAATTTCATATTGCTGTAAAACATTACCTCTGAAATCCATTTCTCTTTGGTAAGTTCTAATCACCTGAGCTTCTTTCTTTTCTTCTCCATCAACTTTTGCGAAAATATTTTCTTCACTGTATATGGTTCCTTTATCCCAGTTTATACCTTTAAAATAGCTCTCGCTTATTGGATCGTCTTGACGTTTGATTTGACCTTTATCATCTACCAAGTAAGTTTTTGTATAAGAAGGAATACCCAATGCTCTCAACCAAGCAGCCTTATACATTCTGTTATCTGCATAAAGACTGTCTTGTATATCTACATCTTCATAAGAATATTCTTCAACTTTTGTTACTTCCCAAATGTTTCCGTTGCCTAAATTATTTACACTGTTGATTAAACCGGGGATTGTGCTGCTGTCTTTCATTGCCTTCCAATCACCAAAATATTCATCCAATGTATCTTGCCAATTTATATCGTTACTTCCATAAGAGAACAAGCTTGAAGTATCTTTCATGGTGATATAATACTTTTCTTCCAAACAACCGTCTTCGTTTCTGTTTTCTATGAAAGCCGTTCCTTTATATAAATCCAATACAACAGTTCCGATTCCGGCAATAGATACCAAGTTGATAGGATCCTGGTTCATATCGGTATTTAATAAGTTGTATCTGATACCGCAATCCAAAGTTTCTCCTTTATATTGGGCATCTGTACCTTTATATTCATAATCTATTGAAAAATCGACATAACCGTCAGGAGTTATTTTTACAACAGGTGTTGAACCGTGTTCTTCGGAATATGCTGCCCAACTGGTTTGTATAATATCTCCTTCAGGAGACAAAACATCTGTTCTTGTCCATGTTAAATCTTGCAAACTATAATCACAATAATCTTGTATATTTCCGAACAAAGCTTCCAAATTATTTGTATCGTAGGTAAATCCTGAAGTATTTGTATCAAGTAATTGAGTATAAGTCATACCGTCGAATACACTTATCGGAGAACTTTCTCCGGGAACTTGTTCTACGGAATAAACAGGTAACTCACCTTGTTCCTGAGTACGTGTAGCTCTGTAATTTTTACCATCGGAAAGATTATTTTGCTTATGAGTAACGGTAGCCATACCTTCATCTTCTTTTCCGGGTTCATCGGTATTTTCGAAACTGAATTTAACATTACTGTCCGTAAACCAAATACCTTTTTCGAAGCACAAACCGGTTTCGGAAAAACCTTTAGCCATTTTATATAAATTTAAACCGGATACAATATTTCCTGCAGTATCTTTCAATTCCTTTGTTTTTCCTTGTGCATAGTTATATAAATCTTTAGATAATACTGTTATATCCAAATCTGCTATATATACGGTTTCAGGAACAAACATTACAGCAGGAGAAATAATTCCGAATTCATATTCATTAAATGTTTTTACTTCAGCATTTTTAATATCATGATATGAACCATAAGAGAAAGCTACTTCTTCACCATCGTATGTGTATACAAATTTCCCGTCTCTGAATACAAGCTGATATTTAGAATCTTGTTCTATGCTCTTATCATATCTTACGGAAATTCCGGTATAATAATCATTACCATGTAATTGTTCAATATTTTCAAATATATCTTTATACTGAGCTGTTTCCAATCTTCCGTATTCGTCTTCAATTCTTATTGTTGCAGTTCCGAGAGATCTTGTATCCGTCTTCTTGTCATTTGTAGAAGAAATTACATCGAAAGTATATGTTCCGTCTCCGTTATCAACAATATTTTCTATATATATGTATTCTATAACACCGTTTATATTGAACTTTCCAAGTAAAATACTATCTTCTTCTACATTGTTGTTTATGAAATATCTCATTCTTCCCAAAGCATCACAATGATTTTGAATCAAAGATTTTTTCAAGAAACTTGCTAATTGATCTCTGTTTATAGTGGTATCAACATCAATAACGGATATACCATCTTCATCTTCAAGGATACTGTCTTTCGTATAGAACACAATGCCTTCTTCGTCAGACAATTTTGCATTCTGATAATCCACAAATTCTTCTGTTCCTAAATATTCACCGTTTTCATCAAAGAAGTTTTTAGCATAAACGATACCTTTTGTACCATTTTCTGTTACAAACTCATCCGATCTTGTAATTTGTTGTTGTGTACCATCTTCTGCAATTATTGTCTTCGTATAAACATTCCCTTTCGGAGTATGAGATACTTCTACAGATTCAATAAGTTTTCCGGAAGCATCAAAAACTTGTTTTGTATACGTAATCAATATTCCTGCTGTGGTTTGTCTTGCGGTTACACCGAAAACTGTTTTTGTACCATCTGCATTTTGTACTTCTCTTTTTGTAGAATAGGTATCTTTACTTGCTAATTCTCTTTCCACCGTAGGTGTGATATTATCTATCTCTTCGGCAAGAGAATCAAAATCTTCTACTGTTTTAGACAAAACGGCATCCAATCTTTGTTCCATCTTCAAACTTGCATCTTGAGGAGCACCTGCATTGTACAAATAAACATCCGCTATTTGTTTGCTGGTGTATTGACCGAATATATCTATCATTTCACTGTTTTCATCATAAGGATAAATTTTTGCGGTAACTCCGTTTCTTGTTACTTCAAAATATGCATAGTTATTTTCATCTGTTTTTACATTTACGCTGTAGCCATCATTCAAACCTTCCAAGTCCGATTTGAAGTTTGCGTACAAATCAAATAATGCTTCTGTTTTGTCAAGATCAAAAATATAATTTCCATCAATATTAAACAAATAAATATCAACACTAACACCATCTTTTGTAATGGTGAAATATTGATTTTTATTGTTGTCTAATTTTGATTCTACCTGATAACCTTCTCCGGATAAGGCCTGCCAAGCATTTATTATGTTAGATAAATCTTCAAAAGTCTGTTTCTTGTTAGCAATAGAGAATCTGTCTTCTCCTCCACTATATCTGTAAATATACATACTGCTGCCATCTTTCATGGTTACCAAATATCTAAATATTTTAGGATATACTATTGAGTTACCTACCCAATATCCGCTTGACTTATCCAAATAAGAACCATTTTCTACTTTTTCAACATTATCAAGACCGGCAATTAAATCAACCAAATCGGTCTTATACCAATCTACACTGTCATTAAGTTTTTCTTTCTGTGCATCACTTAATATAGCAGATGATGCAATTATACCGGCTATTTCATCAACTTCATTCATTGTAGTGGCGTTATCTATTCTTTCATTAAGAGTGTCATAATATTTATCGTTTATAACAGCAATAACATCCTCTTCGTTAGGCAAATTCAAATCTTTTATATTAGCCACCAATGCATTAACACTGTCATCATCATAGAAAAGGATATTTAATGCTTTTGTTGCCCAACTCTTTTGTGTATCTGAAGCAACAACATTAACATCCGTAAGCATTTTATCAATTGCTTCATCCGTTAAAAGTTGTTCGGAAGAAACGCCTAAAAGTTTTTCAAATTGTTTACGAACTTCTGCTCTAATATTTTGTTGTACGGTAGCCTCTAAATTATTTTCAGCTATGTAATTGTTTATTCTTGTAATATACGGATCAGCAGAATCCATAACTCCGGTTTCTCTGTTAATTTTCGGATAATCTCCTGCATCTCTCATTTCGAGCATCGCAGTTTTCGTAATTACAGCATTGTACTTTACTCCCTTTCTTACATAACTTCCGTTGGAAATATCCAAAGCAAATACTCTTGTTTCGAGAGCACCAAACAAATCTTCCACCATATCTTGAGTCAATATTTCTACACCCAAGTTAGTATTATTTTTATTTTTTGATGCATTGAAAATTTCTGTGCTTAATTTTCTAATTTCCGCTCTGTTTGTTTCTTTATTCATTCTGGCAATATATATTTCTTTTAATCTGTTACGTGCTACATTAATTAAAGATTCTTTCGTAGCATCATCCAAATCAGAGTTTTGTATATCTCTTACTCTTCCATATATATTGTCAAAACTTGTTGAAACTTCTATTTCTTTTAAATATGCTTGTTCAAACAAAGAAGCTTTTGTTTGATCATCTAAACTTGATTTATTTATATTTGGTATTATATTATCTTTCAATTGGTTAATTGTTGTCGCAACTGATATTTCTTTTTCATAAGCTTTGCCTAATAAATCAGCTTTCTGCGAATCCGTTAATAAGCTTGAATCCGTACTATTTATATATCTTATTATTTTATCTATATCTGTTAACGAGCCGGCTAAACTTATTTGTTTTTCATAAGCTAATCCCAACAATTCCTGTTTTTGAGTTTCATCCAAGTCTTTAGAATTCTTAACATTATTTATCAAGTTTGCAATAGTGTTAGTATTAGAGAAATTTATTAATTTTGTTAATAATTCTGTTTGTTCATCTTTATCCATTTCGGAAAGGCTTGCAAAAATATCATCAAAATTTTTAGCACTGGAAAAATAATTCTTAACTGCTCTTGTAGACCATGTAGCAATATCGTCCGTCTTTTGATATTCTTCAGCTCCCATAATTTTATTTACTAATTTTCCAATAATATTGCCGTTTAAGAAATCTAAACCTAATACCTTTTTAAGTTCATCAACAATAGCATTAAACATCTTCTCTGCCACAGACTCTTGGAAAGTGCTATCTGTTGCAAGAGTATTAACTTTACCCAAATATGAACCTTTATCCGATGTACTTCCAGTTTTTTCCAATTCAAATTTCCCGTCGGTTACCGTATATTGTCTGTATCCGACTTCTCTTATTGCTTCCTGAGTTCTTACGGCATTGGCATTTACGGGTTGTCTTACACTGCTACCTGCAGACAAATCTATATCCATAGCTTTCTGTTGAACAAAGCCATAAAGTTGATCTCTTTGTGCTTCTGTTAAATTACCTGCTTCGTAGTAATCGTATATCTGCTGTCCGACAGCTTCTACTTCCGCCAAAGCATTTTCCGTAGCTTTTTTTGCATCAATTTTCGTATCTATTGTTATGCTATTCAATGTGGTTACTATTGAATCTATTGTTTCTATATTTTTGTTAGTTGTTGTTCCGATATTTCCATTATTTGCTATAGTGAAAATATTTGTTGAACCGCCATTAAGATTAGACTGAAGTTCTTCCATACCAAACTTCAACCAAGCTGTCGCTGCTAATGATCTATCAGCATAAACAGGATAATTTTCATAATCTCTGTTTTTCCCGCTGTCTGCCTCGGTTGTATATTTAACATAAATATTACCATCTTCGATAACAACCAAACCGGCTTTTACGGCAGATTGTAAAACATCATTTGCTTCTGCCTCTCTTCCGGCTGAAGCTAACGCAGCATAAGCTTGCATTGTAAATTCGCCGCTGGTAACACCATAAGGCATATCCGAAAAAGCAAAAGTACCATCTGCTTTTCTATATGACATCATTCTATCTAACAATCCATCCAAGAAATTCTCACCAAATACGGAATCAACATCAACGCCTTCTAAGTTCATATCTTTTATAGAAGACAACATCATATAACCCCAAGTATATGTATCTATTGCTTGGTTATTGTTGTTTAATCCTTGTTTTAAACTTCCGTCATTATTAACCAAGTTTGTTTTTATGTATTTTAAAACTTTATTCAATGAATCTGTATCACCTTTCAATGCATAATACATTGCGGCATCAAACATATGTTCCGTAGAAATCCAATGAGTTTGATCTTCATTAAATTTCATACCTTCAAAAGCAAGCATTCCGTTTTTATCTATATCTACTGTTCCCAAATAACTATCAACATCGCCTAATATAGTATCTATCGCAGCATTGGCTCTTGCATTATCTTCTTCACTGCCGAAATCTATTCCGGAATTTCTGCAATATTCAGCAAAAATACCTGCCCATAATGCTTCTCCGGTCTTTACATAGTTTTCGTCTTCTCTGTCAGATAATCTTAAATGTTTAGAAGCTACTTTTTCCAACAAATTCAAAACTTCTTCGGATGATTGTTTATCTCCTCTAAGAACAGCTTCCTGTAACACTTCAATTCCTACCAAAGAGTTATCGTACAATTGTGTAGTTTCTCCGTTTTGTTTAGGATCCAAGAAAGAGAAGTACGGATAAAGTGTATCTTTTCCGGTTGCAAAAGAAGCCATTGAAGTTGCTAAATTTCCTACTCCCAAAGAGTTATAAATCTGTTCCGCTTCATTTATATCTATTGTTTCTTCAAATTGTTTGTTTCCTCTATCATCATAAGATGTCTTTACATATTCTTGTTTTGTGGAATCTTCACATTTAACTTCAGTACTCAAAACTCCATTATCGTAACTTCTAACCGTATAGCTTATCGGCAATCCTTCTTCCGAAGAAGATGTAATGGTTATTTCTGCAACCATGTTACCACTGGAATCTCTAATAACCTTATTATATGTATATGAAATAATTCCTTCATCATTCTTTTTAGCTTCACTGGTAGTTTCAACAATATAATCACCATCTTTAACTTCACTATAAGAATGTGCTTCCGTTCTTTTGGTCGTAACTTCTTCTGTTTTTCCAACAAACAAAGGAAGAGGTAACGATGTTTGTGATGCAATAGCAACATATATTCCGCCAAGTCCTGCACCGACTGCAAGAGATATCAACACTACAGGTATGGAAAGAGTAAGAGCAGGTGCTAAAAGGAAAACGACAGAAACAACAGCTGCAACCGCAATAGCAGCTGCTACTATCGTACCTATGATAACATTATCATTCCAGAACTGTTTGAAAGCAGATAACTGCTCCGTTACTTTTTCTGTGAGATCCGTATTTATTTCTTCTGTTAAACTGCTAACTGTTGCATCAAAGTTAACTTTTTCCGAAGAGAAGAAACTATCTGCCTTATATAAATCAGAATCATATTTTACAAAATCAAAATTGTATTTATAAGCATATGTTTCCCCTGATCTTAAAACGTCCGATGCTCTAAATTTCGTTCCTGATATCGGGGTTGTTTGTTCTCCTGCACCAACTTGTTGCTCACCCTGTCCTTCTTCTTGTGTCCAACCTGAAGCACCGGTCTGATCCACTCCGGAACTTCCACCTTGTGATATTATACTTTCTATTAATGCTCTTTCAGCTGCTGAGAAGTAAGCCTTCTTTTGTTCTTCCGTCAATTGTTTATAATAGTAAGCTAAGTCTCCGGCAGCGGATGTGTTCCCTTTTTGATATTGTTCTAACCAATATCTTATGGTACCAACGGTGTTGTTTATCTCTCCTTGTCTTATTGCATCTTTTACGATATCCAAATAATTATCTTTTAATGTACCATCCTCATTTAATATAAGTGAGTATATGTATTCGTCATCCCAACCTTTTGCATCTTTTAATTTTTTTACTTCTGCTAATGCGTTTGCTATTCTTTCTTGTTCTGCTATATTGTTTATTATGTTGGTTACATATGCTAAATAATCTTTTTTGAATTTTCCGTCTCCATCTGTAACCAATGCATATATGTATTCATCACTCCATTTTTCCGTTCCTTGCATTCCTCTCACTGTCTTGAATGCTTCTTGGATATTTATGACATTTTGTATAGCATCTTTATAGTCATCTCTTAATTTCCCGTCTTTAAATAATAATTCATCTATAGCATCATCAGTATATCCATATTTAGATAAAGCTTCTTTTGCTTCAGCTCTTGCAGCCTCTGCTTCCGCTGCTTGTTGCTCCGTCATCTGATCTTGTCTTATTATTCCCTTTACTATGTCCAAATAGTTAAGTTTTAACGTTCCATCTTCGTTCAAAATTAACGAATATATGTATTCATCATCCCAATCTGATGCGCCGTCCAATCCTTTTACTTCCGCCAATGCTAACGCTATTGCTGCGGCTTGTTCTTCCGCTATCTTATCTGCTTTTATTATTCCCTTTACTATATCCAAATAATTATCTTTCAATGTTCCGTCTTCGTTCAAGATTAACGAATATATGTATTCATCATCCCAATCTGATGCGCCGTCCAATCCTTTTACTTTCGCCAACGCTGATGCTACTGCTGCGGCCTGTTCTTCCGCTATCTTATCTGCTCTTATTATTCCTTTTACTATATCCAAATAATTATCTTTCAATGTTCCGTCTTCGTTCAAAATTAATGAATATATATAATCGTCTCCCCAATCTGATGTTCCGTCTAATCCTTTTACTTCCGCTAATGCTGCTGCTACTGCTGCGGCTTGTTCTTCCGCTATCTTATCTGCTCTTATTATTCCCTTTACTATATCCAAATAATTATCTTTCAATGTTCCGTCTTCGTTCAAGATTAACGAATATATGTATTCATCATCCCAATCTGATGCGCCGTCCAATCCTTTTACTTTC
>JAFXOV010000056.1 GCA_017528425.1 Elusimicrobiota bacterium | reverse complement strand
GCGTTTGTTTTACTTCTTTGTCCTCTTACAGGAAGATTTCTTTTATGTCTCATTCCTCTGTAACTGCCGATATCTATCAATCTCTTGATATTAGCTTGAATTTCTCTTCTCAAATCACCTTCAACTTTATACTCTTTCGTTATAAGGTTGTTGATTTGGTTAACTTCCGCTTCCGTAAGATCTTTTACTCTTTTTGCAGGATCAAGATTAAGTTCTTTGATAATCGCATCTGAAAAAACAGGTCCGATACCATAAATATATCTCAATGCTATATCTAATCTTTTGTTTTTTGGTAAATCTACACCGGCAACTCTTGCCATCTTTTCCTCCGCTAAAAACGTTTATTTTATATTATTTAACTTCTAAATTCAACAATTATCCTTGTCTTTGTTTGTGTCTCGGGTCATCACAAACAACTCTTACAACACCTTTTCTTTTTATAACCTTACATTTCTGGCATATAGGTTTTACTGATGCTCTAACTTTCATTATTTTACTCCTATTTATCTCTATATGTGATTCTTCCTCTCGTTAAATCATAAGGAGAAAGTTCAACTTTTACTTTGTCACCGGGTAAAATTTTTATGTAGTGCATTCTCATTTTGCCACAAATATGTGCCAAAATAACATGACCGCCTTCAATTTCTACTTTAAACATTGCATTCGGCAATGATTCAAGTATTTTACCGGAAACTTCAATTTTTTCTTCTTTTGCCATTTTTTTACCTTTGCTGCTCAAGTTTTATCTTAAAAAAGATAACCCTACACACTGATTACCGTTACTTTTTGGTTAAAATTTCATAACCTGTTTCGGTTACGGCAACAGTATGTTCAAAATGAGCACACATACTACCATCTCTTGTTACAACGGTCCAATTGTTGGATAACACATCGACTTTATATGTTCCCGCATTGACCATTGGCTCTATAGCAATGACCATACCCGGCACTAATCTTGGTCCTGTTCCTGGTTTTCCGTAGTTAGGAACACTCGGTTCTTCATGCAAATGTCTGCCAAGCCCGTGACCGCAATAATCACGAACTATTGAAAAGCCGAACGGTTCTACATAACTTTGGACTGCGTAAGAAACATCTCCCAACCTATTGCCCGGTTTGACCTGCTCTATAGCCTTATATAATGAGTCTTCGGTAACCTGTAAAAGTTTCTGTGTTTGTTCATCTATCTTACCTACGGGATATGTGTAAGCCGCATCTGAATAATACCCCTGATAAATACAACCGACATCAACAGTTACTATGTCACCTGAAGAAAGTTCACGAGAGTCATTCGGTATCCCATGAACAAGCTCATCATTAACTGAAACACATGCCGATCCAGGAAAACCACCGTACCCCAAAAAAGCAGGTTTCATTTTAAAAGAACTTATCATTCTATAGACTTCAACATCTATATCTTTCGTGGACATTCCCGGCTTTATAAAAGATTTTAAACTTTCCAAAATTTCCGCCGTTGCTTTACATGCAACTCTCATTTTGTCCAGTTCTTCTTTACTTTTTAATTCAATGTTGCTAGCCAAGATATCCTTCTTATTTTACATTATTATTAACAAAATTTTCAATCTGTTCGAAAACTTTATCCGGAGAAACGGCGCCGTCTATTTTTGCTACAACACCGCTTTTATCGTAGTATTCCGCCAACGGTTTTGTTTGTTTTTCATAAACAACCAATCTTTCTTTTATCGTGTCCGGATTATCATCTTTTCTTTGCACAAGTGTAGCACCGCAAAAATCGCAAACTCCTTCTTTT
>JAFXOV010000055.1 GCA_017528425.1 Elusimicrobiota bacterium | reverse complement strand
CTTGCTGACGATAAAAACTTCCTGCCGGTTTATGCATCTTCTAATGCAAAAATTTATCCGTATCAAATTATGGCGGCACGATTTGCTCTGCGTTCCGATTATTTGCAGGGGTGTATTTTATGCGATGAGGCAAGTTTAGGTAAAACCTACGAGGCACTTTTGGTTGCTTGTCAAAAATGGTACGAGGGAAAACCTAATATTCTTGTGATTTTACCTCCGAACCTCGTTCCTCAATGGAGACGAAAATTAGAAAAAGACTTCCCGACCGTTCCGTTTGTGTTTTGGAATAATTCAAAAACTCTGCCTGATGAAGTCGGGATTATTATTACAACATACGACATCGCAACAAGACACGCACTTGCAGTTAAAGAGAGGGAATGGGATCTTGTAATTTTTGACGAAGCAGATGTTTTATCAAAGCCGGAAAACAAAATGGTGCAGACTCTAAAAGATGCAGTCGGCAATGCTTACAAATTACTCCTGACTCCGACTCCTATCACGATGAGTATTATGGATATTTATTGGCTTATTCATTTTATTGACGAAAGTGTTTTGCCTGATGCTGATTGGTTTTATAAACGATATTTCAGACAACCTGAAAGATACAAAGAACTTACAGAGTGGGTTTCGCAGTTTTGTTTCAGGACTTTAAAAGTTCAAACAACGGATTATGTGAATTTTACACGCAGAATACCAATTACGGTTGATTATGAGTTATCAAAGGAAGAGAAACTTATTTATAAATTAGTTTCTGCTTATATTTTGTCTGATGACAAAGCGGCATATCCTGAAATGGACAGTTATAATTTGAATCTATTATTTTTCAAATCGCTTTCATCTTCGCCAAGAGCATTTTCAAACATTCTTGATGGTGCTATAAAAAGGACTTACGGACACGAAAAAGCCATATTGGAAGAGATACAAAAACTCACAGACGATATTCATATAAATTCAAAAACAGCAGAACTTTTGAAAATATTAAAAACGACTTTCAATCACTTAAAATCAATGAAAGTAAAACAAAAGGCAATAATTTATGTCGAACACAGTCTGACATTTGATTATTTATACAAGATATTTTTAGGTCAGGGTTATAACACCATAAAATACAAAGACAACGATTCAATCGAGCAATTCCGATTTGATGATGAAATTCAAATCCTGATAGCAAATGACGAAGCATCAAAGGGCATAGACTTAGAGTTTTGTCCTGTTGTTGTGAATTACGACTTACCGTATGATTCGGTCAAGATTGAACAGAGAATTTGCAGGTGTCATCGTCAGGGACAAAACTCCGATGTTTTGGTAATAAATATGTTGAGTAAAGAAAATTTTGCCGATGTTCGTATCTTGGAACTCATCAATAAAAGAACTTTGCAGTTCAACGGAATATTCGGAATGAGTGATGATATTGTCGGGAATTTTGATACAAAAATAAAAGAGGTGTTGCAAAATTTCAGAAGTTCAACAGAGGTTCAAGATGCGTTCAAAAATAATCTTGCAGTTAATAAAGAGGCAAACGAAGAGCTTGTTGATAGGACTGAAGATATCCTGTTCACAACTTTTACAAAATCAATAGCTGATAAAGTTTCTATTAATCCAAAATATATGGAAGATAAAATCGATGAGATAAATAAAGATTTGTGGGAGGTTGTAAAATACTATTTCCTTAATATAAAAGAGGGTTGGTACGAAATTGATGACGAGAATAAAACCTTAAAACTTATCGAGGGATATAACAGACCGTATTTATTTTCATACAAAGATGACAGATTTTTAAAGGATTATAAAGGCTATCAGCAGTACGGAATGAATAAAGATTTTTCTCCGGCACGAGGCAGAATTGCATTAACCTCTGTATTTTCAAAAGGTATATTAAAAGAGATGGATATGGCTTGTCCACAGGAAGCAAAGATTTATGTAAATTCAGATATTGAGCCTGTTGAAATCGGTTATTATAATGTCGGGATCACTTCAAAAGATAATACTTCTCACAAGCATATTTTAATCGGGCAGACAAAAGACGGAAGAACATTATCTGATAGTGAGTGCCGAAAACTTTTAAATCTTCCTGTTGTAAAAATAGAAGAACGCAACGGCTTTGATACAATCCGAATGGGGAATTTGCTTGAGTCGTTTGAGTTTAATTTGAGTGATAAAATATCAAAGGATGAGATTTTACAGGAATATTTCAAGAACAAAGAGGGTTCTATTACTTACGAGGTTGAAAAATTGAGAATGCTTGCAGGACGTAAAAAGTCTGCTCTTGAACTCAATTTGACCGACCTTAAAACCGAAATTGAAACAATGAAAAAGCAATTAAACAGTAAGAATTCTGACCGCTTGGAAGAATTAAAATTAACAAAACAATTAAAGCTGAAACAAAAAGAATTGATGAAAAAAGAAGAGGGATTGTTCTTTGATAAAGCACAAGTAGATG
>JAFXOV010000054.1 GCA_017528425.1 Elusimicrobiota bacterium | reverse complement strand
TCTTACGGATACAATGCAGATAATGATGAATTTGTTGATATGATAAAAGCAGGTATCGTTGATCCTGCAAAAGTTACAAGAACAGCATTGCAAAATGCAGCTTCAATTGCGGGACTTGTTCTTACAACGGAAGCACTTGTAACGGATATTCCTGAAAAGAAAGACGGACCGGCAATGCCTCCGATGGGTGGGGGAATGCCTCCGATGTATTAAAAAATTTGTGTAACAAATTTTTTACCTATAAAAAGAAAACGGCAGAGCATAGTCTCTGCTGTTTTCTTTTTCTTCTTTTAAAATTTCTTATTTCCAAGCAAAAAAGCCATTCGTTTGAAAAATTTAAAGTCGTGCTCCAACTTGAAAAATCCTAACTACCTAATGTAACGGATTTTTCTTCAATCATGTTCGCACTAAAAAACTTTTTTAATTTATAGTTTTTTGCTCTAAATTTTTCTGCACTCATAGACGGCTTTAATCATGCTTGTAAATAAAAATTTTAAAAGATTAATTGTTGTCCTTACATTCTTATGCTTATACTAAATAATAATTAGGGAATTTTTTGTCTCACTGACAAAACTTTCAGCTTTTTTGCTGTCCTTACATTTTTATGTTAATGCTTTTTTACAACTTTTGTTATGAAATATGCATAGCAAAATTTTTACCCATAAAAAGAAAACGGCAGAGCATAGTCTCTGCTGTTTTCTTTTTACTATATAATCACAAAAATTTCACAAATTTTTGACAATTATATTTTACTTTTGTATAATTCGGATATTGTTTAAATTATGTAGGAAATAAGAGTTTATAAAAGGAGGCAGTAAAGATGAAAAAGTTGGTAGCTTTGTTGGCTGCAGTAATTTTGGGTACACAGTCTTTGTACGCAACAGATTTTTTGTTCATGAAAAACGTTAAGTTTTACGGAGAAGGACAGACGGTAGGTTATGCGGTACAAAACGGTTACGATGTAAATTTAGGTAAGTTGGTTCCTAGTATGGTCGGAGGAGGCATATCAGAGGGTATGCTTAATTCGAACTATAGCGGAGTTACAACATTCCTTACGGCAGGTGTAACATTTGATATAATTGAAAACATTTCGGCAGATTTTTCGTTGGCTTATTCTACCAGCATGGGAGAAGGAAATAAGTTCTTGGGATTAGTAGATAATCCTAACGGTTCTGCAACCAAAGGTGACAGTATTCAAAGTTATTTGGATAATATAAGAGTACAAACAGCAAATGTAACAATAAAAAAATTGTTTGATGTTGACGGTTTAAGCATTAAAGTAGGTCGTCAATATTACGGAGACGAAGACAGTTCTGTAATGTATTTCGGTATAAGACACGAGCAACCTTTGTTTGGTCTTAATTTGCCTTTAATAGGTTTTGATAATGTAAGTTCCGTAGATGCGGCTACAGTATACTATGAAAAAGATAATATAAAAGCTAACTTCATATATGCAAACCTCGGAAAAGTTTTGGGAGTACCTTTGAATGTAGATGGTCTTATATTGCCTCTTGCAGCGGAACCCCTTTCTGAAGCCGGTTTAGATTTAGGAAGAGATACAACGGTTATCGGAGCTGATGCAAAATTTTTGAACTTAGCAGATATTGTTAATGTTCAAGTTTATGCATACGATATCGAAAACCCGATAGTTGCTCATTATTCTATCGCAGGTGTTAAACCTGGTGTAGAAATAGACGGATTGAAAGCATCCGTAGAATTTGCAATGAACTTTGCAGGAAAAAATCCTTTTTCAACAGGAGACATATATGCTCCTGAAGGCTCTGGTATAACAAGTGGAGCAAACCTTATAAAAGCTGATGTTTCTTATGATATAGAAAAGAAAGCAAAAGTAAGAGCAGGTTTTGCAGTACAAGGCGGAACAGAAGGTATTAAAGAATTTTTAGATGGAGAGGAACCTGGCAAAATTTTAATAAAACCTTTCTTGAATTTCGGAAACTATGTTCCGGGTATTGTTTTCGGTCAACAAGAAATTACTCGTCTTTTATCTATGATTGATTTCAGAGCTATAAATGTAGGTGCAGATTACTATAAAGATAAATTTACATTCTCTGCAGATTACTATAACTTTGCTGCAAGAGATAACGGTTTGAATTACGGAGATGAATTAGATTTGAAAGTTAAGTATAAATATATTGAAGGATTGGATTTCTTCTGCGCTGTAGGCTGTTTCATGGTTTCGGATGATATCAATTCCAAAATAAAACAAGCAACAGGCGGAGCTATGGAAAACTTCCTTTCTGATATAACATCTACAATTCAGTTAGGTGCTTCATATAAATTTTAATTAGAAAATTTATTTCATAAAAAGATGGACAGATTATATTTAATCTGTCCGTCTTTTGGTTTTTTTTGTCCGTAAATAGTTTGTTTGTATTGCTAAAAAAATAAAATTTTAGTATAATCTTTAGCCAAGTTGTATATGTTTACAATGTTTCGGGGAGTAGCGTAGTTGGCTAACGCGCCTGCTTTGGGAGCAGGAGACCGTGGGTTCAAGTCCCGCCTCCCCGATTTTTTTATTTCATTTCCAAATCAATAAAATCATTGTTCTAATATTTTTTAAATGCTATAATTTACTGATATATGGAAGAAAGATTTAATTTTAATGTTATATTAAACAGTTTTGTTTTTATTATACCTATAAACATTGTAGTTCTTATATTTCTTGCTGTTTATAGATTTTTCTTCTTTGTATATTTCGCGGATTTTTCAGCAATATCTTCACTAAAATTGTATGTGTTAAAAGCTTTTTGGATGGGCTTCAGGTTTGATTTATCTGTAGTTGCATATATAAATGCGCCCGTAACATTGTTGTTTTTAATATGTTTGTTGTTGTCCAGTTATCCTTTCTTTAAGAAAATAATTGCTTTTATTAAATACTATTATTTTGCGATGTTTACTTTAATGTTTTTGGCGATATTTGTAGATTTGGCTTTTTATGCTTACTTCAAAGATCACTACAATTTAATGATTTTCGGCTTTTTCGAAGATGATACTTTTGCTTTAATAAAAACCATATTGTCAGATTACAGATTTTATTTCCTTGTTATAGTGTTTGTTGTTTTGACAATTTTCTTATTTGAATTGTCTAAATGGACATACAAAGAACTTAAATATAACGAAAGAATATTCAATACATTGTATTGGTCTAAAACCAAAAAGTTTATAACAATTCTTATAATATTGTGTTTAAACTTTATTTTTGCCAGAGGCTCTTTTTCAATGTTCCCGTTAGGCCTTTTTTATTCGCAAATTTCACCCAACCAGTTTATAAATAAACTTTGTGTAAACCCGATACATCCGTTGGCAGACACGATATATTTGAAAATTAAAAATGCAAAAAATGCAATTAACTTAAAAGATGTTTTTAAATATAACAGCAAAGAAAATATAATAAAAGATTTATCTTTTTTACCGAAATATGAAAATGCTAAAGAGTACGAAGATATTTTTGTTAAAGTGACAGCCGAAAACAAAAGTTTGGAAACAAACAAACCTAATGTGATACTTATAGTTATGGAAGGGTTCGGTGAGATGCCTGTTTTAAACAACAGCAAAGATTTTGATGTTTTGGGCGAACTGAAACAGCATTTTAATAAAGATACTGTCTACTATAATTTTTTGGCTGCAGGTTTTATAACGATTCATGCAATAGAGTCTATAACTTTGGGTATACCACAAAGACCTTATGTGAACCAAATTACACAAACACAAGATGCATTTTGTCAGTTCCCGAGTTCAATGGTATTACCATATAAAAAAGCCGGGTATCACACTACGGCAATGTATGGCGGAAGTATGACTTGGAGAGATTTGGAAGGGTTCTTTAAAATACAAGGATTTGATGATATAGTAGGTGAAGGCAATGTTCATGTTGATGCTAAAGACAGACATTCTTGGGGAATAAACGATGATAAACTTTATGAGTTGTTGGAAAAGCAATTGTTTGATGAAGATATAAATGAACCGCAATTTATTTATGCCATAACAACACAAACTCATCCGCCTTATAAAATTCCCGACGATTATTCCGCATTACCGTTGGAAATACCTTTAAGTATACAAAAAATGATGTCTGCAAAAGATTTAAAAAATGAAAATTTATTTAAAGTGTATCAGTTTGCAAACAGGGAACTTGCAAAGTTTATAACCGATGTAAAAAAATCCAAGTTTGCAGATAATACCATTATTGCAGTTACCGGTGATCATAATTTAAGAGAACTCTCGAATTATGTTCCTGAAGAAAGTTTTGTAAGGTATGCCGTTCCTTTTTATATCTATATACCGCAACAAATAAAGAAAGATTTGAATATTCAAAAAGTGAACACAAAAGTTTTCGGCTCTCAAATGGACATAATGCCAACTTTGTATAATTTGTCATTATCGTCGACAAAATATACTTCGTTCGGAAACAACTTGTTTGATACCGAAGATAATATAGCATTTAATGTTGACGGGCTTGTTTTGAAAGATAATATTGCGATAAAGTATAATCTTGTGGATGATTCCATGCAATGTTTTTCTTTTGATAATAAAACAAAAAAACTTTCTTTGGTTGACCAAACCGAAGAACATGTTGCATTGAAAAAATATTATAAGGCAATAATGGCTGCAAGCGATATTTTTGTGAAATCCAGCACATTATAATGTATAATATTATAATATTCTAACGGATTAATTTTTATGAAAAGATATAAATTATTTTTAATTTCATTTTTAATATTTTCTTGTTCATTTACTTTGTTTGCCGAAAACAAAGTTAACAGCACAAAGCAAACTTCTGCGGAAGAAAATAAAAGCGTTGCCTATTTAGGTTTGGAAAGAGATGTTTTCAAACAGTATAGAGTTACCGGTAATGTGAAAAAAGACAGAAAGTATAATGAAAAAGTTTCAAGATACATTCAGCAGGAAAGAGAAAGATTGGAAAGACTTAAAAGAGCAAGAGAAAATTCCGTTGTTTATGATATAACCGGTATGGAAAACAAATTTAGTATGATGCAAAAAGATAAAAATACTTTTGATATAGACGGCAGAGAAATATATAAATATTCCAAAAAATTATCTCTTACGAAATATCAGAAAGCGCAAGTAGATTATCTTGAAATGGAAAGAAAATCTAAAATCAGTTCAATAAACAAAGAAATCAGTTATAGAAGAAAATTGTTGGATGAAGAGTTGGCAAAAGAAATGCAAGACGTTTTTATAGTAGAAGATATATCGAGAGAAATAAAAATTTTAGCTGCAGACAGAGAAACCGTAAATATAAATGTTGATAAAAAAATAAGATATGTATTAGATTCCGAACAGTATTTAATATACAAACGAAATATAGAAAAGAAGAATAAAGAAAAATAAAACTATTCTATAAACATCGAATCGCCGTAAGAAAAAAATCTGTATTTGTTTTCAACAGCTTGTTTGTATGCCGATAATATAAATTCCCTTCCGGCAAAAGCACTTGCCATCATTAATGGTGTGGAACACGGCAAATGTAAATTTGTGAACATTGCTTTAACAATTTTGAACTTGTATCCCGGATATATAAAAATTCCCGTTTGACCGCTGCAAGCTTTAATGCTTGTAATTTCGTTGTTGGAATCGCAGGTTCCGGTTAAACCCGCTATTGTTTCCAAACTCCTGACGGATGTTGTTCCTACCGCAATAATTCTTTTTTTATTTTTTAATGATTCATTTATTTTTGTTGCGTTTTCTTCGTCCAAAACATATCTTTCCGGCAACATTTGGTGTTGTTGTATATCATCGGAAAGTATCGGTTTAAATGTGCCCCAACCGACATGCAAAATTACGTTTGCTATTGTCACACCTTTTTGTTTTAAAGATTCCATTATTTCGTTGGTAAAGTGTAGTCCCGCGGTAGGTGCCGCAATTGCGCCTGCCGTTTTTGCATATATTGTTTGGTAACGTGTTTTGTCCAAATCAAAATATTTTTCGGCAAGACCGTCTTTCCTTTTAATGTAAGGGGGTAAAGGCATAAACCCGTGTTTTTCAAGTAAAGGTTGAACGGACTCTTTATTGAATTCCACTATCTTGTTGCCGTTATCGTCCGTGCCTATAAAAGAACATTCGTAACCGTCATCAAAATAAACAGTAGTACCTTTTTTTATGTTGGGTTTCAATAATACAGCATATTTCGGACCTTGTTGTGTGGGGTTTAAAAACAAAAGTTCTACCTTTCCGCCGGTAGATTTTTTACCGTACAATCTTGCCGGTACAACTTTTGTTGTGTTTATTACAAGACAATCGTTTTCGGTAAGAATGTTTGTTATATCAAAAAAGTTTTTATGTTCTATTGTTTTATTTTTCCTGTTCAAAATTATAAGTTTTGAAGAACTTCTTTTTTCCGCAGGAACTTGTGCTATTAACTCTTGCGGTATATCATAATTGTAGTTTGATAATAACAAATCTTTATTTTGTTGCATATTTTATTTTTCCCACTTTAGTTTTCGGATAATAGAATTCCAAAATGTCTTTGTATTTGAACCCTTTATCTCCCATAGCTTTTGCGCCCCACTGGCACAAACCTACTTTGTGCCCCCAACCTTTACCTTCAAAAGTAAAATTTTTATTTTTAGAAGAAATGTTTGTTATTAATGTACTTTTTATTTTGTCTGCGGAAACGGCACACCTGAATTTATAAGAATTTAGTTTTAATGTTCCTTTAGAATGTTTTATTACTATTTCTTTTGCCGCTTTGGCAGTAGTTGTTCCCGAAGTTGATATCTTTTGTATCTTACCTGTTTTGTAACCTGCTTTTATAAGTTTTTCTCTTATTTCCGTTTCCGGTATTGTTACGGTCCACGTTTGGTGAGGATTATCTTTGCAATAACTGTCTTTTACACCTTTCAAATATTCGGGGGTTTCTGTTTTCCAGTCCCAAACGAAATTCGGGTCTTCGGTATGGCCTCCGCAAGAAGAATGAAAAAATGTTTGTGCGAGTTCATCATTGTAAAGGACAACTTCTCTGTCTGTTTCGCAAACGGCTTTGTTACAGTTTTTGCTTTCGCATGAAGCTCCGCCGTAAACCTGGCAATGAACTTTTGAACAAATATCAAACCCTTCTTTTGAATGTTTGCCCATATTTTTCAAAGCATAAGTTCTGCTTATAACTGCTTGTGCTTTTAATGTTTCCTGGTTCCAAGAAGCACTTGCTTCTTTAGGCAAAATACCTTTCAGGTAATCTTCCATTTTCAGTTTGTTTATTATGTTGTTGCCTTTGGGTGAATCCTCTATTATAATGTTACCTCTGTAAATTTTGCCGTTAACCATAAAACATTTTTCCGAAACAAATTCTATAGGTAATTTGTAGCTTTTGCTTAAAATAACGGCTTCTTTATCTTTAATTTTTATGTTTATTTTGCCTGCCGATAAACGATATTTTTTGTTGTTTGAAACAAAATAATACTTTTTGTCGCTTGCAAGAGTTAAACTTTTTTGGTTGGACAATATTCCTACTTTTATATATTCCTTATATTCTTTTGCATACAGGTGTGTATAGGCAAAAATACAAGATAACAAAATATATAAAACAATGAGTAAGTTTTGTTTGAAATTTTTCATAATAGTAAATAATAACAGAAAAGATTTTTTTATTCAATAGCCGCAGAACCGCAATTTATAATTTACAATTTACAATGTACAATGTACAATTGAATTTCCGATCTTGCAATTTTTCGCATTTGCTGTTTTTATATATCCATACTTCTATTCTTCCATCCTTCCATACTTCAACAGAATGCAAAGCATTTTGTTTGGTTTGACAATAACTTCTAAAAAGTGATAATATAAACATACTATATTTTAATATAAAGAGGTATTTATTTTGTTTAAAAAGTTTATAATTGTTTGTCTGTTGGTATTAACCGTTTGTTTTTTTTCAAAAGGTACCTATGCATCTACTGTTACTTATCTTGTAGATACTCCCACATATTCAGTACTTGATTACGGCTGTTATGATGTGTTGTTCAGAGTCTTTTCAGGCGGCGGTGTTCTTGCAAAATTAAATTTCGGAGTTTTCCAAATTTTGAATTTGGGTGTTTCTTGGGAATTAGGCAGCCTTATAGGGTGTTACGATGTTACAGTTGCAGTTCCTGCTTTACAAGTAAAAGTTAATATATATTCCGGAAACGAAAATATACCCGGCTTTGCGGCAGGTTATGACGGTCAAGGTTTTTTCTATGATAAAGATGAAGGAGAGTTTATTCAAAAAGGAAAAGGTATATATTTGGTAGCAGGTAAAGAGTTGTTCCTGCCTACATTAAACATTAATGCCGGTATAAATATGAATGACTTTAAAAACCCCGGTATTTTAGGGTTTGTCGGTGCTTCCTACGAAATACTGGAAGAAAGATTGGCTGCAATGATTGAATTTGATAATATCGGCGGCGGCAGAGACGGAAGATTGAATGTTGGTTTCAGAGTATGGATAACGGAAGATTTTGATATAGATTTTATACTTAGAAATTGCACAACGACCGATCAGGAAAGATTCGGCTGTGAAAGAGTTTTGAAAATCAGTTATCAGGGTAGATTTTAAGAGGAATTTCAATGAGTGAGTTTTTGTTGGATTTTGAAAAGCCGGTAGTTGAACTTGAAAAGAAAATTTTAAGTTTAAAAGTTTCTGCAGAACATAGCAAAATAGATTTTTCAAGCGAAATTGCGGATCTTGAAGAAAAAAAAGAGAAACTTAAAAAAGAAATATACGGTTCGCTTACATCTTGGCAAAAAGTTATGCTTGCAAGACATCCGAGCAGACCATATACTTTGGATTACGTAAAATTTATATGTGAAAACTTTGTTGAGTTGCACGGAGACAGAGCTTTCGGAGATGATCCGGCTCTTGTTTGCGGACTTGCGACCATAGATAATAAGCCCGTTGTTGTTATAGGTCATCAAAAAGGAAGAACAGTTCAAGAAAATATAGACAGAAATTTCGGTATGGCTCATCCGGAAGGATACAGAAAAGCGTTAAGACTTATGAAAATGGCGGAAAAGTTTAACAGACCGATTGTAACTTTTATCGATACTGCCGGAGCATATCCGGGAATTGCGGCTGAAGAAAGAGGTCAAGCCGAAGCTATAGCAAGAAATTTAAGAGAAATGTCCAGTTTGGAAGTTCCGGTAATAAGCATAATTATCGGAGAAGGCGGTTCGGGCGGAGCAATAGGTATCGGTGTTGCAAACAAAGTTGCGATGCTTGAAAATGCATACTATTCCGTTATTTCTCCGGAAGGATGTGCCGCAATATTATTTAGAGATGCTTCAAAATCCAAAGAGGCAACCGAAGCTTTAAAAATTACTGCAAAAGATTTGTTAAAGAACGGTGTGATAGACGAAATAATAAAAGAGCCTGTCGGCGGAGCTCATGTTGATGCCGTAGAAACGGCAATGAATATAAAAAGATTCATAAATAAATCGTTGGCATCCTTATCAAAAATGTCGAAACAGGAACTTGCCGATGACAGATACGACAAATTCAGAAAAATAGGTGTTTTCGAAGAGGAAACAGTTAAAAATAAAAAATCTAAAAGTAAAAAAACTAATACAAAATCGAGGAGGAAGTAAAAAATGGCATTAGTACCAATGAAGCAAATTTTGGAAGAAGCAAAGAAAAAAGGTTACGGTGTTGGAGCTTACAACGTAAACAACATGGAACAAATTCAAGCTATTATGGCTGCAGCACAAGAAACACAATCACCTGTTATTATTCAGGCAAGTAGAGGAGCATTGAAATATTCCAACTTTACATATTTAGGATATTTGATGAAAGCTGCTGTTATAGAAAATCCTACAATTCCTGTTGCAATGCATTTGGATCACGGAAATTCTTTAGACAGTGCAAAAAAAGCTATTGATTTAGGCTTTTCTTCAGTTATGATTGACGGTTCATTAAAAGAAGACGGTAAAACACCTTCAGATTATGAATATAACGTTAACGTAACAAGATCAGTTGTTGAATATGCTCACAAATACGGTGTTACGGTAGAAGCTGAAATCGGAAGATTAGGCGGAATCGAAGACGGAGTTGGTTCAGGTTCTGCACATATTACAGATCCTCAAGAAGCATTGCAATTCGTAAAAGATACCGGAGTTGATGCTTTGGCAATTGCTATCGGAACATCTCACGGTGCATACAAATTTAAAGGTGCTAAAGTTTTGGCATTTGACGTTTTACAAGAAGTTAGAAAACTTATCGATATTCCTATAGTTCTTCACGGAGCATCTTCAGTTCCTAAAGAATTAATCGATGCAGTAAACAAATACGGCGGAAAAATGCCGGGAGCAGAAGGTGTACCTATGGAACACTTAAAGAAAGCAATTCAGTTGGGTGTTCAAAAAATTAACGTTGATACCGACGGAAGACTTGCAATGACAGCAACAATAAGAAAAGTATTCACGGAAACTCCCGAAAAGTTTGACCCGAGAGATTATTTAGGCCCTGCAAGAACAGCATTACAAGGTTTAATCGCAAGCAAGATGAGAGATTTCGGAACAGCAGGACACGCAAGTGATTATGCCCCTATGACATTGGAAGATATGAAAAAGATATACAACAAATAAGTGAAAGTTATTGACAATAAAAAAAATGTCTGTTATAATTATTCTATAAATATATAGAAAATAGGCGTATAATAAGTTGTATAAAAAAAGGGGGGAACTCAGTTATGGCAAATTATGAAGTTAAAGGTGTAGGTGTAGTTTCTTTGTTCAAAAATTTTCCGATAGTATTTGCAATGCTCGGAGCATTAATCGGAATATTTACATTCTTCGTTTTTCCTACAGACTTAGCAGCAAATTTGGGAATCGGTGCAAGAATTCTTTCATGGTTGATTTTTATAGTTCTTTATACGGCTATAATGTCAGTTGGTGTAATAGTTGTTGCATGGATCTATAATTTTGTTGTAGGAAAAGTTGGAAAAGGCGCAATCATTAATTTAGAACAATCAGAAGAGTAATTTTTATAAAAGCTAGTTTATCGTAATTTCTATATTATGGTAAACTAGCTTTCAACTTTTTTCTTCAAGAAGGGTATTTGATGAATCTTAGAACTAAGCTTACCCTATATGTTTCATTTCTATTAATAGTAGTTATCGTTGCCGTATCTTATAACATTTTCGTTACACAGAAAAAAATCTTAACACAACAAATTTCGGAAAACAGAACAAAAGCTTTCCAAAGTTTTGTTTCTATGTGTAATGAAGCAATCAAAGTAAAAGATGATATTCAAGTAAACAATGCCGTTAAACTTTTAGTGTCAACATATAAGCCGGCCGTGGTTTATGCCGGATACATAAATTCAAACAGTGTTGTTATGTATGCTTCAAGAGATGAGGACAGAAATATGGATTCTGTTCTTAAAGGAAGAATAAAAAAAACAAATAAAGATTACATAGAAACATATTCTTCTTTAACTGGAGAACAAATTTGCGAATTTGCCACACCGTTATTTTTCAACGGAGCAAATGTCGGAACTTTTGTTGTCGGGTTTTCCCAGGATAAGATGAAAGAGCAGATAGATGTCGGTATTTCTACGATGTTATCTAAAATAAAAATAGTAGTTTTTGTTACTATGTTCTTCGGTATTTTATTGTCGTATATTATCGGTTATTCTTTTGGTAAACCTATAAAAATGCTTACAAATGCGGCAGAACAAATAACCAAAGGAAATCTTGATGTGGAAATTAAAGTTAACAGAAAGGACGAAATAGGAAAACTTTCTACGACTTTTAATGATATGGCCAAACAAATCAAAGAGTTGGATTCAATGAAAGACAGTTTTGTATCAAGTGTTTCTCACGAGTTAAGATCTCCTCTTTCTGCAATCGACGGATACTGTGATTTGTTGATAGAATGTATAGATAAAAATTATTCCAAAGAGCAGGAGTTAAAAGGACTGAAAATAATAAAACAGGCGACAGTTCGTTTAACTAACTTTATAAATAACATTCTTGATTTGGCAAAAATGAAAGCAAACAAACTTGAAGTGAAAAAAACGGAATCCGAAATTGCACCGTTAATAGAAGAGATAGTTTCTTTGTATCAACCGTTGGCAGAACAACAGAAAAAGAAAATTTATTTTGAAATAAACGGTGAAATTCCTAAAGTGAATATGGATACCGAGAGAATAAAACAGGTTATAACAAATCTTGTAAGCAACGCAATGAAGTTTACGAAAGAAAACGGAAGTGTCGGTGTTAAAGCGTTTCCGAATTCAGGAGGATACGGAAACGAATACATTGAAGTTTGGGTACAGGACGACGGTGTCGGTATTCCGAAACAGCAGGTAGATTATGTGTTTCAAAAGTTTTATCAGGTTAAAGACGGGGAATTTAAAAAACCGAAAGGAACCGGTCTCGGTTTAACTATTGTTTATGAAATGATAAAACTTCATAACGGTTACGTTTGGGCGGAAAGCGATTTAGGTAAAGGTACGACTTTCAAATTCGTTTTACCTAAATAAGGAAATTCAAAATGACATTTACTATTTTGGTAGTCGATGATGAATTGTGCTTGAGAGAAATGTTGACGGATATTTTTACGATAGCCGGATATAATGTGATAACTGCACAAGACGGAAAAGAAGGGTTGGAAAAAATAGAAAAATGTTTTCCGGATTTTGTTATATTGGACGGGACAATGCCGGTTATGGACGGGTTCGAAACTTTGGCACAAATAAGGAAAAATCCGAAGTTTATAAATTTACCCGTCATGATGTTTACGGCATTGACGGGAGAAAATGAACAGATAAAAGGTTTGAATTTAGGTGCGGACGATTATATAACAAAACCTTTTAAGATTCCGATACTTTTAACAAAAGTTAAAAGTATTTTGGACAGGAAAAAGAAAAGTATAGAGGTGAATCCGTTAACCTCTTTGCCCGGTAATTTATCGATACAGGAAAACGTGGAAAGAAGAATTGCCGACAAAACTCATTTTTCTTTATTGTATGTTGACTTGGATAATTTTAAAAGCTTTAATGATAAATACGGGTTTTACGCGGGAGATAAAGTAATTACTTTTACGGCTGAACTTTTGCAAAATATCGTAAAGAATTTTGGAGTAGCATCGGATTTTGTGGGACATATCGGCGGAGATGATTTTGTTATTATTACGGAAAAAGATAACAGTACCGTTTTGGCCGAGAATATAATTAAAGAGTTTGACAAGCAGATACGGAAATTTTATGCTGAGGATGATTTAGAAAAAGGATTTATTGTCTCTACCGACAGAAATAACGAAACGCAAAAGTTTCCGATAATGACTGTTTCAATAGGTATAATATCGACCAGTGTTGCTTGTTTGGTTGATTTTGCCGAAATATCGAAAAGAGCTTCGGAACTTAAAAAGTTGGCAAAGAAAAATAATAAAAGTTCGTATGTTTTCGAACGAAGAAAATATAGCAGATAAAATTTTATTTTTAAGAGGGCTTTGATGATAGAAAATAAAATTGTTATAGTTGATGATGAAGAAAATATCAGGGAGTTGGTCGGGGATTTGCTGGAATCGGAAAACTTTAAGGTAATAAAATGTGCCGATACCGACGATGGTTACAAAAGAATTTTGAAATCGAAACCCGATTTGGTTATACTCGACGTTAAAATGCCGCAGATAGGCGGTATAGAACTTTGCAGATTGTTAAGAGAAAACGTCGAGACAAAACATATTCCCGTAATAATGCTTACGGTTGAATCTACCGAAACGGATAAAGTTATAGGTTTCGGTGTAGGTGCGGATGATTATATAACCAAACCGTTCAGTAACAAAGAATTAGTCGCAAGAATAAGAGCTTTGTTGAGAAGAGTTTCAAGAATAGAAGATAAAAGTGTTACTATAGAAGCAGACGATCTTGTTATGAATCTTGAAGCAAGAACCGTAACAATAAAAGGGAAAGAAGTAAAACTAAGACCGAAAGAGTTCGATTTGTTACATATGTTTTTATTAAAGCCGAATGTGGTTTTAAACAGAGAATATATTTTAGAAAACATTTTTAATTACAATATAGGTGTTACTACAAGAACAATAGATACTCATATTAAAAATTTAAGACAAGCTCTCGGTCCGTGGGGAGACAAGATAAATACCATTTTCGGCAGAGGGTTTAAATTCGTTCCCAATGTTAAGAAGAAATAAAATTTTGTATAATAATAAAGATGTGTATAAAACGATTTGAAGGATATTTTGTAAGATGTATATAAAAAAGATAGTAGCATTGCTGCTTGTTTTAAGCTTTATTATTTTACCGTTCCAAAATGTTTTTGCTACCGGTAAAGTATTTTTGTTAAATCCCGATCCGGTAACTTCCGGTATGGGCGATTCCGGTGTTGCATTGACATCTTCATATGCAACCGGTGCAAACATAAACCCTGCCTCCACAGTGGGAGTTTACAGGACTGTTGCTACGATAGCAGTATCAAATATTACCGGAAATATTCAATATGACTACGGAAGTATAGCATTTTTAAGCTCTATAGGTGTGTTCAGTGCGGGAATAATGTATGTTGATTATCAAACCGGTGATTATTTAGATAATTGGGGACGAAAAATTACGGATTTAGGCCCGAGTTACGATATATCCGCAGTATTGAATTATTCGTTGCCGTTTAAAAGATTCCTTCCTACTTTTATAGATTACGGAGGGATAGGTGCTAATTTAAAATTCATAAGAAGCTCTTTAGCCGATTATATTTCGGAAGCGGTAGCTTTTGATGTCGGAGCGGTTTTTGCCATACCTACAGTGGATCATTTCAGTTTCGGTATCGCTTTAAAAAATTTCGGAACAAACCAAAAATATGTAAAAGAAACATTTAATTTACCGCAAATGTTGACTATGGGTATAGGTTTTACCTACGAAGATTTTTATAATGTAAAAATAGCTTTGGATTTTAACGATATGAAAGATTACGAAAATTATACATGTATCGGTCTTTCGTTTAATCCCGTATATTTTTTAGCGTTTAGGTTCGGTTTAAAATTGGGCGGTGATTCAATATTTAATAATACGAGATTCGGTGTCGGTTTACAGTTTAAAGGTGTAAGTTTTGATTATGCTTTCATTCCTACATCGGATTTAAATGCCACACATCAGTTTAGTTTAAGTGCCGCTTTCGGTAATTTCTCGGATCAAAAAATGGCATACGAATATTATTTAAATAATCATTTCAGAGAAGCCGAAGCAAGTTTCTATGCTAAAGATTTTGTAAAAGCAAGAGAACAGTTTGATGATATATTGGCTGTGTATCCCGACCATATTCCGTCACAGGAATATTTAAGAAAGACAATAGATGAACTTGCAAAAATAGATGATTATAATTTGGATAAAGTTAATGCATATATGAAAAAAGCCAATAAAGCTCTATCTAAAAACAATGTTGTTACGGCAGATAAGTATTACAGAAAAGCTTTGGATCTTGATCCTACAAATAAGTCGGCAAAGTATGGTATAGAAAACGGAGAGGTTGTAACACATAATGTTAAAGTTCAACAAGAAAGAGCGGAAAACAGTGAAAGAATAGAATATTTGTGGTCAAGATACGAAAAGTTTTATAAAAAAGGTGATTTGGTTAGAGCAAGAGATGCTTTAAAGTATTTGCTTGATATAGATTCGGAAAATGAGTTGGCAAATGAAAAGATAGTAAATATCGATAACCAACTTGCAAAAGTTGCTTCCGATAAAGCAAACGAAATTTATAATAAAGGTATGAAATATTATAAAGCCGGAAATTATGATGAAGCTATAAAATATTTTGAAGCGGTTATCGTTGCCGCACCTCACAGGTTGGATATTCAGGAACTTATTGATAAAGCTCAAAAGAATATTCAGGAAATTGCCGAAGCCGAAAGACTTTCCGAGTTGGAGCAGGAACAGAACAAAGTCAGAGATCAGTTATATGAAGCGTATGATGCAGGTTTGAAGAGTTACGAAAAAGGCAAACTTGAGCAAGCCGTTAAACATTTCAGAAAAGCAAGAGATATTGCCGAAAAGTACGAGTTTGAAGAATATTATAAGAATGCTAAAAACTATATATCAAAAATCAGTGCAAACTTGTCGGAAAAATTCTATAAACAGGGTTTTGCCGCATTTAGAAAGAATAACTTTGAAGAGTCTGCAACTTTGTATAAGAAAGCGTTGGAATATAATCCCGGTAACACTTCCGCTAAGTTTGAGTTAGACAGAGTCTCGGAACAAGTTGCACAAAGTTTCTATGAAAAAGGTATGGCTGCATACAGTAAAAACGAAATGGAAAAAGCAAGAGAATATTTCAAAAAAGCACTTTATTTCAGACCTAACAAAATTGAAGCCCAAAGAGCTTTGGATAGGGTAAGATGATAAAAAAAATACTTTTATTTTTTATACTTGTTTTGTTTTGCGCACCTATATATGCAGGATCTAAACTAAAAGTTTATCCCAACCCATGGATTCCGGAATCGGGGAAATCACTTACTACTATTATTGGTAATAAAGGCGATGAAATGAAACACGGATCGTATACTGCGGACGGTTGGGTGAAGTTTGAAGGTATTGCGAGAAATATAGAAGATGAAAATTTATCTCTCAGTTATGGCGGTACTTTAAGAATTTATGATATTACGGGACATCTTGTAAAATTTAAAAGATGGACAGTAGGAGAAGAAAGTCAAATTCCTTTACCCGAAACAAGTCATGAGCTTACTCCTAATACAGAATGGCCTCAACCCGGGGACTTTACAAGAAATCTACATATAGTTCATTGGGATGGCAGAGATAACGATTACGAATATGTTGAAAGCGGTGTATATATTTGGATTATAGAAGAAGATAACGGCGAAAAACATGATGGTAAGGTTGTTGTCATAAGATAGTATAAAACATATAAAATAAAAAAGTAGTTGACTTTTATTTAGTTTTTATATAAAATCTTATAAACTCTCTATTTTGAGAGTTGTTCTTTTTTTAGTGTTTAAAAAAGTTTTGGGGGTGTCGCATAGCGGTCTAGTGCAGCAGACTGTAAATCTGCCGGACTTTGTCCTTCGGTGGTTCAAATCCATCCGCCCCCATTTACTGTGCGGGAGTAGCACAGTGGTAGTGCTCCAGCCTTCCAAGCTGGCCATGCGGGTTCGATTCCCGTCTCCCGCTCTTTTTATTTCTATCTGAGTTTGCCGAGGTGGCTCAGTGGTAGAGCACCTCCTTGGTAAGGAGGTGGTCGTGGGTTCAATTCCCATCCTCGGCTTATTTTTATATTAAAGTTAGTACCAATAAAATTGGGAGGAAGAATAAAATGGCAAAAGAAAAATTTGACAGATCAAAGCCACATGTAAACGTAGGAACAATAGGACACGTTGACCACGGAAAAACAACCTTAACAGCAGCAATAACAAAGGTATTGGGAGATCAAGGATTAGCAGAATATATACCTTA
>JAFXOV010000053.1 GCA_017528425.1 Elusimicrobiota bacterium | reverse complement strand
CTCTTAAAGCTATTGGCTCACAAATGAAGGAAGACAAGATACATTCTTCAGGTAATCCGGCAATGGATAAGAGAAACAGAGAAGATATATTGTACCCTTCAATGGAACAGTAAAAACATTTTATAAGGAGGACACAAAATGTCAACATTAGGAACTAGCTATTTAAACTTAGCAGACAGATACAAAAGAGAACAAAACGGCGAAATGGCAGCCGAAATTATTGAAATGATGAACGAATCAAATACAATAATGCAAGATGCCAATGTTTTAGAATGTAACGACGGAACAAATCACTTAACAACAATTAGAACCGGTTTACCTTCAGCAGTATTTAGAAGATTATACGGTTATGTTGCACCTTCTAAATCAACAACCGCACAAGTAAAAGATCCTACCGGTATGTTAGAAACATATTCAGTAATCGATCAAGACCTTGTTAAAAAAGCTGCTAATCCTAAATTATTCAGATTATCTGAATCACAAGCATTTATTGAAGCTATGAATCAAACAATGCAAACAACATTTTTCTATGGCAACACTAAAACTGATTTAGCAGGTTTTGACGGTTTAGCTGTAAGATACGGTACGCTTTCAACTTCTGATAAAAATATCGGTTACAACATTGTTGATGCAGGCGGTACAGGATCAGACAATACCTCAATTTGGTTTGTAACTTGGGGCGATCTTCATACATCTTTAATTTATCCGAAAGGATCTAAAGCTGGTATGGATCATACTGACGACGGTATTCAAACCGAAACAAACGCAACAGGCGGTAAAAGAAAAGTTTACCAAGACCACTATAAATGGGATGTTGGCGTTACTGTTAGAGATTGGCGTTCAACTTGTCGTATTGCAAATATTGATGTATCTGATTTATCAGGTGCAAACGCAGCAGATTTAATAGAAGCAATGCGTAGAGCATACTATAAGATTAATCGTTTTGTTGGAAACGGTAAAACAGTTATTTACTGTAATACAAACGCTTTATCTTACTTTGATAAACAAGTTGATGCAAAATCAAATATTCAATTCTCTTATCAAGAATACTTAGGCAAGAAAACCCTTGCTTATAAAGGTATTCCAATTAGAGAAGTGGATCAAATCTTAGATACCGAAGCAAGAGTTGTGTAGTTACTTAATAAATAGGAGAAAATAAAAATGATTTTTGATGAACAAGCATTATTTTCAGATGCACAAGCTATTACAGCTTCAGCAGCATCAACAAATGTAATAAAAGTAAATGGTGATATTGGCAAAGGCGAACCCGTTGAAATTTTAGCGCAAGTCGTTGCGGCTTTTGCAACTTGTACATCTGTTAAAGTTGGTGTACAAACTGATGATGCGGAAAACTTTGGATCTGCCGTAACACTTGTAGAAACTCCGGCTATTGCCGTTGCTTCTTTGGTGAATGGTTACAAATTCCCGCTTAAATTCTTACCTACCGGAATTAAGAAATATTTAAGACTTTATTACACCGTTGCAGGATCAAACGCAACTACCGGTAAAATTACTGCCGGTATTGTGGACGGTGGAAACGAAGGACATCACGTGTAGTATCTAATAACATTGGAGGGGGCGGAGCAATCTGCTCCCTTTTTGAAAGGTAAGCAAATGGAAGAAGTAAAAGAAGCAGAAAAACCAAAACTAACTATTGATAGCTGGGAAGTTGAAGACGCTTTAAGAACTCTTATAAAAGCAGAAGAAATTAAACAAAATAAAGAGCTTATGGATCTTGTAGCGAAAAAAGCAGCACTTCAAAAGAAGGTTACAGATGCACTCACCAGCAGAGCAGATAAGTTATATACGACTATGAAAGGATAAACAAATGAAATTAAAAGTAACAAAAATAGCTTGGTATGACAATAAATTATTAGATCCTGAAAAAGATAGCAATATCATAATAGATTATGTTGGTGAAAAATGCCCTTCTTGGGGTGAACCTTTGGAAGCTATTAAAGAAAAGACCGGTAATGGTGAAGGTGAAAAAGGCAACAAACAAAAAGTAAAAGATTTACCTGAAGAAGAAAAAGCCGCTTTACTTGAAGAAGCTCAAAAAGTCGGCATTGTAGGTAATCAGATTTTAAGCTGGAATGTTGAAACACTAAAAGCAAAGATAGAAGAAAAGACCGGTAATGGTGAAGAATAATGGGCTATCAGAAAATAGAAGTATATAAACTTGCTTTAAGAAATCTAGGCACTTCAAATGAAATACAGAATATAAACTTAGAAGACAGAAATTGTATGATTCTGAATTTATATTATGAAACTGCAAGAGATAAAGTTTTAATGGATCACGATTGGAACTTTGCAAGTACATATAGGGTTTTGGCTTTAGCCGGCGATAATCAAAATTTCGTACACCCTAAGTTTATATATAAATACGATTACCCTAATGACTGTCTTATGGTAAGAGGGCTGTATTTGTATAATCAGCAAAATTTATCCAATGATGAAGTTATTTCTTTTTACAATATGAGAAACAGCCATAGCGAAGAAGGAAGTAACGATCTTGATGAAGACGGACTTAAACGCCAAGAATTTGAAGTAATAGCAGATGATCGAGGGCAAAAGACAATATTTACAAATATTAGCCCCGCGATTATAAGATATACGCGCAAATATACTAATACTGAAAATTGCGGCTTTACTCCTGAATTTGCAATGTTGTTATCTTGGTATTTAGCTGCGTTAGCTGCAACAGCCATAACGGGTGCAAGAGCGAGGATGTCTGACTGTTTTCAGATGTACAGACAATTACTTCGTGAAGCTAAAACAGCAGATGCAAACGAAAGTTATGTTAAGAACAATTATCAATGTGAATGGATAACGGCAAGAGATGACTAGATTAACTCAAAAAACATTTACGGGCGGTGAATTATCACCCTCTTTATATGCAAGAAATGATTTAGCAAAATACTCAAACGGCTTGAAAAAATTAACTAACGGCTTTGTTAGAGCTGAAGGCTGCGTGTCTAATCGTGCCGGTTTAGAACTTGTATGCGAAGTTAAGGACAGCAGCAAAGCTACGCGTATTATTCCGTTTTCTTTTAATACAGAACAAACATATATTATTGAGCTTGGTAATCAGTATGCACGTTATATTAAAGACGGCGGGCAAATTGTAAACAATGGTTCACCGGTTGAAACGGTAACACCTTACACAAGTTCAGATCTTTTTATGTTGAAGTTTGCACAAAACGCGGATGTTCTAACAATATGCAATAAAAATTATGCGGCAAGAGAATTATCACGAACAAGCCATTATAATTGGACTTTAAGCACTATTGTAACAGCTCCCCAAATTTCAGCACCTACGGGTTTAGCTGCGGTTTGGACAGGAAGTGTGCAAAGCAAAACAAGAAACTACAGTTATGTTGTAACAGCCGTAAAAGCTGATACATACGAAGAAAGCGAATCATCAACAGCCGTAACAACAAAAGGACATCTTGAATCTGCTTGGACTACTTCTGAATATATGACTTTAACTTGGAACGCTGTTACGGGCGCAACAGAATACAATATATACAGAAGTGTAAACGGTATATATGGATTTATAGGAACTTCAACAGAAACAACATTTACGGATGATAAAATTGAGCCTGATATGTCCTCGACTGCTCCTATATCAAAAGATCCTTTTGAGAACAGCAATTATCCTTCTTGTGTTAATTATTTTCAACAAAGAAAATTATTCGGATGTTTAAAAGATGCACCGCAAACGCTTGTAACTTCTCAAACAGGAACAGATAATAACTTCAATGTTTCAAGGCCCTTAAATGCTTCTGATAGTATCAGCATAAAATTATCAGAAAGAGAAGTAAACGAAATTAGACATATGATAGGCCTTAATGATTTAATAGTTTTGACTTCAGGGGCAGAGTGGAAATTAAACGGATCCGACGGCACTTTCTCTGCTGCTTCACCTCCTTTATGCGTTCCACAAAGTTATTACGGAAGTTCGCACGTTCAACCCGTAGTATCGGGTAATATGATTTTATTTGTACAGTCGGGCGGATCGGTTGTAAGAGATTTAGGATATGAATATGTATCAGATTCTTATAATGGTGATGAACTCACTATCTTTGCAACCCATTTATTTGAAAATAAACAAGTTGTAGATATGGCATATTCAAAAGAGCCGTATCGTATTTTGTGGTGCGTAATGTCTGACGGTACGGTAAACGCTTTAACATACAACAAAAAACAAGAAGTAGCGGGCTGGCATCAACACACAACGGACGGACAATTTGAAAGTGTAGCGGTAATAAGAGAAGGCTTTGAAGATGTACCGTATTTTGTCGTAAAAAGAACAATTAACGGATCAACAAAAAGATTTATTGAACGTATGCACACACGTTTTTGCGATAATGCAAAAGACGGCTTCTTTGTTGATTGTGGATTAACTAATGAATTTTCAACGGCAGTACAAATACTTAGCGGGCTTAATCATTTAGAAGGCAAAAATGTTGTAATACTTGCAGACGGGGGCGTGTATAGAAGTAAAGTTGAAAGCGGCCAAGTTGTTTTGGATCACGCAGCTAAAAAGATTACTGTAGGTTTACCTTATACTTTTGAGCTTGAAACGCTGAATATAGAAGGTGAAAACACGCACGGTCTTAAAAAAATAGTTGTTGAAGCAAATATCAAAGTTGAAAAATCAAGAGAAGACTTTACAATAATCGGGGTGGACGGAAAAGAAGAAGAAACCCTAAGAAGTATAAACAGCGTGAATGACGCGGGTTATATAGTAACCGGTGATATTCCTATATATCCGGGTGCTAATTATGTAAAAGATGTAAGCATAAAAGTAAAACAGCCCAATCCTTTACCTTTAACGATTACAAGTATAAGTGCGGTTGTAAATATTGAAGATGAGGCTACGGATGTACAGATCGATTAAAACGAATGATGATGTTGATTTTATATTAGATCATCTAAGGGAAGCAGATAAAGAAGAATGTATAGCGTTATTTGGTGATAATTGGAAAGAAGAAACAAAAAATAAAATAATGCAAACAAAATTCTATGTGATGCTTGGCAAAGGAAAAAACGATAAAACGCCTATTTGTATGGGTGGAATCGAACAGGCTGAACAAGATGCACCCGGCATAGGGTGTGCTTGGTTTTTGTGTACTGATGAATTAAAAAATCACGGCATACAAATTTTAAAAGAATTAAAAAAAGAAATTGAGCAAGCAGATGAAAAGTTTTGGCTCACATACAATATGATTTACAAAACTAATCATCTTGCTAAAAAGTGGTTAAAATGGCTTGGCTTCAAGTTTGATAACCCGAACCCAAAAGGAATAGAGATCCCTGAAGGATTTGAATTTTTTTACAGAGTAAGACCAATAAAAGGATTAGGTGAATAATATGTGTATTTTTACAGCAATAGGAACAGCAATAGCTACAAGTGTAGGTTTATCAGTTGCGGCCGCTGGTGCTAGTGCGGCTGGTGCTGCAACAATTTCAGCAACAACGGCGGCGGTAATAGGCGGTGTTGCGGTTGCGGGTGTTGCCGCGAGTGTTGCTGGTACAGCATTAGGAGCTATTAGTAGTTATCAACAAGGACGTGCGCAAGCTGCGGCAGCAAGTTATCAGGCACAAATTGCAAGGCAAAATCAAAGAATAGCTTTAGAAAATGCCGCAATGGAAAGACAAGAAGGTTTAGAGGAAGCAAGAAAACAAAGAATTGCAACACTTCAACAAATTGGAAAACAGCAAACAGAACTTGCAGCAAACGGCGTAGATGTGGGTTATGGAACTTCTTTAGATATTATAGAAGATACCGCTATGCTTGGCGAATTGGATGCTTTAACTATTGAATACAATTCAGAAAAAAGAGCAAGAAATTTTGATATGCAAGCATATAACTACGCTAATGAAGGTAACTTGGCAGATTATGAAGCAAGAAACGCAAGAACAGCCGGAACTATGGGGCTTATTGCTGGAGGTATAAAAACCGTAGGAACTATCGGATCTTCCTTATTTTCTTTAGGAGGCGGTATGGGTTCTTTAGGAAGCAACGCAACTTCACAAGGAATTAAAGTAAGCGGCGGAATCAAAGGCGATACAATAACTTTCGCATAAAGGAGCAATAATGAAAATATCTGAATATCAAAGCAAAGTTGGATATAGCCACGAACAATCAGGATATTTAAGAAGCAATGCTAATCCTGATGCTTTCGGTGCAAGCGTTGCAAAAGCCACAGAAAAATTAGGCGAAACTTCGGCTTGGTTTACCAATACAATGCTTAATTTATATAAAGACATACAAGAAATGCAAGGCAGAGAACTTGCAAACTATATTGATAGTTTAGAAAGAACTGATTTACAAGATCCTGAACACGGATATTATTCTAAATTAGGTAAAGACGCTATGACAAACCCTGATGATCCTAATAGCGGTGCAAGCGGGGTTATGAACTCTTTAACGGAAAAAATAAACCAAAAACAAAAAGAGCTTGGCTTAACTTGGGGGCAAGGACAGAGAATAGCCGAATCTGTTAAGGCAAGCAAATTAAATATGATTTATAAAGGTGTTGCAGCGCACGAATTGAAACAAACTCAATCTTGGGCGTTATCAACACTTGAAGAATCACAAAATGATGCAATTAATAAAGGTATAACTCATAGAGATAATGAAGAAGATATAGCACTTGCTTTAGGTAACGGCAGATCTGCTATTATAAGTCAAGCAAGGGTTTTACATTGGGATAACGATACAACAAGAATACAGCTTGCAAAATTCGCTTCACAATTTCATTCGGGAGTTTTGAACGCGTATTTGCAAGACGGAAGTTTAAAGGCTTCTGAATATTACGAAGCACACAAAGGCGAATTGATGCCGGATGCACAAGCAAGGTATTTAGGAGCTGTAAAAGATAACGAATTAAGATATACAGCAAGAAGCGTGTCGGAAAGATTATACAGTTTATATGCTGATAATCCGGCTGGTGCTTATGCTGAAATTGATAAAATACAAAACGAAAAAGAACGCAACGCCATTGAATCAAGAATGGATGCGTTATTCAGTAAAAAAGAAAGAATTGAAAGACAAGTCCAAGATAAACTTATGGACGATATGTGGAACAAGGTATCAACAAAATTACAGAATGGTGAAGTGCCTTCTGAAGATGATATACCCATAGGCCTTGACGGAAAGAATTGGTACAACGCTAAAAGAGCAATAGATCAAATTGCTACAAAAGGCGATATTGACACAAACAACGAAGCATATACAGAATTATACGAAATGAGCGTAACTGATGCACAGCGTTTCGCTAATATCAATTTGACACAATACAGAGCCGAATTATCTAATGCAGATTATAAAGCATTCCAAAAAAGACAAATTGATATAAAAAATATGACACCTACGCAATTATCGGATGAAGACACGGTAATTAAGAACGGTTTAAAATCACTTGGCTATTCATACAATAAAAAGGGTGAGCTTGAAACCGCACCAATGGGGGATCATACAGAAAAAAAATCAAAAGCGTTTATAAATTCAGCTAATGCCTATGTTAGAGAACTAGAACTTAAAAAAGGCAAACACCTGACGGCTGGCGAAATGAAAGACGCTTTACAAGAGTTTTCACACGATTACGCTTATAAAGATAAAAAAGGCAAGGCTTCTGATTTATACATTGAAGGTATGAATAAGCAAGTCGGCTTTATGAGAAATGTTATAAATGATTTTCAAGCTGCTGCAAAAGCAAAAGGCAGCGCGCTAACTGACGAAGAAAAATATAAGATTGTGGCTGAAAGAGTATCAAAAACAGCACAAGAAGATAATAAAGATTTGAGCCAAAACGTATTACCAAGACAAGCGCAAAAGGGCGATACGTGGCACGGTCATACAATTACGAGTGTATATGGGCCAAGAAAAGCACCGAAGCCCGGAGCAAGCACAAACCATAAAGGGGTTGATTTATCTTATAAAAACAATGAACCTTTTGAAGCGTTTGTTGCGGGTAAGGTTGTAAAAAAAGCATTTGATAAAAACGGATATGGCAATTATGTTGATATTCAAGATGCTAACGGCACAATACACAGATACGGACACGCAAACAGTATATCTGTAAACGTCGGACAAAAAGTAGAAGTGGGGCAAAGATTAGGCAGAGCCGGAGCAACAGGAACAGCAACGGGCCCGCATTTACATTATGAAACTATTGTTAATGGCGTTAGCGTAAACCCTATTAAGAGCAACAATGATAACAGGATAGCAAACAACGGTAAAGGGTGGGCTTTTTAATGATTACTGTAAACGAAGAAGATAAAAAATTATTTGAGCAAAACGGATTCACTTATGAAGACGTTGGAAATACCATAAATCACTATAGACAAGAAGGTTTAAGTGATGATGATATTCAATTAAAAATAAATAACAGAATATCTGAATTTAAAACAAAAAATATTAAAGATTATGGCAGATTCGGATATACTGAAATATCAGCATATAAACCGCCTACAGTATTACAAAATTTAAAAAATGCTTGGGATTTTGTAACACAAGTGCCGGTTGCTGCTTTTATGGAACAAAAACAAGAAAATGAAGCGGCTGAATTAAGAACAAAAGGAATGTTACAACGTGCCATAGGACAAGACTTAACAGAAGAAGAAAAAGCTAGAATACAAGAATTAGATAATCCTTATAGTGTAGGAAAATTTAATCAGGCTAATAATTACGGTATTTATAGCAAATTCTTAAAAACAAGCGACGATAAATATTTTAATCAGGGTGGGGCTGATGTCATAGGTGAAAGATTTGTTAATGGTACAAAACAACTCTATGCTGATGTTATGAAACAAACCGCTATAATGTACAGTATGATTAAAGATGCTGGCGTATTAGGCGGGATTGGTGGTGCCGGTGGTTTTGTAGTTGGTGGTATCGGTGGAGCAGTAGCAACAAAAACACCACAAGGAGCAGTAACAGGAGCAACGCAAGGAGCTAAAACAGGTGCCAGCTTATTTGCAAGAACAGCAGTAGCAAAGAAAAGTTTTGAGCTTGAAGCTGGTTTTATGCGCCAAGAACTGGAACAATTAAATAATGATTTTGTGGCAAACGGTACAGAGCCGCTAACAGATAGGGAAATTGATAACCTTTCAATGTCTGTAGGTTTAGTTAATGCTGGGCTTGAATATCTTGGCTTTAGTCAAATTGTAAAAGTTCTACCGAACGGAAAAAAGATTTTAGATAAATTCGGTAAAGAAGGAATAAAAGAACTTGCAAAAGATCAGACCTTTAGAAGTCAATTTGCGGCTTTATCTATGGAGCTTGCAAAAGCCGGTATATCTGAAGGTTCAACAGAAATGTTGCAAGAATACACAAATTTTGTAGCTGGCAATATTGCAAGAAAAATGAGAGATGTTGCACCAAGACCATTGGCAGATAAAATGGACGAAATTTTAAACGCCGGATTAGTCGGGGCTGTTTCAGCTATTCTTATGGGCGGTGTCGGTACAACAGCACAAGTGGCAGCAGTAAAAAGTAAACAGGGAATTGACAAACTTACAGCTAAAAAAGAATCTGAAGAAATGACAATAGATGAGCGTAACGAGTTTTTAAATGAAAATATGAATACGCTATCTGAAGTTGCAACAGAGGAAGCAAACGAAAAAATAAATCAGTTAAGAGCCGGAATATCATATACAAGAATAAAAGACGAAATGGAACGGCAAGGTGCTAATTCTGAAGTGGCTGATACTTCAGCACAATTAGTACAAAAACTTGATAATGTAATATCTGATAAGTTCGGCGAAGAAGGTAAAGAGCTTTTAAGAAAAACAAACCTTCAAATTCTTATAAATCAAAATAATCAAACACAAGTAAATGATGAAGAAAAGTTTATAGATAGCACCATTAAAGAAAGACAGGAACAGTCTTTTAAACCAAGTGAATTATTAACGGATGCTAAAACTTTTCAATATAAGGACAATGCAGACGAAAACGGCGTAACAGACAGAATGAACGGCGTTGAAGAATTTGATCCTTTATATGCTGGCGATATTATTGTTTATGAAACAAAAGACGGCAAAAAATATGTCGTGGACGGACACCAGCGTTTAGGGCTTGCAAAAAGATTAGGCGGGGATAACATAACCCTTAAAGGCTATTTGTTTAAAGAAACAGACGGCTATACACCTGAACAAATGAGAGTTTTAGCAGCTCAAAAAAATATTGCTGAAAACTCCGGCACCGCATTAGACACGGCAAAAATTATAAAAGAAGTAGGACTTGAAAATTTACCTAAAACAATTCCTACAAATTCAGCTATGGTAAAAGACGGCATAGCACTTTCAAGACTTGGTGATGATGCTTTTCAAAAAGTAGTAAACGGTGAAGTTACAACGGCACAAGGGGCAAGAATAGCAGACATCATAAGGAATGATGAAGCAAAGCAAATTACCGCTATTGACGGTGTTAGAATAGCTAAATTTGCAAACTTGGATCAGGTTTCAATGTTTGCGCGTGAAGTTTTGGCAGCCGAAACAGTTAAGACAGAACAAACAAACCTATTTGGAACACAAGAACTTTTTGAAACAACAGCTATTGAAAAAATACAAATAGTCGATAAAGCCGTAAAATCTTTAAAAAACGATAAGAAAATTTTTAGCGGATTACTTCGTAATAACAGTAAGATTAGCGGCAGAGGCAAAAACAGACTTGATAGAATTACGAACGAAAAAATAAAACAGGCGGCAGATGTAGCAATAGAACTTATAGAACACCTTGCATCAAAAAAAGGGATTATTTCAGATAAGGCTTTGCAATTAGCATCTTTAGTCAAAAAAGAAGAAATGACTTTAGACGAAGCCGCAAAAGAATTTAAAGCATATATGCTAACACCTGAAGTCGTAAAAGAGCTTTTTGGCAAAGTACAAAAAGAAATATCTTATAACCAGGCTGCAATAAGCAGATATGTAAATAAAGAAGAAAACCCTTATAAATCTTTAAATGAATTAGCGGATAATGAAGAAATAGAAATAAGGCCCGACGAGTTTTACTCTAAAGGTTTATATCAAGGCCCGCGTGCTGAAGATGTAAAAAATTGGCGTAGGCTATACCCTGAAATTGCAGCAGATTTAGACGAACAGGATAGATTAAAAGCAGAAGGCAAATTGCCTCCTACGATAGAAATTAACACGCCTGAACGTATGCAATTAAGATATGATATTGTTTGCGATTTATACGGTGAGGGTGCAAAGAAAAAAGAAAAACAAGCATATTTTGTAATAGGTGCGCCCGCAAGTGGTAAATCCACACTAACAGATTCTTTAGCTGAAGAAACAGGCAGCCTTATAATTGATTCAGACGACGTAAAAAAATTCTTACCTGAATTTGCAGAAAACCCAAAAAGAGCAGATCAAGTACATAAAGAAAGTCAAGCAATCGCAAACGACATTTTAGATATAGCAGCGCAAGCCGGTGATAATATTATATTGCCTATTGTTGGTAAAAGTGAAAAATCAATAATGAAAAGGTATAACACCTTAAAAGATGCGGGCTATGATGTACACTTAAAATTGGTTTATCTACCTTTAGAAAAGACTTTACAAAGAGCAAATTCAAGATACAAAGAAACGGGCAGACTTGTACCATTTGATTACATTGTTAATGAAGTAGGGTACAATCCTGTTCAAAATTATGCTATACTAAAAGAGAAAGGACTATTTAAAACTTATGAAGCGGTTTCATCAGAAGTTAAATACGGCGAAAAACCAAAACAGCTTGAAGACGCTCAAATCGGGCAAATTGTTCAAAGCTGGCAAACTGCTAACACCCAAGAGCTTCGATTACAGCAAACTGAAAATATCGGGCCCGGATTGGAAACACGATCCGTCGGGCGAGGAGCTGGAAATAACGAGGGATTAAGTTTTAATCAGGATGAAGAAGCCCCACGCGGTAAATTCAGAATTGACGAAGACGGCACCGCGATTATTGATATTTTAAAAGACGGCGATCCTTCTACAATAGTTCACGAATTAGGACACTATTATTTATATTCTTTAGATACTCTTGCTAAAGGCGGGAATAAACGCGCACAAAGAGAATTAGCAGAAGTAAACAGAATTTTTGGAATTAAAGAAGGTGCAAATTTATCTTATGATGAAATGGTTGATTTTCACGAAAGATTTGCACGCGGTTTTGAAGCATATTTAATGGAAGGTTCAGCACCTTCTAAAAATCTTTTAAGGGTATTTCAAAACTTCAAAGACTGGTTAAGACAAGTTTATAATTCAGTCAAAGATCTTGATATTGACTTATCAGATGATGCAAGAAAACTTTACGATAGAGTGTTTACAACAGATGAAGAATACGAACGTGAAGTATTACCGAAATATCAATACAATTACGTTAAATGTATTGAGCTTGAAAACGCCATAAACAAACCTATGTATAAATTTAAAAAAGGTATTTATGATTTATCACACTCAATAAGCACTTGGTATGATAAATTATTTGTACCGCTTGAAACACGTTTAGGCAAGATTTCACCTGAATTAAGAGATAAATTAAGAAACCATACGGCACAATTAGCACTTACAACCGGTAAGGATTTAAACGCTGCTGCTGATTTTATAAGAAAAACAGAAGCTATGAAGCAGCAAAATAAATCAGATTATTTAATGTTTGATTTAGCGTTAAAAAATCGTGATGAACATATGGTAAGAATCCTTGCTAATAAATACGGCTTCACCGAAGAATTTAATAACATAAGAGAAATTTTAGAAGAAATATATAGCGAAGCCTTAGAAGTCGGTATTGATGTAGGTTATTTAGATAATTATTTTCCGCGTCTTGTTAAGCACGATATGTCTGAAAAATTTATAGAATACATAGATGCACTTGCACGCCAAGAGCAGCAAGACGTTATAAATCAGGTTATCAAACTTGAAGATGCTAAAATCAGTATGGTATTAAAAGATTTAGCAGAAGCAGATAATAATAAATTTTGGAGCGTTGAAGATCGCGCCAAGTTTATAAATAACCATATTAGAGGCTTTGGCAAAAATAATATCCTTTTATCAAGAAATGCAAGTCTTAAATTTGAACGTCGTATAGATGAGCTTGACGGTGATTTTAACCAATTCTATGAAACCTTTGAGCCGGCTTTGATAAATTATATCGGTAATTCAAGGAAGGTAATTGAAGCAAGAAAATTCTTTGGAAGCGAATATAAAGAAGTTGGCAAGTTAAGAGCAAGAATAAAACGCAAAAAAGCTACACTTGATGAAGTAAAAGACAGATACCCGAATGTAGCGAAAGCAAAAGAAATAACAAGACTGAAATATGAATTATCACCTATTGAAATAAAATTAGAAGAACTTGAAAACAGAAAAGATCTTTTACCCGAACAAATTGAATTAAGAGATAAATTGAGAGGACAAAAAGAACGCTTGCAAAGTCAAATTGAATGGACTGAAGGTGCAAACGCTAAACAAGTTCAAAATACAGTAATAAAACGTCTTAATAAAGAAATAAGAGAAACGTCTGAAGAAATAACCAATATAATTGGTAAATCTGAAAATGTTGAAGATAGCGTAGGGGCTTTAATAAATTCACTTGCAGCTAAAGGCGAAATATACGCCAAAGATGAAAAACTAATAAGAGAAATGTTAGTAGCAAGATTCAACGCAAGCAGAGTTTGTGAGCCTATAAAAATGGTGAAAGACTTAACATACATTTCTACATTAAACGATTTTACAAACGCCATTACGCAGTTTGGTGATTTAGCTTTTTCCGTTTATAAATACGGTTTTTCTAATACTTTCAAGGGCCTTAAAAAACCTTTTGATATTTCAATGAAAGATTTAGGAATTAACGATTTAGCTTATGAATTTGCAGATACTTCAAAAATATCAAAGTGGCTTAAAAAACAATTTGAAATTATCGGTCTTAATGCTATTGACGGATTAGGCAAAAATGCAGTTATTCAGGCTTCATTATTGAACGCTCAAAAATTAGCAAAGAGCAATAATGAAGAATTTATTGCAAAACTAAAACGTATATACGGTAATAATTGGGAAGCTGCAAAAAATGATTTAGCAGAAGGCAGAGTAACAGACGATACAATTATTTTTGCTTTCCACGAATTATCAGATATTCAGCCTATATCAGAAGATCAGGTTACAGAATTATACCAAAGCGGCGGCGGTTTTATGAAACTGTTTTACACGCTTAAAACATACGGTATTAAAGCTCTTGATATTGCAAGAAATGATGTAACAATGAATATTCAGCAAGGCATTATGAATAAAAATAAAGGCCAAGTTGTAAACGGTTTAAAAAATCTTATAAGGCTTCAAATGCTTTTATGGATGTTTGGCGTTCCTATTGATGCCTTAAAAGATTTACTTTCAAACAGAGATCTGAATATTTTTGAAAGTATGATAGACAATTTAATTCCTACATTTATTATAAATAGGTTTATCATAAAAGACGCTGGCAAAAGCGGTTTAGGTAGTGCGATAGTAAACTTCTTTACGCCTTCAGTTGCACCGGTTACAACAAGAGTATTATCAGGTAAAAAGAGTGCGATTGCTCATATACCGATTATAGGTAAACCTTTATATAACTGGTTTTTAAAAGATAAATAACTAAATGAATAGAGCAGAATTTTGTATTAAATTTTGCGAAAATATATATGGGGAATAGAAAAATGACGGTACCAAAAAATAATATTGTTCACAATTATAAGGGCAATGGCATTACTACACAATTCGATTTTGATTTTTTAATTGAAAAAAAATCAGAACTGTTAGTATTGCATACAAATTCTTCCGGAAAACAAAAAGAATTAACGCTTGATTTGGATTATTCTATAAACAAAGTTGGTAATCCAAACGGCAGTTATATTGTATTCCCTCTTGAAGATTCAGAGTATAAAGTTTTATCAAAAGATGAAACAATTACATTATTGCTTAATCTTGAAATTGAGCAAGAAAAAGAATACTCTAATTCTGCAAAATTGGATCTTGAATCACTTGAAAAAAGTTTTGATTATAACATTAGACTTATGCAGATCCTCAATAGAAAAATTGAAAGGTGCGTAAAAGTACAAGAAGGATCTTCAAGTACGGTTGATGAATTTTTAAATGAATTAATACAAGCAAGGGATGATTCGCAAGAATCCGCAAATAGAGCTTATCATTATGCAGAACAAGCAAACAATTATAAGGCTGATAGTGCGGAAATTTATAACTCTGTTCAAACATTAAGTACAAACGAAAAAAATGCAATAGAGCAATTAACTCAAAATTCTTTAAATGAAATTGAATATAAATCAACCTTTCAAACAAGAAGCATAGGGGAAACCGTAAAATCTGACATACCGTTATCAGATGCGGGCCTTCATTTAAAAGACGGTGCGTTAATAAACGGTTCAGGTTTATATGCTGCATTTGTTGAAAAAATGGCAAATTTAAGCATAGAAAATCCTGTTTTATTTACGAATGAAACAACTTGGCAAAACGCCGTTTCAACTTACGGATTTTGCAATAAGTATGTTTATAACAGAACAAACAATACTATAAGACTTCCTAAAATAAAATCTAATGAAAGATATTTAATTTCTTCTAATTCAAGTAATCGCGGGTTTAAACGTATATATTCAGACGGCTGGTGCGAACAAGGCGGTTATCATACAAACACTCTTACAGCTAATGGAATTTTCACTTTGTCTTTACCGATTCCTTTTTTAACTGATGCCTACGATTTTAAAAGAACTGCGCATTGGAAAGGCACAACCGATTTAAACACAATTTATAGTAGCGGTTATTCTTCAAAGACCGCAAGTGATGTTACTATGTACGGATATAGTACAGCTCAAATTGACGGGTATTGGTGGAGTGCAAAAGGATATATTGATATATCCGAATATAATAGCAATATCAAAGGCAAAATATATGAATATGTTGTAATTGCAACTTCTACAAAAAGCAATGCCGAAATTGAAGTCAATAACATAATTAGTGATTTAAACGGCAAAGCTGATACTGATTTAACAAACTGCAATATCTCAAATACGTTTATACAAAATTTAGCAAGAGCCGGAATTATTTTTATAGTTGAAAGTTATAGCGGTGAGGACGGCTGGTACAATATTTGGTCTAACGGCAAGTGTGAGCAAGGAGGACAATTAGTAAGAACTGCTGCCGGAGTATCACACGTTACTTTCTTAAAAAAAATGAAAGACGCAAAATATCACCCGAAAATTACATACGTTGGTGCTGATTCTTATAATACATCTGCCAATTTTTACAGTTGTTATGTAACACAGAAAACAACAACGGGTATGAATGTTGTAAGCCCTTCAGCAATAGCAAGTATGGAATATATAGATTGGGAAGTAAAAGGATTTATAAAATAGGAGGAAGAATGATGAAATTTAAAACTTTTGTGAAAAATTTTGTTAAGAAAGCTACTGAAACAATAGAAGCAGTTGAAAGATTTTCAGAGCTTGAAGGTGAAGAAAAGAAAGAGCGTTTAGATGATGCGCTAACAAAGTTTGCAATTAAAGCATTAGATCAATGCGGTTTGAATTTTGCATTAAAATTTATTATTGAAAAATTTGTTATTAAAAATATTCCCGTTATTTCGCAAGCGATATTTGATTTAATTGAAAAAAGAATCAAAGGCATAACCATTGAATCTTTGGGAGAAGGGTAGTGGATAAAGAAGCAATAATTAAATATTCGCCATTTGCGGTAGTCGTCATAGCATTAATATTTCAATGGAATTTATTTGTAACACCTGAAAAACACGAAATTATGCGTCGTGAATTAATGACTTATGTAAGTCAAAATTACGTTACAAAAGATGAATACAGAAGCCAAAAAGAAGATGTAAAAGATATGAAGATGAAATTAGATAAAATTTACGATTTCATTATTCTTGGTAAAAAATAATTTTTTCATTCAATAACTCCTCAATAGTACAGCCCTATTTTTAATAGGGCATCATAGCAGAGTGGAGCAATCGGTTAGCTTGCCGGTTTCATAGGCCGGAGGTTGCGGGTTCAAATCCCGCCTCTGCATCCATTTATGAAAGGTGAAAAAATGCACATATCAAAACAAGGAATTGATTTAATTAAAAAGTTTGAAGGTTGCAGATTAGAAGCGTACAAATGCCCCGCTGGTGTTTGGACTATTGGCTACGGACATACAGTAGGTGTAAAACAAGGTAATAAAATAAGCCCTTCACAAGCTGAAACATATTTAAGGTACGATTTAAAACTATTTGAAATGCACGTAGAAAATAATGTCGAATTACCTTTAAATCAAAATCAGTTTGACGCTCTTGTATCATTTACATATAATTGCGGATTAAAAAACCTGAAGACTTTAATTAAGGGCCGCGATTTAAAACAGATCGGTAATGCTCTAACTTTATATAACAAAGCTGGAGGAAAAGTATTAAAAGGCTTGGCTAATAGAAGAAAGGCAGAACAAGAATTATATTTTAAAAAAGTTTAATTCTTCTTTGATTTAAAAACACATAAGATCCTTTCTAATTAAGGAGTGCCGTCGGTTGTGTGGCCGACGGTTTTTTTATGCTGCTTTTTCTAAATCAAACATAAATTCATTAGTAAATAACTTCTGAAGATTAGATACAAAGAGTTCTAACTTAGCCCTCTGTGTTCCACCATTTTTCAAAAATGGATTATTAATTAAATAATTAAAGACTGAACTAAGCTCTACGCTTAGTTTTTTGTCTTTATAAACAAAGTTCGAACCTATTAAATTTAAGATTGCTCTTTTTTTATCAGGGCATGACCTAGAATATAGTTGTGGAGCGTCTTTAACAAACTTTAGTAAAAGGTTCGAACCTTCATAAAACCTGTCTGAAGTTTTACTAATACTTTGCAATTTTGTATATAGTAAATCTTTTTCTTGCTGCCATTTATTATGTTTTTCTTCCCAAAATTCTTGGGTGATAATTCCGTCTAATTTATCAGCATACAAGCTGTCAATTCGTTTTTTAAGCGTGTTAATTTGTTTTAAGATACTTTCTTGTGTAACTTCTTCATAATCGGCTTTCGTGCGCTGCATATCTTTTATAACTTGCTTTATTTCTTCAAATAGATCATCAGGTATTGAATGAGCAATTTTATCTATTAAAGCTGCAAAAACTTTTTCAATATCCTCTTGTCTTATATAATCTTTCTTGCAATTACCGCCACGCTTGCCGGTACAATGATAATAAATGTATCTGCCTTTTTTAAGTTCTGCCGTTAATTGACAGCCGCAATGTCCGCATTTAATCAGGCCCGTATAATCAAATTGTACGTCGTGAGTGCGGGCCTTGCTTTGATTAAACATTTTTTGAACTTTATTATATAAATCTATACTAATTAAAGGTTCGTGTTTGCCGTCATAAATTACGCCTTTAATTTCCATTTTGCCGATATAAAAAGGATCGTGCAATATTTTTAGAATAGCTGATTTAGCGTAAACTTTTTCATTAGAATATAAGCCTTCATCTATTAGTTTTCTTTGTGCTTCTTTTGCTGAAAAACCGCTTGCGTATAATTCAAAAAGTCTTTTTACAAATACGGCTTTTTCTTCATCTATAACAATTTCAGCTTTGCTATTTATACGTACATTTTTATATCCTACTGGTGCTTTGTGAGGATAGCCGCCTTGTTTAATTTTTTCTTCGCGGCCCTTATTTATTTCTTCTCTTAAATTGTCAATATAATTTTTTGCAATAAGAACCTTAAAGCCGTGTATAAGTTTTTCGTGGCTTTTGGAATTTTCACTTAATATCGTGCCTTCTTTAACAAGATGAATTTCAAGCCCTTTTATATCTTCAAGTAAAATATAATCTTTAAAATTTCTGTATAATCTATCCGTTTTTTCTACAAGAATTATGTTTATATTTTTTTCTTTTATATATGCAAGCATTTCATTAAAAGCCTTACGACCAGCTTTTTTAGCCGTTTCGGATTCTGTAAATTTTTTAATGATGTTGAATGAATTTTTTGATGCGTAGTTTTCTAAAAGCTCTATTTGAGCCGGTATTGAAAAACCCTCTTTTTCTTGACCTTTAGAAGAAACTCTTGCATATATGACAGCATTTTTCATAAGTTGATTCTACCATAAAATTGAATGAATAAATAAACTAATTATTGTCAATAAGAAGAAATATAAACTTTGAAACCTCCGTCTTTATTTCTTCTTTTGACGGTATTTTATCTTCTTTTGGAGGAAGCAAGACTAATTTTATATTTGTATCTTGTACCTCTAATTCTTGCATACGTCCTCCGGCATAATCGTTACTACTTGTTTTCTGTTTTTGTCGTAAGCAACTTTAAAGAATTTTCCCAAGCGTTCAAGCTGAAACAGAGTTACACGGTTTGTTTGTTTGCCTATTACAGTTAATTCATTGTTTTGTATTTGGCGTATTATTTCATTTTGGTTTAAGGCAACTCCGACACGTTCTATACATCTGCGTTCAAAATGCTTGCTTTGTGCTACTTTTTTATTTAATCTTTTGCGCATATTACACCTCAAAATTAAATTCAAGAAACTTCCTGCTTGCAAGGTAATCGCATAAATGTACAAAGGATTGTATTTTTGTTTCAGGCTTTGGCATTATTTCTACGCCTGTTTTCCAGTCTGTATTCCATTGGCCCATATGCGTTTTTATAAGCGTTGCTAATTGTGTTGCTATTTCTTTGTCTTCGCAAAGTTCTTCAACCATTTCGGCGGCAATAAGTGGGTGATTTGATTGAGCATAATTATTGTATTCTCGGCCGTGTTTCCAGCCGTCGTGTAATAATAACGCCGTTATAATTAAGTCTTTTTTCTCTGACAGCCCTTTAAACATTTCAAGTCTTAATAAATCATTTGCTATCCTAACGGCAGCTTTTGTATGTCTTATTAAGCCTTCCTTACCAAGTGCATATTTGGGGTGATATTTTCCTGTGCTGCTTGCTGCAACTTCAAAAAAATAATCGGGTAATTGCCCGATTAAGTTTTGTGCTATTTCTTTTATTTTTGGATCGTCTATAAAATCCAGCTCCGTTATAAAGTATTCTATTTTATTCATTATTCCTCCTTTGTGTGATATAATATTAGAGAACAGTTGTATGATTGATGTAGCTCACAATGAGTTACAGCCGAGAGAAGCGAAAGAGAACTGACAACTCTCTTGAATTTGAAATTGTTACGTAACGGTGAAATATCAGAAGAAGCGTACGGCTTTTGATATTTCGCTACTCTAAATAATCTTTTTTGCTTCTTTTATAATTTCTTCAATGCAAGCTATTTTATTTTTATCTAACAATTTTTTATTTAAGGCTTCACCAATTTTTAAAATATAGCCTTCTAGTCTTTTTATATGCCTTTGTACTAATTCAATATTTAATTGGTTTGTTATAATCTTTTTAAAATTAACTCGCTCTTTCATCTATCCTCCTAAAACGGTATTGGTGGGTATATTTGTTCTTCTTCTTTGCCGTTGCGGTCTGTTCTTTTTTCTTTTATGAGTATTGATTTTTCAATCTTGCTTACAATTTGCAATACATAAACAATACCGTCATCAAATTGTTGTGATATTCTAACGGCTTCTTGCTGCGCATCTTCATAGCGTGTATGAATAAATGTAGGCTTTTCTTTTGCCGGATTATAAACAAAAAATAATTCTGATTTATTTTCTTGCATTTTATGTTCAACTTTATCAATGTCGTTTACAGTAATTGTGCCTTGCAGATCTTGTCCACGTTCATTTACCACATTTAATCTAATATCTTTTAATTTGCTATCGGGTTTAAATACTTCTGTTATCTTTAAAACTCTTTCCATTATTGCTCCTTTAATAATCTTTTTATCATTTGTTTTATATTGGGGTGCAAAATATAATATTGTTGTTTTAATAACCAAGATAAAAATATTTCATACTTATTTTTATCTTTTAATAATTCGTCAAAGTTCATTCTTGCTCCAATTTTAATTGCTGCATAATTCTATCTCTTAAAATATTTCTATAATTTTTGCTTTGTAATATCTCGTTTATTATTGCTTTGATAGAACCTTTTAAACTTTCTGAAACTAATTTATCAATATAATTTTTATCTTTTAAAATAATTTCAATATTGTTTAAAACTTCTTGCTCGATTAGTTTATTTAATTTGCTGTTGCCTTCTTCTGATAAATCAAAATACATTAGTCCTCCTTAATTTCGAATAAATCCAAAATATCTTGAAAGCCCCTTATGGCTTCTTGTTTTAGACTGTAATTATTTCTTTTAAAATAAGTTTTATAATTGACTAAATTTAATTTGTCTTTGCATATATCTACAATTTTTTTAAAAAAACAGTCTTCATTTCTGACGCTTTTACATTCGCAAAAAAATCTATTGCCGCAATTTTTTATGATGTATTTTGTCATTCTTCGTCTATCCCTTCATTTATTCCACAAATTTTACATTCATCATTTAAAAGTAAAAAATCAAACTTATGTTCATAATGACAAAAACATCCTTTATTGATTCCTGAATAATCTAAATAAGGGCATCTTTTACCATATATCCTACAACCGCTATAACAATAAAGTGTATTCTTAGGTATGTCTTTTTCAGATAAAGAGTTGTAATGTTTTCTTTTGATAAAATGTTTCATTTCCATTTGGATTATTGCTAAAAAATCAAGTATATCAATCCATAAATAATAGATGTTATCTTTAAAACTATTCATTGTCTTTGTCCTTTATCAGTTCTAAAATTTTACTTAGTTTTTCTTTTCTTCTAAGTTCATGCATTGTGTCTAATAATTTATGAGCCAAAAGAACAGCACCGTCATTATAGTTGTGCAAAATAACAGAACCGTCATCAACTCTGTATATTCCTTCTTCTTCTCTAAAGCAAGACCTTGTATATAAAGGTTGCCCGTTAATTAGTATTGATACGGTTAGCATTTCATATATCCTTTCTTTATTAAATAAGAGGAGGTTTGCACCTCCCCTCAATACCTTTTTGCTAATATTAGCAAAATGCTTAAAAGTTAAATAATACAAGCAAGTCCGGGTATTTACTTAATTCTTTTTTCAAATATTCAACTTCATCTAACAATGCTGTTTCTTCTACTTGTTCAAACATTGGAGCTTGAATTAATATATTAATTCCGCATTTATTATCATAAACAAGTTGCACATCTACGTTATAAAGTTTTTCATAGTTTCCTTTTGCATAAGGCAAAGCTATTGAAAATTTTTCAGGCATTGTTATATTTTCATCCTCGCCGCCTTGCATTTTAAATTTAATTCTTATGCCGGATTCTGTTTCCCCTTTTACATAGAATGGTTTAGATACTGTTTCTGCTCTGCCAATAACTCTTATATCTAAAAATGTCGGATATAGATTTTCAAAATCAACGATCGAAGGACTAAGTTTTTGCATTAATCTCAAAAATTCTTCGTGGTTATAAGAACGGCCTATACAATCTCTAAATGCAATCCATTGTTCTGATAATGAACGTGTGAATTTACAATTACCTCTTTGAAAATCATCATCAGCAGTAAAATGCCCGCCATTACTATCGATTACTGCTGTTGCCAAGCTGCCTGTTTCCCTGTTTCGTCTTTTTAATTCTTCCTTAATAAAATCAACAAAACTCTTAACAGTAGAAACATTCTCGCAAGATTTTAAAGGTTCTTTTGTTTCGTACTTTTGCGCAGCATCATTGTAAACTGCTTCAACTTCTTTGTATGTATAATTTCCTTGAATTGTAACCTTTTCTTTTGTTTGTCTTTGTTGTTGGATGTTTTTTAAAATTGTTTTAATTTCATTAATCATTTGCTGTTGCTCCTTTTTGATGTGTTTCTTTTAAATCATAGACATTTGTTTGTATTAGTTTCATTTGGTTTGGATCATCCATAAATAGTCTGCCTTTGTAATCTCTATAAAATGGGTTGCTCGGCTTTTTGCCTTTTGGTGGATTTGTTTTTACTTCAGCTTGTATATTAAGTTCGTTCTTTTCAGCAACTCCAATATCAATCGTAATCGTTAGCTTTCCGCCTTTGTTATACTCATTTATTGCTTGCATTAAATTATCAAGTTCAAAATCAATACATTTACCCAATTTACATTGATGGTTTTTACTGTCTATTACCCTTGTTGTAAGTAGAAGCTCTTTAAATCCTATTGTTTCATCTGTTTGTTCTGTCATTTGTTTTCCTCCTTTTCTCTTAAACTAAATGTACTCATTGATTCCTAAACTCTTTCTATTCTCTTGACTAAAATTCTGTTGCCGTTAAAATCACAAGCATATTGTTTTATTTCAACCGTTTTGCCTTTGCGTTTTACTTCAACATTCTTGCCATATTTAAAACCCGAAGGGGCTTTATATTTATCTCTAAAACCCAGCATTGTTGCGGTTACATCTTTTTTAAGACGTTTTTTTATTTTGTCGGCACCGCCTGAATAAAAATATTTTTCAAAATAAAAATTGCCCTTTATGTCAAGGTAAGAATATAGGGCCATTCTTTTATTACATATCGGGCAATTAGCAATATAAAGTTTTCTATCTGTTTTGTCTTCTGTATCTAGCAAATACCATATATCTTGCGCTTGAAAAACGCTGTTACAATGACGCATCATTCTAGGCCTTTTGTTCTTTAAAAGGGCAGTTTGGTTTTGCTTCGCAAAGTTCAGCATCCTTACTGCAACGATATTCTTGTTTAACGGATTTATCTAACATATTTCCGTTATTGCAATTCATAAGTTTTTTGCACTCCGATACATCAACATCATTAATAATTACTTGTTCTTTCATTTTGTTTCTTCCTCCTTTTCTTCATCTAACTTCAAAGATTTTCCCAATGTTTCAAGATAACCAAGTTTACATAAATACGCTTTGCGTTTCGGCATACCTTGTGTCATAAACTCCATTAAAGAAGTAATATCAGCAAGAAAGCCGCTTAAAATTTCCATTATCTTTTTTTGTTCGGGTGTTAATTCTTCGCTCCATTTTTTTTCTTCTGTCATTATTCCTCCTTTATTAGTTCAAATTTAAAATCATAAACCGGTTTATCTGTTTTTAAATCACAATTCAAATTACTAACTTTGTTGTTTGATAAATTAATCCTCGTAATTTTGCCAAACAATAACTTTTCTTTGTCGTTTTTTTTAGGATATCCAAGAGCAAAACAACAGGGTATTTCAACCGGAATAGAAAAATTTGTATAAAATGGCTTTATACAATGTTTCATATAGCCATATTGAAGCTCTTTTACTTCAGGATCTATTTCATATTTTGCGATAATGTTTAAAACTCTTTTATCCCAATAATCGCCAGCAAGCCGATATTCGTGCGTTTTTTCACCGCTTTTAATTTTTTCAAACCATTCTTTTTTAAGGTTGAAAGTTAGCATTGTTATACCTTTCTAACTTTGGTAGCGAAATAAATTTCGTTACCAAAATAAACGCAAGCTAAAGGAATCGAACCTCTATCTCAAAGTTTGGAGCTTTGCATTTTACCATTAAACTAAACTTGCTTTTTGCTAGGGACATTTATGTCCTTCTCAAATTATCCACTCTATATAAGGCTTTCCTTTATATCCGTGTTCCCATACAAACCACGCAAAAGGAATCATCCCGCTTTGTCCGCTTTTAGACATTGTTAATCTTTTTGAAAACACATAAACTGTTTTTAAAGGTGTTGTTTGAAACAGCTCGTATCTGTCGGCACTTTCTAAAAAAGCAAGTCTTAATAACATTGCAACTTTGCCGGTTGTTAATTTCAATGCTTGCTCTATAAAAGGCTTTGCAATTTTAAAAGGCGGGTTTGTGATAATATGATCTGCTTTCAAAAGGCTTGGTATTTCTTGTATAAAATCAAGGTTTCTTATTTCGCCATAGCCTCTATCTATTAGATCGGTTGAAAACACTTGCAAGCCATAGGACTTTAAAATTTTACTTATTGCCCCGTCGCCGCAAGCACATTCCCATATTACCCCCCCCCTCAAACCTTTCACGCTTTAATAGCTGCTCTGTTGCAAAATCAGGTGTCGGGTAAAAGTCGTGTTCTTCTATATTGTGCCGCGTCATAAAAGAATTTTTAGGCATCACCATACCTCGTGCGCCATTCTTCCTCTTTTTCTTTTAAATAGTCCTCAATGGGTGATACTGTTTTTAATTTTTCTATCGGCACTAAATAAAAGCGTTTTGGTCTATTGTCATATCTTGTAAAGCGTTCAAACTCACTTTCAATATATGCAACACCGGCAGCAGTAAAAGGCCCGTTATCAACTAAAATAACAGGTAATTTATCTTGCTTTTTTATGAATCTAAAATTTTGTGTAATATAATCGCTTTCAACTTCTTCGCCTTCGCGTTTTAAAAATTCTTCTTTTGTTTCGTTCTTTGGATCAATATAACAACCCATTTTTATACTCCTTAATATTTACTGTATCTTTTATTAAAAACAAGTTCCCAGCGTGAGATCTTATACCAGCCCTCAAAATCATCATCAGATAAAGTATGTACGGCTTGATTATGTATTTGTTCGTGCATTGATATAGGAACTAAAAATAACTTTTGTTTAATGCCGCGTTCTTCATACCAGCTTTTATTTTTTTCATAATGTTTGCGTGCAATATAATGATGAAGATTATGCGTGTAATGGTTATAATCGGCTGTACTTTTAATATGTTCTATCTTGGTAAAAGAACCGTCTTTATTGACATAATAAATAGGGTATTGTTTTATGTCCTCATTCATTGTTGCTGACATTTTGTTCCTTTCTTTTTGGCTCTAAAACCCAAGTTAAAATTCTTAAAATTGCGGCAGCCGCAATAGCTTTAGCGTTGGTGTAAGCGTTCTCATCTTTTGCATTATCAACCAATTCTTTATATTCTCTTTTGACTAGTTCAAACTTTTCTTCTATTTCCTTTTTTGTTCTCATCTTTTTTATTCCCCTTTAAATCTTCCGGTGCTATTTCTATCTCTTTTTCAATTAAAAATTTGCACTCATTTTGAGCGCATAATTTATTTGGCACAAAGCCGTATTTATTGCATACTGCCGTATTTACACAAGCAAAGTGTTTTTCTTGTGTCATTTATCCTCCTTCCTCAGTAATTTATATTTAAGCCAATTTACTTTATGGCCGTATCTATCGCAGCCTTTTTGTCTTTCGGTGTCGATATAAAAAGAGCTGCCTTCTTTTAGCAGCTTCTTTTTTGCATCTCTTATTACACTCGGACAATGCCTGATCCCATACAATAAATGACATTGCATATTTGTAATATCGCCGTGTTTGTAAAGATGATATAAAACTCTGTCGGCTTGCGTAAATTTAATACTACCTTTTACCTCGTCGTTAGTGATATATTTTTGTACTTCTCTATATAGATCGAGAGGCAATTTATCTTCTAAATAATTTTTAAGGCAGCCTATAAAATATTCATTATCCATTTGACCTCCTATAACTCGCTTTTCTAAAATCTTTCCTTTTTGTCATTTGAAAGAATCTATCAAACATTGCTTGAAAGTCGGGTATTTGTTTTATCTTTTCTACCATTTCAGGATTAGAAGTAATAATTACATTGTTTAAATTTGTATAAAGATAATTTACAAAATCCGCAACATCTGTTAAGGTTCTATCTTTGTATGCTTCGCGCCCGAAATCATCAAATATAAGCAAGTCATATTTTGCAAACTCTTTTACTTGTTCCATAAAATCAAGCGGGTTTTTTGTTCCGTATGTACTTTGTAAAACTCTTATGGCTTGTGAAAATACCATAAACTTAACTTTATAACCTTTTAAAATAAGCTCTTTGCCGATACAAACCGCAAGCGTTGTTTTTGCATTACCTACGGGCCCGACAAAATACAAACCTTGTCTTGATCTTGGTTTAAAGTTTTTGATGTATTCTTTTGCAGCTTCGATATTTTCGCAAGTTCTCGTTTTTAATCTTGTGCCTAAAGTGTCATAAGGAAAGTTAGCATCTTTTAATCTGCGTTTAAGTATTGCAAAATTGTATAGTCTTTGTTTACGTTCTTCTTCTTGTATTTGTTTTTTTAATGCACAATTACAACCGGGAACATAAACAATTCCTATATTGCTATATTCTTTTGCAACATATTCCGTGCCGCACTCAAAACATTTACGCCCTTTATTTATGGGGGTTTTAATTAGTTGTCCTATTGTTTTCATTTAAAATCCTCCATAGTTAGTGTCAATTTTTTTAACGCCGCACGCATCTAAAACCCAGCGTCTAATTGTCAAGTTATCGCTTTTGGTTTTGTAGCCTTTTTCTTCCTTATAAGCTGATAAGTATTCGATTACTTTGTTTGTGTTTTCTTCCCCAAATTCTTCAATAAAACGTGAATATTCTTCTTTGGTTAATTTGATATTTTTACGAGAACTATAAGTATATTTCTTATCATTCTTATTATTCTTATCATTCTTGTTAGTGGTTATCGGTTGGTTATCTGTTGGTTGTTCGTTGGTTATCTGTTGGTTACATTCTTGGTTATTTTGTTGATACAAATTCCAATTATTTACCGTTATTATTGAATATTGCTTGGTTGATTCTATGGTTATTTCGTTGGTTGATTTTAGCTTATTTAATGAAGTTCTTATTTGTTGTTCTGATAATTTCAATTCCTGTGCTAGTTTCAACCTACCCGTTAAAAGTTGTCCGGATTTAATTTCAATTCCGTGCCAACTTCTTGATTCGTGGTTTGCTTTTAATAAACAATGCAAAAACAAACGCATTGTATTAGCGTCGTCGTACCACTCCCATTTCATAAATTGGCGGTAGAGTTTAATATATCCGTTCATTTTTTATCTTCCTATGTTTGTAATCCGTATTTTGCAGCAACGGCGGCATTTATTTCGCCCATTTGCATAAATTTAACTACGGATTGCAGCCCTGAAATTTTAGCTTGATATGCTTTTAAAACCATTTCAAGTCCTTTATATTCCTGTTGTGATTCGTTTAGTTTGCTTACAACTTTAATAGCTTCATCTTTAAAATCAGGGTGTCCTATTAACATTGGTATTTTATTTTCAAAGGCTGCATTACTTCTATGCAGCCCAGCTTTATAAATCATTACAGTAACTTTGTTAAGACATTTTGCATATTCACTACGAGCGTTTTTATATGCTTTAGCTAACATTTGCATTTCGCCCGCTTCTCGTAGTAATTGTTCTGCAAAATCTTCTACCTGTTCTATTTGTTCGCTCATTCGTCAAAGTTATCAAGCGGATCGGGCGTATCTGCTTGCGCTTCTTCTACTGTTTCGGGTTCTATTGTTTGAGCTTCTATATATTCTTCGTTATTATCTACAAATATAGGTTTATCGTTTTCAATTACCGCCATATCGTTTGCAATAGCTGTTTGAAAATCAACCGACATAATACCCCATTTAGATATTAACTGACGAAGCATTGTTTTAAAGGCCATACCGTCAAAATCTTTAGACCAAAAGCTATACTTCCAATTCTTTTTAAGATCGGTTCTATATGCTTGTGAATATTTTTGTGCGTGATTTTCCATTTTTGCACGGCTCCAATATAGAGTTTTCTTGAAGCCGTTTTGATATTCAAACATTGCATAATAGCCTATTGTGCGTGCTTGTTCTCTTGCTTCTTCGTCTTCTATTAGTTTTACTTCTATGGTTTCATCAAGAGGATCATATTTAATTAGTTCGCCTTCTTTAATATCAAGCACGTTTAATTTTTTATAATAACCGCTTCTTATTGCAAGCTGAATATATCCTTTATAACCGATTTGAAATTGTGCAACGGTTCTTTTTAATTCGCCCGTTTGTCTGTCATTTTCTTTGAAAGGTACAATATAAAATTGTCCTAATTGCGGGCTTGGTGATAGCTTCAAACTTTCGCCAAGTAAAGCACTTGATAAAATTGTAGAGTGTTCACACTTTGCAATTTCGGGATTATTTGAAACAAGAGATATTAAACTTGTTATAAACTTGCCGCCGTCTTTACCCGCTATCATTGAATTTATTTTATTTTTGACTGCATCTGAAGTAATAAACGTGCTAAATGTTGTAGGCTTTTTAGTCTGTGTTAATGAATTTGCAACCATTATTCAATACCTCCATATTCAATATTGTTATCTTTCATATACTGTCCTAAAGCTCTTAATTGATCTGCTGTACCTTTTACCCAAAATTTACGAGTATAAATTTTTTGTTCAGGTGTCGAGGATTCCTCGGTAGTTGGTTCAACTATTTCCATTTCGGAAACAGTTTGCTTAATTTCAGACGGTTCGGGGGTTTCTTCCAATTCTTTTTTACGTTCTTCAAGACGTGTTTTTTCTCTTAATGCTGCTGACACATCAAGCGTTTTTAAATAAGTATCAATTATTTGTAGTTCCCATTCTGATTTAAGATCTTTGATTGTTTTTAAATCAAACTTAACTTTTTCTATTGTTTGATCTATTTGAGTTTGTACGCTCTTTATTGTTGTGGTTGCATTAAGCCATTTGTTATCGAATATTTGATCTAAAGTTAAAAACTTTGATAAATCACCGATAACAGCATTAAAATATTCTCTTATTTGTTCTTGCTTTTCGGCTTTTTTCTTTTCTTCGTATGTTTTAACTTGTGTGTCTATGGCTTTCGCCGGTTCATCAATTAAAGCAATAAGTGTTTTAACTTTTTCTTCAAAAGTATTATAAGGCTCTAAATATCTTTTCTTTACATCTTTTCTTGCTGCATCTATTCTATCTTTGAATTTATTTAAAGCTGCTCTATCTTCTTTTGCACTTTTAATCGTTTCATCTGTATAGGTTAAGTTTTGATATTTTTCTACTTGATCTGTTATCCATTTGTGCAAATCGTCATAATTAAATTCGATTACGCTTACAAATTCTTTAGGTGTAATTAATTGAAATTCCATTATTTATCCTCCTTCGCCTTCGGTTTACTTAATACAAACGCATAATGCGGTGCGTTTTCTGTTTTTCTTTCCCCTTCGGGTATTTCCCAAAGTGTTAAGTATTTATCTTCTGTAAGTGTTAAGGGCAAGGCTGCCTCATCAATACTCACCGATAAATAAACATTGCCCGTGTCTGTTGTTTTAATCCAAGCTGATCCTATTCGCATAATGTTGTCCTTTCTATAATAATTTTTGTTGTTCAGGCGTTGCGTGAATTTGTAAATAATCAAAATAGTTTTTAATTTCCTTCATTGTTGATAGTTCAAAATCCGCTTGTTGTTGCGTCATTTTTCCTTGTTCAACTCTTTTTGGATATACTCTTTCGCGCAAATTTATTTCACGCATAATGCAGCGTCTATAAGTATCTATTTGTGTTTGTGTTAATTCCATTGTTCCTCACAATCCTTGTATTATAAGGGGCGGTCTTTCGTCGCGTTCGACATAGCCCCAAAATTCGCACTCTTTTTCATACAAATAATTAAGATCGTCCGTGCATTTTGTACGGTTTATAAAATAATCTCTTGTATGTATTCTTTTGCTTTCAAAAATATTTTGTCTGTTAAATAAAAGCTCTGTTAATCTTGCTCTTAATACAGCAAATTCAAAATCTTTACGCACTAAAAAATAATGCAAAATTTGAGTGTAATAATTTTGCGGGATTCTGTTTTCAGTAAAATTTTTGCCTCCCCATTTTACCCAGTCAGCCTCGCGCCTTATGGTTCCTGTTTTGGCTTCCCATACGCCATAAGAAAATGGCCCGCTGTTTTTATTATGCAATTCACCGTCAAAACTTCCTCTTATAAAAGAGTGTTCCGGGTTTGCATAAGTTTTAAATGATTCTGAAGTTAATTCATATTCGGGATAATCAAGGGCAAATAGTTTTCTAATATGATCTTCTGCTGCAACTCCAAACTTAACACATTCTTTATTTGAAATGTCTTCTTGTTGCTTGCGGCCCGTTTTATATTCCCACAATTCAATATTTGTCATAAAAGGATTTACGCCGATAATTGCTGCCGCATCTGATCCGCCTATTCCTTTTTTGCGTTCTTCAAGCCATTCTTCCCTATTCATTTAGGGCCTCGATTTCTTTTTGTAATTGTTCGTATTCGTCGGCTTGATAATCTCTAAAATCTTGATTAGCGTCGCTCTGATATTCGTTCATATAATACCTTTCAAAAAAATGCCCGGAGTTAAACCGGGCGATCAATGTATTCTATCAAATTTAATAAAAAGCCCTTTACTAACGATACAAATATAAAGGGCTATATGTAATTAGTAGAGAGTTAATAAGCATTAACTGTTTATAATTTCTTTTATGCCTTCTTCAACACCGATTTTTAAATTATTATTTAAGTCAATAAAACCAGCGTTTTTATATTTTCTATATGTTTGTTCGGTATCATATTTAAGTTGTTTTTCAGTTAGTAGCAAACCGTCTTGTTCCGCTCTTTTTTCTACATAAGCGCGTATTAAATCTTTGGTGTTTTGTTTGTTTAAATCAAGGGCGATTTTACCGTAATCAATTTCAAGACCTTTAATAATTGGCTGATCGTATCTGTTCGCGGTGGTGTCAATACAGTGGGTTTCTTCCTCAACTGTTCCGTAAGTGATTTCAATAAATCTTGGTTTGTTTAAAATCTCAATAAATTTTTTAATTTTGTTTAACATAAAATCCGCCTTTCTGTACATATTCGTTTATATTGTTCTAATCTTTGAAACATTTTGTTTAAATTCTTAGTTCAGCCCATAAACATTTTTTGTCTATGAGCTGTCAAAGAATTTAGACTTTGTTTGCTACGCTGTTTACAGACTTCCCCGCGATTAAACGCATTTTTAAGGTACCGTTCATCAGTCGTTTTACGCTATTCAATTTTCAAAGTTCAGGCACAGCCAAGCCAACCATTAAAGATTTACTTTTTGGCTGATTTTTGTTAAAATGTAGATAAGAAGTTAAGGGCTGAAAACTACTGTTTACAGCTTGTTATACTTCTTAAGGAGATCTAGCAAGGCTTCTTCGATTACACTATTTCTTGAACGATCAAGTTCTTTTGCAAGATTTTCTAATCTATCAATGTATGTAACGGATAAGTAGCCTGTAACATTGGTTTTGTAGTCTTTAATTGGCTCTGATTTTGAAATACCTTGTGTCAATTTTTGCTCCTCAAAATTTTTTGTTAAGTTATTTATTCATTCAACATAATAATTGTACAAAATGTTAGAACATATGTCAAGGATATTTGTACAATACAATTTAATATCGTCTAAAAGGAGTAGTTATATGCGTTTTAGTAAAGTGTATTCTATTTTACAAAACTTAACATACGGCAATATTAGTCAAGCAGAATTAGGCCGCGTGCTTGGTGTAAGTCGTTCAAATATAAACTACAAAAAAGATAATGATGTTGATTTATCGGATGATGATATTAAAAAAATTGAAGAAGCATACAACGTAAACATATTACAAGATGATAATTGCATAGCAATTCCGGTGCGTGGCGAAGTTGAAGCATCTATGGGTTATGGCGTTACTGTAACAAACGAAGCCCAAACTGCATCATATAGAATAAGTAGAGAACTTGCACGCGATTTAAACATTCAGCCTATGTCGTCTGAAATAATATTTGCAAGGGGTAATTCTATGGAACCTACAATTATCGGCGGTGATAGTTTGCTAATTGATAGATCGAAAGTTGAAGTTTACGACGGTAAAATATATTGTGTTAGAATTGACGGGCAATTATACGCAAAAAGACTTCAGCGAATCGCCAAAGATAAAATAAAAGTTATTAGCGATAATAAAGATTATGAGCCGATAATAATTGATTTTTCTAAAAATGAAAATTACGATTTTGAAGTTATCGGCGAAGTGCGCTGGTCTGGTAGAGTTTTTAAATAGTTAATAAATCCTATATGGATTATTGCCGTTAGGAAACATCTGATCAAATAATTCTTTTTCTTTGAGCTGCTGTACAGTATCTTTTAAATACATCAAATCGCGCTCTTTTTGTTCTGCTTCAAAATCATTTTGCGGCAAGCTGCTTTTTTGTTCTTGTGGTATATATACGGGTGTTTCAATATTTCGGCTTGGTGCATAATAATATGTATGATGATGTGTTTCGGGTAATGCCGGCATATTGCTAAAATCAAAATGTATTTTTTGTTTTTGTTTTGGTGCGTCTGATTTTTTTAGCTTTGCTATTTCTTGTTCAAGTTCATTTACTTTATCATCTTGTTTATATAATTCTTGTGAAGTATATTTAAGATCTTTTTTTAATTGCAAATTTTTATAATATAAAAATGATGATGCGAAAATGCTAAGAATACATAGAGCCGATAAAGAAAAGATAATTTTATTTTTTTTATCTATTTCAATATTAAGATCTATGCGCTTATCTATTTCATTATTAAGCGTATTAAATTTTTCTTTAAGTTCGTTAAATTCTTCTTCAGACATTTTTTTCACCTCTTAAAATAGGGCGCAGCCATTTAGCCCCGCCAAGTTTCAAGTAATTATTATATTCAAGATCCGTTAATCTGATTTGTCTTTTTTTTGCTATATCCTTTTCGGGCATTTTCGGCCTGCCGGATCCCTCACGTTTGCCGCCTCTGCCTAAATATTCTGACATTCTAACTCCTCTATCTTCCTATCTAAATCTTTAACTTGTTTTGTATAAAAGTCAATAACTTTTTGAATCCTTTTTAGATAGCTTCTTTTGAGCTTTACAATGTTTCTAAAGCGTTCACGTTCATTTTTTAATTCTTGTAATGTTGTCATATTATGCGGCCCTTTCTAAAAGTTTTGAAAATTCTTCAAAGTCTTTCATTTCTCTAAATTCTATTTTAGTTTTATCGTCTTGTTTTGTAATCAAGCAATTACGGTATATAAAGCCTTTTTGAGCTTCAAGAATATTTAAGCATTTATTTATTGTGTCTTGGTCTTGATTCGCATTGTTCAATGCGTCAATATTACTTAAAATTGTTTCAAGACAATTTTTATAATTGCTATCTATTAAAATTACTAATTCTTCTGTATTGCTAATGTGTTCAAATTGCGGCTTTGTTTGTACTGTTAGAAGTTTTAAAGAATTGTTTGTTAAGCAAGTATAATTTGATTTAAAATATTTTTCTGCCCCTTGTGCCATATCTTTCGGGAACTCTTTTTTAATATCTTCTTTACTTCTGATCCAACCAAGCAAGCGGCTTACTTCTACATTCATTGCTTTTGAAAATTCAATATCAAATTTTACGTGCATATTACCGTTTTTATAAGCTCTATATTCCATAAATACCTTGTCGGATCCTTCATATAATACGGTGCATTTTTCGCCAAAGGCTTTAGGTATATCGCAAAGGCCAATTTTAAAACCTAAATTTTTTGCAATAGTAAATATATCTTGTAGTTTTTGCTCTGTTCTATATCCTTTTTCTAGTTGGCCTCTATATGAAATATCAAAAGGGCTGCTCATTATAATTCTATAATCTAGTGTATAATGACTTATTTTATCTCTGTTTTTAAAATGTCTATTGCCGCCCCAGTTTTCTTCTTCAAAGGCTTTTTGATTACTTTTATAAGGTTTAACATTTTCCGGGCTTGATAACTTTTTAAAGAAGTCTATTAGTTGATCGTTGTAATAAGTGTTAGCGTTTTTTAAAACCCATAAAATAAAAGGATAAATATTTTCAAGGGTAAAATCGACTGTTTGAAGTTCTTTAAATCTGTTAAACATATCTTCACGGGTTTTACTTGTTAATCTGTCGGTTACTTCTTCAAGCTCATCTATTGCAAGCCTCCAATATCTTGTCTTTGCTCCGGTTGCTTGTTTTTTTAATGCTTCTTTTACAGCTTCTTTTTTTATTCCTATTGTGTCTAATATCTCAACATCAAGGCTTGATATTGCTTTAAAATGTTTGTAAAGGGTTTCAATTTCATTATTGTATAAATCGACTAAAATTTTTGCTTTTGATCCGTCGGCTTTGACAAGTTCATTTTTTGCAATTTCTTTTTTTGCTCTGTCTGCTTCCCATTCGTTAAGGTTTTTTATATCGCGCATTTTAAATTCAGCATCAAACCAACGATCAAAGGCGGTTTCATTATAAGCCTCAAGATCTCTATAATAACGGCGTTCATTTTTTCTATAAATTTTAATTACATCAACTTTTGCTCTTGCGGATCTTTCAGCATTTAAAAAATCAAAACTTCCTAAAATTGTAGCTTCTGAATTGCTTTCCTCTATTGCCTTTTGTATATTTTCGTTATCCTTCCAGCGTTCGGGAATAATTAAAAATATATTTTTACAATTAGATTCAAAGATTATTCTACAAGCCCAGTTTTCATATTCAGAATATGGAGGATTACAAAAAATATTATTTACCGGCTTGTCTAATAAAAAGGTAGAATTAAAATCAGTTCCTAAACAAATTACATCTTTTTCAAGTTTATCAAGTAATATTTTTGATTTTTCAATAACGAAATATTTATAAATTCTTTTCGGCTTGTCGCTTTCCTTTGGCTGCAAATCGTAATTATAGCCTTTACCGTCTGTATATGAATTTCTAAAAGCCTTTTCTTTTTCTTCGTATATATGCTCTTGCTCTTGTGATAATTCATTGAAGTATTTTCTAAAATTACAAGTGCCGCAGCCAATATCTAACCATTCGCCGCCTTCAGAATTTCTGTAAATAGTTCTTATCATTTCTTTTGTTGTCGGGTAAAATTCAAAATCTTCGTTATTTTCTTTTAATTCATTTATTAACTGATTTATTGACATTGTTTAAGCCTCCATTCGAGAGGTGCAGCCGGTTAGGCTACAACCTCATAATTTGTCCAAAAGTTTTGAGTTATTGTTTTTACTTCTTCAAGTAATTTTATTGCTTGATCTTCTGTTGCAAGTTTTTTAAATGGTGTTTCTTGTGCTGCAAATTCTTTTGTCTGTTCATAGTTGAAAACTGTATAGCCTCTGAAGAATTTAAAAGTTTCTTTTTCTTCGCCTTCTTCGTCTTTTTCTTTACCATAAACAGCAAGTGTTAAGTGTGTACCTTTTTGGCCTTTATCTACAAAGTTTTTTTGTTCTTTATATTGATTAAATGTACTCCAGTCAGAAGATTTAAAACCATTTTTAAGCATTGCTATTTCTAAGCTCCAAACATTCCAGCCTGAAAAGTTATGTTTTGTTAAAGGGTTTTTGTGGTTAGCCGGTCTTAAACGATTTTCCCAATAAAGAGCAAATAAAGTGCCTTCGGGGAATGTAGTTTTAAGAGCTTCTTTTAATAATTCTTCTTTTTTAATTCTTATTTCGTCGGTGTCTATAATGTCTTCAGCTTTGAAAAAGTCTTTATCAACATTCTTAATTACTTTTTCTAATTGGTTGTGAATGTCTTTTAAAATTTCGTTTCCTTTTTCGCCGTAAATGTCCGGGTGAAATTTTTTAACAAGTTCTTTGTAAGTTGCTTTGATTTCGTCTGTCGTTTTCGCATTTTCAAAATAATTAGTCATTATAGCCGCCTTTCGTTTTATCGTTCTTACATTATTAGTATAGATCTGTTTTTGATATTTGTCAATGACAATAATCTAAAATATTTATTAAATCAGTCAAAAAGCATGCCACGCATGAAAAATTCATATTTACAAAACTTAACATAATTTTGAATAAACAAATAAATAAAGCAGATTTTTTATAAAAAATTTGTCAAAATAATAATATCCGGGGCCCCAAGAGCAAAAACCGTTTTAAAACAAATTTGTAAAGGTTTAGTTATTAAGGCATAAAAAACGGATATTTTTTGCTGTTTACGCGGGGAATATATGCAAAATAATAAGATAGAATGTTGTAATTATATTCAAAGAGGCAGAATTTATAATATTGCTTCAAATACATATTTAATTTTTATAGATGAGTGCTCTGTGTGCGGCCAGCCGATAGCAGAAATTAGACAAGGTTTGCCGCTGGGTAATTACAAAACACTATCACGCAAGGCGGGGAAGGCTGCCGAAAATCTTTATAAAAAATATGGGTGCGATAAATACAGCGCAAAATATAAAACTTTTTCGGGAACAAAAAGCAAAGAATATAATTTTATAAACAAATTTGGAACAATTTATAATTACAACGGTGTGCGCGTTGCGCCGCAAGATAAATTTTTAAATATGTCAAGGGAAGAAATAAACAGAGCTTTGAACAATAAATACTATTCAAAGGACAAAATAAAAATATAAATTTTCGGACAAATCTTTTAAAGTTAAATAAGTGTTTCCAAACACGCTACGGCTGCCTTAAAAAAGCAGCCTTTTAATTTAAGGAAAATTAAATGTTGAAAGCAATAATTAGAATGATTTATGTCGCTATGATGTTTTTTTTAGACGGAATGGGCCAAGTCATTTTTGATAATAAAGAAATTGTAAACTATAGCTTTTATGGTGTTACAAGAGTTAATGAAAAAGAACAAAAAAGAAATGTATTGCTTGAATATTTAAAAGAATGTCATAAAAAAACATATTCAGAGGCTAAAAATGGCAAAAAAGATAATAAAAAAGACAAAGACAACAAACCAAGAAATTAAATTAACGCCAAAACAAGAAAAATTTTGTCAAGAATATGTAATTTTGATGAACGGAACAAAAGCAGCCATAAACGCTGGCTATTCAAAAGATACAGCCTATTCAATAGCTTGCGAAAACTTGAAAAAACCTGAAATAAAAGCACGTATTGCAGAATTACGCAAAGAAATTGAAGAACAGTTTTATTATTCTCGTACAATGAGCTTTAAAAAACTCGAAGAAATACAACAAAAAGCACTTGAACAAGTAGGTTATAGCAAGTATGGCGAATACGAAAAACCTGATCTATTTGCATTTTTAAAAGCAGAAGAATTAAAAGGCAAGATGTGCGGATTATATGAACCCGAAATACAGCAGCAAGTTAATGTTAATTGTATGGGTAACATAAAGATCGGCGGCAAGACATTAAATTTAAAAGTAGGCAAAGAACCCATAAAAGATGATGAATGATGAATTTGAACTACCTGAATTTTTAGATCTGCCTGATAAGTTATTGCCGATAATAAGCGAAATAAACGACTTTGATTATTGGTTATTGTATGGAGGGCGCGGCGGCGGTAAAACACAAGGTATTGCACGCCTTATATTATGGATATGTGAACAAAGAGTAGTACGCGTATGCTGCGGACGTGAAACACAAAACACTATTGAAGATTCAGTATATAGAATTTTAGCAGATTTAATCGCACTTTATGATCTTGATTTTGATGTTTTAAGAACAAAGATTATACACCGCCGCACAGGATCAACAATTATTTTTAGAGGCTTCAGGGAACAAGGAAGCGTAAATATTAAAGGTCTTGAAGGTATCGACATATTATGGATAGATGAAGCGGAAGCAATAACTAAATCAACTCTTGATATAATTGTACCGACAATAAGACAAAATAACGCCCTTGTATATTTCACAATGAACAGGCACGTAAGAAAAGATGCGGTTTATGTGGAATTTGCAAAAGATTCAGATTGCAAAGTTATTAAAATAAATTACTACGATAATAAACATTGTCCGGAAAACCTTAAAAGAAAAGCGTTAAAATGTAAGCAGTCAAGCCCATTAGATTACGATCATATATGGGAAGGAAACCCGCTGGATCAGGCAAGCGATTATCTTGTAAGTTCTTCAAAACTTGATAAGGCCGCAAAGCTGGAATTTGTACCAAAAGAACAATACAACAAAATAAAATGTATGGCAGTCGATTTATCAGGGAATGGCGGCGATTTATGCGTAGCAACATTAGTTGAAAGTATAAGCACAAATCATTTTAAAGCTACACAAAGGCAAGAATGGAACGAACCCGACACGGATATAACAAAGGGCAAGATAATAAACTTATATTCAATGTGGCAGCCAAACATTTTAATATTAGATGCTGACGGTATGGGCTATCCTATATTTGTTTCAGTTCAAAAGGCAATACCAAAATGTATAGCTTTTCACGGAGCGGGTAAAAGTTTTAGACAAAATGCTTGTAATGCAAGGGCAGACGGATATTTAACACTAAAAGATTATATAGACAATGAGTGGATCGAAATACCACAAGACGACACAAGAGAACAAATAGAATTTACAAAGAAACAATACAAGCCAAACGGCACAATTATTATTCAGAAAAAAGAAGAACTAAAAGCGGAAATAGGCGAAAGCCCTGATAAAGCAGATAGTTTAATGATGTCTATTTACGGACTTAATTATTTTTCATATTCGGCAAATGCCACAGATGAAGAAAACGAAATAGTTTATATGGATACAAGTTACGAACCATTTTAATTTCAGATAGGAGGAAAAAAATATGTGTTCACCCTCAACACCAACACCAGCAGCAGCACCCGTGCAAGAACCTATTGCAACACCGACATATGCAGATGCAGGAGTTCAAAAGGCTGGAGCAAATCAAAGAGGACAGCAAGCCTCAAGAGCAAACAGAAATATTAGATCTTCACAACTCGGAGTAACAGAAGAAGCAACAACGCAAAAGAAAACTTTGTTAGGTGAATAATGGAAAACAATATAAAACTTGATAAAGCATATTTTGAAAGTAGAAGGGCTGAACTTGAAATAGCCTACAATAATATGAAAGCTGATTGGCAAGAATTAGCCGATCACTTTTTGCCGCGTTCGGTTAGGTTTTTAGTTCGGAATGTAAACAAGGCACCGGCTAAAAATAAAAAGATTAAAGATAGTGCTACTTTAAAGGCAGTCCGCAACTTTTCATCAGGTATGATGTCGGGAGCAACAAACCCCGCCACAAATTGGTTTAGAATCAGAATTAAAAATTATGATATAAAATACGATTGGGCCGTAAAGAATTGGTGTGCTTTTGTTGAAACCATAATAAAAGATGTATTCAACGCATCTAATTTTTATCAAAAATTGCCTTCAGCTTATAAACAGCTTGGCGTATTTGCATTGGCAACAATAGCACTTGAAAGCGATATAGATACAGTTGCAAGAGCAAAGCTATTACCTATCGGCTCATATAGATATGCAAAAAATGAAGCGGGCGTTGTTGATACAATGTGCCGCGTTTATATGGAAACAGCCAAAAACCTTTATACAAAGTTTGGCGAAGAAAATGTATCGGAAGCGGTTAAGAACTGTATAAAAAATAAACAGTATGAACAAATGTTTGAAGTCGTGCATTTTGTAGAACCAAACGCAGAATATATGCCAAGTTCGGTATGGTCTAGGCGTAAAAAGTTTATATCTGTTTATTATGAAGTGGACGGGGACAAAGAAAAGCTACTATCTAAAAGCGGTTTTGATAAATTCCCTTATGTAGTTTTTGAAGGCGATCCAAACGGTGAGGATGTTTACCCGACGGAAGGATGCGGAATTAACGCACTACCTGACGCAAAGCAGCTAATGTCTATGGTTGTAGATGAAGGCAAGATAGTTAAAAAAATATGCTCACCACAAATGAAAGGCCCGGCAGAATTAAAGAATAAAAAATTAACAGATCAGCCGGCAACATTTACGGAAAACAACCAAAACGGCGACGGCTTACAACCTATTTATCAAGTGCCGCCCCAAGTCGTTACACCTTTAGAAGCATTGCTTGAAGCTAAAAGACAATCAATTTATGAATTATTTTTTAATGATTTATTTGCAATGATTTTAAATACGGCTGATAGAGGCAGAACGGCAACAGAAGTAAACGAACTTAAAGAAGAAAAAATGGTGCTGTTAAGTCCTATATTAGAGCAAGTACATAGCGGACTTAAAACAGTTATGGAGTGGATTTTTGCAGAATGTATGCAACGCGGAATTATACCAGCTCCACCGGCACAAATAGCAAACGGCGAACTTGAAATAGAATTTGTTTCAATGCTGGCACAAGCTCAAAAAGCTCAAAAGATTTCAGCAATGGAAAGATTTACAACATTTACAATTAACCTTGCAAATGCTATCGATCCGGCTTTAGTTAAAAAATTAAACGGAGCAAAGATTATAGACGATTACGCAGACTTTATAAATATCAGCCCTGAACAAGTTACACCGACAGAGGAAGTCGATAAATTCAGGGAAGAACAAGCCAAGAAGCAGCAACAAGCAGAACAAATGCAGCAGCTTCAGCAAGGCTCTGAAATGATTAAGAACGTCGGAGGTGCTGACGCTTTCGGCGGTGAACTAATGGCAAGAATAGGACTTTAATTGATGCTTGATGATGAACATTTAAAAGAAGCCTTTACTAATGCTATAAGCAGTTCTAAATATACCGTAGAACTTTTAGCGCACTTGATAGATAAATCAGGATGCTTCAGGCAAGGGCTTGCAAAAGACGATAGAACGGAAACTTATAACAGGGGCTATGGCGACTTTGGACTTTATATAAGAAGTTTATTTTTGCAATATGCACCAAAAAAATATTTAGAACTCATAGAAGAAAGGACAAAAGAAAATGACACAGCAGATTAGCGACATTCAAGACACACAAGACACACAACAACAACAAAGCAATTTAGGCGGGGATATTTCGGATATTCAAGACACACAACAACAACCCGATCAACAGCAGCCACCTGAAGGGCAGCAACCCGACCAAAAGCAAGAACCCGAACAGAAAAAACAAGAAGGGCAAGAAGAAAACGACCTTTTCGGAAAGCCTGAAACTTACGACTATAAAGATGTTAAGTTGCCTGAAAATATGAAACTTGATGAAGATATGAAGGGCAAATTCAACGAATATGCAGCAAAGCTGAATTTATCGCAGAAGGGTGCTAACGATTTAGTGAAAATGGCGGTTGAACTAACAAAGACGACACAGCAAAGGACTGTAGATTCTCTAGGGAAACTTCAAGAAGCACAAATTGAAAAGTACAAACAACAGTTAAATTCTGATAGTGAAATCGGCGGAGCTAATTTAAAAGAATCAATAGCAACGGCAAATTTAGCCTATGATGAATTTTTTGCAGATGAAGAAATGCGTTCAATGATTGCACAAGTCGGTTTGAATGTACATCCTAAATTTGTAAAAGCTCTTAAAGCTATTGGCTCACAAATGAAGGAAGACAAGATACATTCTTCAGGTAATCCGGCAATGGATAAGAGAAACAGAGAAGATATATTGTACCCTTCAATGGAACAGTAAAAACATTTTATAAGGAGGACACAAAATG
>JAFXOV010000052.1 GCA_017528425.1 Elusimicrobiota bacterium | reverse complement strand
TTGGCATATCATCCTTTGTAATATATTTCATCCAAGGGCGTTTTTTTGTCATATAAAGCTTCTCTAATATTCTTGGTCTCATCAGTTAACGCATCACGTTAAGACGGTCAGCTTGCATCGTTAGCCGACCGTTTCGACCTTATGCTGCCATGAAAAGGCTTTCAAATTCAGACATAATCTCTGTCATTAAATCCATTTTCATTTTGAGCATTTTACACTCTCTCTTAATACTTAATTGTTCGGATATTTCATCATCCTTCAAATCTGCCTGCCCAAGTTTAAATACATTTGCCGCATAATTGTCTTCCAAATGGTTTATTTCATCAGATAAATAATCCATAAACATTTGTTCTTTAGATTTTGGTTCATCAGATGTATTTTGTTCTTCATCTACGATCATTTCAGAAATCATTTCGGGAGTGATTCCGGCATCTTTCTTTGTTGCATTCATTTCATCCATTGTGTCACACATAACTGTTTCCATTTCTTTTTCTTGATTTTCTAACATAGTTTTTACTCCTTATTTTCTTCTACTACTTAAGTGTGTTGGCACACTTTTTTACATAATTATTTTTCATTGCAATAATTGAATTTATGACCTTTGATGCTTTTTCCTTTGTCATAAACATCACATCGTCAACCTTATGAGTTCTGCTCAAAAATTTTCGCAATGACTTTTTGGCGAATGTATCATCATCGAAATAAGAAAGTTCTCGCCATAAACCTTCAATCATACGGATTTGAGAATCCGTTGCCATTTCCTTATCTCGTTTTAATTCGGCATATTTTTTTGGTTTCTTTATCCATACACCTTTGGCAACGGCATTATTTTCAAGATTTTCAGTAAATGTAATTGCATCTTTATAAGTCAAATCTTTTGATGACGAAACTCCGTATTCACAGAGTAATTCACGATATAAATCGTCATCTATACCAAGCACTTTTTTTAGTGTATGTATTTTTTTAATCTGTGAATTCGTAGCCATATTTAATCCTCAAATCATTAAGCTCTAATGCCCGACCATGTTTTATGCCTATCTGAACCCCTAAAATAAAGATGAGAAGTGCAATTAGAAATATATAGAGGTGTTTCTCTTCGGGTCGGAATTTAAAAAGATTACCAGTCAGTTTGTACTGTCTCATTTCCAATCACCCTTTCCCATCAATAATTCAGAGGTCTTTTTTATCACAGAACTATCGACCGCTACTTTGCCGTTTGTTTTGGCAATGTATGAACTGTGAGTGATTAAATGTTCTAATTTTCTTGTAATCCCGTCAGAATATGTATAATAAGTGCTTGCAAGTTCGGGATCTTGCCCGACTGCTTCCAAAATCATCCTTACATCCGAGATTAAAATTCTGTCATTCAATTTTTTATGGTATTTAACACGAGAATATAGTTGGTCGTATTCATTATTTCTGCCGCAAAGGTTTTCAAATAAAACGTCTTTGCCGACTAACAAAAGACCGATTCCTGTTTTGTCGTGTATTCTTCGAGCAGTTTCTAATGCCCTGTATGGCAGATTTTCAGCTTCATCAATAATCAATAATCTGCCTGAATTCTGAAGTTTATGAACCGCCTCGTTCATCAGATCGTAAACCGTACCTTTGCCTGATAATCCGACACGTCTGTGAATTTCTAAAAGTAAAGATTTCGCCGTATAACCTGAATCACTTTCTATAAGGATTGAGTCCATATAATTTTTTACATATTCTTTTACGGCAACTGTTTTACCGAGTCCTGCTCTGCCTACACAAACTCCGATTTTACCTTTTGTATGGCAAAGTCTGCCGATTTCGGAAATGTAACCAACGGTTGTTATATCCACGAAAGGAAGATTATCATCGGTCGTTCGTTCCTTTTCACGTTCAATAAAATTCACTATTTTATCGGTTAATTTTTCGTTATCACCTTCATATTTATTGCTTAACCACATACTAACCGTTGATTTACCAACTCCTATAGCATTAGCAACAAACACATTAGTTAATCCACGTGACTTCATTAAGTCACGAAGTTCAGTTCTAATATCCACTGGCAACTCCTTTCAGTTCTTGAGCGACACGTTTGTCCGTCTCAAATAAATACAGTAATTCTTCTTCAGGTTCTGAATCATCCATAAAAATGGATAAATCAGCCTTTCCAAAAGCCGCCATCTCCTTACTTTTCTGAATTGCCTTATCCATATTCGTATTGGCAATTTTTGTTACACGAGGATTTGCATCCTTAATCGGTTTTTTACAGAATGCCTTATAATTCTCATAAAGTTCTTCAGGAGTAATTTGTTCTGAAGTTTCAATATAAGATTTTGCTATTTTCAAAGCACGTTTCTTAATTGCCATAGCATCTTGGAATTCTTCTTTTGAAACCGTTTCTGCGTGTAATGCGGCAACGGCTCGGACTGCCGTTACTACACCTAAAAATTCTTCGTTATCTGCTTTGAACGCCCAAGCCTCTTTATAATTTTGAGGATCTCTGCGTAAATAAACTTTTTCTCCCGTATGTGAAAGCATCCAATCTGCCCAATAAGTAATTCCAAGTTCCTTATCCTTAATACCGTTTCTGCCAATCGTGAAATTGCGAGAGGTACGGGTACAGAACAACTTAAGGGCATCTTTGGTTGTAACAATTTTTTCTTTAAATTCTTGATTAAATAACTCATCAGGACATTGACCGTTAAGGTTTTTGCCGTCTGATTCCATTTTGTTGAAAACATTGATTATATAAAGGTCAAAGATTTTTTTAAATCTTTCAAAATCCATAACCTTACCGGTTCTGATTTCATCAGCAAGTTTTTCAGGTCTTTCAACGACATTACCTCCACGATAACCAATACAATGTTTGGATAATTTTTCTTTAATCTTTAAGAAATCTCTTTCAATCGGTTTGGTTTGAGCATTATATGGCAGGGCAAAATGGACTTTAACATTCAATTCATCAAGCATTGAAGTTGTTTTTATTTGATTTGTTTCTACCTTTATATTTTTTCTGCCTCCGGCAAAATCTCTGCTACGATAATCTTTACCATTATCAATAATGACATCCTTTGGCAAACCATATCTTTCTGCCGCATAATAGAATGTTTGGAAGATTCTGTCCGAATTTGGGCTACCACATTGAAGTACCCAACCGAGCCATTTGCCGGATTTATAATCTCGCCAAGCAGTAACCCAAGGAAATACGGTTTTTCCTTCAGGCGAAATACAAGCAACATCTATCTGTGCGTGGTCAGAAACCCAAACTTCACCACAATTGATTTTTGAATAATCTCTATCAATATAATTACCATACTTACGATTCCAAGCCGTATAACCTTTTCTTGCTAAATATATGCTTGTTTCAGGAACTTCTTTGTCCAATCTTCTTTTAAATGAAACATAACTTGGCATATCAGATTTTTTTATATTATCGGTACGCATAGCATATCCGACAGTCTGTTGCCAACAGCTTTTTAAAGATGGTGAACCTTCAACCATATATAATTTTTTGAAATAATCAAAATACTTATCATCTATGATTTTGGTTGCTCCTTTATGTCCGTATCTCGCAAGCAAGCCATTAAATCCGTCTTCTTTGTATCTCCTACGCATTTTGATTATATTAGGATACGAAGTCATACAATCTGAATGATCCTCGTTCCATTCTTTTACAAAAATTTCAAGTTCTTGTCCCTTTAATCCTTCACAATTATCAAGAATCCGTTTATATCTTTCTGCCTGTTCTTTTGCCCATAACGGCACTTCAGAATAACTGTCAATATTAGCATTTTTTACACCAATTAATTTTCTTTGAGCATAATCAGGCAAAGAACTAAAGTTCACAAAATAATTATTTTTATAGCCACTCTTCTCAACTTTATAAATATACTTCCCTGAACGGCATTGTTCTTTTAAAGTTTTAATTGCTAATTTTAGAACATTACTAACATCATCTATTGCTACCCAAATCGGTTTGTTTGTATTTTCAGGTATGACACTAAACAATGTTAAACTCCTTTATTTTGAATCCGAAAAATTTCTCTATTATATAAATATCAATTGGAGGATATTCTCGTTCACCCCTCAAGTGCCGACTTACAACACTTCTTGAGATATGTAATTGTTCTTCAATATCACTCGACTTTAAATCAAGTGATGCCACCATAACCTTTATTATTATGTGTTTTTGGTCATATGAAATTGTTTCCATAGTTGAACCTCAACTTCTTAAATTCGGACATATCTATATAAAGTTTTTTTGAATATCCGAATTCATAGTACAAGTGACTACATTTTTACTACCAGTCAGGCTATTTTTTACAAAATCCCCAAATGATATTTATATTATATTTTATTTAAGGGGCGTGAAAACCTTTGCTTGTCTTGTGTTTCGTGCAATTTCCCCGATAAAATCATTATTTAAGACCGATAATTTTTCAAAAAAAACAAGTTCAAATAATTATAAATAAATTACTTGAACTTGTTTTATAAAATCGGTGAATTTGCAATTAAGATTTATTAAGCAATTAAGGACTTAATATCTTTATAAAGTGTTGTAAAATCTTGCTCTCGCCTCCAAATATACTCTGCTATTTTATAATGTAACCTAACTTTATTTCCTTTATGTTTCTCAATGTTTCTGCGAATAAACGAATAAACCTTTTTTAAGTTTGAAATATCAGTTTTCGTGCAATCATTTTCAAAAGGTGCTCTTAAAGGTCGTTTACTAATATAAATGTTCTTATTATATATATAAAAGAATCCGAAGATATCAAAGAACTGTCTATATCTACATTGCTTCGGATTAATAAAATAATTATTTAGTAAGTTATTATTTTGCCTTTCATAAATCAATTTCCGAAACTCGTTATAAAATGCAGTTATCGTGCTTGTACTAACATTTGCAATATTACACATTTTCTGACATCCAATTTTTTCACAAAATCCCCTTATAATTAAATCTATTGTTTCAGGAGAATGGCATTGGATCATAAGTGGTAAACTCCGCAATTCTATACGAGGTATCTCCGTTAATTCTTTTTTATCTATCGGGAAATAACTGCCGTTTTTTTCTTCCAACAACTTTTCATCAAGCAGATACATTAAAACTGTTTCTAAAACATTCGGTTCTATTTCTGCAATCTGTAATAAATCCGTTTTTGTTGCATTACGCATTCTGCGACATAATTTGAGTATCTTGTCTTTCATTTAGCACCTCAATCACTTTTGTTTCATCTATTTCACTAATATTATTCGTTTGGGAATAACTTTCTAATTCCTGTATTGTTTGCACAATTTGGCGGAACGGCACTTTCCTCAATGTTAAATATTTTATTGCACCATCCGTAAATTTAAGATTTGTCAATTGTTCAAGTATGTCACTAATTTCATTTGAATCATAATATTTTAATTTCAAACTCTTATATAATCTGCTTTTTATATGTTTGAATCTTGCAATTTTTCTATTCACAAATTCCATTCCGGATAAAATAATCGGAACATTTGTAATATCCTGAATGTCCCTTAATATCTCTATTACATTTTTATCGCCTATTAAATAATCCACTTCATCGACAATAATTACTCTTGGCTCTTGTTGTAAACTTTTAACGATATGGTTGAAGTTGGTTTGCATATTGTGGTAATCCGTTAAATCCAAATCCGTAACTATTGTTTTTAATAATCCCGGTTGAGTCATTCCGTTAATTGCTCTTATGTAGACGGCATCGTTATCCAATGCCCATTTTAATAACATGTGAGTCTTGCCTATTCCCGGTTCACTATATATTAATGCAAGTCGTGGAATATTATCAGGCAGATTTTTTAATTTACTTGCTAATGAAATAAAATTTTTAAAGTTTTTTGTTTTTACGAATTTGTTTTCCATAGTTAATCTCCATATATTTCTCTATATTCATCACTTCTGATATAATCAGCAATCCATTTTCTATCTTCAGTATTTGTACAACCGTTTTGAATTAACCATTCGTATTTTTCA
>JAFXOV010000009.1 GCA_017528425.1 Elusimicrobiota bacterium | reverse complement strand
TTTTCCCATAACCTTTTCCGATTCGCCCATATGATAAATATATGCCGTATCGTAGTAGTTTATACCGTGTTCCATTGCATAAGCTACCATTTCTTCTACTTTCTTTTCATCTATATTTGTTTCTACTCCGTCAATTACAGGCAATCTCATTGCTCCGAAACCCAAAAGAGAAATTTCTTCTTTTTTACCTTTTAAAAAGGTTCTTGTTGCAACTTTACCTGCTTTATCTATTATATTTTTTGTCGAAACTGCTACTGTTCTGCATGCAGATAATACTGCCGCACTTACAGCTGTGAATAAAGCCGACTTTAAAAATTCTCTTCTGTTCATGAAAAAATCCTCCGGATTTTTGATGCATAGATGCATGGAGGCATAGATGTATGGACTGAAACTTTGTAAAGTAAAATTTTCTATCCCTCTATCCTTCCAGACCTCTATTCTTCCATATTGTATCACTTAAAGCTGCTCTAATGTCAAATATATTTTTATAAACTTTTTCCGAACTCATACACTTTTTTCGGATAATCTGTTCTGTTTATTGAACCTGCCGTCCATACTCCCGGAACAATAAATCTGCCTGTATCTTTCCATCCGAGATAATCCAATAAAACATCATAATGTGTTCTTATAGGTTGTTCATCGTGACTTGAATTGTTTGCATAAGTCATAAAAAGAGCTGCTTTTTTAGGAACATGAATTTTACCGTTTATTGCATAAAATCTGTCTATAACTGCTTTAAGTTGTGCCGATATACCGAAATAATACATAGGAGTTACAAAAACAACTAAATCTGCATCAACAATATGTTCTCTTACAAAATTAAAATCATCGTTGAATACACAAGGTCCGTCCATTCCGCACTTGTTACAACCGATACAAGGATGAACATTCTTAAATGCACTGTCAAATCTGAACACTTTATGTCCTTTTTCCGTTGCACCTTTAATAAAATTGTCTGCCAAGATATTTGAGTTACCGTTTTTTCTCGGACTGCCTGTCAAAACCAAAATTTTCATTTTTTTGTTCTCCGTATCAGATGTATTTGAAAAAACAGATTGTTTAAAAATTGCACTTCCTGCAAGCACCCCTGCAGCCAGTAATGAATTTTTTAAAAATTTTCTTCTGTCCATAAAGAATACTCCTTTACTTCAGTTTGTTATATTCTTTATCCGTAACTTGTTCGAGCCACTCGTTGGATGTCTCGACACCGTCAATTTCAACCGCTAAATGTGAAAACCAACTGTCCGGAGCTGCACCGTGCCAATGTTTAACATTTGCAGGAATATTTATAACATCTCCCGGATTCATTTCTATCGGTTCTTTACCCCATTCCTGATAATATCCTCTTCCGCCGACTGCAATTAACATTTGACCGCCACCGGATTTAGCATGGTGTATATGCCAATTATTTCTGCATTTAGGTTCAAACGTAACATTAAAAATCTTTACTTGTTTCGTTGATACAGGCGCAAGATAACTTTGCCCTATAAAATATTTTGCATAAGCGGTATTCGGTTCTCCTATAGGAAACATTATTGTTTTTGCATATTTCTCTTTTTCCGTTGATACAACAGTATCGTCAATCCATACTTCTTTGGCTAAATTGAAAGTTGCCCATGCCTTAGGCCAACCCGCATAAAATGCAGTATGTGTAATTGCGGCAGCAATTTCTTCTTTTGTAATACCGTTGTTTTTAGCATTTTGAAGATGATATTTTAAAGAAGAATCCGTTATTCCCTGTGACATTAAAGCAATAACAGTTATTAAACTTCTTGTCTTAAGAGTTAAATCTTTGTTGTTCCAATTTTCTCCAAATAAAACATCATCATTAAAATGAGCGAATTCAGGTGCAAAAGTCCCCAAACTGTTTCTTCCTGCTGTTTGAACAATTTTTTTGTTTGTCATGGCTTTGTTTTCCTTTTTTATATTACCTGCAAAGCAAATTCCGTTTGCTAACAGGAATAATGTTGTGATATAAACTACTGTTTTTTTCATAACAATATCTCCTTTTATAATAATTTTTTTACACAAGAATATGCCAATTCATAAATGGTATGATAAGTATAACCTACTTTTGCTTTTTCCATCGCTTTTTTTTGTTCTGTATTTACTACAGCATAGGGATATATACCATATACAAACGGAAAAAATGAATAAACAAATTCTTGTACCTGTTTATTTGTGCTTTTCGGACAAAACTTCTTTATAATTTGTGAAACCAATTTTATTGAATTGCCGAAAGACACTTTAAATTCTGTAAGTATTTCGGGACGACTGTTTGCTTCCATATCAAAATGGTTCATGCTTACAAGTTTTAACATCTGTTCTCTTTTTTCAAGTGTTTTTGCTATTTCTTTTGCAAGGTTATCTTTTGAAAGTTTTTTGTTGTTTTCAATTATTTCGGTTAAATCTTTGTTCCAAAGGTCATATTCTTTTTTTGTTAATGCAAGAAAAATTTCTTCTTTTGTATGAAAGTAGTTATAAATTGAAGTTCTTGTAAATGTTGTTGAACCTGCTATAACCTTCATTGTAATATCTTTAAAGCTCATTGTTTTATAAAGTTTTTCACAGGCACTAACAATTTCTTCTTTTCTTGTTTTTATTAACTCTTTTGAACTTAACATATTAAACCTCGCTTAAATTTGTTATACAAATTTTTGCAGTTGTCGCTCCCGTACATCTGTTCTTCCATTCTTCTATACTTCCGGACCTATATTCCTCAAATTGCCTTCGGCAATTTTTATTTCTTTATAAACTTATCATCGGATTTTGGAATACCGTTTACATCTTCAACATATCTTTCAACTTTCATGTGTAAATCGTATTTGTTCCTGAGTTCGGCAATTTTTCCCATCATAGGTGAAGCATGATGAACATCAAGTGCTTGTTGACTTTCCCAACTGTCTATTAAAAGAACAGTATCTTTACTGTTTGCAGGGTAAAAATATTCGTATCTTATATTTCCCTTTTCTTTACGAACAGCATCCGCGGTGCCGGACTTTTCCATTTCTTTAACAAATTTTTTGGCATTTCCTTTTTTACCGCTGTAGTATATATTTATTGTTATTGCACCGTCGTTTCTTGTAACTTCTTCTTCAGCATAAGAAACAGATACAAATAATACCATTGTTAAAAGCAAAATCATTGCACCGTATATTTTTTTCATTTTAATCTCCTTGTTGTTATTTTACAATTTTTTGATCTCCTGTTGTCCACACATGTTTTTCGTTGGCAGCAGAAGGTTTGTTTTGTGCCATAACACCCGCAAGATTATGCGGAACATAAAGTTCTTCCAAATATTTTATTTCTTCATCGGTAAGATTAACATCAACAGCTTTTGCAGCTCCTTCGATATGATGCAATTTTGTAGCACCGACAACAGGTGAAGTCGTTTTTGTTAAAAGCCAGGCAAGAGAAATTTCCGTCATTGTTAAGTTACGGTTTTGTGCAATTTCGGCAACACGATTTATAATAAGATTGTCTCTTTCCGCGGTTGAATCGTATTTAAATTTTGCATATTTGTCTTCTACTGCCCTTTTGGTTTCTTCTCCGGGCTTTCTTGAAAGTCGTCCGCTGGCAAGTGCACTGTAAGGTGTTAATGCAATATTTTCTTCTTTACAAAAAGGAACCATTTCCCTCTCTTCTTCACGGAAAATTAAATTGTAGTGTCCTTGAATTGAAACAAATTTTGCAAAATTTTCTCTTTCGGCAATTGCATTTGCTTTTGCCAACTGCCATGCAAAACAGTTTGATATACCGATATATCTTACTTTTCCGGCTTTTACCTGATTGTTTAAACCTTCAAGTATATCTTCTATGGGAGTAAGCCAATCCCACATGTGATAAATATATAAATCAACATAATCCGTATTCAAATTTTTAAGACTGGTATTAATCATGTTTTCAATATGTTGTTGTCCGCTTATATTATTATCTATTTCTTCTTTTGTTCTGGGAAGAAACTTTGTTGCAATAACAAAATCTTCCCTTTTTGATGTAAAATCTTTTAAAGCTTTACCTACATATTGTTCACTTGTTCCGCTTTGATATCCTATTGCCGTATCGTAAAAATTAACACCCAAATCTAGTCCTTTTTTTATAATCTCTCTTGAATGTTGTTCATCTATTGTCCAACTGTGCTGACCTCTCGAAGCATCACCGAATCCCATACAGCCCATACATATTCTTGAAACAACCAAATTAGAATTACCGAGTTTTATATATTCCATAATTTTTCCCTTTTATTATTTCATTTCTTTTTCCCAAAAACGAATTGCATTTATTTGTAAACTTTCCGCAAATTTTTCAAGTTTTTCAGTTTCTTCCCATGTAAGTGTTATATTTGCAGCTTTAACGACATCTTCAACATGTTTTACTTTTGTTACACCGATAATAGGAAGTGTTCCTTTGGAAATAGCCCAAGCTATAGGAATTTGTGCTGTTTCAACATTATATTTTTCTGCCAATTTTGCTAATTTCTCGTTTAAAAGCTCAAGTTTATCCATTACGGGATTATATGTTTGAGCTCTTGCCGAACCTTCCGGCATAAGATTTTTTGTATCATACTTTCCTGATAATGCACCTTGTTCCAATACCATGTATGAAAAGAAATAAATATTATTTTGTTTACAATATTCCAAAATACCGGATTTTTCCGAAGAACGATTTATCAAGCTGTAATGATTTTGAACGGCAGAAAGTTTTAAACCGTGAGCTTTTAAAATCTCTGCTGCCTGTTTTATCTCTTCAAGATTATGGTTGGATACACCTATAAGAGGAACTTCCTGTTTGCCTTCAAAATATTTTGCAAGTTCGGTTGTCCATTTAGGAGCATCCCATACATTATGTATCCAATAAATATCAAACTTATTTATTCCCATAAGTTTATATTGCATTTCTATCATATCTTTCATTGCCGTAGCCGAATTTTTGTCCGCACATTGAGGAGTAAATTTATCGGATATAATATAATTTTCTCTTGGTAAATCTTTTATAAATTCGGCTAAAACTTTTTCGGATGTTCCCATGCCGTAAGCATAAGCCGTATCCCAAAGATTAAGTCCGTTTTTCATTGCGATATCAAAAATAGGTTTTAATGTGTCTTTTGTAAAATTGTTTCCGAAAGTTCCGTCGTTTCCCCAAGCCCAGGCACCGAGTGCAATTTTTGGTAATGTTTTGTTGTTCATTGAATCCTCCGTTACAAATAAATATTGTTGACACAGTGTCAATAATGGTATTATAATATTATTCTGACACCTTGTCAATATGAATTTTTTTTGTTAAAATTCATATGCATTTTAAATAAAACGGGAGAAATTTATGAGAATAAAATATTTTGCTTTGGCAGTAATTTCATTATTATGCTTTCAAACTTATTCTTTTGCAAAAGAAACGGAAATTTACGATATTCATCAACATTATGTTCCTGAAAGTTATAAACAAGCTCTTTTAAAGCACGGAACAAAAGGTACGGAATCGGACGGGTTACCATTACCGAAATGGTCTGTTGAAGAGCAATTGAAGTTTATGGACAAATTTAACATAAAAACCGCTTATATTTCTTTAGCTACTCCCCACCCGTATTGGAACGATGAAGAAGAAACAATTAATATTGTAAGAGAAATAAATAATGAAGGTGCGGAAATAGTAAAAAAGTATCCTGAAAGGTTTAAACTTTTAGCAACTCTTCCGTTACCTAATGTAGAAAATTCAATAAAAGAAATAGATTATGCTTACGATACACTTAATGCCGTTGGAATAAAACTGCCTACAAATGCCGGCGGATTTTATTTGGGAGAAAAAGTATTTGAACCTGTATTTGAAAAGCTTAACGAAAGAAAAGCCGTTATTGTTTTACATCCCGTTTCACAAGTTGCGGTTCCGGATACAATTTTTAAACAGTATCCTCCTGCCGTAGTTCAATATTTGCAGGAAACAACCACCGCTGTTATGAACTTGATTTTGAGCGGAACATTGGAAAAATATACGAATATAAAAATTGTTATCCCTCACGGCGGATCTTTACTTCCGGCATTGGCAGACAGATTGGAAGCAATGCAAGGTTTGTTGGAATTAAAAGCCGGCAGAAAACTTCCGCCGATAAAAGAAACCCTTTCTAAATTTTATTATGATTTAGCAGGGTTTCCTGTTCCCAACCAACTTTACGGTTTATTAAATATGACTGATGCCGATCACTTATTATACGGCAGCGATTATCCTTATGCTTTTGAAAGTTATATTCAACCGCAAAAAGAAAAACTTGAAAAAGCCAAACTTTTAACCAAAAAGCAGAAAAAGAAAATCTTTAAAGAAAATATAGAAGTTCTTTTTAAATAAAGAAAAAGAACTTGCTGATTATTTTTAATTAATACTTGTTAAAGCGGTAGAGAAAAAGAATCTCTACCGCTTTTATTTATGGTTTATAAAAAAGTTTTATATTTTTGCAGACAAAATATATTTTACAACTTCAGGATTGTTATGATCTATAATTTCACTGTGTTTTAAGTCTAAAGTATCTATATTTTTCATATCTTCATCGGAAATTGTGAAATTCCATATATCAAAATTTTGTTCTATTCTTTCTTTATGAACTGATTTCGGAAGAATGGAAACCCCTCTTTGAACATTCCATTTAAGCGCAATTTGTGCTGCCGTTTTTCCGTGTTTCTTGCCTATTTCGGTTAATACGGGATGTGTAAATATGCCATGTTTGCCTTCTGCCAAAGGTCCCCATGCTTGTGGAAGGCAACCGTATTTTTTCATATTTTCTATTGCATCATATTGTGCAAAGAAAGGATGCAATTCTATTTGATTTACCATAGGCTTTATATTTACAAGTTCTGCAAACTCCGTAAATTTTCCTATATTAAAATTGGAAACACCTATAGCACGAATTTTCTTTTCATTATAAAATTCTTCTATTGCTATCCATGCACCGTAAACATCTCCGTAAGCTTGATGAAGAAGATACAAATCAAGATATTCAAGACCTAAATTTTTCAAAGAGCGGTCAAAACCTCTTTTTGCTCCTTCGTAAGAAAAATCACTAACCCAAAGTTTTGTTGTTATAAAAATATCTTCTCTTTTTACAATTCCTTCGGATATTGCTTGTTTTATTGCTTCACCTACAGCATTTTCATTCATATAAATAGCAGCAGTATCTATTAAACGATAACCGGCTTTTATTGCTTCCAAAACAGCATTTTTACACTCGTTAGGATCAGGTACTTGAAACACTCCGAACCCTTCCAAAGGCATTTCCACACCATTTGATAACTTTAAATTTTCCATTTTACTCTCCACTATTAAAATATGATTTGGTTTTAGCAATAAATTATATTCCAAACAAAAAATAATTTACAATAATTAAACCTTGAACCACCAATGCAATTTCAAGCCATTCGTGAAATCTTTTTAATTTTGTGTTATGAACATCAAACGGTTTATGCATTACCCAAATAACAACAAATAAAACAACGAATAAAATTATTGAATATATCATTTTTGTTCTCCTATAAAATAAATTTTAAAATCCTAATCCTTTTAACCAATCGGAAACTTTTTTATCAGCTTCGGATTTGTTGTTTTGTGCAACGTGTCCGTAAACCCCTAAACCTTTTTTTACTTCGGATGCTTTTGTTATTGATTTTATTTTACTTTCGCTTCCTGCCAAACCGCTGCCTTCATGTGTTCCGAAAGGTATTACTGTTTTACCTGAAAAATCGTAACTTTCCAAAAAAGTGTAAACAGGCATCGGCAAATCTCCCCACCAGTTAGGATAACCGACGAATATTACATCATAATCCGCAACATTTACTTTACCTGCAATTTCCGGTCTTTCGTTATTTCTTTTTTCAGTTTGCGCATAGTTTATTAAATCATTATATGCTTTAGGATATTTATCGTTTGCAACTTTAATTTCAAATGTATCTCCGCCTGTTTTTGCCGCTATCATTTCTGCAATTATTTTCGTATTACCTTTCTTTATTGTTCCTACACTGTATTGTTCACCGTTTTTGGAAAAATATGCCACCAAAACTTTTTTACCGCTGTTTACTTTTGTTGTTGATTCTGCTGCTGCCATAACTTCGCCTCCGTTATTATTACTTTTTAATAAAAAAATTGCTCCTACGATTACCACCAATAAAACTGCTATTATTATTTTTAGTTTCATAAAAATCCTCCGGATTCTTTAGGTTATGGGATTATAGGGTTATTAGGTTATTGGTTGTTTTTTAGTTTTTGCTTTGTCGTTAAACCTATAAACTTATAACCTCATAACCTTACCTACATTTACTATTTTACAAAATTAGAGCGACTCTAAGTCAAATTTCATAAGAAATCTTTTTTGTTTTTCTAAAAAAAGATATAATAAGTACAATTTTCTGCCGGGGGTTTTGATTATGCAAAAATATTCACACACTTACAATGTAATACTTGATAATATGGATTTATTCCATTACAGGTTAAGACCGATATCCGCAATTATGTATTTGCAGGATGCTTTTGCACGATATACGGCAACAAAAAAGATGGCCGCTTACGACTTGTTTGCTACTAACCAATACTGGATAATAACCGAAATAAACATGGAATTTACGGATGTTTTACCCTACTGGTCCGAAGAGATAAAAGCGGAAATATGGATTTCGGAACTTTCAAAATTAAAAGTTTATACGGATTTTAATATTTATTATAACGATAGAGTTTTTGCAAAAGGAAACATTCTTTGGTTCGTAATAGACAGAGAAACTAAAAGACCTGCAAAAACCGATGTTGTAGCCGAAAGATTTGAAGTTTGTAACGAACTTGTTTTAGGAGAGCATACAAAATTTGTTTTACCGCAAATTAAAGAAAAATTTAACGAAATTACACATAAAATAAATTTGTCCGATTTGGATTTTAACAAACATGTTAACAACAAAAGTTATATTAACCTTGCAGAAAATGCAGCCCCCGACGATTTTAAGAAAGTTAACACAATAAAACAATTAAAAGTTAAATT
>JAFXOV010000051.1 GCA_017528425.1 Elusimicrobiota bacterium | reverse complement strand
TTGAAATTGAAAAATTTCTGGTGACTATACCTGTGAGGTCACACCCGATCCCATTCCGAACTCGGAAGTTAAGCTCATATGGGCCGATGGTACTTGGACCGCAGGGTCCCGGGAGAGTAGGTCGTTGCCAGATTCTTTATATAAAATAGACATACAAGAAATTGTATGTCTATTTTTTTTGTCAAAAAAATATCCATACATTTTATATCGACCTTAATATTTTGGTTATAATTTTGCAACTAACTCAATCGAGTACTGCTTCGCTTATGTACACTTCATTCGTTAGTTGCTTCATTCTAACCTAAAATATTAAAGTCTCTAACGACAACTACAAAGAATTTAAAGCTTTGGATTGTTAAATATATTATTTCAAAATAATGTCACAAATTCTATCTACATCTTTTATAGATAAATCTGCATAAAGAGGTAATGTTAAAATCCTTTCGGAAATGTATTTTGCTACCGGCGTTTTATATTTTTTTATTGTTGGTAAATTTTTGTAGCATTCAAAATTGCTTGTTAACGGATAAAAGTATTTTCTTGCCATTATGTTTTGTGATTTAAGTTTTTCAAATATTTCATCTCTTGTATATTTATAGTTATCAAACATTATCGGTAAATAACTATAATTATATTTAACATTTTTTTGTTTCTTACAAAACTTTATTCCTTTAGTATTTTGTAATCTTTTTTTGTAATGTTCATATACTTTTTTTCTTTTTTGAATTTCTTGTTTTATTGTTTTTAAATTACATATTCCCATTGCTGCTTGAAACTCGTTCATTTTTGCATTACCGCCGATATAAGCTACATTTTCGGCATCTCTAAAGCCGAAATCTTTCATATCATTTAAAATCTGAACAAGTTTATTGTCGGAAAAACAGATTGCGCCACCTTCTATTGTGTTAAAAACTTTTGTTGCATGAAAACTAAATATTGATGCATCTCCGAAATTTGCCGGTGATATTCCTTTATAAGTTTCTCCGAATGTATGTGCGGCATCGTAAATCACTTTTAATTTGTACTTTTTTGCTATTTTATTTATTGCTTCAATATTACATATATTCCCGTATACATGAACGGGAACTATTGCTACCGTTTTTTTTGTTATTAATTTTTCTATTTTTGTGACATCTATCGTATAATCTTTATCATTTATATCACAGAAAACAGGTTTAAAACCTGTTCTGACTATTGCATGTGTAGTAGAAACAAAAGTGAAAGGTGTTGTTATTATTTCTCCGTCTTTTTTTAAGTTCATCGCGGTAATTATATTTTCAAGAGCTAAATGTCCGTTAGTATATAATGCTATATGCGGAACTTTGCAAAACTTTTTCAATTCTTTTTGAAAATGTTCATGTTTTACTCCCATGTTTGTAAGCCAATGCGTTTTCCAAAGTTCTTTTATTTCTTTGCAATATTCTTTATAAGTTGGCATTGATGAACGTGTGACATTTATTATTTTTTTCATTTTACCATTTTACTTTTAAAATTTTTTGTATAAACTTAAGTATATATTATAAATAAAATTTCCAAAAAGCGGAAATAAAATATATATAAACAGAATTGATTTATGAAACAAATTAAATCTTCCGAAAAATTCTTTTCTGTTTTTTAATAATAAATCTTTTTTGCTTAAGGTATATTTAGCTATTTCAATACTAAAACGAAGGAACCTGACAACGCACAGTTTATGGTATTTATAAGAAGTATATTTATCTATTTCTTCGGTAATTTTAATTAGATATTTGAATATTTGTACTTTTTGTTCATTAGGTTTTGAATTCATTCTTGAAGTCCAACTTCCTAAAGAATTCTTTCTGTATTTTGACATAACTTTGTTTATATAATATGTGTTACCTAACAGTCCGAAATAAAGAAGTGTAGGCTCGTCGCCGATTCTGAGTTCGAGATATAATCGATATAATAATAGTGATTCATTAAAATTTCGGGTAAAATTTTTATAATCTTCTTTTCTTACAAAATAGCAGCTTGTTTGAAAAGTATAAGTGTAAAAAATTAATTTTAAAAATTTTTTAGTGGTTATTACTTTTTTTCTTAAATGTTTCGGATAAGTTTCTTTTAGTTCATTTCCGTTTTCGGAAACAACTCTAACCTTATGTAAGCATAAATGACAATCAGGATTTTTTTCCATTATGTCATATTGCAGTTGAAGTTTGTTTTCGTCTGTCCAGAAATCATCACCTTCGCAAAAAGCTAAATATTTCCCTGCCGCTATTGGAAATAAAAAATCGTTATGTATTGATACACCTTTCGAATATTGATTTTCTTTTTGATAAATCGGTTTTATTATGTTCGGATATTTATCTGCAAATTCTTTTATTATTTCAGGTGTTTTATCCGTGGAAGCATCATCATTTATAAGAACTTCAAAAGGAAAATTTGTCTTTTGCATAACAAAGCTTTCCAATGTCTGTCGAATATATTTTTCTTGATTATATGCCACACATAATACGGAGACACCTATTTCTTTCACTTTAACCTTTCTCCTAAAAAATCAATAATATATTCAAAATTGTTTTTATTATTATACTAATTTCATTGTGCTTTTTTAATTTATTTGTTTTGGGTATTGAAAATTTAAAATTTTGATTTGTAAGACACTTAACAAATAAACCGTTTATTTGTATAATAACTCTCACAAATTTATGGAATAAAATTGTATTTTTAATTAAAAAATGGAAATATTTGACTTTACAAGAACAAGAGACGGACATAGAAAATTATATTTTTTTAACAGGAAAGTATTAAGTTATAAAGTTCCGTGCAAATATAGAAGATTATATAAAAGAAGATTTGAAAATAATCTAACCGAAGAAGAAATAAAATATATTTTAGAAACTCAATTTGAAACAATGTTGGGCTATAAGTTAAATCTTGATAATCCAAAAACGTTTAATGAAAAAATACAATGGTTAAAATTTTATTATCGTGATTATCTAATGACAAAATGTGCGGATAAAGTGGAAGTTAGAAATTATATAAAAGATACAGTAGGTGAACAGTATTTAATTCCGTGTTTAGGTGTTTATAATAGCCCCGATGAAATTGATTTTAATAAATTACCGAATAGATTTGTTTTGAAGGTTAATTGGGGATGTAAACAAAATATTATCGTAAAAGATAAGTTGAAGCTTGATATTGAGGATGCGAAACAGAAATTAAAAAAATGGATGAATCCCAAAAGTAATAATTATTATCGATATTTTGAGTGGCAGTATAAAGATATAAAACCCAAAATTATTTGTGAAAAGTATATTGTTGGTGATAAATATTTGAAAGATTATAAATTTCATTGTTGTAATGGCGTTTTTAAACGATTGTTAGTTATCGGTGCAATAGACGAGAAAAATAGATTTTGCAATTTCTATGATAAAAATCTTAATTTGTTAAATTTAAAAAACGGCGGAGCAATAAAAGAAGATGAAAAAGTTAATTTAAAAGATTTTCCTAAAATGGTAGAATTAGCAGAAAAATTAGCAGAACCTTTTCCTCTTTGCAGAGTAGATTTTTATGAAGATATTAATAAAGATATTTATTTAGGAGAGCTGACATTTACACCGGGAAACGGAACAGATATTTTTGAACCTTTTGAATGGGATTATAAATTGGGTGACGATTTAATTCTTCCTAAATTGAAATAATTTGTATTGAAATTATTGGAGAATAAAAATGAAAAAAATTATTGGTTTAGCGGTTGTTTTAAGTCTGTTTTGTTGTGTTGGTGTTTTTGCCGATGATAAAGAAGATGTGTTAAATAAAAAAGAAATGGAACAGGCAGAAAAATATATTGAAGAAATGACATCTTTTGTTGAAACATTTATGAATAGTTTTAAAAATTTTGTTTATCAAGATGAAAAACAGGAAACAATAAATACAGATGATAAAAAATTGTCCGGATTAACTTTGTTTTCCAAAAAGAAAGACGGAGAAATTATAACAAAAGAACAAATAAGAATATTTCAAATTTTAAAACCTAATACAGCTCTTGTAAAATCCGGATCTTTTCCTAACGAAAAACTGATGTTGCTTGTTGGTGACGATGATGATTTATATTATGATGATCAAAAAATAGATATTCCGGAAAATAAAGCAGCAAAACAAGTCGGAATTTATCAATACAATACAAAAAGCGGAGAATTAAAAACTATTCCTGCTGTAAAAATAAAATAAAAATACTGTTGTAAAAGTATTAAAAATGCTAAAACACATCCTTGAAATTTGTATTTATTTTTTTAGTAAAAAATAGGATTGATTTATGCCGAAAACAGCAATAATTATAGGAGCAGGTTCTGCAGGACTTACCGCAGCATACGAACTTCTTACAAAAACGGATATTAAACCGATAATATTTGAATCAACGGAAAATATCGGCGGAATATCGCAAACATTTAATTATAAACAAAATAGAATGGATATGGGCGGTCACAGATTTTTTTCAAAGTCCGATACCGTTATGAAATGGTGGACGGACTTAATGCCCATACAAACCGTTCCTTCCAAAGACGATATTTTGTTAAACAGAGAAATAGATTTATCGAAGTCCGAAAAAGAACAGGATCCAAACAAAATCGATGATGTTATGCTTGTAAGAAACAGACTTTCAAGAATATATTTTTTGAAAACTTTTTTTGATTATCCTGTATCTTTATCCTTTTCAACTATGAAAAATTTGGGATTATTAAGGATAATAAAAATAGGATTCAGTTATTCCTACAGTTTGTTGTTCAAAAGAGAAGAAAAAAATCTTGAAGACTTCATGATAAACCGATTCGGTAAAGAATTGTATTTAACGTTCTTTAAAGATTACACACATAAAGTTTGGGGGGTAGAACCGAAAGACATTCCGGCAGATTGGGGAACGCAAAGAATAAAAGGATTATCAATAATAAAATTATTGCAGCAGGCAGTAAAAAAAGTTTTCGGTACAAACAAACAGGATTTAAAACAAAAAAATACCGAAACAAGTTTAATAGAAAAGTTTTATTATCCGAAATTCGGGCCGGGACATTTTTGGCAGTTGGTAGCAAAAAAAGTACAAGAGCTCGGCGGCAAAATAGAACTGAAGAAAAAGATAGTTAATATTGAGACTGAAAATAATATTGTAAAATCCGTTATGGATGATTCAGGTAACAAATATGTCGCTGACTATTTCTTTTCGAGTATGCCTGTTAGAGATTTGATAAACGGTTTTGACAATAAAACCGACGATGTTAAAAAAGTTTCGGATGGGTTAGGATACAGAAGTTTTATTACTGTAGGTCTTCTTGTAAAAGATATGATAATAAAAAATAATACAAAACTAAAAACATATAAAAACAGAGTTCCCGATGATTGGATATATATTCAGGAAAGAGAAGTAAAACTCGGAAGATTGCAGGTGTTTAACAATTGGAGCCCGTACTTGGTAAACGATTATGAAAATACGGTTTGGCTCGGACTTGAATATTTTTGTGACGAAAACGATGATATGTGGAATATGAAAGACAAAGATTTTATAAACTTTGCAAAAAAAGAATTGGCGCAAATAAAAATAATAAAAGAAGAAGATGTTTTGGATGGGTGTGTGGTAAGAGTTCCTAAAGCGTATCCGGGATATTTCGGAACTTATAAAGAGTTTGATGTAATCAAAAATTTTGTAAATAAATTTGAAAATTTATTTTTGGTTGGAAGAAACGGTATGCACAAATACAACAATATGGACCACTCAATGCTTACTGCAATAACAGCTGTTTCAAATATAATAAAAGGTATTAAAACAAAAGACAATATTTGGTTGGTAAATACCGAACAAGAGTATCACGAAAGTAAATAAAAAGAGTGTTGATATGATAAAGAATATTTATATTACAATAAAAAAAGCTATATCCGTTATTTTAAGAGAAGATATTTTCGGCTCTGCGGCGGAAATGTCGTACATGTTGACATTAAGTGTTTTCCCGTTACTTCTTTCTTTTATGGCAATATTTTCTATAGTTGGAAATACAGCATTTGTGAATGAAGCATTAAATACTCTTTCTCAATTTGCTCCGGCGGAGGTTATTGTTGTAATTCAAACGGTTTTAAAAGAAGTTACTTTGTTAAAAGGTTATTCGTTGGTTGCGATTATCGGATTTTTAACAACACTTTATCTTGCATCAAATTCAATATCTGTTATTATAAAATGTTTGAATCAATCTGACAAAATTAAAGAAACAAGAGGTTTTATTTATACAAAACTTTTATCGATATGTATGGTTTTTGTTTATGTTATATTTTTGTTTTTCAGCGTTAATCTAATAATTTTCGGTCAGACTATTTTAAACTTAATTTCAAAATATGTTCACATTATTCCTTTGGAAGTATCTCAACTTATTTTATTGTTAAGATGGCCGGTAACGTTTATTTTAATTTTTATTTTGGCGGGAATAAATTATTATGTGTTACCCGCAAAAAAAGTTAAAATAAAAACGGTAATCCCCGGCTCTGCATTCTTTACTTTTTTTTGGCTGCTCGGTTCATGGCTGTTTTCAATATATATAAACAATTTCGGTTCATATAATAAAGTTTATGGCTCGATTGCGGCTTTTGCAATATTAATGATTTGGTTATATTTTACTTCCATCATAATTTTGATAGGCGGAGAAATAAACAATTATGTTTTTGATTGGGTAGTAAATAAAAAACAAATAAAAATTGAAAAGAATTAAATTTATTAAAATACATACGGGCAATATATTTTTAGTATGTTGATTTTTTTCTTTTTTAATAATAAAATAAGAAATATAAGGTAAGGTTCCTTTAATTTTTTTTAAGGAGGTAGTTGAAATGAAATTAGGTGACGGACCAGTAGAGGCTTTGAAATTTGGTGATGGACCAGTAGTGGCTTTGAAATTTGGTGATGGACCGACGGTATTGAGTAAAATTGGTGATGGCCCAGCAGCAGTGAGTAAAATTGGAGACGGACCAGTACCGAAATAGTGTTTAATATTTTATAAATAAAGTATCCCTCGGTTTTTACCGAGGGATGTTCTTTTTAGGTAGGAAATATGAAAATATTTAATTTTATGAAAATGCCTGACGGACACAGAAAACTGTATTTTTTTAACAAAAAAATATTAAGTTATAAGGTTCCCTGTAAATATAGGAAATTGTACGAAAGGAGATTTGAGGATAATTTAACTCCGGAAGAGATAAAATATATTTTGGAAATTCAATTCGAAGTTAAAATGGGGAAAAAGTTGAACTTGTCCAATCCTTTAACTTACAATGAGAAACTGCAATGGCTTAAATTATATTATCGTAACGATTTATTAATAAAATGTGCAGACAAAGTAGAAGCAAGAGGTTATATAAAAGATGTTGCAGGGGAACAATATTTGGTGCCTAGTTATGGAGTTTATAATAGTGTTGAAGAAATTGATTTTAATAAGTTGCCTAACCAATTTATTTTGAAGGTCAATTGGGGGTCTAAACAAAATGTGGGATGTAAAGATAAATCGAAATTTAATATAAAACAAGCAAAGAAAAAACTTGCAACTTGGTTAACCCCTAAACAAAATTATTATTATAATTTTTTTGAATGGCAGTATAAGGATATTAAACCGAAAATTATTTGCGAAAAATATCTTGATTTAATAAATGACGGATTTATAACGGATTACAGATTTTTTTGTTTCAATGGTAAATTTAAAATCTTTTCTGTTGTTTTGACAAAAGCTGATGGACGCTTTATAAACTTTTATGATGCTGACTTGAATTATATGCCTGTAAAACAAAGTTTACCGAATAATCCAAATTATGTTCCTAAAACAGCAAATTATAAAAAAATGGTAGAACTTGCCGAAAAATTGGCAAAACCGTTTCCTCATGTAAGAGTTGATATGTTTGAAGATAGTGAAAAAAATATTTATATAGGTGAATTAACTTTTACCAATTGGAACGGAACAAAACCTATTGAACCTGAAGAATATGATTATAAATTCGGTGAATATTTAGATCTTCCGAAAGTTTAAAATTAAACTTGATATAAAAAATATAAAATTATAAAATCTATGGAAACAAATTAAAAAAGGAGAGGAAGCAAAAGATGAAAAAAGTATTAGCGTTGTTATTTTGTGCAGTATTGGTTAGTGCATGTACAACTCCGGGTAAAAAAACTGCTATCGGTGCAGGAGCAGGTGCAGCTTTGGGAGCAGCAGCAGGTGCAATAATTGCAAATAATACCGGCGGCAATTCTACGGAAGGTGCTATTTACGGAGCATTGGCAGGAGCAGCAGCAGGTGGTTTAATTGGTAACTACTATGACAAACAAGCAAAAGAGTTGGCAAAAATCGCAGATGTTAAGAAAACCGAAAACGGAATTGAAGTAACATTGAAAAACGATATTTTGTTCACAACAGGTAGTGCAGAATTGTCAGCGGCAGCAAAACAAACTCTTACCGATTTGAACACAGTTTTGAAAAAATATCCTGAAAACATAATTCAGGTTCAAGGTCACACAGATTCAACCGGAACACAAGCTTTCAACCAAACCTTGTCAGAAAAAAGAGCAAAAGCTGTATATGATTATATATTGGCTAACGGATTACAAACATATGGTTTAACATATGTTGGATATGGCCCTAACCAACCTATAGCTTCAAACGATACAGATGAAGGAAAAGCAAAGAACAGAAGAGTTGAATTGAAAATTACCGCAAACAAAGAATTGGTAGAAAAGAACAGACAATAATTTTATAATAGGAGAAAGAAGCAGAAAGGAGATTTGTCTTTTCTGCTTCTTTTGTTTTTTTTATGTCAATACTAAAGTTTATTAAAAAGCCTACCGGACAAAGGCAATTGTATTTCTTTAATAAAAAAGTACTAAGTTATAAGGCGCCTTGTAAGTATAAAAAATTGTATGCACAAAGATTTAAAGGATTAACACAAGAACAAATTCGTTATATTTTGGAAATCCAGTTTCTGTCAACACTTGGTTATCCTTTAAATTTGGATAATCCCAAGACATTTAATGAGAAAATTCAGTGGCAAAAATTTTATTATCACGACCCATTAATGACAAAATGTGCAGATAAGGTTGAAGCAAGAGAATATATAAAAGACGTTGTCGGCGAGAAATATTTGGTTCCCTGTTTAGGTGTTTATAACTCCGTTGAGGAAATAGATTTTAATAAATTACCTAATAGGTTTGCTCTTAAAGTAAATTGGGGTTGTAAACAAAATATAATATGTGAAGATAAATCAAAACTAAATATTGAAGAAATTAAACGGAAGTTGAAGAAATGGATGGATCCTCATAGCAATCATTATTACAATTATTTCGAATGGCAATATAAGGATATAAAACCTAAAATTATTTGTGAACAGTTTGTTGACTGTTGTAATAAGAAAGAAAATATTGTAGCAGCAGACTATAGTGTTTTTTGTTTTCAAGGAAAGTTTAAAGTTTTCTTTGTTAGAACGACAACCAAAACCGGTAACAGATATTGTAATTACTACGATTCCAAACTTAACTTATTGGATATAAAAGATGATCATCCTTCAGATAAAGATTATAAATTAGGAATTGATTATAATGTAATGATAGAACTTGCAGAAAAACTTTCAAAGCCTTTTCCACAAATTAGAGTGGATATGTATGAAGATATAAATAAGAATCTTTATATAGGTGAACTTACTTTTTCACATGGAAACGGATTAAATGCTTTTAATAAAGATTGGGATTATAAATTCGGTGAAGAATTTATACTTCCTGAAAAAAAATTATAATAAGTATTGGAAAATAATATGGAAAAAATCGCAAGTTTTAAGATAGATCATGACAAGTTACAAAAAGGAATGTATGTATCAAGAATAGACGGAGATATAGTTACTTACGATATAAGAATGAAAAAACCGAATAATAATGACTTCCTATCTACCGGTGCAATGCATACTTTCGAACATTTGTTTGCTACCTATGCAAGAAATACCGAGTTCAAAGACAATGTTATATACATAGGCCCTATGGGGTGCAGAACCGGTTTTTATTTTCTTGTAAGAAACAAAATTTCAAACCAACAAGCTCTTGATATTGTAAAAAGATCTTTAGAGTTTGTTAAGAACTTTGAAGGAGAAATTCCCGGTTCTAAAAGGCAAGAGTGCGGTAATTATTTAGATCATGATTTAAACGGTGCAAAGACTGTTGCTATAGATATGATAGGTGTTTTAAAAGATTGGACAGTGGAGAAAATGAATTATGAATACCATTTCTAAAATAGCAATAATCGGTGCTATGGAATGTGAAATAGCCGCTATAAAAAAAGAATTGTCCGATTTGAAAGAACAGAATTATGCCGATTTGAAAATATTTACGGGAACAATTAACGGTAAAATAATTGTGTTGTCTCAAAGCGGTGTGGGTAAAGTTAATGCAGCACTTAACACACAATATATAATAGACACATACAAACCTGACATTATTGTAAATACGGGTGTTGCAGGCGGAATTGCAGAGGGGCTTGATATTGGAGATATCGTTATAGGAACATATTTAGTTCAACATGATTTTGATGTGACTGCATTAGGTTATGCAAAAGGATATATGTGTACAGGTATTGAAAAAGATAAACCTACAAAATATTATTGTGATAAAAATTTAATAGAAAGTTTTCAAACTTCTTTAGAGCAAAGTATGCCTAAACAAAAGATTCATCAGGGGATAATTGCTTCGGGTGATAGATTTGTTTCAGGTAAAGAAATAAAAAAAGAAATAAACGAATATTTCGGTGCTAAAGCTGTAGAAATGGAAGGTTGTGCTATAGCACAGGTTGCAACAAGAAACAAAATTCCGTTCGTTGTTACAAGGGCGATTTCCGATTTGGCAGACGGAAAAACTGCAGAATATCAAAATGAGTTTGAGAAAAAAATATCTGAAGTGTCAACTCAAACAATAAAATTATTTTTAAAAAATTTGCAGTAAAATAAAAAAAATAATATCATATATGAAAAGTATTACTTTTATATAAAGAATAAATATAATCGGAGAGAGTTATAGCAATGGCTTTTAAAAATTATTGTAAAACTTATTTTACGGACATTATTTTTAAACAGTATTTTGAGTTTAACGGAAGAGAATGCAGAAAAACTTTTTGGTTGTTTATATTAAATATATTGATTGTTAATCTTGCTTTGGATTATATTTCTGCCGGTTTTTTAAGTATGATACTTTCAATTCTTATATTTTTCCCGTTTTTAGGTTTGATTGTAAGAAGATTTCATGATATAGATTTTAGCGGTTGGTGGGTGTTATTAGCTTTTATTCCTATTCTGGGCTTTATTGCTTTGATAGTTTTTGGATGTATTCCGGGAACGGAAGGTGAAAATAAATATGGCCCGGCTATAGTTGATGTTGTTGCGGACAAAATTGAAGAGCCTATAGTTGAAGAACAAAAGTAGGAAATGTATTTATAAATAAAAAAAGGAGCTTAAAATGAATTACGTAAAGACTTATTTTTTAGACATTATCACAAAACATTTTTTTGATTTTGGCGGAAAAGAAGGAAGAAAAGTATTTTGGTTGTTTGTTTTGAATTGCTTCATTGTAAATTTAATATTGAGTGCGATTTTATTAACTTTAGCTTACATATTTTCTTTGGTTATTTTATTACCTTTTTTAGGAATACTTGTAAGAAGATTGCGTGATGCCGGTTTTACTCCTTGGTTGGCACTGTTACTTATTATTCCCGGAATCGGTGGTATTATATTGGCAGTTCTTGCTTGTTTCCCAAGCAAATAAGTATAACATGTATAAAGAATTTAGCTGCCATACTTTTATGGCAGTTAAATTCTTTGTTGTGAATATAAAAAAAGTACTTGACAAAAAAAATTTTTTGTAGTAAAATCTTTACCAGTTCTTTAAGCAGTTTATTTTTTTTATAAAGGTTTAAGACAGCAAGGACCGTAAATGGTTTAATATTTGTTTTACCTTGCCGAGACTGAGTGTAATAGTTTTTTATTTGCTTCTCATTCTCGTGAGAAGTTTTTTTGTTTTTGTATATAAATTTTGGAAATATAAGAGGGAAGAAAATGCCAAATTTAAAAAATCAAGCAGCATTAAAAGATTTAACAGAAAAGTTTAAATCTATGAAAGGTATGATAATGACCGAATATCATGGCCTTTCCGTTGAACAGATTTCCGATTTGAGAAATCAGTTAAGAAAAAGCGGTTGTGAATACTTGGTGGTAAAAAACACTTTAAGTAAAATAGCACTTAAAGAAATAGGTATGGAATCTGCAAACGAATATTTTGAAGGTCCTACAGCTATAGTTGTTGAAGGGGATGATCCTGTATCTCCTGCAAAAATCGTTTCTGAATTCGCAAAGAAAAATGAAAAGTTAGTTATAAAAGCAGGTATTTTGGATGGTAAAGTAATAGCGTTAAATGAAATAAAAGCTTTAGCATCTCTTCCTACAAAGGAAGTTCTTATCGGAAAAATGCTTGGCAGCATGAATGCACCTATTTCAAATTTTGTTGGTGTGCTTAGTGCAGTTACAAGAAACTTTGTTTGCGTATTAAATGCAATTAAAGAACAAAAAGAAAAAGCAGCATAATTAACCGTTGTAAATTAAAAAGAATTATAGTTAGTACTATAAAATAAGGAAATTAAAAAATAAAATGGGGGAGTAGTAAAATGGCATTAACAAAAGATCAATTAATTGAAGAAATTTCAGCTATGTCTGTATTAGAGATGGCAGAATTAGTAAAGGCTTTGGAAGAAAAATTTGGTGTTTCAGCAGCAGCTCCGGTTGCAGTAGCAGCAGCAGGTGCAGCAGCTCCGGCAGCAGCAGCTGGCGAAGAAAAAACAGAATTCAACGTTGTTTTATCAGCAGCAGGTGCAAACAAAATAGCTGTTATTAAAGTTGTTAGAGAAATAACAGGTTTAGGCTTGAAAGAAGCTAAAGATTTAGTTGACGGCGCACCAAAAACAGTTAAAGAAAATGTTGCTAAAGCAGATGCAGAAGAAATGAAGAAAAAATTAGCAGCAGCAGGTGCAACTGTAGAATTAAAGTAATTCTGGTTCGCTAAAAATAAAACCAAAAAATAGTTGTAATATTAATAAATACTTGACAAAAGATAATAATTAAGTATATAATAATTACTTAATTTTATCTTTTTGTCAAAATAAAAATATAGTGGGTTTATAACTAATGAAACAAGTTAATTTTGGAAAAATAAAGTCACCAATTGATCCACCTTTACTACTTGGTATGCAAAGAAATTCCTTTGCAGATTTTTTGCAAAGAAATGTACCTCCCGAGAAGAGAAAAGCTCAAGGTCTTGAAGGTGCATTCAGAGATGTATTCCCTATTAAAAATTCGGATGAAAGCTTAGAAGTTCAATATGTTTCTTATTCATTTGGGGAGCCTAAATATTCGGTAACGGAATCTGTTGCAAGAGATGAGACCTATTCCGCTCCGTTGAAAATCAAATTAAGATTAGTTCAGAAAAAAGAAGACGGAAAAGAAAGAGAAATTTCCGAACAGGAAGTTTATTTCGGAGATATTCCTTTGATGACTGACACCGCAACGTTTGTTATAAATGGTGCGGAGAGAGTTGTTGTCAGCCAAATACATCGTTCTCCCGGAGTAATATTCGAGGAAGACGAAGAGAAAAAGGTTACTATATTCGGTAAACCTTTATATTTTGCAAGAATAATACCTTACAGAGGAGCATGGGTTGAATTTGAATTTGATCAAAATGGTCTTTTGTATGTTAGAATAGACAGAAAAAGAAAAATTTTGGCAACTACACTTTTGAGAGCAATCGGTTTTGAAAGTGACAGTGATATATTAAACCTTTTCAAAGAAACAAAAGAGGTTTCTTTGGATTTGGCTCCGTCGGCACTCGCAAACGAATGTTTAGCCGATGATATTTATGATCAAGCCACCGGTGAAGTTTTGTTTGATGCCGGCAAAGAATTGACGGAATCCGTTATTGAAAAGATGAAAGCAAAAGGATTGAAATCGGTGACGGTTTTGAAAGATGCAACAATCCTTTTAACATTGAAAAAAGATTCCATCAAAACACAAAAAGAAGCTGTAAATCATATTTATAAAGTTTTAAAAACACAAGAATTTATTGTTCAAGAAAGAGCACAAGGTTTCTTGGATGAATTGTTATTTAAATCCGTTAGGAGATACGATTTTACAACAATCGGAAGATATAAAATTCTTAAGAAATTAGCACCTATATACGATTTCTATAAAAGAAAAACGGAAGATTATCCTAAGGAAATCAGATTAGGTATTCCTGCAGAAGGAAAGAGAACAGTTGCAAGAGAAGATATTGTTGCAACAATAAAGTATCTTTTGATGATTTATAACGGTGAAACAGAATTCGTTGAAGCCGGTAAAAAGATAAAATTAGGATTGGATGATATAGATCATTTAGGTAACAGAAGAGTAAGATCTGTTGGTGAATTACTTGAAAACCAAGTAAGAATCGGTCTTGTTCAGATGGCAAGACTTACAAAAGAGTATATGAACAGCCAGGATAAATCTACGATTACTCCAAGATCTTTAATGAACATTACTCCTTTTGTTGCTCAAATAAGAAAGTTTTTCGGAACGTCGCAACTTTCACAATTTATGGATCAAATCAATCCGTTATCCGAACTTACACATAAGAGAAGACTTTCTGCATTAGGTCCGGGAGGTCTTAACAGAAAAAGAGCAGGATTCGAAGTTAGAGATGTTCACTACACTCATTATGGTCGTGTATGTCCTATCGAAACTCCTGAAGGTCCGAACATCGGTCTTATAACATCTTTGTCTGCTTATGCAAAAGTTAATAAATACGGTTTGATAGAAACTCCGTATAAAAAAGTGGAAAACGGAAAAACAACCGATAAAATAGAATACATGACAGCAGATGCAGAAGATGATTTGTTTGTAGCACAGGCAAATACTCCTGTTGATGATAAAGGAAACTTCCTTACGGATTCCGTTCAGGGAAGACATTTAAACGACTTCTTGTTTAAAGCTCCTGAAAAAGTTGACTATATGGATATTTCACCTATGCAGGTTGTTTCTGTTTCCGCAGGTCTTATTCCTTTCTTGGAACATGATGATGCAAACAGAGCTTTGATGGGTTGTAACATGCAAAGACAGGGTGTTCCTTTGTTGGTAACGGAACAACCTTTGGTTTGTACCGGTGTAGAAGATAAAGTTGCAAAAGATTCCGGTGTATGTGTTACGGCAAAAATAGATGGTGAAGTAGTATCAGTTTCAGCTGATGAAATTATAATTTGGAACGAAAAATCAGGTATAGAAGTTCATACATTAAATAAATATTTGAGATCAAACCAAGATACATGCATTAACCATATTCCTATAGTAAAAGTAGGTGATAAGGTTAGAAAAGGCGAAATAATTGCCGATGGACAAGCAACAAAGAACGGTCAGTTGTCTTTAGGTCAAAACCTTTTAATAGCTTTCATGCCTTGGGACGGATACAATTTCGAAGATGCTATCTTGTTATCAGAGAAGTTGGTTCAAGATGACAGATTTACATCAATTCATATAAGAGAATTAGAAACCGAAGCAAGAGAAACAAAAGGAAGACCTGAAGAAATAACGAAGGATATTCCTAATGTTGGTGCCGAAGATTTGTTAAATCTCGATGAAAACGGTGTAATAAGAGTAGGTGCAACAGTTCAAAGAGGAGATATTCTTGTAGGTAAAACAGCTCCTAAAGGAGAACAGCAAACTACTCCGGAAGAAAGACTTTTGAGAGTATTGTTCGGTAAAAAAGCAGAAGATGTTCAGGATGTTTCTTTAAGAGTTGATCCCGGTATTTCCGGTAAAGTTTTGGCAGTAAGAACTTTTGTAAGAAGAGAAAAACTTTCGGAAAAAGAAGCCAAAAAAAGACAAGAAGAGATAACATCCACATATAAAGCTGCAAAGTCTAAATTGGATAAAGAACAAAAAGAACTTTTAGCCAATGCAAAGAAATCCGAAAAAACAAAAATAGAAGATTTATATAAAGCTAAAGAAGCTATACTTAAACAAAATTATGAAAAAGAAAAAGAAATGTTCAAAAAAGGTGATGAATTACCTGTTTCTGTAAATAAAATTGTTAAAGTATACATAGCAGCAAAGTTAAAAGTTCAAGTTGGAGATAAACTCGCAGGAAGACACGGAAACAAAGGTATTGTATCGAGAATACTTCCTGTAGAAGATATGCCAAGACTCCCGGATGGAACACCTGTAGATTGTGTTCTTTCTCCATTAGCTATACCTTCTCGTATGAATGTAGGACAGCTTTTGGAATCTATGTTGGGTTGGGCAGGTAAAATATTAAACACACAAATGGTAACTCCTGTATTTGACGGTGCCAGCGAAGAGCAAGTTAAAGAACAAATAAGAAAAGCTAAAGATTTATTGGTATCTCAAAAAACGGAAGAGTTCAAACAGAGAGGTTTTAAAGGTAAAGAATTGGCAGATGCGATAGAAGATTACAAACTTCATTATTTACCTACCGATGATTGCCAGATTACATTATATGACGGCAGAACCGGTGAACCTTTTATGGAAAAAATTACAATCGGTGTAATGTACATGTTGAAACTTAACCATTTGGTTGAAGATAAGATGCATGCAAGATCAACCGGTCCGTATTCTCTTATCACAAGACAGCCGTTGGGCGGTAAAGCACAATTCGGAGGTCAGAGATTCGGAGAAATGGAAGTTTGGGCAATACAGGCCTATGGTGCAGCTCATGTATTGCAGGAATTTTTAACCGTAAAATCCGATGATGTTGACGGTAGAGTAAAAATGTATGACTCTATAATCAAAGGTGAAGCAATATCAGAACCTGGTATTCCTGAATCTTTCAAAGTTCTTATTAACGAACTTAGAGCATTAGGATTAAATGTTGATTTATTGAAGAAAGGTGCAGAATCTAACAACAGCAGTAAAGAAGACTAAAAAATAATACGGAAGGGCAACTATAAATGAGTATAAAAAATTTAAAAAATTCAAAGAAAAAGCCGCAAAATCTTAACTTCACGGATTTTGATGAAGTAAAATTGACAGTTGCAAGTCCTGAGGATATAAGATCTTGGTCTTACGGTGAAGTAAAAAAACCGGAAACCATAAATTATAGAACTTTCAAACCAGAAAGAGACGGTTTGTTTTGTGATTGTATATTCGGGCCTACAAAGGATTGGGAATGTCATTGCGGAAAATACAAGTATATAAAACATAAAGGAATCATCTGTGACAGATGCGGAGTTGAAGTTACCGAGTCAAAAGTAAGAAGAGAAAGATTCGGTCACATAGATTTGGCAGTACCTGTTGCACATCCTTGGTTTTTAAAGAAACCGCCTTCAAGAATAGGTGTTTTGTTAAACATGAAAATATCCGATCTTGAAAAGGTTATCTATTATACAAAGTATGTTGTAACAAGCACATTGAAAGATGCATCAGGAATAGTGCCTATTCTCCATAAAGGTTCTTTATTGAAAGAAGAAGAATATAACTTGTTTCAATACGGAATGAAAAGTGCTGTTGTAAGAGATGAATTAAAAAATGTATTTGACGGTATAGTTGCAGAAGAAATCGAACTTGACAGTGATGAAAAAGCTTTAAAGAAACAGCTCGACAGACTTATAAAGACAATGGCTGATTACAGCGGAGAAAAGAAATCCGAAATAATAAAGAAAATATCTGAAAACGTTGCAAACGGTGCAAAATATTATAAATGTTATTTTAAACCTCACTCAATATATTTTTATGATGTTGAAGGTTCGGAAAAATCAGAAATAAAAAAGATTCTTGTTTCTGCATTCGAAAAAACTCCTGAAGTTTCTATTTCGGAACCTGACAAGAAATTGAGAATAGAATTTTTCGATACCGAAAAAGAAAAAGTATTTTTGGAATTAAGAAAAAATGCTGAAGGTTTAAAATCTTTTGAAGGTAAATTGAAAGTTGAAGTTTTCAGAATGGAAATGCCTATATTAAAGACATTTTCAAAACCTGAAACACCTGTGTTGTTGGAAGATACAGATGTAAAGAAATTCAAAAATGGTTTCGGTAGCGACTTGAAAGTTGATATCGGAGCTTCTGCAATAAGAAAACTTTTGGAAGAAATAAATCTTGAAGAAGAACAAAAACAAATTCAGAAAGAAATTGCAGCTTGTTCTTCCGATATGGAAAGATCAAGACTTATCAGAAGACTCAGAATTGTGGAAGGATTCAAAAATTCCAATACAAGACCTGAGTGGATGATACTTACCGTTCTTCCTGTTATTCCGCCCGATTTAAGACCTTTGGTTGCTTTGGAAGGCGGAAGATTTGCTGCTTCGGATTTAAACGATTTATACAGAAGAATTATTAACAGAAATAACAGATTAAGACATATAGAACAGTTAAAAGCTCCTGCAGTGATGATAAACAACGAAAAGAGATTGTTACAGGAAGCTGTAGATGCTTTAATCGATAACGATTCAATGTCCAGACCTGTTACCGGTGCAGGCAACAGAGTATTAAAATCTTTGTCCGACACATTAAAAGGTAAACAAGGAAGATTCAGACAGAACTTGTTGGGAAAAAGAGTTGATTATTCGGGAAGAAGTGTTATCGTTGTAGGTCCTTCTTTGAAACTTAATCAATGCGGTATTCCTAAAGAAATGGCATTGGAATTGTTCAAACCTTTCATTATAAGAGAACTTATTAACCAGGAAGGTGCTACATTAAAATCTGCAAGAAGAATTCTTGAAAGAGGAGATGTAAGAGTTTGGGGAATATTGGAAAAAGTAACAAAGAATCATCCGGTATTATTAAACAGAGCACCAACTCTTCACAGACTTGGTATTCAAGCTTTCGAACCTATATTGGTTGAAGGTAAATCTATACAATTACATCCTTTAACATGTACGGCATTCAACGCTGACTTCGATGGAGACCAGATGGCAGTACATGTTCCTATATCAGTGGAAGCACAGTTAGAAGCAAAAATGTTGATGATGACAACAAAGAACATTTTGTCACCTTCATCAGGAAAACCTATAACCGTTCCCGGACAGGATATCGTTTTAGGCAGTTGCTTTATAACAAAAGAGAAAAAAGGTGTGTTGGGAGAAGGAAGTATATTCTCAAGCGTTGATGAAGTTATAAGTGCTTACCAACAAAAAGAAGTAGATTTACAGGCAAGAATAAAGGTAGCGGGAATAACATCATTAAGAGATCCTAACCTTAAAGATAGCGAACAAAAAGATTTGTCAAAATGGAAAAATGACGATAAGAAAGGCATAATTAATTATACAACGGTAGGTAGAGTTATATTTAACGAACATTTACCTAAAAACGATGACGGTTCTTATGCATTGGGATACAAAAACAAAGCTTTCGGTAAGAAAGATTTGGTTTCTATAATTGATGAATGTTTCAAGAAACTCGGCCAATACAAAACCGTAGTTTTATTGGACGAAATCAAGAGCTTAGGTTACAAATATGCAACTTTGGCAGGTGTATCAATTTCAATAGATGCTATGAATGTTCCGCCTGAAAAAGATAAGATGGTTTCCGAAGCTAAGAAACAAGTTAAAGCAATAGAAAAACAAGCAAAATTAGGTTTGATAACGGAAAGTGAAAGATACAACAAAATCATCGATATCTGGACAAAGGTTACAGACGGCGTTGCAGATATCATGTTTGACGAAATGAAAAAGACGGAAAGTGAACCGTACGAACCAAACAAAAACAGATTTAATTCAGTTTATATGATGGCGGATTCAGGCGCCAGAGGTTCAAGACAACAGGTAAGACAGCTCGCAGGTATGAGAGGTCTTATGGCAAAACCTCAGAAAAAACTCTCCGGAGGCGTAGGTGAAATTATCGAAACACCTATTATCGCAAACTTCAGAGAAGGTCTTTCAATATTGGAATACTTTATTTCTACTCACGGTGGTAGAAAAGGTCTTTCCGATACTGCATTGAAAACCGCAGAAGCAGGATACATGACAAGAAAACTTGTTGATGTATCTCACGATGTTGTAGTAACAGAACACGATTGCGGAACTCCTAACGGAGTGTTCATCGGAGACTTGAAATCAGGCGAAGAAACAATCGAAAAGATAGACGAGAGAATTGTAGGTAGAGTTGCACTCGACAACGTTGTTGGTATTATTCAACACGGTGATGATATACAAGAAGAGCTTATCGTAAAGAGAGGAGAAATTATAACTCTCGAACAAGCTAAGAAACTCATGGAAGCAGGTATCGATAAAATCGGTATCAGAAGTGTACTTACTTGTGAAGCAGAACACGGAGTTTGTGCAAAATGTTACGGATTAAGCCCTGCAACAGGAAAACTTGCAGAAGTCGGTGAAGCAGTAGGTGTTGTTGCCGCACAATCAATCGGTGAACCCGGTACTCAGCTTACGTTGAGAACCTTCCACATCGGTGGTGCTGCAAGTACGGTTACACAGAAATCCGAAATATACGCGGAAAAAGACGGAACGGTAGATTTTTATAACTTAAAATCTATTAAGAACAGAGACGGTGAGACATTGGTAGTTAGCAGAAATACGGAACTTGTGTTTACGGAAATGTCTCCGAGAAGAAGACAAGTTCACAAGATTCCTTACGGTGCGGTAATATATGTTAAAGACGGTCAGGATGTTACATTAAAAGAAGATCCTGCAACAAAAACAAAGAAACATATCTTGCTTGCAAAATGGGATCCTCATTCAAAATCAATTATTTCGGAATATGAAGGTAAATTGAAATATGTTGATATAAAAGACGGTGTTACATTACAGAAAGAAAAATCAAAAATTACCGGTCAGATTGAAAGAGTAATTATTGAAGACAGAACAAGAAAACACAGACCTAAATTCGTTATTGAAAACGGCGGTAAAACAGTTGTTGAATATCCGTTACCTGTAGATACAACTCTTATGGTAAAGAGCGGTGACGAAATTAAGGTTGGTGATATATTGGCTAAAATGCCTCAGGAAGCAACAAAGGTTAAGGATATTACCGGAGGTCTTCCGAGAGTATCTGAATTGTTTGAAGGAAGAAAACCTAAAAATGTTGCAGTTGTATCCGAAATTGACGGTATAGTTAAGTTCGGTGAAGCAACAAAGAAAGGTGCTTTGAAAGTTAAAGTTGTTGATCCTGAAACAAAGATAGAAAAAGAATATGTTATTCCGTTAGGAAGACATTTGGTTGTATACGAAGGTGATAAAGTAGAAGCAGGAGAAGCTCTTTCCGACGGTGCAGTAAACCCGCACGATATTCTTAAAGTTAAAGGACCGAAAGTTGTTCAGGAATATCTTGTAAACGAAATACAGCAGGTTTACAGATTGCAGGGTGTTGCAATTAACGATAAACATATAGAAGTTGTTGTAAGACAAATGTTGTCCAATGTAAGAATAACCGAAGAAGGATCAAGTAAGTTCCTTAAAGGTGAAATTATATCAAGATATAAATATGAAAATGAAAGAAAGAAATTGAAGAAAGAAGGTAAATCTTTACCTAAAGCACAGCCGGTATTGTTAGGTATAACAAAAGCCGCACTTTCATCGGATTCGTTTATATCGGCAGCAAGCTTCCAGGAAACAACAAGAGTATTGACGGAAGCTGCAGTATCGGGACAAATAGATGTTCTTAGAGGATTAAAAGAAAATGTTGCTATAGGTCACTTAATACCTGCTGGTACAGGACTTAAAGCACAAGAAGATAAATAAAAAATAATTTTAAAGAAATTATAAATTAAATTAGAGGGAAGGGAAGAATGCCAACAGTTAATCAGTTAATTTCAGGCGGAAGAAAACAAGTTATACAAAAAACGAAATCTCCTGCATTGAAAAGTTGTCCACAAAGAAGAGGAGTTTGTACAAGAGTTTATACAACAACTCCTAAAAAACCTAATTCAGCTTTGAGAAAGGTAGCCAGAGTAAAATTGACATCGGGATATGAAGTAACTTCATATATACCGGGTGTAGGCCATAACTTACAGGAGCATTCAATTGTTCTTATAAGAGGCGGAAGAGTAAAAGATTTGCCTGGTGTTAGATACCACATCATCAGAGGAGCATTAGATGCTACCGGAGTAGATGGCAGAAAACAATCAAGAAGCAAATATGGTGCAAAGAAAGCTAAAGCAGCAAAGAAATAATATAAAAGTATATAAGTAAAAAGAGGATAATCAAATATGCCAAGAAAAGCATTAAAACCAAGAGAAAAAAGAGGAATGCCAAAAGGCGATTCTGTTTATAATTCAGTATTAGTAGCAAGATTTATAAATAAGTTAGACCACAGAGGAAAAAAGAGTTTAGCTGAAAAAATAATCTATAAAGCATTTGAAATAATGAAAGAAAAAACCGGTGAAGAACCGTTGGAAGTATTCAACAGAGCTATTGAAAATGCAAGACCGTTATTGGAAGTTAGACCAAGAAGAGTTGGTGGAGCAACATATCAGGTTCCTATGGAAGTTCCTATGATAAGATCAACAACTCTTGCTATGGATTGGATAATGGAAGCAGCAAGAAGTAAAACAGGCAGACCTATGTGTGAAAAACTTGCACAAGAATTCATGGATGCAAGCAAAAAAGAAGGTTCTGTTATGAAGAAAAGAGAAGATACACATAAAATGGCAGAAGCTAATAAAGCATTTGCTCACTACAAATGGTAATACATTTAAACTAAACTTAAATATTATAAAAAACTGAAATATTTTAGTTGCGACTTTAAAATTCCGAGCCTTATGTACCGTTTACACTTTTGTACACTACGGCTCGGAATTTTTTTGTCTCACTGACAAATTTTTCAGTTTTTTTTCATGTTCTTATAGCATCTGATTTTAAAGCTTTATCTTTTATTATATTTTTATATTTTCTTGTGGTTGCGTTTTTTCATTCTTGCGCAAATCTTAAGGCCTTGTCAAAAATCGCAAAAGACATTTTGCGATTTTTGAAATGTTTCCTTCCCAAAAATGTAAGGTAATTTTGTTCACAAATTTTTCACAAGTTATTATTGAAAAATCAATGCTTATGGACTATAATATAAAGTATGAAAGTGTCTTTTATGAAGCAATGTGTATCATTGTTTGTTTTTCTATTTGTTTTTGCAAATTGTTTAGCTATGCCTTTTTCTAATGGTACAGCGAATCATTTTGTAAAGAACTCATCGTTGGAACAGATTTTATTTGCAGTTCAAACCCCGTCGGATATATTGTCAGCTATGATGCAAACAGATGAATCTGCACAACAAAATAAAGAAAATAAAGAACAAAAAAATGAGTCCTTATTTTATGAATGCTTGTTGCCTGTAGAAATAACACTTCCCACAATATCAACTTTGAGTAACCTTTTGGTCACAAATGTTAACATTTTTATATCGGAAAATTTTGTTGCGGATGTTGAGTATCCGATAAAAATACCGTTTTTGAATTGTGTCTTTCTGTTACTGATATTAAAATTAATATTTACTATGTTAAAAAGATCTATATCAATAAATTATAATAGAATTAATATAGATAGGGCTTGTATTGTGTAGTAAAACAATACAAGCTTTTTTTATTGGGTAAAAATGAAATATTTTTCGAACAAAATTTAAAAATCAATAGCCGTTTTAACCGCAACATGTTTGTTGGTTTCTTTCGTTGTTGGTCCTGCTTTTGCAAGTGCTATAAACAACGAACAAAATACAAAAGAATACAACCAAATATTTAAGGAATTTATTTTACCGTACAGTTACGGGAAAATATCAAAATCACATTTTGCCGGAACGAATAGAGTAATAGTAAATATACAAGATTTACATTGTCATTCCAAAGTTCAAAAAAATATCAGTAACATAATAAAAATATTTGATGAAAAATATGGAGTAAACAATATATATTTGGAAGGTGCTTACGGCGATGTAAGTACAAAATGGATTACGGAAAAAATAAAAAATGATAGTTCTATATTAGAAAAAATGTTGGATACCGGAAGATTAACCGGTGCGGAATATTATAGTGCATTAAGCGGGAAAACGGAATTGATAAGAGGTTTGGAAGAAAAGGAACCTTTCTTAGAGAACATAACAAGATTGGGAGACTTGTTACAATCTCAGCCGAAAATAAATTTAATATTAAAAGAACTTGATAATTCTATAAATGATGTTAAGAAAAAATATTATACGAAAAGACAGTATAAAATAGAAAAGTTATTTAAAAATTATAAAGACGGAAAAATAACTTCTCAAAAGTATTACACATTGTTATCAAAACATATAGATAAGTTAGGAATAGATTTAACGAAATATGAAAACACTTTGATATATGTAACATTGTTGGATTTACATAAAGATTTGAACTATAAACAAATAACAAGAGAACTTCAAGGTTTAATTTCCGTGTTAAAGCAACAATTACCATATAATGTTTACAAATCTTTGTTGGAAAATACATCCAATTTTCAGGAAGTCGAAAAGTTATATTCTTATATAATCCAATTGGATAAAGTTTATAATTTAGACATATCTTTAAAATATGCAGAGTTAGACAAATATTTTAAGTATATAGAATTGAGTAAAAAAATTAATCCTGTAGAATTAGTAAAGGAAGACGAATATTTATCACAGGAAATAAATACAAGATTTTCACAAACAAGAGCACAGAAAGAAGTTGTATTTTTGGCTTATTTCGAAAAATATCTTAAAGATTATATTTCAACAAAGATAACGGTTGATGATTACAAATATTATAAAGAAAACATCGATTCATTTAGACAAATATACAACAAGTATGTAGATAACAGAGTGTTAAGTTTGTTGGATGAGTATATTATTAAAACGGATAAATTTTATGAAGTTAATATGGACAGAAATATATACTTCACAAATAATATGTTTGAAGAAGACTCTCCCTTGCAATATATTGAAAATCCTGTTCAGGCAACAAATGATATAAATAAAATAATAGATAATATGAGTGAAGTAAAACAATTGGATATAGTTGTTACCGGAGGATTCCATTCCCAAACGGTAACCGAATTGTTGGAAAAACAAAATGTAAGTTATATAGTAATAACACCGAATGTTACCGATGGTATAAAAGTTGCAGAAGATATATATTACGAAATAGCAAAAGAACAAAGTAAAATTTCATTCCAAACAATAGCACCGTTAATAGCGTCTTTATCTCCGCAACTTCAAGCTGTTTTGTTGAATAAAACAGAAAATAAAGACACTGATAATGTAAAACAAATAATGAATATGGATGATGCCGAAAGAGTACAGGAAATTTCCGAACTCATGGCAGCAAAAATATTGGAAAGTGACGATTTGGGTGATCTTCAACAAACACTTAATGAAATAATTAAAAATTTAGTAGATGAATATCACAAAGAAAAAGTCACTCCGGAATTGGTATCTGAAATAAAAAATTTACAAAGATTGCTTAAAGATAAAGAAAACTTACAAAAAGTTATAGATTTGTTGAGTGAAGGTACCGCAAAACAAGCAGTAATGCTTATAAGTGATATGCTTGATGATCTATATAGTATTTTTGATTCTTTTGTTGTTTCTGCAGATAAACAAAAATTAGAATCAAGAGAACCTCTTTCTCCTGTTGAAGATTTTGATATAGATGATTTCTTTGAAAGCAGTGTTGAAAAAGAAGGAGATTTTTATGGAGAAGATTTTGAATATGATTATTCTGATGAGTTGGATCTTTGGTTTTCTGATTCAGAGATTATAGATTTATGCAGAGAAATTATTAGAGAAGGTCAATATAATAGGGATATTGAAAGTTTTATATCATATTTAGGTCGCCATAATATGGCCGACTACGAATTATTGAGTAAAGTCCTTGCTGAACTAAAATCCGTGAAAAACAACGAGATAAAGAAAGAATATTGCGGTGTCCTTTATGCTTTGATAGACAAAGATAAGGCTAGAACCGATGAAGAAAAAGCTTTAGAAACAAAAGAAAGAATAATGTCTTTCTTTGAAAAGCCAAAACTTTTACAATTAAAGTTTTGTGATTTGTTTTCAAATGCTGTTGATTCTTATAATGATTTCATAAAAGAAGATTTCTTTTGCGCATTATTGGATTTTGTAAATAAAAACAGATATGAAGATAGAGATTTTGAATTTCTGTTTGAAATTTGTGAAGATTCAAGACTTATAGCCGAACTTGGAACAAGAAAAAACATATATGATTTCTTATCTTTGAGCATAGAAAAAAGAAAATTGCTATATGAGTTTGATAAATCTTCAAAAAACAACTCCGATGTTAATATTAATCGATTAACCATAGATTTCATACTATCCGTTTTGAATAAATATAATTTCACGGATGAACAATTTAATTACATAATGAATTTAATTTGTTCTATAGATTTAACGGATGATGATACCGGGAAAAAATATATTGAAGATTTAAAAGGAAAGAACGTCAATTTGCTTGTCCTTGACCAATTTAAATATATAGGTATTTATAATAAATATTTAGTTGATTTGCTTTTTAGTGATATCGATAGTATGCAAATGAAAATTATTGATTCGAATATTCAAAATATAATAGATTTATTCGACGATTTAAAACAATATCAAATAGATACTTTGGAAACAGAAAACAAAGGTTTAGCTTTGTCTGTGTTTTCAAGTGTCGGTTTTAAAAAATATTGTGAAGAAAATAATGTCACGGATATTGTAAAACAATATCAATTGGCAATTCGTATATCGAGAAGAATACATTCGATAACAGGTGATAAATTCTTTAAATTATCATATGATAAGACAGAAAAGATAATACAAAGAACATTAAAATATTATGACAGTATAAGGCAAATTATTTCTCTGCTTACTCTGTTTACAAACAAAACTGCAGTTTTTTCTTTGCATAACAATGAAAGAAATAATAATGGATCGGGATTCAGATTTACTCCTGCCGGGTTAAAAAAAGTTCTTGAAATGTTGGAGATAAAGCCTGAGCTTTTTGAAGTAATTGAACTTTCTTTCTTGGATAAAGTACTTGATTTTATAAACGGAATAGAACAAGATGAAATAGATATACAAGACTTATTGGATTTCGTTAATAGACTGGACGGAAGTACTATAATAAAAAATGATATTATAGAAGATTGGTCACATAAAAAAAAGATATCCAAAGATGAATTTGTTGAATATCTTAACAGTTTAAAAACTACCGAATATTTTGTGGAAGTAAATCGTTTATTAAGGATTATAGAACATTTCAAGGATTATAAGCAGGATAAAGGTGTTTTTATCTTCGACGGACATGGACATGATGAATCTTTTTCTTATTCGGAAAACGGGGCTCTTTCGGTTAAACAGATATCAAAAGCACTGATAAAAGCATACAATAACGGTGTTAATTTAGAAAATTTAACGTTGATGTTTGAAAGTTGTCATTCTTACAACTTTGCCGACAATATAATTAATGAATTAAAAGCAAACGGAATTACAACTTTTCCTCAAATAATTACCGATGCCGGTAGAGAAACCGTTTATGGTTACACAAAAGATCTTGATATAGACGGAACAACAATCAGAGTTTCAAATTTGTTTTATTCTTTACTTAAATTTTTAAAGTTAAAAACAGAAGAAGAACTAAAACAAATGAAAGGCAGGTTAACTTTTAAAGATGTTGCTGATGCTCCGAGATATTTATCCAACAATACAATGTTTGTAACGAATCAACAAGTAATTGAAGAAAACAGTAAGTTGGAAGCCGATATTCTCGATATAATGAATGAACAAAATGTTGGAGATATAGAAACAGCCACTGCCAAAAACGATATCGCTTATGCCGGAACATATAAAGTTTATGCTGAAATGATGCTTCCGTCTACACAGAAGGCATTGAACAAGATAGGAAATATAGGAATAATAAAGGCTGTATATAAAGAGAAATCCGGAGAAAATTTCAGATTTACAACTTTGGGAGTGGCACTTGGCGCATTGATAGAAACATTCAGTTTTTGGAGTCCCAACTTTATAAAAGCACATAATTTTGATCCGTCAATACAAGCGGGAATGACAGCTGTAGTATGGGCGGTAAGAGCATTAAGTATCGGGATAGGTTTTGCAACAGGCACAATTTTGGCAATATTCGTTACCGAAACAATAGCACATTTTCTTTGGAATCGTGGTGTAATATTAATAGGAAGGACGGATCTCTTATTACAACTCTCAAAATATATCAAATCTAAAAAATTAGAACCTGTTATAGTCCCCTCCGTTCAAGAAAAAAAACAGGCGAGAGAACTTACGGAAGAAGAAAAAAAAGCAGCAGAAGAAGCATTATTGAGAACAAAAGTAAGAATAAACCATTCCACACTTGAAATAACAGAAGAAAACGATAGAAAATTAGCAACAGAAATACAGGAAGTTTTTAATAATTTGTTGGATTCGATGGTTGCGCTCGGGAAAATAACTGAAGAAGAAAAGCAAGATTATGAATTAGTTTTTTATTTAGACGATGAGATAAATGCTTTCACTGTTTCAGGGTCCAAAACAGTATTTATTTCCACAGGAATGCTCCACTCTTTTTCTTTATATTTACAAGGAATTGTTATGAGAGGCGACAAAGTTATGAGTGAGAAAGATTTGGATATGTTTGGATATTCTCAATACATGAATAAACAAATTAAAGATTTATGTAAAGATCATATAGCTGCAATTCTTGCACATGAATTGGAGCATACTGTTCAAGATAGAAGAGTATATAGCAGTAAGGTAGCTGATAAAGGAGATCAGAAAAAAAATGAGTATGATTCAGATATTCAAGCAATATTTATGCTGGATAAAGCCGGATATAATCCCATGAGTGTACAGGAATTAATGGAGTTTTTAGTTTTTATTGAAAAAAAAGGAAAAGATAATTCTTTGCGTACTATACTTGATGCTCATCCTGATGCAGAAAACAGGCTTGTAAAAATAAAAACATTTTTATCTGATAGAAACATATTTTTAAGAAGCATAGCTAATCCTTTAAAGAATTTGGAAAGCAGTATACCATATTATGGTGAGAACAATTTAAGATCGGATATTGTTGGAAAATTGGGATATTACCAGAAAGGTGTTGGTCCAAGAGACTCAAAAGGATTTATTAAAGAAATACTCGAAAAATATGGAGAAAAGATAACACTTTATAAAATTTTAGATATATTTAATAGTATTAACAGATTTGTAGAAGTAAATGATGTTTTATATTATATTAATTCCGTAGATTATCCGTTTTTTAATGATAGAATAAAAAATTTCAGTGATAATCAGAAAAAAGTAATAATTCGTTTAATGAACTCCTTTAACGGATATTACCCTTCTAATGCCGAATTATATGAATTATGCCCTAATATGGACGAATTAAAAGAAATATTTGATTTTATTATAGAACCTGAAAATTATTTTTACTTTTTTGAAAGAATATCCTTTTTGAATATATCTTACTTGGTGACAGCTTTACACAATAGCGGTAATTTGGGTGAAGAAGATTACGCTAAAATACAAAAGTTTTTGTCTATGAACGAAGATAATTTTGGAGGATACACTTCTTTCGATGCTATTATAGATAAAGATACCGTTGATTTTTATATTGATAAATTTGATTTGTTCGATAATTTTAAAAAGTATAATTTATATTCCGAACTTAGAAATTGTCTTTCTAAGGAAAAGAATTTTTCTGCAAGTCAAAAGGAAAAGATTAGAAAATTTTTCTTTACGCCTAATACCGGCGGTACGGCAGGATATCACATGTTTAGAACTCTAGATTTTTTTGAGTTGTTATATCCGGAAATGACCTATGAGTCCTATGTAAGTTCCATAACAGAAGAACAAAAGAAGAAAATATTAGAGGATATAGAGAAGGAAGAAATTGAAAAGTATAATCGCTTTAAGGAAGCCAGGAATAGAGAAATATTAGAAGATGCTTATCAAAAAGAAAAAGATCCGGATGTTACTTCTATGTACGAAATATATAAACACACGGATTTTGCATATAAAAAGTTTGAAAAAGAGGGAAATAAATGGGAAGGTGATGAAAAATATCATAAATGGGTATCGGAACATGATGAAGATTTATTTGCAGAATGGCTTCAAGAGAAAAAAAACAAATGGTTTTCTGATTATTGTACAAGTGAGTATAAATCTTTAATGCTTGAAAAATATGAATCAGAATTGTTTGATATGTTTAGTACTTTGGATGAAAAGTTAGGCTTCTTGTTCCCGGGCGGCATTATGGAATTTGATTCTCAAGTTTCTTCTCGTATGGATTATGACAAATGTATTCCGAAAATATTGAAAAAAGAAATAGATAGTATAAAAAGTGCGGAAGAATTATTTAGTTTTCTTAATACTGTAGTTAATTATTTTGATGAAGAAAAATATGTTTCGAAAAAAGATTTGGAAACGGCAATGTTAAATATTTTATTAAATGTTGATAGGGAAGTTCTTAATAATTTTACAACTGAAGATATTCAAGATTTATTCAAACTGGGGATTTCGAATAAAATTTCGATCATAGTTGATCTGATGACGGTTGCACTTGTCAATAAGAGAAGAAATCTTGATTTTGATAAAATATTCTTTATATGTGAAAGACGTTATTTTGGAGAAGATTATTCCGAAGAACATAAAAAATTCACAACAGAATTTGTTCAAAATAGTATGAACAGAGAACAGTTGGAGTTTTTACTTAAGATTTGTTATGAAAAAGATCTACGTTTAAGTGAAATTTTACCTTTCGATGCTTATACAGAAACAATTGAGAAATTTGATGAAACTTTATCTTTAGAAGAAAAATACAGATATTCCATTTACAAAGATAATGTGTATCCTTATAATATTTACCACAAGATTAAAAACAATGAAGATCTTAAAAAAATTCCTATAGAACATTTAAAAAGATTTTTAGGCGTAGAAATACCTATACGTAAAGATTATTATATGAATCGCAGTATTGGAAGAATAGGTTTAAGTACTTCTTTTGCGTTGAGAATTTGGCAAAATAAAGTTTCTCAATATCGACAAATATTCGGGAAGAGTTTTTACGATACAAACAGTTTTAATGAGTTTGAAGGGAAAATTAAAGAAATAGAAGATGTTTTCTATCCTTGGAAAGACCAAAATGCCGATAATCAAAATGCTGTATTCAGCAATGAAGTAGATATGTTATGGGCAAATCTTTTACACAATATATGTGGTTTCGGGGTAGACACCAAAAGCTTTGCTTTTATTAATATTCACGGAGAAGAAGTGTTGAACGTTTGGTGCGAATTGACTCCTGACTATGATTTTGTTCCTACGGCACAACAAACGAATGAATTATTGAATGCATTTGTTTTAGTAAAAAAATATTTGCCAAAAGACCAAGTTGTTGTATATGCAAGAATGTTGTATGAAATAATTAAGAATAATGATGATTTATCTGTATTTGAATCCGTTGAAAAAAACTTGGAATTACTGGATTTCTTTTTTGAAGGTTTTTCTGAAATAAAAGATGATTATATATACGAATTATTAGAAAATTACGATATCGATATTGATACTTATAATGAGTGTCTGAGCAGAACAACATATTATTCCTATCAGAATGATGCTGAAGATAACGGCAAGAACTTTTTATATAGAGAATTGGCAACCGTATTAAGTAAAAAAGGTATGACTGTAGAAGATAAAATAAAATTCCTTTCATGGTTAATATCGGATAAACAAGACAAACCTGATTTTCTAAAAGGCATAGCTGTTCAAAATGATTACGGATGGGATGCAAAGAGCACACGTTTGGGGGAAGATGCAAAAATAGAAATAATTAGAAATTATTTTTGGTCAATGATGAAATCGGAAAGGACAGAATTTATTAGAGAATTAATTGCAGATATATTAGAAGAAGGTGTTGATGGTAAGAATTATGAAACGCTTAAAAATACTTTAGCCGATGCTTTTTTTGATTCTCTAAAAAAAGATAATAACGAAAAAGTAGCAGAAGCTTTAAAAATGAGCTTTAAAATTATTTTGGATAGTTTGGCTTCTCATGAGTATAGATCCACCAGCGAAAGACAGATATTATTTATAAATGATTTAACGGATTCTTTGGTATCAATATCGAAATCAAATTTTTCACCGGAAGAGAAAGAAGCAAGACAGATAGGAAGATTTATAGTTGCAATGGGTGCGGCATCCGGAGTTGCCGTAGTAAAGATATTACAGATATTGTCTAACAGTAAAGCTTTTGAAGGATTAGGAGAACAAGGTTATATAATAAATGAAGAAATATCAAAAGTCAGATCTTCCAACGAACAATTATCAAAAAGAGTCGTCTTCCAACAATTGGAAGATTTAGGAATTTTAGAAGATGTAGAAAGTGTAGGTAAGTGCTTAGGATCCGCATCTATAGGTGTTACCTATTTAATAAATATGAAAGACGGAAGTAAGAGAATAATTAAAATAAAAAGACCTTCCGTTTTAAAAAATTATGAACAGGATTTAAATACAGCGGAAAAGTTGATAGATTATTTTAAATTTTCCGATATTTTACCTCAACAAAATAGAAGCATGATACCGACGATTAAGTTTTTAAAACAAGTCTTTGATACAGAGTTAAATTTTGAAGATGAAGTAGAAAATTTATTAAGAGCTAAAGTAAATTTATCAAGAACAGATATACATACTCCGGATATAGCAGGAAATTATAATGCAGATTCTTTTATACAAACTTTAGCCTCCGGACAAAGTTTTGATAATGCAAAAAATATATATTCCGAACAAGAAAAAGCTGAAATATACTCAAAAATATTGTTGGAGTTTTTTAGAGAAGTTTTTGTAGATGGCTTTTTCCATGCAGACTTGCACGAAGGGAATGTTTTTATAGATGAAAATAAAAATATAACGTTTATAGATTGGGGTGCCTGCGGTTATGTTGAGAAAAGCAAAAGTGACAATTTAAAAACGGTGTTTGTTTCATTGTTACTCAGTGATAGCAGCAATTTTATGGAATCGTTAAAACAATATGATATTGATTTGTATAACAAAACGAGTATTAAAACAAAAGAAATAGTTGCTATTTTGGATTCTAATGATAGTTTGGAAATAAAGTTCGGGAAAATTTTTACAATATTTAATCAAATCGATATGAGTCAAAATCATGATTTTCTCATGTTTATACAAGGTTTAAGTAAAATAGCAAAATATATTGATAATTTGTCTGCAAAAGAGAAGATATTATTGTTGTTGGATGATACCGTTATATATGATTTGTTAAAGAATAAACAAATATTATCAAATATTTCCGGTTTGTTGGGAAAAATAGTTCCCAACAGATACAGGAAAATAATAAATTTTGCAATAGAAAAACTTGTTGCTTCCAACGAAGAAAATTTACAAAATATTATAACAAATTTCAAACTGTTTATAATAAATGAGGATAAACAAGCTTTAGAAAGATTGATAAATAATATCTTAAATACTTTGAATCTTCCAAAATCTTTTAAAATGCCGTTAAAATCTTTAATGTCAAAAAAAATGAAACAATTGTTGGACAACATAGATTCTTATTCGCTAAAACCAAAAACAAATTCTGTTTTAATAATGCAAATTATAAAAGAAAAATTTAAGAGCTTTTTTAAACTATCGGATTTTATTAAAAAAAGACTTTTTAATAAAACAAAAAAGGCGAAAATAAAAATAGAAGAAGAATCGGAACCTATAGTTGTTCTGATACAAAAGAACGGAGTTCAATATTCTTTAGTCATGGAATTAGTTTCTTCATGGTATGAAAAAGATAACAATAATGCTGTAGATATAGGTTTAAAAAATAAAAAGTTGAGCGTTTATTTAAGTTCGATAGGTAAAGAGGGCTTTTCCAAAAAAACATCAAAATATACATCTGTTGAAAGCATAGAAGAATTTTTGGGAATAAAAATAGACATTTCAAATCAATCCGTTTCTGTTACATCCGAAGATATGCAAACAGATATAAAATATATTAAATACGAAGACATGTCTGAAATAGTATCGGGTTTAAAAGGCAATCCTATTGTAGCTTTACGGGAAGAGGAAGCTGAAACTCTTAAACAAGATTCCGGTTGTGATGTTGTAGAGTATATCTTCCTTGATCAAAATATCGAGTCAAATAAAATAAAAATAGAAGAAGCTATTAAGACGGAGTCTTTTGGTAGAAATAAGGTGTTGTTTGCTTTATATCCTTTTTCAAATGTTTATGATATCGATTCTTTATCGGATGAACAATTATTTGCTTTATATTTTCAACTTTTAAAATCGTTTGAAGATATAGCAGAGGCATTATCTTCCAGAAATCATTTTTACAGAATAAATAATGAAGAAATTACGGCTATTAGATTTTCAATATTGGAGATGATTCAAAATGCTTTTATTTCGGGGAATGCATCTTTATCAAAACCGATATATATAAGCTGTACTTATGATGGAGGAGAACAGCCCTTTACCGTATATTGTGAATTAGGGAATGAAACAATAAGTGAAAAACAAAAAAATTTAGCAACAGCAATAGTAAATGGTAGAAAGGATGAAACAAGAACGATACGACATTATCAAGAAAAAAATTTGATAACAGAAGAAATACCTCAAGAAAAAAGAATAAGACAAATAGGGGAAGAAAAATATTATAAAGCAACAATTGCAAAAGTATTTAGATTCTACTATGATGAATCCAGTAAATGGGATTCTCCTTTTGGCTTTGGAGAGCTTGAAGACGACGAATTTTTAGATCTCGAGGATTTAGATTTGGAAGGTTTTGAAGATCTTGAAGATTCTTCTTTTGAGAAAGGAAAAACCATTGAAAGAAAAATAGGTATCCCTTTAACACGAAACATATTGGATTGGTTAGGTGAGAAATTATATAAAGGTGATGCCGGTAAAAATTTTAAATTTACAAGTTTTGGGTTAGCTCTCGGTGCAGTTATAGAAGCAATTCCGTTTTGGTTTCCTAATTTCATAAGTGCTCATAATTTCGACTCTTCCGTAAAACCCGGGATGATAGCTGTTGTATGGGTAATAAGAGCATTAAGTATCGGAATAGGTTATGCAACAGGTGCAATTTGGGCACTTTTACTTGCCGAAACAGTTTTACATTATGCTTGGAACCAATTTGTAATATTAATAGGAAGACAAGACCTCTTGTTACAAACATCACAACAAAAATCAAAAGAAGAAGAAATAACAATCCCGGTATTGGAATCAAAAGAAGAAAAAGGAAGAGATTTATCACAGGAAGAAAAGGACAGATATGAACAACATTTGCAAAAGACTATTTTGCAAAATGATATTAGATATCAATATCAACCTAATCCGGAACTGCAAAAAGATATAGAAGAAATATTCGGAAATTTGCTCGATGCAATGGTTGCACAAGGTAAAATTACACCGGCAGAAAGAAAACAATACAGAATCCACTATTATTATTCTCCGGTAGCAAATGCTTATACCGTAATAAACAGTAAAGATGTATTCATTTTCAGTGAATTGTTATATGAATTAGCCAATGAAATGCAACGAGAAGGAAAAGAGCTTACAAAAGATCATATAGCTGCAATACTTGCCCATGAATTACAACATACAACACAAAATAACAAGGTGTATAAAGGTTATAGTGCTGTTCGAGGTGACAATAAAAGGAAAGAATATGATGCCGACAGAGAATCTATTTTTATATTGGAACAGGCCGGATATAACCCCAGAGCTGTTGAAGAAATGATGACTGCACTTAGTTTTCTTTCGGATGCAAATTTGTTACAAGTCTTTTTTGATGCACATCCCGATACAAAAGACAGATTGAAAGAAATATCCGAAATTTTAGAGAACCCTTCATTAGTATTTTTATCTATGACAAAAACTCAACAAACTCTTAATGTTTCTTCTCTGCAAAAATACGGCCAGGATTTTCAAAAATATTTAGATGCAAATTTTGACAAGGGTACTAATTATACTTATTCTCTTGAAGGGAAAGCTTTACAAAAAATTCTTGCCGAAACTGAATTTTTTGACCAAATAAGTATATTTGATATAAGTAATGATGTTAATTTTTATGATAGTTCCACAAAAGATTTTATTATCAATAATATTTTAAACGGTAATTATAAGTTTTTTACGGAAGCAGAAAATGATTTTATAAAAAACTGTAATGCCGAAGAAAAAGAATTTATATATTCTCTTTTATTCCGTTCTTCCGATAGTGATACCATTATTGAAAAACTTGAAAATAAGCAAAAAACAAAATTATTTGATTTTTGTATTAGTACATTAGAACCCGAAAAAATAAAAAATTCCAATCTTCTTTCCAATATGGTTGCAACTATGGATCCTACACAGGCAACTTTAAATGCATATTTGGATTTTAGAAAAAATAACGGAAAAAATATTTCTTCCTATACGAAAGAAACGGCTTATTTTTACTTGAAAAATTATAAATATTTAACCAGAGAGGAAATTAGTTCTTTGTTGGAAGAATTGATTCCTTATGATAGATTTTCTTTCCTGTATCATGAGCTTGACGAGTATAAACTTTCTTCAATATTTGATAGTTTTAGTCAGGAACAGAAAAACGAAAGTATCAAAATAATATTAAATGTTTTGACAGAAAATAAAGATTTATATGTTTCATGTACTGATCCGGTAGGTTTTATTAATTTTGTTATGGCAAGTGATGTATTAACAAAGCAGGAAAAGCTTGAATATCTTTTAAAACTTTCAAGATATATGGACAAACATAAACCGATGTTGGCCAATACTTTGTTGAATCTGTTTGATGATTTATATTCCGACAAAACTGATTTTGAAAAATTGGTACAATTGTTTGAAGTATTGAATGCTTCGGAAAATATATATTGTCTTACAGAGATTTTTTCTTATAATGAATTGATAGACAGATACGGTATTTCCGAACATGATTTCGATGCGGAAGAATTGAAAAATTTTGCTTTTGCAATCAAAAACTTCACCTTGAAATTTGATGTCTTCTTTTTAGGATATTTCTTAAAAATAAAAAATCCAAATGTTAAATTTTATTTTGTTACGGACGAATATGCGACTCATGATAAAAAATATTCCGATGGTGTATGTTTGTATCCTAATATGAATATAGAAAAAATAAACAGAGATTTATTGGAAAATATAACATTGGAAGATCTTATTGAATTTCAAAATTTTATGATGGGTAATAATTATTATTGCCAAAGTGTGTCTTTGTTAGCATGTTATATTGTTGATAATGTACTAACTTTAAATGATGAGGAAAAAATAAAAATAAAGAAGCTTTTAACTTTGCTTCCTAAAAGAAACGGCAACATATCTATAAATGGAGATATATCTGCAATACCTTACGAATATTTAAAAAATCTTGTGGATTTACAGATTGTTTATAAGGATATTTACGAACAAAGCAGAAGTATGCCTGCTAAAGAAACAAGTTTTATTAACTTTTATGTTCCGTTTTTGGAATTTAGAACATTTCATCCGAATTATTCCGAAACTCCTTTTGCACAAACTGTTGAGGATATAAAGAAACATTTCGATGCTTATTTGTATTTAGAAGAATTTTCGAATGCAGAGGACGATAATCTGCAAATTTACTATTCCGAAACCGAAGAAATGGGTAATCCGGATGTGCCTGAGAAACAAATAAAAAATATGGAAATAGAAAAAGCTTGGCTTTTCGAACTTCATAAAATATTTAATTTAGCCCCCGAAGAAAGAAATGTTGAGTTTGGCTATGATGGAGAAAATTTTGTTTATACATATTTTGAAATAAGCGAACAATTGCTTAATGATACAGAACTTATTCCTACCGCACAACAAGCGCAGCAGTTAATAAATGCTTTTTCTATTATAAAAAAAGAGTTGCCGCGGGAGACGGTAGATGTTTATGCCAAACTTGTATATTCATTGTTAAAAAGAAATTCTTCTTTATCCGTGTTCTCTTCTGCAGAAAAGAATTTAGAGTTGTTAGATCTGTTATTTGAAGATTTTTCCGTAGTAAAAGACGATTATATAAAAGAGTTATTGGATAATTATAATATTACAGTTGAAGAATATAAGAAAATAATATCTAAAACAAGGCTATATTTTTTCAGCTTAAATTCGGAAGACAATAATGAAGATATTAGCAGCATGGAAATGATAAACAATATTTTACCTACATTGTCGGATTCCGAAAAAATAAAGTTTTTCTTCTGGTTAATAAGCGGTAATGCTCAATATAAACCGCAAATGCTCAAACAAGTTAAAATTGTTAATTTTAATTATGACGGGGAAATAAATTTTGATTCTTTACAGCAAAGTTTTAGATTGATGACGAAAACAGAGAGAGAAAATTTTATAAGAAAAATTCTTTTGGGAAAATCCGGTATTATTGAAAACGGTAAAGCTAATGCGGAAAGAAATTCTAAAGAATTTGAGCAAGGTTTAAAAAATATTCTGTTTGATGATTTCTTTATAGCTTCTTTGGGAAGTTCAAAAATTAAAGCATCTTCCATATCCATTGTATTCAAAGAAGTTTTTTCAATAGTATTTAATAATTTAAGTGATGAAAGAAAAGTTTTATTTGTTAATAATTTAATTTCGGCTATTGCAGAAATTAAAACCAATGAAGAAGCTGTTAGTGAAGAACAGAAAGCTCGTCAATTAGGCAGACTAATAGTTGCTTTGGGAACAAGTTCCGGTGTTGCGGTAGTTAAACTTTTACAAATACTTTCCAATAACAGAGTTTTCGAAGCATTGGATGATAAATACGGAACAATAATAAATGAAGAAGTTGCTAAAGTTAAAAGTGAGAATGAACCGTTATCGAAATCTGTTGTGTTCCAATATTTAGAAAAGATGGGGGTTTTCTCCGCTGTACAATATATAGGAAAAAGATTAGGCTCAGCATCCATAGGACTAACATTTTTCTTGAAATTAAAAGATATATCAGGATTGGTTGTAGCTAAAATAAAAAGGCCTAATATAAATAAAACTTATGATGAAGATTTTAAAATTGCAGATAAGTTAATAGAATATTTTAAAAGCGAAAAATCGTTACTTGATGATGTTTATAAAAAAACTCTTCCGGATGCCGATACTTTAAAAACCTTGTTTGATGAAGAACTTGATTTTGAAAGAGAATCCGATAATTTAAAAGATTTTAGTAAACAATTGCAAAAAAGAAACAGCAAAATAAAAGTGTCTCAATTGATACAAACAATAAACGGCACAAAAGCATATAATCAAAATTTATTCTTACAAACAACGGCAAAAGGGACAACTTTAGATAAAGTACAAGTTTCAAAGAAAGAAAAAAGCAGAATATATTTTGAGGTTTTAAAGGAATTTTTTACCGAAGTTTTTGTGGATCCCATAAAAAACGGGCAGGCATTATACCATGCCGATTTACATACGGGCAATATTTTTGTGGATGAAGACGGAAATATATCTTTTATAGATTTAGGCGGAGTGGGGAAAGTTACCGCACAACAGAGTAAAGCATTAAAAGATGTATTCATGTATTTGTATTCCGGAAAATATGTCGATTTTATAAATGCATTGAAAGCATATAATAGTGAAATTTATGACGAGTTAGAGAAAGAAAATGCTCTTGATAAAATAGAAAAAATATTAAACAGAAAAACAAGTTTAGAAAGCAAATTTGTAGATTTGTTTGAAATTTTCAACTCTTTGAAAAATGTTGATAGTGATTTTATGATGTTTATACAGGCTATAAGTAAAATAGCCGGGTATCTTGATAATTTAAGTAAGGAAGATCAACTGTCTCTGTTAAATAATTTAAGTTTTGACAGAGGTATACAATTCAAGATAATTGCGGATAATGTTCTGACATATATCGTTTCAGTGGTTAAAAAGATACATTTTGGTAAAAAACAACAGGAAGTTGAAAGTCATGAGATTACACAAGAAGAAATATTTAGGGAAAAGCTTTTATCAAGCTATCCGGATATAACTAACGAAGAGATTGATTTGTTGTTATCGTTGGATAACTTTGTTTTGGAAAGTATAAGAAGCAATACTGTCAGCTTAACAAAGCAACAACTTATAAGATGTGGAAAATTAGCGGATAAACTATATAAAGAAAAAGTAATAACAGAACAAAACAACAAGATAGGTTTGTTGTTCAAAATCTTTTCAATAACGAATTTCTCCGATGCAAATATAGAAAAATTGTTGAGTTTGGATGAAAATACTATTGAAAAGATTATATCGGAAATTACGGAAAACAAACAAATAGAGATTTTATTTGTAAAAGCGGAACAACTGAATATAGATTTGGTATATGAAAATAAGAGCTTTTTAAGTGAGAACAGGAAATTTGACAGACTTTTAATGTTTGCGAAGGGTGACGTTCTTAGCACGAGTCAAGATATATTATTTATGTTCAATGCGAAATCGGAATTGGAAAAAGCAAATTTGTTGTTTGGTTTGCCGGTAATACTTACAAAAATATTATTGGAAGAAGAAAACAAACTGTCTTCATTATACAACATTGTTAAAGATACCAACTTGTCTCTTGATGAAGATGGTGACGTTATAGAAATCTTAGCATCGTTTAGTGAAACGGAATTAAATAATATTGAATTTAATCTCAGAACGTTAAGCAATGGTGAACAAAATGTAAGAAGATTTATTTATTTGTATAAAGATTATAGAAATGTTTTTTCCGGAAAAGATGGTTTGATAATATTATCTGTTTTTGTTACCAACAATGAAAATGATGAACAGATTAGAGATTTTTTTGATTTAGCCATAAAAAATAACTCCGTCGGTACTATTAAATATATTGCTTATGGTGATAGAAGTTTTGATATAAAATTAAGTTCGGAATTTGGTTTGGGGATGATTCTTTTTAGAAGCAAAGCTCTTGATATTCCTATTGATGAGAATAACCGGGACTTTGTATATATGGTAAAAACTTTAAAAACTATATCTTCAACCGGCCAAGAAAGAATTTCAAATTTAGATAAGGATACATATGAAAAACTTTTCAGTATTAAAAAACAAGATAGTTTTATAAGACTATTGGAATATATATCCGGGTATCGTTATTATGACAGAAGAGGATTTAAAGATCTTTTAAACAAAGCTCTTTTGGCGGAAAGAACCGAAATAAGAGTAGATTATGACGGAAGAGAAATTGTAACTTTAATAATAAACAAAGATGAAAAAATATATTCTGTAAGAGTTGCATTGGACAGCATAACGGAAGAAGATAAAATCAGACAAGATTACATTGAAACAAGTTTTCCGAATAAGAAAAGGATTGTTTATTTAAGTTCTGTTGGTGACGATGCTTTTTCGAAAACGCAATCCGAATATAAAACTTTAGAAGATATAGAAAAACTTACCGGTGTAAAAATAGAGGTTTCCGATAACACAATAGTTGCAAAAAGCGTGGAATCGGAAACATATGTGTCGTATGTAAAAAACAGAGAGATTTCTCAAATAGTTTCTTCTTTATATCCTATACAAATACTCGCAATTGACAGACAACAACAAGCAGATGTGGAAAAACTTGTAAATGCTGAAGTTACGGAAACAATTTATCTTGATGAATCCCCGGACAAAGTTTTGGAAAAACTTGAACGAGCCATAGCAAACAACAGTTTGATTGTTATATATCCTTTCTCGCATACATATGATATAAATTCTTTGACGGATGAACAGTTGTATGCTTTATATTTCGATATTCAAAGTAAATTTTTAGATTTACAGGAATTGCTGGAAGATAACAATTGCTTGCCGCAAATAAAAAACAGAAGAAGTATGGCATATATCCTTAAAGAGTTTATGAAAAATGCTTTTGTTCATGGGAGTTTGTCAGATACATCAGAACCTATATATATTAAATTTATCAGAGACGGTTTTACGGTTATCAACGCAAAACAAACAAGCAAAGATGAACGAAACAGATTGAAAAGTTTGAAAAGATTGTATTTGTCTGCGGCAGCAACGTTAACCGGTAATCACAGAGGTTTACAAATAATACAAGATTTGGAAAGAGAAGGACTTATAAGAGTAACTCCGGAAGAAAACAGAGAAATTGTATTTGATAAAAAAGAATACTTTGCAATAACGGCAGTTAAAACACAGGGGCAGGGATTTTCTTCTTTAATGGAGAAGTTTTTGGATATAGCACTAATCGATACTTCGAAAGTCAATAAAAATCAAGAGGAAACCATAGAATATAAGAATAACATGTATCCCGGCGACAGAGTTTTTGCTCAAAAAGAAGCAGAAAAATTTTTGGAATCACAATTTTCACCTGAAGAATTGGAGATAATAGATTTGTTGGCATCTGTAATCTTTGATTCCATTAAATATGTAAATTGCATACCGAATACATCTTCTATAGAATTTGTAAATATAGCATACGCGTTGCAGAACGGATATTTCAATTACAATCTTTTCCCTAAAGAAGGCGAAGATTTAAAACAACATATTTTAGGTATGTTAAGTCATTATGTTGAAGTAAGCAAACAGAAAAAAGGTGCAGGACAAGATAATATTTTGATTAAAGCGTTAAATGAAAATGGAACACTTTTAAACGATATGGCGGATTATTTGTGTGATATCATAACCAAGAATGATTTAATTAATAAAAACAAGTTGGAAACGGAACAAAGAAATGCGAATATGAAAAAATTTATAGAAGGTGTTCATTTTGATAATACTAAGTTCGCTGCGGTTATGATTTGTTCCGCAAATGAAAACAGAAGTGCAATTTGGCATATAATGTTAGAAGATTATTTAGAAAGACATCGTAAACAAAGTACAAAAGTTTATTCTGCCGGTGTTTTTTACGATATATCTCAAGCAACCTTAAGAGAAACAAACGAAACAAGACCGTTGGTAGATGAGTATATTGAAACTTTAAATTCCGATGAAAGATATAAAGATATTAACGAAAATCTAAAAAAAGGTTTCAGGTCAAGATATATTAAATATTTAAATGTTCCAAGAAATAGTCAACCTGTATTTATAGTTGCCGGTGAACAGCACAGAGCAAAACTTATACAGTTGGGATATGACCCGGCATGGATATTTTTAATGTCGGATTTTTACAGTAAAGAATTTATAGAACAATTCAAACAAAACAACCCGGAATTAGGACAAGATTTGGAAGATAATAATATCTTTTCAATGTCTGAATTTCCGGATCCTTACGAAAATCAAATTTTAAGACAGGACTTGCCTGAACTTGTTAGGAGTGTTATTGAATATAATTTTGATATAGAAGTTGAACAAAAACAAGTTCCTGAAGAATTTATAAATCTTACCGATGATTATAATCAGTTTGAGCATATGGAAGGATTGCCTGATTTTAGTGATACAGGCAGAGAGGAAAAAAGAAGGCAAAATGCAATAGAACTTTTTAACGATCAGTTGGAAGATATTTCTTCCAAAACATATCAATTTGTTTTTAGAGGTAACACCAAATACTTATATTTATTACAAAACAGAGAAAACAAACATATTTTATTAAATATAGCTTCGCAACCTAACATAGATTTAAAATTCAGATTGTTTGCGTTGTTATATTTGGATGAATTAAGTTATGATTTAACTTCCGAAGAAAGAACTCGTATCAATCAAGCTGAAAAGGCAATAGTAAAAAAGTTAAAGAAACAAATAGAAAATAACGAATTTGAAGTTTTGAATAATCTTGATTTAAGAGCATATATGATGGGTGTATATTTAATGCTTAGAGATCATGCGGACAAAATAAATGTTCCGGATATTATTAACAGGGCAATAATAATTAATCCTTACGGTAAAAAGATGGCAAGAGATGATGGCCTTTTTGCCGAGGTGGACTTATTTATTGTTATTCATGAATTGGCACATCGTATGTTTTATAAGCCACGATATACAGATGATACGTTGGAAGAGTTTGTTTCTTATATTGTACCGAATATATTTTTAAGGAAAATAATGAATTTATCTTTTGAAGCTTATTCGAAAACCCAAAATTTGTATACAATACATCAAACAGACGGAGTAATAGATCATATTAAAATGGGACGGAAATTTCATTCTTTATATAGTATGTTTGATAAAAATGCAGAAGAGTATAAATTTAAGCAGGAAGATCATTCCGCGCCGATTGCTTTCTTAGATTATTTGTTTGCCGCGCATCAAAAAGCAGGTAAACCTATTGATTGGGATGTACTATTGGATGTAATAAGGAATCTGTCTGTATCCGGATTGGATCAACTCCAAATGTTTGGAAGAATATTAGATTTGTATATGAAACGTTCAGTTGAAAAAGGTTCATTAACAAAAGAAGAAACAGAAAATATGAAAAAAGAAATAGAAGAAATGCAAACATGGACAATATTGGTAAAAGAAGTAATGGAAATTATAGAAAGCACATCTCCCAATATCTTTAATCTTTTGAAGGGTAACAAAAAGACAGAAGAATATAAGACTGAAATTTTATCGACAACAAAAGAAATGAAAGAAACTTTTGAAAAATTTTCAAATGCATTTATGATGAATTTTGAATTTTCTAAGAGTGAGTTGCTTGTTTTACTTATCATGAATATAATGAAAAATGTTGAATATGAACAGCTTGAAAATAATTTTGACGGTGTAATAAACGGAATTATAGATGTTATAAATAATGTAAGCGGAGAATTAAAGGTAGATTTTAATAAAGATAAATTTAATCAACAAGAATATAAACAAATATTGAATTTTGTGTTGGCGAATTATGCCGTTTCTGAACATGTTGAAACAAGTGTTACGAATGATATTTATACATATATTTCAAAGAATTTAGATTATTTATCATTTGCTACAAAATTGATAAATATGGTGTTTGGAACAAGAGATTTAACAAAAATATTTAGTAATAAAAAATTGCTGATAGCAACCTCGAAACAACAGGAAGAAGATTTTGTAAAACTTTTATCGGGCAGAGCAGAAAAAGATATTGCCGTTGTGACAATGGAAGTTATAAAGGATCATGTATACGATATAAGAGAAGGTAGCTTTTTGGATGTTCAAAAAGGTATAAAAGCTACATACGACAGTAAAGAAAATAAAATCATTGTATATTCGAAAGAAGGTATAAATATAACTGAAGACGAAATAAAAGGTTTGATAACAGAACAATATTTTTCCGAAAGAAAAGATGATACATTTGACGATGTTATAGCTTTTGCCGATGTGAATGACAGTTCCTTACAAGATATAACAGACAGGTTAAATATTGCATATACGGAAGCAGTATCAATACCTAATAAAGAGACAACTTTTGATTTATCTTCGAGAAAATCTATAAAAAATATTATAAATGTATGTGAACAGGAATCCAGAGCAACAGGCATAAAAACATTTATAGTTACTTTTGAACAAGCAAAAGAGTTTCCTTATGAAATACAAACATTACAAGAACGAGATTTTAAGTTTATCGTTTCATGTAAAATTGACGATATATCGACTATAAAGTATTATGACGGGTTAATAATAGACGATTCTAAAACGGACTATGAGGATATAAGCCAATTGTTGCCTGTTATGGAAAAAGTAAGAAAACATGTTTTGAAAACCGGAGTTGCAAAGCCGGTGTCCGTAAAATTCAGTAACTCAACTTACGGAAAGTTCAATAGTGCAGGTATAAATATTTTTGATACTTACGGAATGTTACCCATTGTAGAAGATTCATATATGACCAATTCCATTATCGGTAAATTTATAGTTGAAAAAATAAGAGACAATAATATAGAGAGATTTTTAAGACAAAATAATGTTGTCGGTTTTGTTATAGATAATGCAAGAACATTTGCGGATAAAAAGATCAAATTAAGAGATTTGTTTTCGAAAGAACATAAATACAACAAGGGGTACAATGCTGCATTAAGTAGTAAATTTGATTATACTTGTGCAGACGTGAAAATATTGGCTAATTATTTGGATATCGAAATTGTTGATAATAAGGCTTCCGAAAAAACAGATGAGCAAAAACTATATAAGCAAAAACTAGATAAACAGAAATTAGAAGAACTAAAAAGGATTCTTTCTTTATATGGACAGAATTCCCGAGAAGAGTTTTCATCGGAGTTATTAAAAAATTTAAGTTTCGATTCTAAAGCTTATTTAAAATATTTGGCAGATAAAAACAGAGATGAAGAACTGTTAGGTTTTATAAGAGGTATTGCTATGAACTCCGCAAGGACTCAAGTATTTAAAGGTCTTGAAGAAAAAGGATTTAATTTGGATATGAAAAAATTTGCTAATGTAGCCGATGGTAAATATCAGAAAGCATTCCTTACTATTGCAGTTCAATTGATGATGGAAGATATAGATATAACAGAATTATTAGAAACAGACTTTATCGATTCCGATATGACAGCTAAAGAATATTTGGATTCTATTCTTGAAAAAGTTAATATAAATATAGAAGAAATATTGAAACAGAACGAGTATAAGATAGAAAAGATAGAAAAAGAAGATATACCAAAGACAATAGAAGACTTCAAGAACTATGTTGTATTGCTTGATAACTTGAAGATTATTAAAGATACTACAGCCGGTCTTGATATGTCGATAAAAGCTGTCAGAAGTATGTTGTCCGCCGCATAAAACTAAAAATAAAACTACAAATAAAACAAAAAAAGGGAAGAATTATCTTCCCTTTTTTTTCATTAATTGCTAAGTTCTCATTCCTAATTACTAATTGTATTTGTTGTAACTTCTTCACAATCAAGTATTGATATACAGTTGTTGTCATCTCTTACTATCAGGTTTCCGTTGTTGTTTATATCTATAGCTGTTGCGGTAAAGGTTTTGTTATCTTTTGTATAACAGATTCTTTTATTTAATACCAAAGAAAGAGTTTTGTATTCTTCTATAATTTGTTTATTATAAACATCTTTCGATAAATCAAATAAATTGTTTAAAACTTCTGCAATCAGTTTATTCCTTGATAATCCGTTACATAAAATCGAACCGGCTTTATCTTGTATATCTTTCGGAAAATCTTTTGTGTTGATATTTATTCCGACACCCGAAACAATTGCTTTACTTTGCATATTATTAAAATCGCAAATGTTTTCTACAAGTATTCCGCAAATTTTTTTGCCGTTCAGATAAATATCGTTAATCCATTTTATTTTAGGATTTAAATCTGTAAGTTTTGTTATTGCTTTACATACTGCAACTGCGGAAATTATTGTAATTAATGAAACATCTTTTATTGGTAACGATTTTTTTATTATGGTAGAAAAATATATTCCGGTATCTGCTGGGGAAAAAAATGTCCTTGCGAATCTGCCTCTGCCCTTAGTTTGAGAGTTTGCTATTATTGTCGTACCATGGACAAAATTGTTTGAATTGATAAGCTCTTTTGCAAAATCGTTTGTTGATGGTAACATATCAAAAATTTTTATATCAAAATTTTTGTGTTTGTCTGAAAGATTTTGTTTTATTTCTTGTTCGGATAAACTGTTAGTATCTGTCATTACTATTTTTTTAAAGCAGCTTCCATTCTGTTAAGACCTTCAACTATGTTTTCCATAGATGTCGCATAAGAAAATCTTATAAATCCTTTTGCACCGAAAGCCGATCCCGGAACAACTGCAATTTTTGCTTCATCAAGTAAATAGTCTGCAAGTTCAACATCCGTATTTATGAGCTTTCCGTTATATTCTTTTTCCAACAGTTCTGATATGTTCGGGAAAACATAAAAAGCACCTTCGGGTTTTAAACAGGTAATACCTTCGATTTTGTTTAATCTGTCAACGATATAATTTCTTCTTTTTTCAAACTCTTTTCTCATTACTTCCAAACGGGCTTTATCTCCGTTTAAAGCTTCTGTTGCGGCTTTTAAAGATATTGATGTAGGACACGATGTTGACTGACTTTGAATTTTTGTCATTGCTGAAATTATTTCTTTAGGACCTGCAGCATAACCGATTCTCCAACCTGTCATAGCAAAAGCTTTAGAAACTCCGTTTATAATAATGGTATGTTCTTTAACTTTTTGTGATACTTGTGCTATCGAGAAAAATTTAAAATTATCATACACAAGTTTTTCGTATATTTCATCTGAAATTATAAGCAAATTGTTTTTTACACATATATCCGCAATTTCTTCTAGCTCTTCTCTGGTATATGTATTTCCTGTAGGATTAGAAGGAGAATTTAAAATAAAAGCTTTTGTTTTTTTTGTTATTAATTTTTCTATTTCGGTAGGCTTTACTTTAAAATGATTTTTGTCGCTTGTTGTAATAAAAATCGGAACTGCTCCTGCAAGAACAGCCATATCCGGATAAGATACCCAATAAGGAGCGGGAATTATAACTTCGTCACCTTCATCAAATATTGTTTGAAACAAATTATATAATGAATGTTTACCGCCGCAAGAAGCCATAACTTCTTCTCTTGTATATTCAAGATTATTATCTTCTTTAAGTTTTTTTATAATAGCGTCTTTTAAGTCTGGTGTTCCGGGAACGGGACAATATTTTGTAAAACCTTTATTTATTGCATCTATTGCTGCATCTTTTATATTTTGAGGTGTGTCGAAATCCGGTTCACCGGTTCCGAAACTTATAATATCTACACCTTTCGCTTTTAAAGCTTTTGCTTTTGCATCGATTGCTAAAGTCGGAGACGGTTTTATTGATTGAACTCTTTTTGAAATGTACATTTTATTCCTCACATATATATATAAATAAAAATACTTTAAAAAAATATATTAATTTGCTAAAATAATGATTCGAAAGTGTTAAGATAAAAAATATCTTGACATATTTGTTTTATTTTTGTAAATTATACAGATTATAAAGATGTAAGTCAATGGGAGTAATTTAAAATGTACGCAATAGTAATGACAGGTGGAAAGCAGTATAAAGTAGAAAAAGGAATGAACGTAGTTATTGAAAAACTTGACGAAGCAGAAGTTGGTAAAGAAGTTGTTTTGGATCAAGTT
>JAFXOV010000050.1 GCA_017528425.1 Elusimicrobiota bacterium | reverse complement strand
TGAGCCAAAAGGAAATGTAACCAGTAAAGGAAGTGCGAGCTTGCCTATATATTTTGATGCAAGCGGAGTGGCACAGACGATAACGAGTTATGATGGCTTATCGTCTAGTGCGACATATGCAGTAAAATCAAGTTCGATAGCGGTGACAACAACATCCACTTCTGCGGTTTGGGCAACAATTGATACGAATGGAACTCAAGGGTGGAGAGAACTTGCGGCGGGAGAGGCTATCTCGGAAGGGGCAGGCGTATCCTTGGTTGACAATGTGATTAGTGTTTCAACCGGTACAGGATTGGATATTGATAGTCAAAATAAAGTAGTTGTAACCACTGCACCGGCAGCACAAAAGATAGACAATCAAAGAAAAATAATAGTAACTTCTGATGATCTTGAAAATGATCTCTACTATGTATGGGGAGCAGAGGCAAACAGTAGCAATACTGATATTGATGAATCTAAACAAGGTTGGATACAAATGAAAATACATAGAAGCTATGGTAGAAATTATCTTACTGGTGCAGACCTTGCAGAAATATATCAGTCAACCGAGAAACTTGTTCCGGGTGATGTTGTTTCAATAGATCCGGCAAAAGATAATGCAATAGTAAAAACAAAAGTAGCCGAAGACACTATGGTTGCGGGAGTTATTTCTACCGAACCGGGTGTATTAATGAATCAAGACGAAAAAGGATATAAGTTGGCCTTGGTCGGTAAAGTTCCAACAAAAGTTTGTAACGAAGGAGGAGCTATAAAGAGAGGAGATTTGCTTGTATCCGCCTCGATACCGGGGTATGCAAAGAAAGCAGGTGACAATCCGAAAGTAGGAACGGTTATCGGAAAAGCACTTGAAAATTCAGATTCTCAAAAAGGGACCATATTGGTTTTGGTGAACTTACAATGATAAATAAAAAAATTATTTTTATCACAGTTGTTTTATGTTTGTGTTGTTTGGGTGTGATTTGCTTTTCAGAAAGTAATTTCATAACGATAGCAAACGGCGGAAAATTTAATGACAACGATGCTGTAAAGGGCTTTAACACCACAACATTGGGGCAAGCCATTATTTTTGCTCAGCAAACAGAGAGTGTTATAGCAAAATCCGGCTTTGAGTCTATATTAATGACCTCGAAAAGCGGTGATATTACTTTTACAAATGAAACTGAACAAAAAGTTTTTGAAACAAATGTTGTTCCTATAAAAATAAAAGTAACAGCTGTTGAAGGGAAAACGTTATCTACCACGATTGCATATAAGGTGGGTGATGGCGAGAATCCTGATTTTAACAAGATACCAGCTAATGAATTAAAAATTCCTTCCGGTAAAACAGAGTACACTTTTGAAAAAGATATAAATTTTACCGAGGGACTTTCTGCAAATCAATTTTGGCTCTGGGCTCAATGTATAGATGAGAACAACAATACGGCTGGTTCATCATATATAATAATAACCGTTAATACACAAGGGGGATCATCATCAAAGGTTGTGCTTGAATCTCCTGATCCTTTTACAAAGTTAGCGACGACGGATCCTATAATACAAACCTCTAAGTTCTCAATCAATGTTTCAACGGCCACTATTTATCTTTGGGAAGGAGATGCCGATCATACAACTGATACTAATTTACTATATACTGTTAATGTTACAAGCGGTTCAAGTGTATTTGTTAGCAGTACCAGTTGTATTTCTTATTTAAATTCGACAGTTATGGATGGCAAGAAATTAGAATCAGGTAAGACTTATACACTAAAAATTGATTTTGCGAGTGATGTATATGAGGATATAGATCTCGAATTTACAGCAATATCCGGCGGAGTTGCGAATATTTTAACTTATCCGTCGCCGTTTAATCCTAATAAGGAAAAAATAAAGATTAGATATTTGTTGGCAAAAACATCAAATGTTACTATTAGGTTGTACGATAAAGCAGGTAAGGTTGTATGTAAGTTGGTTGACGGTGAAGAAAGGTCGGCAGGTACCAATGAAGAAGAGTGGGACGGCAGGAATTATGCAGGTGAAACTCTTGCAACAGGTGCTTATATAGTAGAAATAATTGCCGGAAGTGACAGAAGATATACGGCATTAGCTATAGTGGGTAAATAATATGAAAAAAATAAAAAAATTATCATTAGTTTTTGCTTGTTTGATTTTTGTAGGTGTAACAAATGCTTTTGCCGGAACGGATGCTGCGGCATTCTTGAAAAAAAGTGTCGGTGTAAAAGCTATAGGTATGGGCGGTGCTTATACCTCTCTTGCAGATGATACATCGGCAATTTATTGGAACCCTGCAGGTCTTGCCCAAATACAGGATTATTATTCCGTATATGCAATGGGCGGAACCGGTGCCTCGGATGAATATCCGGGACTTAAAGATGTTGTACCTACCCATCAATTTTTTGCAGCTTCAATTCCTTTGCAAAAATTTACCGATGTTTTAGGTAAAACGGTTATAGGTATAGGATATATTTCTTCCAAAATGGATAACATACAACATACCGATGAAAGCGGAAATCCTGTCGGAAGCGGAAAGATAAGTGATACCGATGCGGCATATTATTTATCTGCAGGTATTCCGTTATGGGAATCAACTACAAGTTTATATGTCGGTGCTTCTTTAAAATATGTTACTAAAAATATGTCCGAAGTCGGAGTATCTGACGGCGGATTAGATATCGATGCAGGTGTTATTTATTCCATTGATGCACAAAGTTTCGGTCGTATAAGTTTCGGCGCAATATTCCAAAAAGGTGTTACGATGGGAGAAGATTCTGCTCCTATGACGACAAAAGTCGGTGTTTCCGATAAGGTTACATTTATAGATAAGTTGCAACTTACCGGTGCGGTTGATTTGGTTCAAAGACAAGATGAACCTTTAGGCGGAAACTTAGGTTTGGAATTTGGTGTTGTAGAAGTATTGGTTTCAGATGCATTTTCGATTAACGGAATATATCTAAGAGGCGGTGTTGAAGGTTATGCACTTGAAAACAGATACGACATAACTTCCGACTACAACGAAACCGTATCTTATAATTTCGGTTTAGGTTTTGATTTCGGTATTTTGAATGCATATTTCTTACAACTTGATGTAGCAATATGCAGTGGAAATATATTTGACCAAACTACAAAGTTTGCTCTTAATTTCTTTTTTTAGAGGGTAGAATATGAATAAAAAAATTTTTAGTGTCTTGGTTTCAGTTTTGTTTTTGTTAAATACCGCAAGTCTTAGCTTTGCCGACAAAAGAGATGTTGCCGATCCGGCTTTACAGGCGATAATAACGGAATTAAGCAGCAGGATGCCGAGATTTATAAATAAGTACGGATCAGCTGTTTTCGTTGAAGATGAACAGATAACAAGAGGTACTTTGTTACAAGCTTTATATGAGTTCGATAAAAAGTCTTCTGCATCTTCAAGTTCGTCCGCTTCGGCCTCAGGTGTAATTTCAAAAAAAGATTATGATGCTCTTACAGCAAAAATTGCGGCATTGGAAAAGAAGTTAGGTTCTGCTCCAAAAAGCGGCGGTTCTTCTTCAGGCGGAGGAGAATCGGTAGATATGATTGAGATAATGAACGATTTGGAAGTAAACTTGCCTACCATGCTTGATAACACATTGTCTTCTTCAAAAGTATTTAAAAACTTGGAAGCACAAGTTAAAGCCGGTGCTGCAGGTGGCGGTTCGAGTTCTTCCGCAGGTACAAGTTCAGGTGTTTCGGTAGCAGTTGTAAACAATTTACAAAAGAACATAAGTGATTTAAGTAAAAAGGTTACAACCGTTGAAACAAACTTAGCTAAAAAAGCAGATTCTTCAAAAACGGATCTTTCCGCAAGTGCCATAAAAGATTTACAAAAAAATATAAGTGATTTAAATTCGAAGGTTAGTTCGGTAGAATCGTCATTAGCCAAAAAACCGGATGTAAAAGCAACAGCATCAGAAATTAACGCTATAAAAAAGAGTGTTGGTGATTTATCCGCAAAGTTTAACAGTATGGAATCGGCATTAACATCCGCAAAGGCAGGATCAAGTTCTGCATCATCAGCGGAAATAACATACTTACAAAAAAATCTTAATGATTTAAGTAAGAAAGTAAGTACAATGGAAATGTCATTGGCAAAAAATACGGATACAAAATCTTCCGCTTCTTCATCCGAAATAGCGGCTTTACAGAAAGAGATAAGCAATTTATCCGCAAAAGTTAATGGTATGGAAACAACGGTGGCTAAAGATACTTCTTCAAAATCAGAAGTTTCTTCAGCGGTTTTGAAAGATTTACAAAAAAATATAAATGATTTAAATTCAAAAATTAACAGTGTAGAAACAACATTAGCTAAAAAACCGGATACAAAAGCAACGGCATCTTCATCCGATGTAAATGCTTTGAAAAAAGAAATGAATGATTTAACGGCAAAATTCAGCAGTATGGAATCGGCATTAACATCCGCAAAAGCCGGATCAAAAGCTTCCGCAACATCAGCGGAAGTAACATACTTGCAAAAAAATCTTAACGATTTAAGCAAGAAAGTAAGCAGCATGGAAACGACAATAGCAAAGAATAACGATTCTTCAAAATCAGAAATTTCTTCATCAGTATTAAAAGATTTACAAAAAAATATTAACGATATGAACTCAAAAATTAACAACGTTGAATCATCTTTAGCTTCTTTGGGAAAAGAAGGGAAAACAGGTTCAACAGCAAATAATGCTCAAGTTTTATATGAAGTAAAGAATTTTAAAAATGAAATAAATACCGTAAACAAGAAAATTTCAGATATGGAATCTAAATTGGCAAGTGCAACAACGGAATCTTCTGTTTCAAATGCACCGTCACAGGAAGAAATTAATAGTCTTAAAAAAACACTTCTTCAAATGCAACAGAGTTATGTTGCTTTAGGCAAGAGATTGGATTCATTGGAAAAAGATCAAAGTATGATTGCTTCCGCTAAAGACAGTTCAGACGGAACAGCTTTAAGTACTTCTCAAATGAGACTTATAAATGCAAAAATAAGTTCCATAAGAGAAGAAGTTGATAATATAAAAGTAGAAAAATCTTCTGCGGTAAGTGATAATAAAAATACTGCAGATATAAAAAGAATAGAAAAGAGATTATCCAATTTGGAAAATTCGGACAGAAGTTCCGGCGGTGGCAGTTCGGATTCCGATTCCGGTTCGGGAAAAGGCGGAACAATCGCTAAAGTAAGTTTAGGTTTGTCATTAGTTGCAGCATTATTTATAGCAAGGTAAAAGGAGTCTTATAAATGCCAAGACTATTACTTAAGAAAAGAGAAGAAATTATAGCAGAATATGTTTCCAGAAAAAATAAGTTGAAAATTTTTATAGGAAACAAAAAAGGCAACGATATTGTTGTTCCCGATAAAAATGTTTCGGAACATCATTGTACTATTATATTTGCAAACAACCAGTACACACTTAAAGACCAAAACACCATAATGGGAACGCAAATTAATCTTCGTTCAATAACGGAAGCTCCTTTAAATTTCGGAGATGAAATTTCTATAGGTGATTATAAGATTTTGTTTTTGGATGACGCTTTAAGTAAACAAGACGTTGTAATTCCTCAATACTATTTAATAGGTGTTTACGGAAGATTTTTCGGTAAAAAATATTTCTTAAAATCGGACGGAGACACTTTTATAGGTAGAGAAAGTCTTTCTCCGAGAGGTATTGAAAACGATGTTGTTTTATCAGGGGATATGACGGTATCTAAAGGTCATGCTAAAATAAGTGCCGTTCAAGGACAGTACACAATTACCGACATCGGTAGTACCGGCGGAGTTGCAATAAACGGAGAAAAATTAGGACAGTTAAACAGTACACAGTTGGCAATAGGTGACGAAATTTCTATAGGTAGAACAATATTCAGACTTGTAGATTATTTCTCTGAAGATTATTCATTACCTTCAAAACAACATATACTTGCATTAAAACTTTATAAATTGGCAAGAACTTTTATATTTTTAGCTGTAATAATTTTATCGGCGCTTTCTTTATATTTCGGATACACATCTTATTCTTCAGTGACTTCTGCTCCGAGCAAATTGAATTTATCTTTGGAAATGAACTGGAGCAAAGAAATTCCTTTAAGAGCCGACACTTCTTCTTACGATATTACATCAACACCTGTTGTTGCGGATTTTGATGCCGATGGTAAAAACGATATTGCCATGCTTACAAGTGCGGGCTTTTTATATGGTTGGAGCGGAGCTACCGGTGACAGTTTATGGAAACCTATGGATATATATAATTCCGGTATAGCATCGTTAGTCAGTGACGATGTTAACAATGATGGTATTCCTGATATTGTTGCAGTGTCGGATTCTTCTTTGATTTATATTATTGACGGACAGACAGGCAATATTATAAGAAGAGAAATTTTGGGCGGTCATATTTCCGAAATGACACCGTTGGTTTGTGATTTAGATGGCGATGATAAAAAAGATGTTGTTATTACCTCGGAAGACGGAGCCGTTCATTTCTTATATTCTCCGGGCTTTGACAGTAATTATGCAAAGTATACTGAATTCATAGACGGGCCTTTATATGCAAGTCCGGTAATATTAACAAGAAAGGACTTTTCGCCTTTTGTTATTATTGCCAACTATGACAGTAAAGTTTATTTCATTGACGGTAAAACAAGAACCAAAAAGACAATCAACTTACTTGAGTTAACGGGAAAAGCTCACCTTATAGCCGGTGCTCCGGCTATCGGAGATATAGATGGTGACGGTATAGATGAAGTTATTGTTCAGTCTAATGTTCCGCAGTATGTATCTGCCATAAACACATCGAAGTTCTCGGTTATGTGGACATACTTTATAGAACCTGTACCGCCTGCAAATTTAAAATTTAATGCAGCTCCTATTGTTTCTGATTTTACGGGTAACGGAATATGTGATGTAGGAGTTGTTTCGGCAAACGGAACAGTACAAATATTGAAAGGAAAAACGACTTATCCTTCAGGTGAAATGTTATGGAAATTGAGTTTGCCGGAATCGAAGAGATTAATATCTTCTCCTGCCGCTTATGATTTTGATAAAGATGGTCTTGTAGAACTTGTTTTCGGAACCGAAGACGGAAGATTGATAGTGGCAAAGAGTAATCCGAAGAGAAAAGAGTTGGAAGTAATGGCGGATATCAAAGCAAGTAATATGGCTATAACATCCAGTCCTGTTCTTGCAGATTTAAACGGAGATAAATTAATAGAAATTTTATATACCAATGTACAGGATTCTATACAAATTGTTAACACCAATGCAAAGACATTAAAGAATCTTAGAATTTGGCCGATGTTTTTGGCAAATGCCGAACACACATCCTTCTTTTCTTTAAAGGAGTATAAAGATAAATCAATGATATTGATGGGTGCAGGATTATTATTGTTGATATTATTTTTCTTCTTTAAAGTGAGATCATCATTAAAGAAATCGAAGAAAAAAGTTAAGGTTACATATTTATGATGATATTAAGTTCGGCACAAACAAGTACAGGTAAAGTAAGAACAGAAAATCAAGATTGTTTCGGTGTTAAACAAGAAAGTGATTTTTTCTTCGTTTGCGATGGTATGGGCGGCGGAGTTGCAGGTGATTTTGCAAGTAAATGTGCTGTAGATGTAATGCTTTCCCTATATGATAAAATCGATAAACAAGATTGTTTGGATATTTTAGGGAATGTATATTACAATTATGATGAAGATGTGCTTAAACCAATAGCACTTATAAAAACTGCAAACAGATATTTATATAATTTAACAAAAAAATATCCTAAGTTGTCCGGTATGGGAACAACGTGTGCCGGAGTTTGGTTTGACAGAGATGCCGGACTTGTTCATATATACAATGTTGGAGACAGCAGAGTATACAGAATAAGAAACGGGAAAATTCAACTTTTAACGGAAGACCATTCTAAAATTAAAGAGCTCATAGATGACGGTAAAATGACTCAGGAAGACGCCAAAATGGCAGAAATTCAGAGTATGATAACAAGAGCTCTTGGAATAGGTAAAACGGTTAAGGTTGATTATAAATCGGAGCTTGTTAAAAACGGGGATATTTATGTTCTTTGTACTGACGGTTTAAACGGAGAACTTTCTGATTTTACAATAAACGATATTGTTAATTTAAATAAACCCGATACCAGTATGATAGCCGGTGAATTGATAACTTCCGCAAACAATGCCGGAGGAAGAGACAACACTACTGTTATATCGGTATATATTCAAGATAATTTTCAAATTGAAACGGCATATTTAAATTCGGAACCTACGGAAGAAATAGTTGTTTTTCCGGATGAAACTAAAAGTAACTCGGATAAAGAACATTCGATAATTCGTAAATTCGAAAGAAATTTCTCGGTACCTGTTCCTAAACTTGCAACAAAAAAGAATATTTTGAAGAGTCCTATTTTTATTGCTGTTGTGTTGTTGTTGGTCCTTATATCCGCGTTTTTTGTTTATACTGCAATATTTAAAGATAAAGGTGAACAAAAAAGTATTGTTGAGTTAACGGGAAATGTTTCCGGTTTAAAGTTGGATATTGAAACTTTTACGGCAGATAAACTTGTTGAAATAAAAACCATAAAAGATAAAGTGTTTAAAATTCAGGTTGTTCAGGAAGCGTATGCAGATCCTATAAGTTCGCTTACACCTATGCAAAATGTTACCGTTTCTTTATCGATAGACGGGCAAAACAAATATATGGGGATGTCAAGTTTCAGACCGTTGGATATAAAGCTTCCGAAAGGGACTTACGATATGACTTTATCTTACCCCGGATACAAAATTTTAGATAAGAATTTAACTTTAAAAGACAGTCTTTCCGTTACTTTGGAAGTTTCGGATGAGTTGACAAAAATGTTAATAATAATGGTTCCTGAAAAGGATTTTTAGAAAGGAGTAGTAAAGATGGATAAGAAGATCAAGATTTTGGTAATAGATGATGACGAAATTTTTTTACAAACTGTTACCGTAGTTTTAGAAGAAGAAGGTTTTGAGGTTTTTGAAGCGACTACTGCGGAAAGCGGTGTTGAAGCTATAGTTGATGTACATCCCGATTTGGTTATTTTAGATAAAAATTTACCGGACAAAAGCGGATTTGAAGTTTTGAAGTCTATGAAAAAGAGCAAAAATTTTTCCGAAGTTCCTCCGGTTATGTTAATAACTGCAGATACTACAATATCTGTAGATGAAGCTTTTGATAAAGGTGCCGATGATTGTATTTTCAAGCCTTTGAATTTTAATGAAACGATAAAAAGGATAAAAAAGTTATTAAAATGATATCAAAAAAAATATTGCTTGCATTAGTTGTTGCTTTTTTGAATGTTCCTTTATTTGCAAGTTCGGACGGTTTTGTTTATGTTTTGAATTCTGATCCGTATTCCCAGTCTATAGGTGCAAGCATTTTATCTTTATCTCCTTCTGTTTTCGGTTTTTTTACAAATCCTGCATCAAATTATAAAAATATTTCAAAAGAAGTTCAGCTTTCATATTACACCGTGCAAAACAATAATTACGGAATAAATGCCGGATTTTTATTACCTACGGAAAAAATCGGAAACTTTTCTTTTATTGTTTCCGCTGCCGATTTGAATGAACAGGAAACCGGATATAAAAATATGTTAATGGCAGCCGTTAATTATGTGTATCCCATATTAGGAAAATATCCTGTAGTTACGGAAAAAGGTTCCGTAGGTGCCACTCTTAAATTTTATAATATGTCGGCATATAATATTGACGGTTCGGATAAATCCGTAATGGTATTCAGTTTTGATGTGGGTTGTATATATGCTTTGGATTTTATAGATAACGATTTAACCGGAGCACTTACTATAAAAAATTTAGGTAATGCTTTTGAGTTCGACGATTTTTCACTGAATCAAGCTCAAATGTTAACCGCTTCCGCAAGATATAACATATACGATTTATACAAAGTAGCTTTAGTCGGAGATATGGTAAAAAATTTCCAGATTACCGATTTGGGATATGCTTGCGGTGTTGAATCTAAACCGATTTATCCTTTATCGGTAAGAGTCGGCTGGAGAGATTACAGAGACGGTGTTAATAAAGGTATAACCGCAGGTTTCTGTTTGGAATTTGACAGAGTAAATATTTCTTACTCTTTCTCCGATATAATGAATAGCGATAATGATCAACATATCTTTTCTTTGGGAATGTATTTCGGGAAAATACCTAATTCCGGTAAAGCTTATGAACATTATTTGGGATATTATTTGAATAAGGCAAATTATGATTATAAAAAGAAAAACTATGTTTCAGCAAGAAAACAATATGAGGATATTTTAGCCGTTTATCCCAACGAAAGTACCGCAAAACAATATGTAAAACTTTTGTCGGAAGATTTGTATCAAACAGATATGGATTTCTCGGATAAAACCGAAAAATATTTGGCAAGAGCTGATTCCGCATTATTAAAAAATAATTTGATAAGAGCAAAAAAATATTATGAAAAAGCTTTACAAATATCTCCTAAAAACAAGCATGCCATTGACGGATTGGAAAAAACGAATGAAAGTATAAGAGAACAAGAGATATATGCAAACAGGAAAAAACATCAAAAAGAAATATCGGAATATTGGATGAAAGCAATGAAATATTACGATAACGGTGAGTTTGTATATGCAAAAGATGAACTTAATAAAATATTGGAAATAGACCCGGAAAATGCCGGAGCAATACAGTATTTGGAATTTATACAGAAAAAGGTTGATAAAGTAAACGCAGTTCAGTCACATAATTTATTTAAGAAAGGACTGGTTGAGTACGAAAAGAAAGATTATGAAACAGCTTTATCTTACTTTAATGCCGCATACTTATCCAATACGGGAAGAGATGATATTAAAGAATATATTGCAAAATGCGAAGAACAAATAAATATTGCAAAACAAATTGCATTGGCAGAAGAGTCTCAAAATGCTTCTAAAGGTGAATCCAAGATATTAACAAATAAGAGACTTGAAACTCAAATGAAAAAAATCTACGATTCCGGTGTAGAGCAGTATACTTTAAAAGATTATAAGAATGCCGTAAAAACATTTACAAAATTGAAAGCAATGTCTGAAAAAAACAGATATTACACTTACAGCGAACAAATAAAAACTTATCTCTCAAAATCAAATAAAGCATTATCAACAATTGCTTACACGGAAGGAAAAGATTTGGAAATACAGGAAAAATTAACGGAAGCTTATGATAAATATAAAGAAGCACTTGCTTATGATGATGCAAATTTAGCGGCAAAACAGGCAATGGATGCAATAAATTCCGTTACCGCACAAAAATATTATGATGAGGGCTTACAGGCTTTTGCTACAGGTGATAAAGAAAAATCCATAGAACTGTTGAAAAAAGCATTGGAAGTTGAACCTACTAAATTGGAAGCTCAAAGAGCTTTGGAAAGGATACAAAATCAATAATGATAGAACTTAGAAAAGATCCAATAACGGCCAGATGGGTTATAATAAACGATTCAAGAGACTTTCAGTTTGATTTGGAAGAAAACATCGATGACGGTTCATTGTGCCCGTTTTGTTTGGGAAATGAAAGTCTTATTCCCGAACCGATAGCTTGTTATGACCAAAAAGGTAATAAAATTGATAAATACAGTAATAAGTGGCAGGTAAAAGTTATACCTAACAACAAACCTATACTTACAATAGAAGGCAGTATTTTAAGAAAAGCGGAAGGTATTTACGACAAAATGAAAGGTGTAGGGGCTCATGAAATTTTAATAGAGAACCCGAAACATGTTGTCGATAATCTGAATCCCGGAGATTTTGTTGCAAGTATTTTAGCTGCACAAGACAGAATAAACGATTTAAAAAATGATTTAAGATTTGAGTATATATTGGTTTTCAAAAACCAAGGAAAAACAGCAGGTTCCACCATTTCTCATCCTCATTTTCAGTTGGTGGCATTACCTATTATTCCTAAATCGGTTAAAGAAGAAATGACAATATCAAAGAGATATTACGATTTTAAAGAAAGATGTTTATTTTGTGATATTATAGATCAGGAAATAACTTTCGGAACAAGAATAGTTATGGAAACAAACTCTTTTGTTGCTTTTGTTCCGTTTGCTTCAAGATATCCGTTTGAAACTTGGATTTTACCGAAAGAACACAGTGAAGATTTCAGAAATTTAAAAGATAAATATAAATTGGAAGAACTTGCGGAAGTTTCGATAAGTGTTTTAAGAAGATTAAAAAAAGCTTTAGGAAATATGCCTTATAATTTGGTGGTTCATTCTTATCCTTTAAAGCAAGAAAGAATTCCTCATTATCATTGGTATATAGAAATTATTCCTAAAATAACAAAGTTTAGCGGCTTTGAGTTCGGTTCGGGAATTTATGTAAATCCTACAATACCTGAAGAATCCGCTAAGTTTTTAAGGGAAGCAGAGTAATGAATATATTGATGGTTGCAGCCGAATGTGTTCCTTTTATAAAAACCGGCGGTCTTGCCGATGTTGTCGGAACACTTCCAAAATATTTAAAACAAAGAGGTCACGATGTTAGGATAATAATTCCTAAGTATCGTTTGATAGACGGAGCAAAATATAACTTACAGGCTTTGCCTTATAAGTTGTCGGTTTTTGTTGGTAAAGAACAGGAAAATTTCAGAATAAAAACCTGTATGTTGGACGGTAACATTCCCGTATACTTTATAGAAAATTTAAGATATTTTAACAGACTCGGAGTTTACGGAGATGATTCCGGTGTAGGTTACGGTGATAACAGAGAAAGATTTATTTTCTTTTCAAAAGCTGCAATAGAAGCAACAAAAGCTTTGATGTTCAGACCGGACATTATTCATTGTCACGATTGGCATACCGGTTTAATTCCGGCATATCTAAAAACAACAAATTTAAACGACGGATTTTTTTGGAATACATCAACGGTGTATACAATTCATAACATCGCTTTCCAAGGCAGTTACGATGCGGCATCAACGGTTCCTTTGGCAGGATTTTCATGGGAAGATTATAAGAGCGATAAATTGGAATTTTATAACACATTCAATTATATGAAAGCAGGTCTTGCATATACCGATATTATTTCTACCGTAAGTCCTACCTACGCACAAGAGATTCAAGGACCTGCAGGTAAAGGAATGGAAGTTGTTTTACAAACAAGGAAAAATGATGTTTACGGAATATTGAACGGTATAGATTATTCTTATTGGAACCCTAAAGATGACAAAAATATAGTTGCAAATTTTTCGCCCGAAAATTATGAAAATAAAAAGTTGTGTAAAAAATATTTGCAGGAAAAGTGCGGTTTTAAACAAGACGAAAATGCCTTTATGTTAGGTTGTGTATCAAGGTTTGATATGCAAAAAGGGTTCGATTTAATAATGGATACCATAGGCAAACTCACACAATATAACATTCAAATAGTTGTTCTAGGTTCCGGTGACAGATACATAAAAGACGGTATGTTGTATTTACAAAGTTTATATAAAGATAAAGTAAGTGTATGCACGGATTACAACGAACCTTTATCTCATCAAATATATGCCGGTGTAGACGCCTTTTTGATGCCTTCGAAATTTGAACCTTGCGGACTCAGCCAAATAATAGCGTTGGCTTACGGAACTATTCCTATAGTGAATAAAACAGGCGGCTTGGCAGACACAATAAAAGATTTTTCTACATATAACACGAAAGGTAACGGTTTTGTTTTTGATTTTTATAAAGGTGAAAAATTTATTGATTGCATATTAAGAGCTTACGATATATATAAAAATAATTTTTTATGGGGCGAAGTCGTTAAAAATGCTTTTGCAAGCCAATACTCGTGGATAAATTCCGTTCAAGAGTATGAGAAAATGTACAATATTGCCGTAAACAGAAAAACAGCATACAATATATATCAGAAAAATATATGAAGATAAACCTTTCAAAAATTCTCAGATATTTTTTGTTAATATTGATAAATATTTTATTTATCTTTGTTTTACAGTATTACATAAATTTGCAGTCTGACATATCAAAATCTTTATCGGATTTAAAAATAGCAATTTTTATCACCGAGTCTGAAGAACATCCTCAAGATGAAATTATCAGCAGTGTTTCAAATTACGGAAAATTTACAAATATGGAACTTATAAGTTCCGAAGATTCCGAACGATTTAATAACATAAACCCCGAACTTGAAACCGTTATTCCGAAAGAAGCAATGTCATTTCCTTCGTTTATTTTAGCTAACGGTATAAACATAAACGATTTAAATGAACTTAAATCTGTTAAAAGCGACCTTTTAAATTTTGATTTTATAGAAGATGTTGTTTACGATCAAAAAGCATACAAAATGTTTTTCGATAACAAAATTCTCTTGAATAAATATCAAAAAGTATTCAGGATAATTTTTTATTTAATAATAGTTATATTCTTTTTAAAATTTTTGTTTTACATAATAAAAAGTTTGTATAAAGATATTTTGTTTGAAATGTCTTGCGGTATATTGTTGGGACTTTGTGCTTATGCAATTATATGTCTTATAACAATATTCAACCAAAGTTCTATTTTTATGTTAAGCGGGCAAGTTTTATATATTTTGATTCCGCTCAGTTCAATGATTACTCTTGTAACAAAAGAATCAAATGTTTAATATTGTAAAATCTCTTATCATTTTAATGCTTATATTGTTTTCCGTAAATGTATCTTTTACGGATGTTAATTCGGATTTAAACACCAGAAAAAAAGAGTTGAACAAATTGCAAACGGATATTTCCAATAAAAAAGCCGAAAAAACAAAATTAGCCAAAGAAGAAAAAAAAGTAAAAAATGAACTGCAAAAAATATTGAAGTCCATAGAAAAAAATGAAAAAGAACTAAAATCTTTAAAAGAAAAAATTTCCGAAACAGAAAAAAATTTACAGTTTGCTTCAGAAGTGTATAATGAGTCTGATATGAGCAAACAAAAATATGCTCAAATAATTAACGATAAATATTTATCTTACACAAAAGAAAAACTGGTATCATATTTCGATTATCCGATGGAATTTAAAGTAAAACAAGCAGATATAAAAAACTTTTCGAAAAAGTACAGTGCCGCAAAAGATAAAAGTATAACAGCACAATCAGATATTAATAAATACACATCCGCAAAAAATGAATATGAAAAGTTAAAAGATAAACAACAGAAATTAATGGAAAAAAATAAGAAGTTACAAAAAGATAAAAATGCTTTATTGAAAACCACCGCAGGTAAAAGAGTTAAAGCCGAACAAGAAATAAAAGAAATGAACAATTCCGAAAAAGCATTGAAAGCTTTAGTTGATAAATTGATGAAAGCAAGCCAAAACCAGGATAAAACAAAAAAGCCGACAAGTTCCAATACAAGAAAAAATAATTTGCCTTGGCCTGTTGACGGTAAAATAATTTTAAATTACGGTAAAAATAAACATCCGGATTTAGATACAAACGTTATAAGTAACGGAATAAAAATAAAAGCTAAAGATAATGCTTCAATTAAATCCGTTGATGAAGGAACTGTTCTTTTTGCCGGAGAATTCAGAAGTTACGGTAACATGGTGATAGTAGATCATAAAGGTGTATTTTTCAGCTTTTATTGTCAGTTGAGCAAGATATCGGTAAAAGAAAATCAAAAAGTTATAAGACAACAGGAAATTGCAAAGCTCGGCAGCGGTGACAAATCCGCTCTTTATTTCGAAATAAGGCAAGGGAATGTTGCAGAAAATCCATTGTTGTGGTTGAAAGAGAAAAAATAGAGCAAAAATGATATAATAAAAAGAAGTATTTAAATTTTATAATTGCGAGGCAAAGGGAAAAAAATGTTTAAACATAAAATTAAAGTTTTATTGATAGCTTTAGTTTGTTTCATTTTTCTTAACAATGTTTATGCTAAATCCGATACGACATACGACGAACTGAGAAAGATGATAGACATAATGGAAATAATAGATAACAAGTATGTTGAAGAAAGAGAAAACAGCGAACTTGTAATAGGTGCAATAAGAGGTTTGGTAAGAACATTGGATCCGTATTCTCAGTACATGACCGAAAAAGATTATAAAGAAATGAAAACCGAAACTCAAGGCTCGTTCGGCGGAGTAGGTATAAGAATAACGATACAAAACAACGAACTTACCGTTGTAACTCCTATGCCCGACACTCCCGCATACTATGCCGGAATTTTGCCGGAAGATAAAATCATTAAGATAGACGATAAGTCTACTCAGGATATTACAAGCGATGAAGCCGTAAAACTTATGAGAGGTAACCCCGGAACAAAAGTTGTTTTAACAATATACAGACCTTCAACAAAAGAAGAACTTACGTTTACGATAATAAGAAAAAAAATAAAAATAGAAACAGTTAAGAAAAAGATGTTGGATGGCAACATAGGTTATATCAGATTGTCGGAATTCAATGCACAAAGTTACGGTGATGTTAACAGTATGCTCAAAGAATTATCAAAAGAAAATATGAAAGGATTTATATTTGATTTAAGAAATAATCCCGGCGGTCTTTTGGATTCGGCAATAAATATTTGCAGTTTGTTCGTTAAAGAAAACAGTTTGGTTGTGTCTACAAAATGTAAAGATAAAACGATGGAACAATATTACTATACACAGAAGAAACCGGAATTTGCAAATATTCCCGTAGTGGTATTAATTAACAGAGGTTCTGCATCCGCATCGGAAATCGTTACGGGAACATTACAGGATTATAAAAGAGCATTGGTTATCGGTTCAAACTCTTTCGGTAAAGGAACTGTTCAAACAATTCTTCCGTTATCGGACGGAAGTGCTTTAAGGTTAACTATAGCAAAATATTGTTTGCCTTCGGGAAGAATGATATCTCATTCCGATAACAAAAAAGATAAGAAAAACGGTATAACTCCGGATATATACATAGAAGTATCTCCGGAAACGGAAGGTAAATTATATATGCAGGCGGAAAGTGAAGGTTCTCCTAAAGGCAAAGATAAAGATAAAAAAGAAGAAATTAAAGATGAAGTTTTGGAAACAGCAATTAAAATTATTAAAGCAGGTAAAGTTGGGGAATATATAGAAAAACCTTCGAAATACGAACAGGATTTTCCTAAAGAAGAAGTTAAAAAAGATACAAAAGAAGAAAATAATACGGAAAAGAAAACAGACGAGTCCGTAAAAGAAAAATAAAATGGCAAAAGAAACTAAAAAGAAAAAAAGCAGATTTTTAATAAAAATATATTTGTTTATATTATTCATTGCAGGTATAGTATTAGGGTTTTCTTATTTGTCGGCAAACAAAGCAAATCTTACCGCTATAGATGTTGATTTGGATAACAATCTTGTTACCGCTCTTACATCAAACGGAATAGAACAGGAAAATGTAGTATCTCAGTTTGTAAAAGAAGTAAAAATAAGCGGAGTTTTATGTAACGAATATTATAAAACAATAAAGTTGCCTGACAACAAAAAACCGGAAAATTTTGAACCGATATTTAAAACAATCGCAAGAAATTTTAAAATAGATTTATCAAAAACAAAATATAAAGACGGATCCATTCAGTACTCTTTCTACGATAAAAAAAGAACTTATTCCGTAGTAACTTTAACGAGCAAATGAGAATATTGGCAATAGAAACATCATGTGATGATACTTCATCTTCCGTTGTAGAAAACGGAAATAAAGTTTTATCAAATATAATTTCTTCACAAATATCCGTTCATGCCAAATATAACGGTGTTGTTCCCGAACTTGCGTCCAGAGAACACATAAAAAATGTGAACGTTGTAGTTGAACAGGCATTAAAACAAGCAAACATTTCTTTTGAAAATTTCGAAAAAAAAATAGATTATATAACTTGTACTTACGGGCCCGGTCTTGCAGGCTCTTTGCTTGTAGGTGTAATGACGGCAAAGACGTTATCTTATATTTATAAAAAGCCGTTAATTCCGATCAATCATATTGAAGGTCACATATTTTCAGCGGCAATAGAAAACAAAGGTTTAAAACCGCCTTTCTTGGCGGTTGTAATTTCCGGCGGTCATACCGAACTTGTAATAATAAAAGATTACGGTAAATACAAATTTTTGGGCGGAACAAGAGATGATGCCTGCGGTGAAGCCTTTGATAAAGCCGCAAAAATTTTGGGGTTACCTTACCCCGGAGGGCCTATAATAGACAAGTTTGCCGAACAAGGCAACAACGATGCCGTTCATTTTACAAGACCTATGATGAAAGGCTCTTGGGACTTTTCTTTTTCGGGAATAAAAACAGCTGTATTAAATTATTCAAAAAAAGTTGATATAAAAGACCAAAAAGTAATTAACGATATATGTTCATCGTTCAGGCAAGCCGTTGCCGAAACGGTTGTAACAAAATCTTTTGAAGCGGCAAAAAAATACGGGCTGAAATCAGTCGCTTTAGGCGGCGGAGTATCTTGTAACAGTTTAATAAGAAAAATGTTTAAAGAACAAGGTAAGAAAAACAAAATAAATGTGTTTTTACCTTCACCGATTTTTTGTACCGATAATGCCGCAATGATAGCTCATGTAGCTTACCATAAAGCGTTAAAGAAAAAATATGTTTATCCGAACAAAAATGTAGTTTCAATAAAACCTTCTTTGGAACTTGAAAATTGGTAACACTATGTTAAAACTTCCAAAACTTACCATCGGAAATATCAAACTAAAAAATTGTTTAATGCTTGCACCTATGGCAGGCATTACAGATTTACCTTTAAGACAGTTAGCTGTTGACGGCGGAGCGGGACTTGTATTTACGGAAATGGTATCTGCAACCGCCATGGTTTACGGAGATAAAAAAACATACAAACTTTTAACCACATCAGACAAAGAAAAAGATTGTGTTGCCGCACAAATTTTCGGAACTAAACCTGAAATTATGTCTGAATGTGCTAAAAGAGTACAGGATTTAGGATACAAAATTATAGATATAAATTTAGGGTGCCCGGCAAAAAAAATCACTAAAGTAGGTGCGGGTTCCAGGTTGCTTGCCAACCCTAAACAAGTAGAAGACGTGTTAACTGCCGTAGTAAAAGCGGTATCGGTTCCCGTAACAATAAAAACAAGAATCGGGTTATTACAAGGACAAAATGTTGCACCGGAAATTATAGAAATAGCACAAAATTGCGGTATAAAAATGGTATCTCTTCATGCAAGGTATGCCGAGTTTGCTCACAGCGGTGATCCCGATTTGGAAGCGTTTGCATTAGCTTGCGAAAATGCAAAAATTCCTATAGTTGCAAACGGCGGAATAGTTGATATAAAAACAGCAGAAAAATTTTTGAAAATAAAAAATTGTTCCGGGCTTATGATAGGCAGGGGAGCAATAGGTAACTACGATATATTTAAACAGATAGAATATTTTTTCGATAAAGAACAAATGACACCGCCGTCAACAATAAAGACTAAGTTAAGATGGTTCAGACAACATGCAATAGATTCTTTACAATATTACGGAAAACAAAAAGGACTTGTCGTATTAAGGAAAATTGCTCCTTATTATATTAAGGGATTACCTAATGCCTGCAGTATAAGAAACAGTTTTAACAAAATAACAACCCTTGAAGAATTCGATAAAATATTCAAAAATCTCGAATAACAAAAGACAATGATTGCTAATTTCTAATTTCTCATTTCTAATTGTCTCTTTGCGATTTTCGGCAGTATTTGATAAAATAAACAAACTATGAAATTATGTTTTAATTTTAAACAAATTAACAAGAATAATTACATAAAGTTTATAAACAAGAAAAACTTATCAATGGCGGAAAAGTTTAAAGCCGTTCCTTTTTCCGAAAGGCTTGTCTTGTTGCCGCATTGTATGAGAAACGTTAAACAGTGTAAAGCTGTAGATGAAGGAACACACTATTCTTGTGTAAAGTGCGGCGGTTGTAAAATTGCACAAATACAAAAACTCGCCGACGAGCTTGGCTACAAAAAGTTGTATGTTATGAAAGGCGGTAAAGCCATATACAATATTTTGGTAGACCAAAAAGTAAAAGCAGTTGTTGCCGTTGCCTGTCATTTTGAAGGTGCACAAGGTATCAAAATGACGGACAGTTTGAAAGTTATAACTCAGTTTGTTCCTTTACTTAAAGACGGTTGTTATGATACCGATGTCGATGTGGAAACCGTCAAACAAATAATGGAGCAAAAGTAATAATGGACAAACTAAAATTTACGGAATTAAACTTATCTTCCGAAATATTGAAAGCCGTTGCCGATATGGGTTTTGAAGAAACCACACCTATACAATCGTTGGCAATACCTAAAATGATAGAAGGAGTTGACCTTATAGGTCAGGCACAAACAGGAACGGGTAAAACTGCCGCTTTCGGTATTCCGATACTTGAAAAAATTTCACCTAAAGAAAAAAAAGTTCAGGCACTTATTATGTGCCCTACCAGGGAACTTGCAATACAGGTTGCCGAGGAATTAAAATCTTTATCAAAATATAAAAGAGGAATAAATATAGTTCCCGTTTACGGCGGACAACCTATAGTAAGACAAATGGCAGCACTTCATAAAGGTGCACATATTGTTATAGGAACACCGGGAAGAATTATCGACCATATCGAAAGACAAACAATAAAACTCGATCATGTAAAAACGGTTGTTTTGGATGAAGCAGATGAAATGTTGGATATGGGTTTCAGAGACGATATAGAGCTTATACTTAAAAATTTGCCTCCCGAAAAACAAACCGTATTTTTTTCCGCAACTATGCCGAGAGAATTTTTGGCTCTTACAAAAAAGTATCAAAATAATCCGGTAAATATAAAAGTAGTTCACGAAAAGTTGACAGTTCCGCAAACAGAACAGTTGTACTGTGAAGTCAGGGAACACCAAAAAGTTGAAGCATTGGCAAGATGTATAGATATGGCCGATGCAAAACTTTCATTGGTGTTTTGTAACACTAAAAGAAGAGTGGACGAAGTTACCGCACAGTTGCAGGTAAGAGGATATTCCGCAGATGCCATTCACGGCGATATGAACCAAACTCAAAGAGACAGAGTTATGGACAAGTTCAGAAACTGCAAAATAGAAATTCTTGTTGCTACCGATGTTGCAGCCAGAGGTATAGATGTTGACGATGTTGAAGCCGTATTTAATTTTGATATTCCGCAAGATATAGAATCTTATGTTCACAGAATCGGCAGAACGGGCAGAGCGGGAAGAACAGGTAAAGCTTACAGCTTTGTTGCAGGTAAAGATATATACAAAATAAGAGACATTCAAAGATACACGAAAGTTACCATAAAAAGAATGCCGGTACCTTCACTTGCAGATGTTGAAAATGTAAGGGTATCTTCTTTTATGGAAAAATTAAAAGAAACATTAAAGAAAAACACATTTGAAAAATATATAACAAAAATTGAATCTTTAATAACGGATAACATAACATCCGTTGATGTTGCTGCGGCACTTTTTGAAATGATGTTGCAGGTGGAAAATCCCGAAAAGCATGAAGATATAGATATGACCGTAAACAGTTTTGAAAGAGATTTTTCAAGAGACAGAGATTCTAAAAAGAAATTTTCGAAAAGCAAAAAAAACAGACACGGAATAGCAAAAGAAGCCGGTATGACAAGACTTTTTATGAGTATCGGTAAAAGTAAAAAAGTAAGACCGGGCGATTTTGTGGGTGCTATAGCCGGCGAAACGGGTTTAAGCGGAGATATTGTCGGATCTATAGATATATTCGACAAATTTTCTTTTGTTGAAGTCCCGAACGAATATGCACAGCAGATTATAGATGCATTAAATAACAGTAACATAAAAGGTCACAAAGTAGCGGTAGAAAAAGCGCAAGGAAAATAGTATGCCTTTATTTGAATTTGTTTGTAAAAAGTGCGGTACAAAATTTGAAAAAATAGTTTTCTCAATAAATAAAGACGAAATAAAATGTCCGGAATGTAACAGCAGCGAAGTTGAAAAACAGTTTTCGCTTTTCTCCGCGGGATCTTCAGAGACCAATAAACCAATGAGAGTTTCTTGCCAAGAAAAAAAGAGTTCCGGTTGTTGCAACGGATGTTGCCATCACCATCATCATTAGGAAATAAAAATGTTGGATTTATCGTTAAATTTAGGTATCAATTTAAAAGAAATAAAAAAGACATGTGTAATTTGTCCCGTGTCGGATCATTCATTGTTTTCGAAAATGGGCAAACCGAAAAGAAACAATTTACCTTTTGCAAAGATAATGAATTATGATGCGATGACTGTTATATCCACGAAAAACAATTTTTTGGTTGGCGATATAGTTTTATGTTTAAAAAATTCCGCTTGTGAAAATATAATATTGTTCGGCAGTTGCGGTGGAATCGGAGATGTAAAAATAGCAGATAAACTTATAGTAAAAAAAGTATTTAATTTCGAAAGTTTTTCAGAAATGCTTGAAATGAAAAGAAATCCCGACTCTTATTATCCGTCAACGATTTTACTTGAAAACTTTTTGTCTAAAGCAAAAAAAGATATAAAGCAGGTTAAATGTATCACATCAAACTCTATAGTTTTGCAAAGAACATACAAAGATTGGTTTGATAAGAACAAGATAAATGCCGTTGATATGGAATGTTCGTCCGTATTTTCTGCGGCTTCGGCAATAAATAAAAAAGCTATAGCTTTATTTTATGTCACCGATCATATATCCGAAGCAAGCCCGTTTGAAACGGAGTTGGATGAAAGTCAAAAAGCTAAATTGTTGGCCGTAAGACAAGAACTTGCAAACACTATTTGTGAATTTATAAGTAACAATGGATAGTAACATTTCTTTAATCAGTTCAAATATACAACAAAAGTTTCCGTTTTTCGGAATAAACAAAATAAGAGAACTTACAAGACTTGTTTTTGAAATATCTAAAAAATACAACATAAGTTCAGCAGATGTTATAAATTCAATAGAAGAAAAATCTTACGAAAAAGTTAAAGAGTATCTTTTACAAAAAAGGTACCCTAGAACATACTCAATATCAAAAAAAGAAAACTTTTATTTGCCGGACATAAATTTAACCGATGAACAAGCAAACTTAGTTTCCGAAAAGTTTAATCCTAAAAATGTTTACTATACAAAAGAAGTGACAACTTCATTCTTGTATAACAGAGTAAAAACTCTTTATCCTAGTGCAAATTTTGTTGAGATAGAATCATTAAAAAGTTTTTTGAAACAGGAAAAATTTTCTATAGCAAAATATAACAACAGAAGAGAAAATCTGTTTTTAGTGAACGAAAAATACGATTTCTTTAAACCGTGCCCGTGCACAAAAAATGTTAAATGTTGTAACTATTCGATATTGAATATCGGTTACGGTTGTTTGTATGAGTGCAGTTATTGCTTTTTGCAAGGATACCAAAATGTAGCCGGAATAGTTTTACCTTGCAACTTACCTGACTTTTTAAGCAGAGACAAAATAAAACCGGTTAATAACAAAATGTTCTTTTTGCCCAGAGTTGGAAGCGGAGAGTTTACAGATTCTTTACTTTTTGATGATATAACACTTTTTTCAAACGATATAGTTAAATTCTTTAAAGAAAATAAAGATATATCTTTTGAATTTAAAACTAAAAGTACAAACATAGATAACTTGTTAAAACTCGGTGGAAGCGAAAATATTGTAGTGTCGTGGTCCGTAAATGCCGAACAAATGATAAAAGAAAACGAATATTGTACTCCGAGTTTAAAAGAAAGGTTGGAAGCTGCGCAAAAATGTGTAAAAGCGGGGTACAGTGTAGGATTTCATTTTGATCCGGTAATATTGTACGAAGATTGGAAAAACGGTTACAAAAAAACTATTGAAAATATATTTGATTTTATAGGTGGAAAATATATAAAATGGATAAGTATCGGTTCTTTGCGAATGGTGGCATCTTTAAAAAAAGTTATAGAAACAAGATTTTTAGATAACAAAATCCTCGACGAAGAACTTTTATTATCGCATGATAATAAGTTAAGATACGATGATAATACAAGAATAAAAATATACCGCTGTCTTGTAGATTTGATAAAGGAACAGGACAGCAGTGTCATTGTTTATTTGTGTATGGAAAATACGGATATTTGGAACAAAGTTTATAATAAGATATAAGGGCTAAAATTATGGAAATGGAAAAAGTTTACGATTCAAAAAAAGTTGAAGAAAAGTGGGTAAAGTATTGGATAGAGAACAAAACATTTTCTTCCAAACCCGATAAAACAAAAAAATCTTTTACGATAGTTATACCGCCTCCGAATGTTACCGGTTCTTTGCATATGGGACATGCATTAAACGATTCTTTACAGGATGCGATTATCAGATTCAAAAAAATGCAGGGATATAACACTTTGTGGGTTCCGGGAACCGACCACGGCGGAATTGCAACACAAAACGTTGTTGAAAAACTTCTTAAAAAAGAAGGAAAAACAAAATACGATTTGGGAAGAGAAAAATTTATAGAAAAAATGTGGCAGTGGAGACAGGAAACCGGTGACACGATTTTAGACCAATTGAAAAAGTTGGGTTGCGGTCTTGATTGGGACAGAACAAGATTTACCATGGACGAAGCATGTTCCAAAGCCGTTAAAAGAGCCTTTAAACAATTTTACGATAAAGGTTTAATTTACAGAGGAAAAAGATTGGTTAACTGGTGCCCGAGATGTAATACGGCATTATCGGATATCGAAGTTGAATATCATCCCGAAAAAGGTAATTTGTGGTACATAAAGTATCCTATAAAAGATTCCAACGAATTTTTAACCGTTGCAACTACAAGACCCGAAACAATGATAGGAGATACTGCGGTTGCCGTAAATCCCAACGATGAAAGATATAAAAATATAGTAGGTAAAACAATAATTCTTCCTTTGGTGGGAAGAGAAATAAAAGTTGTTGCCGATTATATTGTTGATATGCAGTTCGGAACGGGTGCGGTAAAAGTAACACCTGCTCACGATGCGGTTGATTATGAAATAGCAAGAAGACATAACCTTGAAATACTTGAAGTTATCGATGCCAATGGTAACATGACAGATATAATGGAAAAATATAAAGGTATGTCCGCAAAAGATGCAAGGGAACAAATAGTTGCGGATTTGCAGGAACAAGGATACCTTATAAAAACGGAAGATTACAGTCATTCCGTAGGAAAATGTTACAGATGCGGAACAACAATAGAACCGATAATGTCGGAACAATGGTTTTTAAAAGTTGAAGAAATGTCTAAAAGAGCTTCTCAGGTTGCAAAAGATGAAAAGGTAAAATTTTATCCCGCATCTTGGAAGAAACCGTACACATTATGGTTGGATAATTTAAGAGATTGGTGTATAAGCAGACAAATTTGGTGGGGACACAGAATACCTGTTTTCTATTGTGTTGATGAAAACGGCAACAAAACAAGTTGTCCTCCTATAGTTGAACAGGATACACCGACAAAATGTCCTCATTGCGGTAACACACATTTAGTTCAGGATAACGATGTTTTGGATACATGGTTTTCTTCGGCAATGTGGCCGTTCAGTGTATTTAATTGGGGAGAAAATCCGGACAATGAAGAATTAAAATATTATTATCCTACCGGAGTTCTTGTAACAGGTCACGAAATACTTTATTTGTGGGTTGCAAGAATGGTTCAAATGGGACTTGAATTTTTGAACGATATACCGTTTGGTGATGTGTTTATTCACGGTATAGTTAGAGATAAACACGGATTAAAAATGTCCAAATCCAAAGGTAATGTTATTAATCCGTTAGAGATTATGGATCAGTTCGGAACGGATGCTTTAAGGTTTGCTTTGGCACAATCCGCGGCTCCCGGAAGAGATATGCAAATATCTAACGATTCTTTCCTTGCAGCAAGAAACTTTGCAAACAAAATTTGGAATGCTTCAAGATTTATTCTTATGAATAAAGGCGAATTGGAAATATCGGATACACCGCAGGTAAAAGAACTTTCGGATAAGTGGATACTTAACGAATATAACCAAACAATAAAAATCGTTACAAGAGCATTTGAGGTTTACGATATAGATGTTGCTTCAAGAACTCTTTACGATTTTATTTGGACAAAGTTCTGTGATTGGTATATAGAACTTTCAAAAATCAGAATGACATCCGAAAATGTTGAAGAAAAGAAACAAGTATTGTCTGTTCTTATTTATGTATTGAAAGGAACAATAAAAATGCTTGCACCTATTATGCCGTTTATAAGTGATGAGTTGTGGTCAATATTTAATAACACAACGGAAAGTATAGTAAATTCAAGTTTTCCTGTTTATGATGAGAAACTTGTTTTTGCAAACGAAGCAAACCAAATGGCTGTAGTTCAGGAAATAGTTTCTAAAATAAGAAATGTAAGAAGTGAAATGAATATTTCACCCGCGGCATTTATTACAACAAAAATAAAAGTGTTGGATGAAAGTAAGTTTGCTGTTGTTGAAAATAACCAGGCATATATAAAATCGTTAGGCAAAATAAAAGATTTGGTTATCGGTAAAGATATTCAAAGAGAAAAAAATTCAGCTTTGGCAGTTGCTACCGGTTTTGAAATATTTATACCTTTGGAAGGTCTTATAGATATAGAAAAAGAAAAAGCAAGAATAAACAAAGAAATAAAAAATATTATAGCGGAACAGGAAAAATATAATAAAAAGTTGTCTAATCCGAAATTCGTAGAGAAAGCTCCTGCCGAAGAAGTTGCAAGAATAAGACAAAAACTTGCAGATACACAGAGCAAGATTGCAACATTGGAAGAAACTTTGAAGAACTACGAAAACTAAAAACGGCAGAAGAATAGAAGATTAGAAGAATAGAAGAATGGAAGAAAAGTGGAAAATAAAATAATAACAAAAATTGTAAAGCAATTTTTACAACTTTACTTCCAATCCTCAAATCTTCAAATCATCCAATCTTCAAAAAATGCTTTGCATTTTTTAAGGGGAGAAAATGAGAAAGATTAAAATAGTAAAAAATTATTTGAAACATGCCGAAGGTTCGTGTATGTTTTCTTTAGGTGAAACAAAAGTTTTGTGTGTTGCAACCGTTGAAGAAAAAGTTCCGCCTTTTATAGAAGCGGAAAAAAGGGAACAAGGTTGGGTAACCGCGGAATATTCCATGATGCCGAGATCTTGTAACGATAGAATATCAAGAAAAAAATTACAAAACGGCAGAGCTCAGGAAATATCAAGACTTGTAGGAAGATCGTTGAGAGCTTGTGTGGATTTGGAAAAGTTAGGTAAAAGAACAATAACTATAGATTGTGATGTTATAAGAGCAGACGGAGGGACAAGAACAGCATCGATTAACGGCGGTTTTATAGCACTTGCTCTTGCACTTAAAAAATTACAGAAACAAAAGTTGATAGAAACATTACCTTTAAAAGGTTTTTTAGCGGCAATAAGTGTGGGGTTTGTAGGTAAACAAATGGTGTTGGATTTGTCCGCAAAAGAAGACAATGTTGCCGATATCGATATGAATGTTGTTATGCTTGATAACGGAGATTTGGTTGAAGTTCAAGGAACAGCCGAAGGTCACACCTTTTCAAGAAAAGATTTGGATAAAATGTTGGACAGTGCAAAAACAGGAATATTCCAAGTAATAAAAGCGCAGAAAAAAGCATTAGGGAAAATTTAAAATGAAAGAAATAATACTTGCCACGGGGAACAAACATAAAGTTGTGGAAATAAAAGATATTTTAAAAGATTTGTCTGTTAATATAAAACCTATGACCGATTTTGATAAGTATCCCGAAGTTGTTGAAGACGGACAAACTTTGCAGGATAATGCAATAAAAAAAGCAACCGAAGTTGCAAAATATTTTAATTCGTGGGCAATAGCCGATGATACCGGTCTTGAAGTAAATTATTTGAACGGTGCACCCGGAGTATATTCTTCAAGATATGCCGGTGAAAATTGTTCTTATGCGGACAACAATAACAAATTATTGAAAGCGCTTAACGGTGTTCAAATGGAAAACAGACAAGCACAATTCAGATGTGTTATCGCTTTGAGTGATCCGCAAGGGAACGTAAAAATATTAGGTGAAGGAAAAATCAAAGGATACATTGCCGAAAGTTTGTCGGGAACTACAGGGTTTGGTTACGATCCTTTATTTTATGTTCCTAAATACGAGAAAACTTTTGCCGAACTCGGTGAAGAAATAAAAAATCAAATCAGTCACAGAGCAATGGCGCTTAAAGATTTTAAAAACAAATTTCTATCTTTAAAATAATTATGAAATCCGTAAAAATTACCGTTTTAAAACAAACCGAATATAAAGATTTAATGGAAAAATACGAAAATCCCATAGAACATACATGCGATTTAAAAGTCGGAGACACTTTTGTTTCCGTAAATGCACAAAAGCCCGAAAACCTTTGTGACAGTGCATGGGAAAGTATGGAAAAGTTTGTTAAAGAACTTGCCGAAGGCGGAGGCAACTTCTTTGACGGTTGGATGAAAAACAAACATTCCGCAATGATTTCCTGTAACGACGGATTCCGTCCCGTAAGTTTCTATATTGAAACCATAGAATAATAATTGAAAAAAATACCCTTAAAAGATATAATAATAACACTATGAACAGTTTAAGCACAACATTTCTCGGTATAAAGATGAAAAGTCCGTTGCTCACGGCATCGGGAACGTTCGGTTATGGTAACGAATTAACCGACCTGATAGACATTTCAAAAATCGGTGCTATAATTACAAAAACTATAACTTTTGAAGAAAGATTGGGAAACCCTCAACCGAGAATTGCGGAAGTTGCAAGCGGTATGCTTAACACTATCGGTCTTCAAAATATCGGTGTAAAAAAGTTCACGGAAAAAAAGTTGGACGAAATATTAAAATTAAAAGTTCCCATAATAGTAAGTGTTGCGGGTGCTTGTGTAAGTGATTATGCAAGAACGGTTATGGAACTTAACAGATTTTCCAAAATATCGGCGATAGAGTTAAACCTTTCGTGCCCTAACTTGAAAAAGACAATAATTTCTCAAGATATTGAACTGTTTAGCAACATAATAAAAAGTGTAAAACATATTTCAAAGTTTCCTATAATTGCAAAGTTGTCACCGCAGGTTCAAGATATCGCAGCACTTTCACTTACGGCACAAAATTGCGGTGCGGATGCCGTAACGTTAACAAATACGTTTCCTGCAATGGCTATAGATGTAAACACGTTTAGACCGAAACTTTCTACGGTTAAAGGAGGAATGTCAGGTCCTTGTGTAAAACCTATGGCTTTAAGATGTGTGTTTGATGCTTTCCAAAAAGTTTCCATACCCATCATAGGTTGCGGAGGAATAACTAACAGTGATGATGTTATAGAATTTATTCTTGCGGGTGCAAGTTGTGTAAGTATAGGAACACAAGTTTTGGTAGAACCTAAAGTGTTTGAAAACACATATAAAGGTTTAGAAAAATATTTGAAAGATAAGAAAATAAAGAATATTAAAGAGTTGCAAGGCAAGGTTAAACTATGAACAAAACAATATTGGCATTAGATGTTTTCGATTTTAAAAAAGCAGAGAAATTAGTTAAAGATTTAAGCCCTTATATAGATATATTTAAAGTCGGCCCGATACTTTTTTTACAGTCCGGTAAAGAAATAATAAAGATGATAAACGATAACGGTAAAAAAGTATTTTTAGATTTAAAGTTTCACGATATTCCGGCAACCGTTCAAAGAGCGGTACAATCAGCAAGAGATTTGGGCATTTACAGTTTAACCGTTCATTCTTGCGGCGGGGAAGAAATGTTGAAACTTGCAACATCCGTAGAAAACAGACCGAAAATTTGGGCGGTAACCGTTTTAACAAGCCAGGTTACCACACCGGAAGAAGTTGTAAGAAGAGCAAAACTTGCCAAAGATTGCGGGGTTGACGGAGTAATATCTTCACCGCTTGAAATAGAAACAATAAAATCAAACTGCGGTAAAGAGTTTGAAGTCGTTACACCGGGTATAAGACCTGTTAAAGTTCAGGATGACCAAAAAAGAGTAGCAACTCCTGAATCCGCAGTTAAAGCAGGAGCCAATTTTATAGTTGTCGGAAGGCCTATAATTCAGGCGGAAAATCCTGTAGAAGTTGCAAAGAATATTTACGAATCCATTAAGGAGTTATAATAAAATGAATCAAGAAGAAATGAAAGAGTTGTTCAAAAAACATAATGCATTATTAAACGGACACTTTTTGTTGTCCAGCGGATTGCATTCCGATACATATTTTCAGTCTGCACTTATATTGCAACATCCTGAAGTTGCACAGGTGTTGGCACAGAACTTAAAAGAAAAAATTGTACAAGTAGTAAAAGATATAGATGTTGTAGTTTCACCTGCAATGGGCGGAGTAATAATCGGCCATGAAATGGGCAGAGCTTTCGGAACAAGAGCAATTTTTACCGAAAGAGTTGACGGTAAAGTTACATTAAGAAGAGGTTTTTCCGTAAGTAAAGGTGAAAAAGTTCTTGTAGTTGAAGATGTTATAACAACAGGTCTTTCCACAAGAGAAGTTATAGAAAGTTTAAAAGAAACGGGAGCCGAAATTGTTGCCGTATGTTCTTTAGTGGACAGAAGTGCAGGCAAAGTGGATTTCGGTGTTCCTAGATTTTCTTTATTAAGTTTGGAAGTTAAAAGTTATAAACCTGAAGAATGTCCGTTATGTAAAGACGGGTCAAAACCTATTAAGCCAGGCAGCAGAAAATAAACATATAGCGACATTATCTTTTGAATTTATACTGTGTCACAGTACGGCTCATTTACTTTTCAATGTAAACTTCGCCGTGCTGTTTTCTTGTCTAAATTCAAAATATTTCGTCGCTTAAAAATTGTTTTAAATAATTTTGATTTTGTGTTTCTTCATTCTGACACAAAATCTTAAGGTCTTTAACGACTACAAAAGATTTGTCGTTGCAATAGTTTTTTGATAAAATCAAGCTAATATTTATTGAAGTAAAATATAAAAAGGAGGAAGTAAATGAAAAAAGGATTGTTGGCTTTGTTGTTGACGGTAGCACTTGTAGCACCAGTATTTGCAGCAGACCAGGGAGCAATGGAGTTGGACATCAAAGCAGGTTTTAATCTTATGTCTAAGATAGATTGGGGTAGACCTTACGATCTTGATGTTGATCCTGCATTTACAGCCGGTGTAGATTTCTTTTATTATGTAATGCCTCAGTTGGCAATTGGTGCAGGTATAGACTATATTTTCAATTCTGAAGTAAAAAAAACAATGTTTAAAGCAGGTTGGACAAATATTTATGCACAAGCAAAATATGTATTTGAAACAGGGAACGATATTTTTAACAACATTTATCCTTTAGTTCAGGTAGGTGTTGGAATGTTAAGATTGGATCCCGATGATGGTATTGAAAAAGAAACTGGATTATATTGGGGGGCTGGTGTAGGAACAACAATAAAAGAAAATTTCGTTTTTGAAGTTCTTTATTCAAGTAGCAAGTCAAACATTCCAGATGGTCCTATTTCAGATGTAACGTATTCAACATTACAACTAAAAGTAGGTTATAAATTTGTATTTTAACCTTATAACTGCGATAGCAGTGTCATCCCGTACTTGATACGGGATCTATAAAAATAATAAAAACGGGAAGAATTTTCTTCCCGTTTTTTATAATTGAACTTCCAATTCTCTAATATTCCAATCTTCTGTCGTCCTGTCGTTTCCATTCCTCTATTCCTCTATACTTCTATTCCTCAAAATCGCAAAGCGATTTTTGCCGTTTTTTTTTATCGTCAAAATATTCTATAATCTTCGTTATATGGAGCAGAAAATATTATGTTAAAAGAACTTAGTAATAAAATTTTAAATGAAAATTATCATATAACAAAACAGGAAGCACTATCTCTTGTAACAGAAAATTTACAAGAGCTTTCTTTGTATGCCGAAAAAATAAAACAAAAATTTTGCGGTAACAAATTCGATATGTGCTCAATAGTCAGCGGTAAAAGCGGTAAGTGCAGCGAAAACTGTAAGTTCTGTGCACAATCTTCACATTATAAAACAAGCATAAAAGAGTATCCTTTACTTGACAGCCCAAATATATTTAAAGAAGCGAAACATAACGCGGATAAAAAGGTTAAAAGGTTTTCCATTGTCACATCAGGTAAAAAACTTTCCGATACGGAAATAGATTCCGTTTGCCAAACTTATAAAGATATAAAAAACAAATGCGATATTTTGTTATGTGCTTCTATGGGACTTTTATCTTATGAACAACTTGTAAAATTAAAACAGGCGGGAGTTACAAGATATCATTGCAACCTGGAAACATCAAGAAGATTTTTTCCCAGTATATGTTCTACACATACCTATGATGATAAAATAAATACAATAAACCTTGCAAAAAAAGCGGGACTTGAAATTTGCAGCGGCGGAATTTTCGGGTTAGGGGAAACTTTTGAAGACAGAATAGATATGTTTTTTGATATTTATAATTTGGGTATAAAATCCGTTCCGATAAATGTTTTAAATCCCATAAAAGGAACACCTTTTGAAAATAATAAAATTTTATCGCAGGAAGAAATTAACAGAACCGTTGCAATAGCAAGATTTATTTTGCCGGATGCATTTATTCGTCTTGCCGGCGGAAGACTTTTGTTTAAAGATAAAGGTGTATCGATGTTTTCTGCGGGTGCAAATGCCACAATTACCGGTGATATGTTAACAACTTCCGGTACTTCAATAGATGAAGATTTTGATACAATAAAACGATTAGGACTTCAAGTATAGCGACCTCAATATTTTAGTTATAATTTCGAAACACAGAACCTTGAGTACCGCAAAGAGTACACATCGGCTCTGTGTTTCTTCATTCTAATCTAAAATCTTAAGGTCTTTAACGACAATTACCAAAAAAACAAAATTACCGCCGTTCAACCTGTAACCTTATAAACTAAAAATTGCAAAGCAATTTTTATATTGATAAAATATGAAAACATTTAATAACAATTTTTGGAGAGCAACATGTTAGAACTAAAGAATATTTCTTTTGATGTTATGGTAAACGGACAAAAAAAAGAAATATTAAAAAATCTTAATATAAAGTTTGATAACAATAAATTTATAGTTATTACCGGTCCTAACGGCAGCGGTAAATCTACACTTGCAAAAATAATTGCAGGTATAGTAATTCCCACGCAGGGACAAATTTTGTTTGACGAAACGGATATTACGGATAAAAGTATAACCGACAGAGCAAAATCCGGTATAGGCTATGCTTTCCAACAACCCGTAAAATTCAAAGGATTACAAGTTTACGATTTGTTGAAAATCGCTTCTAAAGGAACTTTAAGTTTGGAACAGGCATGCAACTATTTAAGTAAGGTGGGTTTGTGTGCAGGCGAATATATAAGAAGAGAAGTTAACGGTTCGTTGTCCGGCGGAGAACTTAAAAGAATTGAAATAGCAACTATTCTTGCAAAACAATCGAAGCTGTCCGTTTTTGATGAACCTGAAGCCGGAATAGATTTGTGGAGTTTTCAGAATTTAACAAAAATATTTAATTCCATGAGACAAAATATCAATAACGGAACGATAGTTGTTATTTCTCATCAGGAAAGAATTTTGGATATTGCGGACGAAATTCTTGTTCTTGCAGACGGTAAAATAACAATGCAAGGTTCAAGAGACGAAATTTTACCGAAAATTTTAGGAACCGAATCAGCAGTTACAACTTGTGCAAAACTAAATTAGGAGCATCAAAGATATGGAAATGAACGAAATACAAAAAAGATTAATAGCTGAAGTTGCCGATTTGCATGATGTTCCTATGGGAGCATACAATTTCAGAGCTAACGGCAAACTTGCAGGCAGAAATACTACCGCCAATATAGATATTCAAACAAAAACAGAAGGCAGCGGAATAGATATAAGAATAAAAGATAACACCAGAAACGAAAGTGTCCATATTCCCGTAGTTTTAAGTGACAGCGGCTACAAAGAAGTTGTTTATAACGATTTTTATATAGGTGAAAATTGTGATGTTGTTATAGTTGCCGGTTGCGGTATAGATAATTGCGGTAATCAGGATTCGCAACATGATGGTGTTCACAGATTTTATGTAGGAAAAAATTCTAAAGTAAAATATGTTGAAAAACACTTCGGTTCGGGTACCGGAACAGGCAAAAGAATATTAAATCCGGGAACTGAAGTTTATTTGCAGGATAACAGTGTTATGGAAATGGAAATGGTACAAATTAAGGGAGTAGATAACACTAACAGACAAACAACCGCAAAACTTAATAAAGGTGCAAAACTTGTTGTAAGAGAAAGACTTTTAACTCACGGTAATCAACAAGCCGTAAGCGGTTACACCGTTACTTTGGACGGTGAAGGTTCAACGGCGGATATAGTATCAAGATCGGTGGCAAAAGAAAAATCTTACCAGAAATTTGAAGTTAAGCTTACCGGCAACAATCGTTGCAGCGGTCATACCGAATGTGATTCCATAATTATGGATGAAGGTAAAATATTGGCAATTCCGTCACTTGAAGCAAATAATATAGATGCCGCATTAATTCACGAAGCGGCTATCGGTAAAATTGCGGGGGAACAACTTATAAAGTTGATGACACTCGGCTTAACCGAACATGAAGCGGAAGAGCAAATAATTAACGGCTTCTTAAAATAAAAAACAGAAATATTTTGGCTACAATTTTGAAACGCAAGGCCTTGAGTATTATAAGGCATACACATCGCCCTTGCGTTTCTTCATTTCGCACAAAATTTTTTCTGTTTTTTCTTGTGTCCTTGTATTCTATTGGTAATTCGTTATAGCTTAAAATATTAAAATCCTTTGGAAGCAAAGAAAGACAAAAAATTCCGGACTTGATCCGGAATCTATAAAAAATCAAAAAACGAGAAGAATTTTCTTCCCGTTTTTTACATTAATTGTAAATTGTCGTCTTGTTCGTCATTCCGTGCTTGACACGGAATCTATAAAAATTAGTCCGAAGGACACCGAAATTATAAATTGTAAATTATAAATTATAAATTATCTAAAAAATCGCTTTGCGATTTTTTCATCAATTCCGACATCAAACATACACCTTCGATATTTATACCTTTTAGTTGTTTTATTGTGTTTTGGTTTATTCCGCCTATTGCAAATACGGGAATTTCTACATTGGCACAAATCTCTTTTAAAAATTCTATACCTCTCGGTTCTAATCCTTTTTTGCAATCCGTTTCAAAAATATGGCCTGCAATAAGAAAAATATTTTGGCTTGTTTCTTCAACAAATTTTTGTACGGTTAGCGCTTCACTTAACGAATGTACCGAGACAGCAACGGTATCAAAAGAATTTAAACTTTCTTTATTGTTCACAAAATTTTCAAATGAAACTTGAATATTTTTAATTTTCAATTTTTGTGCAATATGTATTTTGGTGTTTATAAAAAATAAAACGTTGTTTTTAGTGCATATATCATTACATTTAACGGCAAACTCTTCGTAGGTTTTATCATCCAAATCTTTTTCTCTAAGAATCAAAGCATAAAGATTTTGTTTGCAAATATATTCTATTTGTTCAAAAAAATCATTTTTACATAATAGTCGGTTGGTTATACAAACGGTTTTCATAATTTCTGTTGACTATAAGATATAAAATAAATACAATAAAAACAATAATGAAGTAAATTTATAATAGGAGGAAGTAAATGAAAAAAGGATTGTTTGCAGTGTTGTTGGCAGTAGCAATGGCAGTACCTGCATTTGCAGCAAAAGGAGATATGTCTGTTAATGCAAAGTTAGGTTTGGGAATAAATAATAGTGTATCACTGGATGGGTCCGACGTGTTAGCCCCGAAAAATCAGTATTATAAATATGATATGGAAATGCCTGTTTCAATAGGTGCGGAATTTTTTTACGGATTAATGGATAACTTGTCGGTTGGTTTAGGTGTGAACTATGGTTTTGATTCAAAATCAAAAAATAACAATGTAGCACATGCTCCTTTCGAAAATCAACTTAAGGCAGGAACAACAAACATATATTTGGCAGTTAAACCTGAAGCAAAAATAGATTCCAAAATATTTTCAAGCATATACTTAGTAGGTCAAATCGGTTTGGCAATGGCAAGAGCTGAAATTGAGAGTGATGATTGGGATTTCCCATCACTAGATGTAAATAGTGGTCTATATTTGGGGTTCGGTATAGGAACAACAATAATGGATTGTGTCTTTGTGGAAATTGTATGCTCTTCTGCTAACTTAACAGCGAAAAAGATTCCTCCTGCTGTACCTGCAGATCTTGATGTACAATATACAGCAACAACAATTAATGTAGGTTACAAATTTGCATTGTAAGTAGTTTGTGGTTTGTAGTTTAATATAAATTTCGTGAAACAAGATTTTACCGAAAACTATGAACTGTAAGCTCTAAGCTATAAGCAAAAAATTATGAAATAATTTTTTTATAAGGAGAAAAAAATAATGAAAAAAAGTTTATTGGCAGTAATATTAGCAGTAGCAATGGTAGCACCTGTGTTTGCACAAAAAGGTGATATGTCTATCAACGGAAAATTAGGTTTGGGAGTAAGCAATAATTTAAATTATCATGCTAACGGTTATCATGGTATGCCGGATGGCCTTTCTCAAGGTTACGATATGGAAATGCCTATTTCAATAGGTGCGGAATTTTTTTACGGATTAATGGATATGTTGTCTGTAGGTGCAGGTATAAATTATAATTTTGGTTCTAACAGTAAGGCCAATATGGAAGGTTCCAAGCCCGAAGCAAAAACAGTTAACTTTTATTTGGCAGTAAAACCTGAAGCTAAAATAGAATCCGATATTTTTACAAGCTTATATTTAATAGGTCAAATCGGCGGAAGCAGTATTATTGTGGAAGCAAATGGTAAATCTGAAACTGCAGATATGGGAATATATTTAGGTTTCGGTGCAGGAACGATAATAAAAGATTGTGTTATAGTTGAATTGTTAATATCTTCAGCTAACGGCAGTTTGTCTATTAATGGAAATACAGCTGATTTACAATATACAGCAACAACAATTAATGTAGGATACAAATTTGCTCTATAATAAACAAACAGAAATATTTTAGTTACAACTTCAAATTCCCGAGCTTCATGTACAGTTTCACTTGTGTACACTATAGTTCGGGAATTTTTTGTTTCACTTACAAATATTTCTGTTTTTTTTACTGTCCTTATATCTTGTTGAATGTAAGAAAAAAAACAGGAAGAAATTTCTTCCCGTTTTTTTATTTAATTATACATTTTACATTGTACATTATACATTGTTGTTTAAAGTCGTATGTGGTTGCTGAATACCGGATAAAGGCCTTTTTGCTTTATCGTATCTACGATTTCCGCAACTGTTCTTGAATCGGAAATTTCAAACTGTTCGTCACCCTTAGCTTCGTCTTTATGTCCGCCTACGGAAGTTTTTACACCTGCCGAAATTTTTGTTGCACATACACCTATAACATTATCTCTGAAACCTGCTCTTTCTCTTGTGGAAATTGTAATATCGGAAAACGGCATAAATAATCTGTAAGCACACAATGCCTGGAACAATTGCTTTTCATTAACATAGTGAGGGTTTTGTTCTTTGTGCTCGTGAATATACGGCCTTAATCTCGGGACGGAAAAACCTATTTTAAGATCAGGATACTTTTGTTGCAACAAATAAGCATGAATGGCGGTGGAAAAAGCATCTTTTCTGAAATCATCTAACCCGAAAAGTATTCCCAAAGATACACCTCTCATACCTGCAAGTGCTGCTCTTTCCTGAGCATAAAATCTGTATTCAAAAACAGATTTAGGTCCTGCCGAATGTAACTGTTTATATCTTTCTTTGTTGTAAGTTTCCTGATAAACACAAACAAAATCCGCTCCGCATTGACAGAGATATTTATATTCGTCCGTATTTAACGGATAAATTTCTATTGATATGGAAGAAAAATATTTTTTTGCAAGTTTTACGGCTTCACCTATATATTCTACACTTGATGCGGATCTTGATTCGCCTGTAAGTATAAGAATATCTTCAAGTCCCGTTTGAGATATTGCTTTAAATTCTTTTTCTGTTTCTTCAATTGTAAGTTTTCCTCTGTGTATATTGTTTTTACAATTATATCCGCAATATGTGCACTGATTTTCACAATAATTTGAAATGTATAGCGGAGTAAACAAAGATATACTTGACCCGAAATGTTTTCTTGTTTCGTATTGTGCTTTATGTGCGATTAAATTTAAAAAATCCGTTGCTGCTGGAGATAACAAAACTTTTAAATCTTCAATATCCAAAATTTCTTTGTTTAATGTTTTTTGAACATCGTTTTCCGTATATATATTATAATCATAGCCCTTGGTTAAACTTAACACTTGTTCCAACATATCGGAGTTTATTTGTTCCATGTTTTTATAAAACATTTTATTTGTCCTCCAAAAAGTCTATCAAAGGACTGGACGCTTCCGCTTTAAAATTAAGTACTCTGCCGAGCCCTGCAAGATAAGCTTTTCTCCCTGCGATAATTGCAAGTTTGAAAGCTTCTGCCATTTCGTTTATGTTTTTGGCAGTTGCAATTGCTGTATTTACCATAACGGCGGCAGCACCTTCCTGCATAATTTCGCAAGCTTGAGAAGGTGACCCGATACCTGCATCAACAATTACAGGCAACTTTATTTCATCTATAATGATTTTAATAAAATGTTTTGTGAGAAGACCCAAGTTGCTGCCGATAGGTGCGGCAAGCGGCATAATTGTTGCAGCACCCGCATTTGCCAAATCTCTTGCGGCATTTAAGTCCGGATACATGTAAGGCATTACAACAAACCCTTCTTTTGCAAGAATTTCCGTTGCTTTTATTGTTTCGTAGTTATCAGGCAACAAAAATTTTGTATCTTTTATGACTTCAATTTTTACAAAATCTCCGCACCCGAGTTCTCTGGAAAGTCTTGCGATTCTAACTGCTTCTTCCGCGGTTCTTGCACCTGAAGTGTTAGGTAAAAGAGTTACCGTTTTAGGTATAAAATCTAATATGTTGTATTCTGTTTTAGTGTTTGCTCGTCTTAATGCAAGTGTTACGATTTCCGCACCTGCCGATTCAACCGCAGCTTTTACCAAATCCAACGAAAATTTTCCCGAACCCAAAATGAATCGAGAAGAAAACTTATGTCCTGCAATTATTAATTGATCGTTATTTTCCATCATATATCTCCTCAAGTTCTTTTAAAATTTTCATTTGAAAAGAATTATAAATTGTACATTATACATTGTACATTAAAAATGCTTTGCATTTTTTTAGCCGCCGCCGACAAAAGTCAGCACTTCCATAACATCCGTATCTTTTAAATTTACAGTGTTATATTTATCTTTAGAAATAATTTTACCGTTTAACTCAATTACAATTCGTTCCAAATTGTAATTGTTGTTTTTTAAGTATTCGTATATAGTTTGCGATTCTTTTATAACAACTTCTTTTCCGTTAACTTTCATTTTAACTCCTTAATAAAAAAATAGAATATGAATGAAGTTTTTGCCACCCGAGGTGGTGACCCCCATAACATATTCTATTTAAAATGATAATTTATGATACTATAAAAATTCATCTTTTGTCAAACAAAAAAATATATTGATTTTTCTTTTGTCTTTTATCAATAAATATTCTATAATTATAAAATATATTTTGTCTTTAATTATAAATTAAAAAATATAAATTATAAATTGCCTTATATTGGGGGAAAAATGGCTATTACTTATCAAAAAGCAGGTGTAAATATTGATGCGGGAAACGAGTTGGTTAAAAGACTTAAGAAAAAACTTCCTAAAGTAGGCGGATTCGGAGGAGCATTCCCCGTAGAAAACACGAAATATAATTTGGTTAGTTCCACCGACGGAGTAGGAACAAAATTAAAGATTGCATTTTTGGTAAATAAACACGATACTGTAGGTATAGATTTGGTTGCAATGAATGTTAACGATATAATTTGTGTTGGAGCAAAACCTCTTTTCTTCTTGGATTATTTTGCTTGCGGAAAATTAAATGTTTCTCTTACGGAAAAAGTGGTAGGCGGTATTATTAACGGTTGCAAACAATCCAATGCACAACTTATCGGCGGTGAAACAGCGGAAATGCCGAGCTTTTATAAAGGTGAAGAATATGATTTGGCCGGTTTTGCCGTAGGTATAATCGAAAAAGGTAAAGAAATTACAGGTAAAGATATTAAAGAAGGTGATGTCGTAATAGGTCTTCCTTCAAGCGGTCCTCACTCCAACGGATACTCTTTGATAAGAAAAGTTTTTAGTGAAAAAGAATTGAAAAAATATTCCAAAGAATTGTTGGCACCTACAAAAATTTATGTTAAAGAAGTTTTGGCAGCGCTTAAAAAATTTAATAACGGCAAAAAGAATAAAATAGTCGGTATTGCACATATTACGGGCGGAAGTTTTTACGACAAAATAGGAAGAATTTTACCGCAGGATGCACATGTAATAATAAATAAAGGTTCTTGGAAAGTTCCTGAAATATTTAACATAATTCAAAAGAAAGGTAATGTTCCGGAAAAAGATATTTACAGAACATTGAACATGGGTATCGGTATGGCAATATTTGTCAGACCGGAACATGCACAAGCCGTTCACAAATTTTTGAAAGGTTCTAAAGTTATAGGATTTGTTCAAAAAGGGAAAAAAGGTGTGGAAATAATATAATGAAAAAGTTAGCGGTATTAGTTTCCGGCACCGGTTCAAATTTACAATCTATAATAGATTCAACAAAAAGCGGAATACTTAAAGGTATTGCCGAAGTTATTGTTGTGATATCGAATAATCCTTCCGCTTACGGACTTGAAAGAGCAAAAAAAGAAAATATAAAAGCAATTGCTCTTGATTACAAGAACATGGACAAACAAGATTATGACGATAAAATGTATAAGCTTATAAAAGAATCCGGTGCGGACATGATCTGTTTGGCGGGATATATGAAGAAAGTTCCGGACAATATTGTTAAAGAGTATAAGTCAAGAATATTAAATATTCATCCTGCTTTATTGCCGAAGTTTGGCGGCAAAGGAATGTACGGACATTTTGTTCACGAAGCTGTAGTAAAAGCAAAAGAAACAAAATCGGGTCCTACGGTTCATTATGTGGATGAAAATTATGATACCGGTTCTATAATACTTCAAAAAGAAGTGCCCGTTTATGAAACGGATAGTCCGGAAGATGTGGCTGCAAGAGTATTGGTTCAAGAACATATAATATTCCCTCAAGCAATAAAAAAAGTTATAGAAAATTTAAAATAAAGAAGGTAAAAAGTATGATACCAAGATATGCAAAACCTGAAATGGAATCAATTTGGACTGATGATAACAAGTTCAAAATAATGTTGGAAGTTGAAATTTTAGCATCCGAAGCTATGAGTAAGTTGGGAGTAGTTCCAAAATCGGCAATTGCAAAGGTAAGAAAAAAAGCTAAGATAAATAAAGACAGAATAAACGAGATAGAAAAGACAGTTAAGCACGATGTAATTGCATTTTTAACAAGTGTCGTTGAAACTGTAGGCCCTGAGGCAAGATTTTTGCATATGGGTATGACATCTTCCGATGTTTTGGATACCTCACTTGCCGTTCAAATGAGACAGGCATGTTTGCTTCTTATAAAAGAAACTAAAGAGTTAATGAAAATAACAAAAAAGTTGGCTTTCAAATATAAATATACTCCTACAATGGGAAGAAGCCACGGAGTTCATGCAGAACCTACAACGTTCGGCTTGAAAGTTGCAAACTGGTACAGCGAGCTTAGTCGTTCTCTCGACAGATTAAACTATGCATTGGAAACCGTAAGTTACGGAGCAATTTCCGGAGCTGTAGGAACATTTGCACATTTAAGCCCGAAAGTTGAAGAGTATGTTTGCAAAAAATTAAACTTGAAACCGGAACCTGTTTCAACACAAATAGTTCCCAGAGACAGACACTCAATATTTTTATCAACAATTGCACATGTTGGTGCTAACCTTGAAAGGATAGCACTTGAAATAAGACATTTACAAAGAACAGAAGTAGCAGAAGCCGAAGAACCTTTTACAAAAGGTCAAAAGGGATCATCCGCAATGCCGCATAAGAGAAATCCGATAATATCGGAAAATGTTTGCGGCTTCGCAAGACTTTTGAGAGGTTATGCAGTAACCGCTATGGAAAATATTGCTTTATGGCATGAAAGAGATATAAGTCATTCTTCGACGGAAAGAATAATGTTGCCGGATGCAACGATGGGGCTTTTCTATATTTTAAAAAGAATGCAGGGATTGCTTTCGGGATTAAATGTTTATCCTGAAAATATGAAAAAAAATCTTAATAAAACACAAGATGTTATTTGTTCCGGAACACTTTTGTTAACATTGGTAGATAAAGGGTTAACAAGAGAACAAGGGTATGCAATTATGCAAAGACTTGCATTTTCGGCAAGAGAAAAAAATGTCAGTCTTGAAGAAGTGGCATTGAAAGATGAAGAAATAAGAAAATATATGAACGAAAAAGAAATAAGAAGAGATTGCGATTTGTCACCGCACTTTAAAAATGTAGATTTTATATTTAAGAGAGTTTTTAAAAAATAAATTTTATTGAAAAAATTTATTTTTAATTTACAATTTACAATTCATAATTTATAATTAAAAACTGTGAGGATAAAATGGCTAACAAATTTAAGTATTACCTTAACCAGGACGGAAGTTTTGTTATTGAAAATTATAATTTAGCACCGACTTTTTCAAGCTTTTTCCCGGGGATTTCCGGAGTAAAAGGTATTCCGATGTGGGCATATTATGTTAACAGAGGACAAGGAATTTGTACATTCGGTATAAAAAATAAAAATTATGCAATAATGGAATTTTATCCCGCAAATGTAAGTTATAATTTAGTTAATACTTTCGGATTCAGAACATTTTTGAAAATAAAAAAAGGTAAAGAAACAATTTGTTATGAACCGTTCAAAAATAATAGTGCCGATGTAAAAGACGTAAAACAAAATATGTATGTTTCAGCTTACGATTTAACGATAGAAGAAATAAATACAAAAATCGGTATCAAAACAACAGTTACATATTTTACATTACCTAACCAACCTTTAGCCGGTCTTTTAAGAAAAATTACGGTTGAAAATATATCCAAACAAAATATTCAGATAGAAATTGTTGACGGTATGCCGAAAATTCTTCCTTATTATATTAATTCCTGGTCACAAAAATATATGTCTACAACAATTCAAGCCTGGACGAAAGTTGATAATTTCGATAAGACCGGAGTTCCTTTTTATAAATTGAAAGTTGAAACGGCGGACAGTTCCGAAGTTGTGGAAATTACCGAAGGTAACTTTTATTGTTCTTTAGTACAAGACAAAAAAGTAAAGAAAGCCGATATCATAATTGATCCGGACATTTTGTTCGGTTCCGATACAAGTTTTGCTTGTCCGGAAAAATTGTTTAATGAAAATTTTGTGTATCCTAAAAAACAGTTTGCGGATAACAAATATCCTACGGCTTTCAGTTATGCAAAACAAAATTTGAAATCAAAAGACAGTTTTAAAATATATTCTATTGTCGGTCATATTGAAAGTGCAAAATCTTTAAACAGTTTTGTTAAAAAGTTTGACATAAAATATTTTGAAGCAAAACAGGAAGAAAATAAAAATTTAATAAATTCCATTACTTCCAATATGGAAACACATTCTTCAATACCTGAATTTGATATGTATTGCAGACAAAATTATCTTGATAATGTTATGAGAGGCGGTCTTCCGATAGAGTTTAAATATAACGATAAGTCCGCAATGTATTATGTGTTTTCAAGAAAACACGGAGATTTGGAAAGAGATTATAACGAATTCCAAGTATCACCCAACTACTATTCGCAGGGTAACGGAAATTACAGAGATGTAAATCAAAACAGAAGAAAAGATATTTTCTTTAACCCTAACGTTAAAGACAGTGCGGTAAAAATATTTTATAACTTGTTACAAATAGATGCCTGTAACCCGTTGGTGGTTAAAGGAACACTTTTCGTTTTAGATACAAAAAGTAAAGAATATAAAAATATAATAAGTGATTTAAGTAACAAAAAAGATGAAGAAAAATTGAACAAATTTTTCCAAAAACCGTTTGAGCCCGGTTCGCTTGCAACATTCATGGAATTTTCAAACATAAAAACAAAAATAAAATTTGAAGATTTTATTTCAAAAGTTGTAACAACGGCAAAAGCTCAAAACGATGCAAATCACGGTGAAGGATATTGGGTTGATCATTGGAAATACAATTTCGATATATTGGAAAGCTTTTTAACAATATATCCCGATAAGAAAAAAGATATTTTCTTTAACGATAAATCTTTTATTTATTATGATAACGATCATTATGTTTTACCGAGAAGCCAAAAGTATGTTTTAACTCCGAAAGGAACTGTAAGACAATATAATTCCGTAGCAAAATCCGATGAAAAAGCGGAACTTATAGCATCAAGAAAAGTTAATCCTAATGCATTAAGAACAAATAACGGTAAAGGTGATATTTATTATACGACACTTGCTTCAAAGTTTATAACAATAATGTCGGTAAAATTTGCAACTTTGGACAGTGAAGGTATCGGTATAGAAATGGAATCGGATAAACCGGGTTGGTACGATGCATTGAACGGTTTGCCCGGCCTTTTCGGTTCATCGACTCCGGAAGTTTTTGAGTTGAGAAAGATGATGGTTTTCTTTTCAAACCTTTTGAAAGAAAATAAAGATGAAAAAATATTTGTACCTGTAGAAGTTGCAAAATTGTTTAAAGGACTTTTGTCCTTATTAAAACAAAAACTTTCTTCTTTCGATTTCTGGGATAAAGCAACAACATTAAAAGAAGAGTACAGAAAATCCGTTATATTCGGTATAAACGGTAAAGAAGAACAAATAAATATAAATTCGGTAATAGAATTTATAGATAAAGCTGTAGCAAAAATAAATGCAGGTCTTAAAAAAGCTATAGATCCGAAAACAGGGTTATATGTTACTTATTTCAGATATGAAGCAACAAAATATCAGAAGAATAATGAAAAGAATTGTAAAGGATTACCTTGTGTTAAAGTTTCCAAATTCCAAAGATATCCGTTACCGTTATTTTTGGAATCAGAAACACATTATATGAGAATGTCTGAAGATAAAAAGGAAGCAAAACAACATTTTGCATCTATTAAAAAGAGCGGACTTTACGATAAAGAGTTAAAGATGTTTAAAGTTTGTTCTTCATTGCTCAGCGAGTCCAACGAAATAGGAAGATCGAGAGTGTTTTTACCGGGTTGGCTTGAAAATGAATCAGTATTTATGCATATGGAATTCAAATATTTGTTGGGCCTTTTAAGAGCGGGTTTGTATGAAGAATTTTTCTCATCCATAAAAACATGTTTTCCGTGCTTTTTAAAACCTGAAGTCTACGGAAGAAGTATACTTGAAAATTCTTCTTTTATTTCTTCAAGTGCATTCCCCGATAAAAGAAATTGGGGCAGAGGCTTTGTTGCAAGACTCAGCGGTTCAACAGCCGAGTTTATAGATATGTGGCTTACAATGAGTTTAGGTTACAAACCTTTTTCCGTAAACGATAAAAATGAGTTGGTATTTAGTTTAAAACCTATAATCAGCGGAGAATTCTTTGATAAGAAAGGCGAATTTAAGGCAAAATTGTTTTCAACAACCGATTTGGTTTATGTAAACAAATCTAAAAAGAGCACATATTTACCGAATATGAATATCAAAAAAATCGAAATTTTGTGGAATGATAATTCAAAGGATGTTGTAGACGGAAATATTGTTGTAGGAAAAAATGCCGAAAAAATAAGAAACAGACAGGCAAAACAAATAACCGTTACATTCTAATTTAGTATTTGTTTTAAATATAAAAGAGCAAGATTTTAATTTATAAAATTTTGCTCTTTTTTTATGTAAAATTTTCTTATAATTTTGTAAAATATTAAAGATAATAAAATAATACTTTATATATACGGAGTTTGTTATGAATTTAGCAAGGAAAATTATTAAAAAGCATTTGGTTTCGGGATCAATGGAAGTAGGCAGTGAAGTTGCATTAAAGATAGATCAGACGTTAACTCAGGATGCAACAGGAACTATGGCATATTTACAGTTTGAAGCAATGAACGTTCCTAAAGTAAAAACGGAACTTTCGGTAAGTTATGTTGACCATAACACATTGCAGTCCGGTTTTGAAAATGCCGATGATCATAAATTTTTACAAACTATAGCAAATAAGCACGGGATAGTTTTTTCACCTGCAGGTAACGGAATTTGCCATCAGGTACATTTGGAAAGATTCGGTGTTCCGGGTAAAACATTGATAGGTTCAGACTCTCATACTCCTACCGGTGGCGGTATCGGTATGCTTGCTTTCGGAGCGGGCGGACTTGATGTTGCATGTGCCATGGCAGGGCAGCCTTTTTATATAACAATGCCTAAAATAGTTAAAGTTAATTTAACCGGAAAATTAAGAGATTGGGTAAGTGCAAAAGATATAATTCTTGAGCTTTTAAGAATATTGTCCGTTAAAGGCGGAAGAGGAAAAATATTTGAGTTCGCAGGTGAAGGTGTTAAAACTTTGTCTGTTCCCGAAAGAGCAACAATTACAAATATGGGAACGGAACTCGGTGCAACAACTACAATATTCCCTTCGGACGAAATAACAAAAGACTTTTTGAAAAGACAAAACAGAGAAAAAGATTGGGTTGAAATGGTTGCCGATTCCGATGCAACATACGATGATGAATTGGCAATAAATTTATCCGAACTTGAACCGTTAATTGCTATGCCTCACAGCCCCGATAATGTAAAAAAAGTTAAAGATTTGAAAGGAACAAAAGTTGATCAGGTTTGTATCGGTTCCTGCACAAATTCATCTTATGCGGATATGATGTTATGTGCAGAAACATTAAAAGATAAAAAGATAAACAAAAATACAAGTTTAACGATTTCTCCGGGATCAAGACAAGTATTTTCAATGCTTGCAAGTTCCGGTAAATTGTTTAACATAATTAATGCCGGTGCAAGAATATTGGAATGTGCTTGCGGACCATGTATCGGTATGGGACAAGCTCCAAAAACTAAAGCTGTTTCTTTAAGAACATTTAACAGAAACTTTGAAGGCAGAAGCGGAACAAAAGATGCTCAAGTTTATTTGTGTTCACCGGAAGTTGCTTTGGCTGCAGCTTTAACCGGAGAAATAACAGATCCTACAGCTTTGTTCGGTGCAAAACCTAAAATAAGTTTGCCGGACAGTTTTTATATTAATGATGACCATTTCCAAAAACCTTCCAATGAAGGGGAAATTGTCAGAGGACCTAATATAAAACCGTTACCGAAATTCGAACCGATGCCGGATTCAATTTCGGCAGATGTGGTTTTGAAAGTCGGTGACAATATTTCTACCGACCATATATTGCCGGCAGGTGCAAAGATATTGCCTTTAAGATCTAATTTGCCCGCAATATCGGAACATACTTTCGGTGCTGTAGATAAAGATTTTGTTGCAAGGGCAAAATCCGTTAAAAACGGAGTTATAGTAGGAGCGGAAAATTACGGGCAGGGTTCTTCAAGAGAACATGCCGCACTTGCCCCGAGATATTTGGGAATAAAAGTTGTTATTACAAAAACATTTGCAAGAATACATTTGGCAAACTTAATAAATTTCGGAATTATTCCGTTAACATTCGACAATGTTAATGACTACGAATTGATAAAACTTGCAGATAAAATAGAGTTTAAAGACATAAAGAATATTATAAAAGAAAATAAAGATTTGGTTATAACCGTTAACGGTAAAAATATTAAATTGAATTACAGTTTTACCGAAAGACAAAAAGAAATATTGTTTGCCGGCGGTTTGTTAAATTGGATTAAAGAGGGAATAAAATAATATGGAAGAACAGGAAATAAAACAAATAGTTAATAAAAAAGTTTCTTTGGCAAAAGTTGCTTCTATGCAGTTGGGACTTTTGGATTTTAAACAAAGAAACGCTATATTGTTATCGATAGCCGATGCTTTGGAAAAAAATATCAGTGAAATACAGTTTCATAACGATATAGATGTTGAAACCGCGAAAAATTCCGGTATGGATAAAGTTTTGATAGAAAGGCTTACATTAACAAATAAAAGAATTGAGGATATGATACACGGTGTAAGAAGTATCGTTAATCAAAAAGATCCGATCGGCGAAATTATGGAAACAAGAGATGTTGACGGTATAAATATTCAAAAAATAAGAGTTCCTATAGGAACTATAGCAATGATATACGAATCAAGACCTAATGTTACCGTTGATGCTGCGGCATTATGTATAAAGTCCGGTAATGCTATTATTTTAAGAGGCGGTTCGGAAGCTATAAATTCAAACAAAATACTTGCAAAGATTATTTCTTCCGCAGGCGAATCTGCGGGTATGCCGGTAGGTGCGATTACTTTTATAGATGTAGTTGACAGAGCTGCAGTTTCCGAAATGATAAAACTTGATAATTATATAGATTTGTTGATACCGAGAGGAAGCGGGAAAATGATAGAGTTTATAAAACAACATTCCACCATTCCTATACTTTCTCACGGCAGCGGGTTATGTCACACTTACATTGATAAAGCTGCCAATATCGATATGGCAATAAAAGTTACCATAAATGCCAAATGTCAAAGGCCGGGAGTATGTAATGCTACAGAAACCGTTCTTGTTCACAGAGATATAGCAAACAAAGTTTTACCGAAATTATGTAAACAGTTTTTTGCCAATGATACCGAAGTAAGAGGTTGTAAGTTGACAAAAGCTGTTGTTCCGGAAGTTAAAGATGCTACCGAACAAGATTGGGCAACGGAATATTTGGATAAGATAGTATCAATAAAAGTTGTTAACTCTTTGGAAGAAGCAATAAACCATATTAACAGATACGGTTCAAAACATTCCGACTCAATAATTACGGAAGATAAACAAAGAGCTGAAAAATTCCTGAAAGAAGTTGATTCTGCGGCGGTATTCCATAACGTTTCTACAAGACTTCACGATGGCGGAGTTTTCGGATTAGGTGCGGAAATCGGAATATCTACCGGTAAGTTGCATGCAAGAGGTGCAATGGGTGCAAGAGAGTTAACTACAACAAAATATGTTGTCAGAGGTAACGGAGTTATAAGAAAGTAGTATATTTTCGGAGGTGCAAAAAATTATGAATATCGGAGTTTTTGGCGGTTCTTTTGATCCGATTCATAATGCACATCTTCGAATGGCAGCAACCGCTTTGAAAGAGTTTAATCTTGATAAGATTATTTTTGTTCCGGCATACATACCGCCGCACAAAATAAAATTGGTTGCAGCGGAAAAAGACAGATATAACATGTTGTTTGACGTGATAAAAGATTTTAGTGAGTATGAAATCGACACTTATGAAATTGATTCCAAAAAAGTAGTTTACTCGTATCAAATGTTGGATTATATTAAAAGTAAACATGAATCCGATGATATAAAAATGATAATCGGTGCGGACTCGTTTAATAATTTATCTTTGTGGAAAAACACGGACTATATAGTAAAAAAATACGGGTTTATAGTTTTTCCCAGACCGAACATAACGATAGATATTGAAAGCCCGTATTATAAATATTGCAAGTTTTCAAAATATGTTATGGAAGATATATCATCAACAACTATAAGACAATATTTGAATGATAAAAAAGATATTTCCGAACTTGTACCGCAGCAGGTAGTTAACTACATAAAAAGAAACGGACTGTACAGTGAATAAAAATATAGAACAAAAAATATACGATTATTTATCGGCAAATTTAAAACCGGAAAGATATAACCATGTGTTGGCGGTTAACGATTTGGCTTTAAAGTTGGCGAAGAAATATAAACTTGATTCCTACAAGATTTCCGTTGCAGCACTTCTTCACGACTGTGCTAAAAATATGACTTTTGAGGAAAACATAAAATATATCAAGAAACACAAATTAAAAATAAAAGATATAGATTTTATTACAAAGTATCTTCCGCAGGTTTTACACTCTTATATCGGTGCGGATATTGCAAAAAATGTGTTTCATATAAAAGATAAAGAAATTATAAACTCGATATATAATCATACTATCGGAAGAGTCGGTATGAGCGATTACGAAAAGGTTATTTTTGTGGCTGATGCTTTATCTTTGGACAGAAAATATAAAAAAAGTTTTGTTCCTAAAAAAGTGATGTTTAGTGATTTGGACAAAACTTTTAAACTTGTATTACAAGATAAAATTAAATATGTGTTATCGAAATTTAAGGTTTTACATCCTGATATCATAAAGATATGGAATTATTATAACAGTCAAAATGTTTAAAAAATTTTTATTGCTTTTAATCGTTGCTTTGTTGGGAACATTAATTTATTTTTCCGCTACTTCTAAAATGGTTAAAGATTTTAAAGAAGGGAAAAATATCAATATACTTTTTATATTGGATGATGTAGAAAATAACGGAAACATAAAGTTTTTTATTGCAAAATATAATTCTTTGAATGAATATATAAGACTATCTTTTATTGATGAAAATGTTACCATAGTATATAAAACCAAGAAAGCAAGAATATTAAAAGATATGATTTTGGAAACAAAACCCGAAAACAGAAAAGAGTTCATAAAATCCGAAGTTGAAAAACTTTTTGATAACAAAATAAGTTTCGATTACTATGTAAACATAACCGAAAAAGATTTTAAAAATGTTATTGAAGTTTTTTCTAAACAGGAAAATTTGGAAAATAATTTAAACTTGTTTGATACGTTTTTGCGGTCTGAAACGGACAGAGATACATGTCTTGTTGCGGCAATAAAAGATTTAAATTATATATATGATAATTTTAACAGAATGGTTTTTATAAAGGTAATAAAAGAATTGTATAACAAAAATATTGTTATAGATACAAATTTCGAGTTTAAAGATTTGTTTTTGTTGTATTCTTATTTTTTAAATGAAGATAAAACCATAAAGTATGCGGATTATCCGACTGTATACAAAAGGAAAAGAATTGAGGTAGACGAAAATAATAAAGAAAAAATTATTGATTTCTTTGAAAACGATACCGTTGAATATAAAGATAATGTAAGAGTTGAAGTATTAAATACTACAAACAAATCCAGACTTGCTATAAAAGCGGTTGATAAACTCAGAGAAGATCTTTTTGATGTCGTAGACTGGGGATCTTCTTCGAAAAAATATGAATTTACAACAATTATTGATTTTGTAAATAATTATGAAAAAATAAAAGAAATAAAGGATGTGCTGAATTGCGGTGAAATAATTTTCAGACCGCAAGACAGACCGTTAACGGATGTGTCCGTTTTGTTGGGACAAGATTGTACCATATACGATAAATTGGACAGAGAGTCGGACGATTAGAAGAATGAAAGAATAGAAGGTTATAAGGAAAAAAACTAAATAATAACAAAATTTGCTTTACGAATTTTACAACTTAACTTCCAATCTTCAAATCATCTAATCTTCAAACAAGGGGGGAAAATGAAAAAAATAGATTTTTTGAAACTTGCAAAACAGGCGGTAAAAATAGCCGAAGATAAAAAGGCTGAAAATGTTGTTTTGTTGGATGTGCAGGAAAAAACTCCTATTACAAATTATTTTGTTATTGCAACTGCAAATTCTATGCCCCAAATAAATGCAATTATAAACGAAATAGAAAAAACTTTTAAATATGATTATAAGGTTGAGGTGTTAAGGAGAGATGGCGGAAATGCTGCGGTTAATTGGAAAGTTTTGGATTTCGGCGGTATCATAATTCATGTTATGAGCCAGGATTTAAGACAGTTATACAACCTTGAACATATATGGGAAAGTGATGAACCTAAACCGAAAAAGAAAAAAGTTGTTAAAAAGACTGTAGCTAAAAAAACAACAAAAAAAGTAGCAAAAAAAACAGTAAGTAAAAAAACAAAAACAATTAAAAAATCAACAAAAAAAGCGAAAAAATAATTAAATTGTTTGACTTAAATTATAAATTGGAGTAATGATGGCTGCAGAATTCGTACATTTACATAATCATACCGAATATTCATTGTTGGACGGCTTAACCAAATTAACAAAAAAGGGTAAACCGTTAGAACTTTTTAATATTATAGGAAAACAGTATCAAATGCCGGCACTTGCAATTACCGATCACGGTAACATGTACGGAGCAATGGAATTTTATTGGGCATGTTTGGATAGCGGTATAAAACCTATTATCGGTTGTGAAGTTTATGTTGCTAAAAAAAGCAGGTTCGATAAAGATAAAGAAAACGGCGGATATCACCATTTGATATTACTTGCCAAAGATAATGAAGGTTACAGAAATTTATGTTATCTTGTAAGTGCGGGATTTACGGAAGGGTTTTATTATAAGCCGAGAATAGATAAAGAATTATTACAAAAATATTCTAAAGGCCTTATTTGTTCTTCGGCATGTTTGGCGGGAGAAATAGCAACACTTCTTTCCGCGGGTAATAAAGAAAAAGCAAAAGAAGTAGCGGGTTGGTATCAGGATGTGTTCGGTAAAGGTAACTATTATCTTGAAATTATGGATAACGGACTTGAACAACAAAAAGCTATAATCGCACCTTTACTTGAACTTTCCAAGGAAACGGGAATACCTCTTGTAGCAACAAACGACTGTCACTATTTAAAGCAGGAAGATGCATATTATCACGATATTTTATTATGTATAAATACACAAAAAATGGTAAAAGATCCCAACAGAATGAGAATGGGATCCGATTTGTTTTATTATCGTTCACCGGAAGATATGATAAAAACATTTTCTTATGTTCCCGAGGCAATAAAAAATACACTTGTTATTGCCGATATGGTGGATGTTAAAATAAGAAAAGGTAACGGAGACCTTTTACCTAACTTTGAAGTTCCCGAAGGATACACATCTCAAACTTATCTTGAACATCTTTGCAGAGAAGGTCTTAAAAGAAGATATCCGGTTATAGAAAAAAAACATACAGACAGATTGGAGTATGAACTTTCCGTTATTAAAAAGATGGGTTTTGCTTCATACTTTTTAATTGTTTGGGACTTCATAAAATATTCAAAAGATCACGGAATACCTGTAGGTCCGGGAAGAGGTTCCGGAGCAGGTTCAATTGTAACTTATACACTTGGAATTACGGATATTTGTCCTTTAAAATACGATTTGCTTTTCGAAAGATTTTTGAACCCCGAAAGAGTTTCAATGCCTGATCTTGATATCGATTTCGCAGATTTCGGCAGGGAACAGGTTATAGATTATGTCAGAAATAAATACGGTCAAAACAACTGTGCTCAAATTATAACTTTCGGCGCTATGGAAGCAAAAATGGTAGTAAAGGATGTCGGCAGAGTTATGGAGTTTACTCCTGCCGAGACACAAAAAATAGCAAATGCAATTCCCGCGGGTTCTTCAATACCGGATGCCATGGTAAGTTCCAAAGAATTACAGGAAATTATAAAAAAAGATCCCAGAGTTGCCGAACTTATAAAAATATCTTCAAAACTTGAAGGAACAAAAAGACATACCGGAGTTCATGCCGCAGGCTTGATTGTTGCCCCCGAAGATGTAAGACATTTTTCACCGCTTGCAATAGGTAAAAAGAATGTTATAACTACACAGTACGACGGCAGAATTTTACCGGATTTAGGACTTTTAAAAGTTGATTTTTTGGGACTTCAAAACTTAACAATTATAAATGAAGCTGTAAAACTTATAAAGAAAAAAGAACCTGATTTTGATTTGGAAAAAATTTCTCTTGAAGATAAAAAAACATTTAAACTTTTACAGGAAGCAAAAACATTCGGTATATTCCAGCTTGAATCGGAAGGTATGAAAGATTTGGTTAGAAGAATGAAACCGACCAGCATAGAAGATGTAACCGCTTTAAATGCTCTTTATCGTCCGGGACCTATAGGTGCGGGTATGCTTGATGTTTTCGTTGATTGTAAACATGGCAGAAGAAAAGTTACTTATGATCATCCTTTGCAGGAACCTATACTTAAAAACACTTACGGAGTTATTTTGTATCAGGAACAAGTTATGCAAATGGCTATGGCCATAGGCGGTTTTACGGCAGGTCAGGCAGACGGTTTAAGAAAAGCTATGGGTAAAAAACTCATAGATAAAATGCAGGCTGCAAGAGAAAAATTTGTTGCAGGCGGCCAAGCTAAAGGCATAGATCCTGCAATAACAAATAAAATTTACGATAACATGGTAACATTTGCAGGATATGGTTTTAACAAATCTCATTCGGCAGCGTATGCTTATGTTACATACAGAACGGCATATCTAAAAGCTCATTATACACTTGAATATATGACAGCATGTATGAATAACGAAATAGGAAAATCTGCAGACAGTAAAATAATCGAATATATGGATGATGTTAAACAGTTCGGTATAAAAACTTTACCGCCGGACATAAGATATTCGCAGAGCGAATTTTCCGTTGAAGGTAAAAATATAAGGTTCGGACTTCTTGCCATAAAAAATGTCGGTGAAGGTGCGGCACAAAACATAGTTGAAGCAAGAGAAAAGTTCGGCAAGTTCGAATCTTTCGAAGACTTTTTATCAAAGATAGATTTGTCTGCCGTAAACAAAAGAGCGTTGGAGTGCCTTTGTAAAGCAGGTGTTTTTGATTGTTTCGGTAAAAACAAGTTGGAAGTAAGAGCAAAGATACTTAATAACATAGAAGAGGCTGTTCAACAGGCAATTAAAACAAAAAAAGAAGAAAATGATAGTCAGGGATTTTTGTTCGGCAGTGACGAAATCTCTACGGCTACCGTTAGTGTTATGGACAAAAAAGTTCCGCCTTTGGACGAAACGGTAGCATTGGAATACGAAAAAGAAGTGTTGGATTTTTATCTTTCGGGACATCCTTTGGAAAAATATAAAAGAGACATGATTGCTTTTTCAATGTACAGACTTGATACCGTTCCTGTTCCGCCGGAAAATACCAACTTTGATAATGCGAAAATTATCAGGGTTGCCGGTATGATAACGAACTTAAAACATTTGACTGCAAAAAGCGATAAAACAAAAACCTATGCAACATTCAGAGTAGAAGATATGTACGGATACTTAGATTGTATAGTATTCCACAAATTGTATGAAAAAATAAGTGATAAGTTGCAGGAAAAAATGATAGTTGTTGTTAAAGGGAAAGTTTTATTTGATAAAGGTAAACCAAAACTTTCCATAGAAGAATTTTATTCTATGGAAGAAGCAAAGAAAAAGTTTCCGCCGTTTCTAGGTTCGTTGAGAATACAGGTTTCTGCGGTTGCTTTGGATGATGAAATGTCCGACAAAATATTGAATGTCATTTCAAAGTATCCCGGCCAGTCGAAAGTATATTTGGAAATTAAAGATTATAAAACCGATGATTATACAATAGAAACGGAATATAAAGTTAAATATACCGATGAATGTATAAAAGATTTGGAAACATTATTGGGACCCGGAACAGTCACACTTCAATATAGAGATATTTAGTAAAAGGAGAAAAATATGAACACATTGGCATTAACAAAAATACCGTATGGAATGTTTATTATAACATCTGCTTTTGACGGAAAAATCGGCGGGCAAATAGCAAACACCGTTTTTCAAATAAACTCTAATCCGGCAACTATAGCAATAAGTATTTCAAAACAAAATAATACTCACTCTTTATTATCTAACAGCAAAAAAGTCGTTATATCTACAATAACCGAAGAAGCAAGTTTTGAATTTATAGGAAAGTTCGGTTTTAGAAGTTCCAGAGATTTTAATAAGTTTGAAGGTGTGGAATATAAAACAAACGAAAACGGGTTACCTGTAGTAACTCAATTTGTAAATTCATATTTTGAAGCTGAAATCATTTCACAGTTTGAAACGGAAACTCATACCGTATTTTTGTGTAAAGTAATAAATTGTGAAGTATTAAACGATAATCCTACAATGACTTATGATTATTATCACAAAGTAAAGAAAGGTTTAACTCCGAAAAATGCTCCGACTTTTATACAAAAATAATTAATGGCTTAGATCTAAATATTTATAGTTAAAAAATAAAAAGGAAGATAAAAATATCTTCCTTTTTTTGTTGATTACTAATTTTTATTTCTAATTACTAATTATTTAAATATTCCGCCTGTCTGCATAGCCCACATAAGCAGGTCCATATGTGACATAGGTATTTTTATATCGTTACAAAATTTTATCATCTTCTGTTCTATATCCAAATAAATTTTAGGTGTTAAAGTTGAGGGAATTTCATCTATCGCATGATAAAATTTCAAATTTCTTAAAATGTGTCTGTCCAAAATTGCCAAATCAAGACCGAGTCCTATATTCCTTAAAAAATGTCCTGCTTCTTTGTAACCGATACCTTTGATATTATCTATAATCCATTTCCTTAAAGTTGACGGATCGTCAAACGATTTTAATAATTTTTTTATGTTTAGTTTTCCGTCGGAAGTAAACTGTTTTCTTGCTTGAACTAAAAAGTTTGCTTTATTGTTTTGAAATCTTACATTGTTTATATTTTTTGATATTTCTTTTGCGGAAGCGGTAAACAAAAGTTTTTTATCGTTCAAAGTATTTATGGCTTTCCAACAAGACAATGCTTTGGATTGCGGGGTAAAAATGCAGAATGCAAGTTCCGCAAAAATTGCTTCATCGTTCCCTTTTACAAAAACATCTTTATAGTGTTGAACTCTTTTTGATATAGGTCCTTTTGCTACTGTTTTCCATAAATGAACCAAATCTTTAACAGTTTCGGGTTTTGCTTTTATATTTTCTATTTCTATGAATTCTATTGGTATTATCACGGCATTTCTCTTAAATTTTAATAATGTTTAAAATCTAACATAAAAAGTTATTGTTGTCAATAAAATTTGCTTTGCATTTTAGTTATAAATGTTATAAAATTTATTCCGAATTTAAATTATAAATTTAAAGAGGTTTTTCTATGCCTAATATGATATTAAAAGGTAAAGTTTTTAAGTATGGTGCAAATGTTAATACCGATGAAATTATTCCTGCGAGATATTTAACTACTTCCGATCCTAAAGAACTTGCAAAATTCTGTATGAAAGATATAGACGACAATTTTGCATCACAAGTAAAGCCCGGTGATATTATCGTTGCAGATAAAAATTTCGGCTGCGGATCTTCAAGAGAACATGCTCCAATCTCAATTAAAGGTGCAGGTGTATCTTGTGTTATAGCAAAATCTTTTGCAAGAATATTTTTTAGAAATTGTATAAATATAGGCCTTCCGATTATAGAGTCCGATGAAGCCGTTGATAATATCAGCAAAGGCGACAAATTGGAAATCAATTTAGCAAAAGGCGAAATAAAAAATGTAACAAAAAAACAAATATATAAAGCTCAACCTTTTCCGGAATTTATGCAGAAATTAATAAAAGCCGGCGGTTTGCTTTCCTACATTAAGGGAGGAAAATAAAAATGTCTAAAACTTATAAAATTGCTCTTATTCCCGGTGACGGAACAGGTCCTGAAGTAATAGCAGAAGGTGTGAAAGTTATAAATGCCGTTGCAGCTAAAACAGGTGCAAAATTTGAATTTACAAATTTTGATTTAGGCGGAGAAAGATATAAAAGAACAGGTGAAATTTTGCCTGACAGTTGTGTTGAAGAATTTAAGAAATTTGATGCAATGTATCTCGGAGCAATAGGTCATCCGGATGTTAAACCCGGAATACTTGAAAAAGGTATATTGTTAAGATTGAGATTCGAACTTGACCAATATATAAACTTAAGGCCGGTAAAACTTTTTGAAGGTGTAGATTGTCCTTTAAAAAATAAAGAGCCGAAAGATATAGATTTTGTAGTAGTTAGAGAAAACACCGAAGGCCTTTATTTGGGAGCAGGCGGTTTCTTGAAAAAAGATACTCCTTACGAAGTTGCAACACAAGAATCCATTAACACAAGGTTCGGTGTAGACAGATGCTTGAAATATGCTTTTGAATTGACAAAAAAGAGAAATAAAGATAAAAAACTTACATTGTGCGGTAAAACAAATGTTTTAACATTTGCATCCAACTTGTGGGAAAGAGCATTTAGAGCAATGGGTGCAAAAAGTTATCCTGATATAGCGTTAAACTATGTAAATGTTGATGCGGTATGTATGTGGATGATAAAAAATCCCGAATGGTTTGATGTTATCGTTACCGACAATTTGTTCGGTGATATAATTACCGATTTGGCAGCAATGATTCAAGGCGGTATCGGAATTTCCGCAGGCGGAAACATTAACCCCGAAGGTGTATCAATGTTTGAACCTATGGGCGGTTCAGCACCTAAATATACGGGACAAAATGTTATTAATCCGTTGGCGGCAATTAGTGCCGGTGCAATGATGCTTGAAACATTGGGACTTGAAAAAGAAGCCAAAATGGTAGAAAATTCCATTGCAAAATCTTTGGCAAGCGGAAAGATAAAATCTTTGGCGGCAGGGAAGATGGGAATGGGAACGACTGAAGTTGGCGATTTAATTGCTACAAACTTATAACGATTTTAATATTTTGGCTGTACCTTTGCATTTTTCTAATTCATTTACCGCAAGAGTAAACTTCATTAAAAAAATGCTTCGGTTCGCCTAAAATCTTAAAATCTAATTAAGTGTTTCGGCAATGAACTAAAGAATTTGTAAAGCAAAAATATAACATATTAAGGTCAATACAGGAGAAGAAAATGAAGAAGTACAAAGTTGCAGTCGTAGGTGCTACCGGAGTAGTAGGTAACGAAATGATAAAAATGTTGGAAAACAGAAATTTTCCGGTAGAGTCAATAAAACTTTTAGCATCACAAAGAAGTGTAGGTAAAAAATTAAAATTTAAAGGACAAGATATACCTGTAGAACTTTTAACACACGACAGCGGTAAAGGTTTGGATTTGGCATTGTTCAGCGCGGGCGGAGGAACATCAAAAGAGTTTGCACCTTCATTTGCAAAAGCCGGTTGTTTTGTTGTAGATAATTCAAGTGCTTGGAGAATGGATGATAATTGTCCGTTAGTAGTTCCCGAAGTTAATCCTAACGATTTGTCTAAAGATAAAAAAATCATTGCCAACCCTAATTGTTCAACAATTCAAATGGTTGTTGCATTAAAACCTTTACATGATTATGCAAAAATCAAAAGAGTAATTGTTTCTACATATCAAGCTGTTTCAGGTGCAGGTTCAAAAGGTATTCACGATTTGGATAACCAGACAAAAGCTTTAGGAAAAGGTGAACCTTTGCCTCCTTTTGAAAAGTTCCCGTATCAAATAGCTTACAATGTTCTTCCTCATATAGATGTTTTTGAAGAAAACGGATATACAAAAGAAGAAATGAAAATGACAAACGAAACGATGAAAATTATGGGTGACAGAAGTATAAAAGTAAGTGCAACTTGTGTAAGAGTTCCTGTTTTAAGAGCTCACAGTGAATCAGTATGGATTGAAACGGAAAAAGAATTAACACCTGAAAAAGCAAGAGAACTTTTATCTGCTGCAAAAGGTGTGGAAGTTATAGATAATCCTGCAGAAAACAAGTATCCTATGCCGTTATTTGCACAAAACCAACAAAAAACATTTGTCGGCAGAATAAGAAAAGATATTTCTTGCGATAACGGTTTAACATTCTGGGTAGTATCGGATAATTTGTTAAAAGGTGCTGCACTTAACGCCGTAGAAATCGCGGAAATGTTGGTAGCAAAAAACATTTTGTAATACAAAAAATTAAAACTATAAATTTAGGTAAAAAAGGCCTGCCGAAAGACAGGTCTTTTTTTTATTAAAAAAATCATTGCAATTGTTAAGTATTTGTATTATAATAGTATCAAGCAGTAGTGGGTCTGTTTGTTTTAGAGGAGAACACAGGAGGAACAAAGGTGCATATAACAAAAAGCAGAAAGGGATTTACTCTTGTAGAGTTGATAGTAGTGATAGTGATAATAGGTATATTATCGTTGGTATCTGTTCCTGTTTACAGGAAATACGTTGCGGAAGCTTCTATGACGGAAGGATATACGATGGTTGGTGCATTAGCAAGAGCTGAACTGATATATGCAACCACAAAAGGTAACGGAAAATTTCTTAAAAATTTCGGCTCGGATGGTTGGGGAACTACAGAGGGCGATTGGAGACCATGGAAAAAGAGACAAGAACTTGGTATAAGTACGAATGGTAATAATTTTTTCTGTTGCTATTATATCGGATCCACCGGATATACGACAAATAAGTGTACTGATGCCATTTACATTTGTGCGTATGGCTATGCTGATGGTTTGGGGGAAGAAGGATGTTATGATGGTATAGGCGTTTATACTACCGTATATTCTGATGGTCATATAGAGGACTTACAAGAGTGGTATAACGATTATTAATCGTGTTATAATCTTTAAAATAAGCGGGTAAAAACATGAAAAAAAACAAGAAAGGATTTACCTTAATAGAGTTGGTGGTAGTGATGGTGATAGTAGGAATATTGTCGGCCATATCTGTTCCCGTGTACAGAGGCTATGTAGAGAAAGCAATAATGGCCGAAGGTAACATGTTGTTGGGAGCAATAGCGAAAGCCGAGCTTGCATACTATGTTCAGCACAAAAGA
>JAFXOV010000049.1 GCA_017528425.1 Elusimicrobiota bacterium | reverse complement strand
TCCGCTTCTTGGTGTTTCTGTGCATGCCTGGTTCAATTTCAAATCTCCGAAATCTCCCATCCATCCTGATGGTGCAAAGTGGTTATCTTTTGAAGCATTTTCTACATATACTGCAAATGCTTTAAAAGATGATGATGACTTCGCTGATGATGTTGATGTTGCTTTCGGTGCTGCGAATGCTACTGCTGCTACTCCTGCCATGAAAACGGCTGCTACTAACAAACTCATTACCTTTCTCATTTTCCCTCTCCTTTTTATTTATTTTTTTGTGGAACATACTCAGCATTGGAGTCCTTAATAGTTTTATTACTTTCAGGATCTCTCTTCAATATGAGTATTTCCACTCTTCTGTTCAATTCTCTTCCTGCTGCCGTCTTATTGGTTGCAACAGGATACTTTTCACCCAAACCTACCGTAGACATTCTCTTTCTGTCAACACCCAATTTTGTCAAGTAATTTGCTACGGATCTTGCTCTTCTTTCAGACAAGCCTTGGTTGTATTCATCAGAACCGTAAGCATCGGTATGACCTTCAACACTGATATCATTCTTAACGTATGAATTCAATATTCTGGTTGCTTCTCTAAGTATCTTATCCGCACTCGGCTTAATATTTGTCTTATCGAAGTCGAAGAGTACCTGCGATGAGAACGACAACTTGAGTCCTCTGTCTGTTGCTTCAACTTTAAGTTCAGGTGTAATTAATCTTACCTTACAAATATTAGACTTTGCTATATTACCGAACGGATCGCTAACTATTAATTGTGCATCATAAACATCATCGGGTAAATATCTGTTTTCAAAATCTTTACCGTTCCATTTAACCGATTCGGGGCATTCACCCAAACCGTTAAATGTATATACAAGTTTCGAATTTTTATCAAGTAATCTGATTTCCCACGTTGCGATACCGTTTTCATCATGTGCCAACGGATACAATGTAGTTTTTTGACCTTTTGAAGGCATAATTACATCCGGATCCAAGCTTAAAGAGCAAGTAGGTAAATTTTCATCCTTTTCAACTCTCGGTTTTGTTCCGAACTTAAATAATCCTTCAAATATAAGTCTTAAATATGTTCTTACTTCATCAAATGTACCAAGCTCGTTTCTGCTTACGGTATCTCCGTCTATTTTCTTAACAACATAATAATCCGTTTTTCTTCCGCCGACATAATCAACACCTGCAATTATACATTTACTAAACTCTCTTGAAATTTGAGCATAATAAACTTCATCATACGTAGCACCAAAATCTCTGTGCCAATCATTTGGTCCCCAAACATCTTTACCGTAACCGGCTTTAAATTTATAAGGTGCTTTGTTTACTGCTAAATTCGTTTTGAAAAATCCTGTTATTTCTTTTAAGAAAACTTCTTGTGCGGTATAAGGAGATGACAACGTTGCGGGATCTTCACCGACTTCAAAATCATAAACGATTTCATAATCATCGAAAAATATTCTTGTTAAAAATATTAAAGAACCTAAATATCTGTCTGTAGGCAATGCTCCGTATACGGGGCTACCTGAATAGTTTTCCCAAACAATATTACCATACTCATTCCTATATATTTGTCTGTCTGTTCCACCCATATATCTTGTTAATTTTATCTGTGCCGCAAAAGAAAGTAAAGCATCTTCTTCAGGATTTAAGTTCCAAGAATCAAGGGTGTTAGGCTCATATTGATAGAACCATGTTTCCGGTGTCGGGTCATAGGTAAACGTAAATGTAAATTCATCAGTCTCTCTGTTATCCCAACCGGTCTGAGGATTTCTCCACCATACCCATAAAGGTTGATTCGGTCCTCTTGCTGTAGTTAAATCAGGTCCCCAACCGCTCGATCTTGCAGGTACTGCCTGCAATAAAGGTTTTTGTCTTGTATATGCAAAGTGTCCGGTAAGTTCAGGGGTTAATGCCTGTTGAACGGAAATATCAAATTTTTGTTTATTACCTGCAGATATTCCTTCGTACAAGTAACCCATGGTAACTACATCAAAATATAAACTTTTCGGTATAGAAATTTTTGCCGCACCACCGAAAGCATCTCCGATATTTGTTCTGTCTTGTTCTATAAGGACATCTGTTCCGTTAGTACCTTGACCATAAGGAACATTTCTTTTTGATACATAATCGTAAGTGTCACCGATTCTAAACGGTCTGAACTTTGCACCAACTTGTAATGTACTGCCGCTTATATTGAAATCGGTACTTACTTCGGCGGTTCTCATTCTTTCGCCTTCGTCTCCGTAAGGAATTTCGTGATCTACATAGAATAAATTAAAATTGCTGCCGAAAATATTTTTGTATTTTAAATAAAAGCCTTGCTTATAGTCTGTTATCGGCTCACCATACTGTAATTCAAAATTACCGGCCTTACCTTCCATGTTTAACTGATACCATTCCGGCATCGGTCTTCCGGTTATCATCAACAAATTGTTAGGACCTGTTTCTGCCTGATAAATATTAAACAAATCTCCTTCATAACCCCAATGGTAATGAAATTGATTTCTGTTATACTGTAATTTTGCCCAATCATTATGAATTTCTGCTTTTGCTGTATTCCATGAAAACTGCGGGATTACCTGATCGTCATCAAACATTCTGTGAGGATGGTTAACTGTTGTCCAATATCTTGAAGCATAATCGGCTATAAACATCAAACCGAATTGCGCACTTGCCCATGTTGCCGGTTTAAATGCAACATCAAGCCACATCGTTTGACCCCAATGATCTTTCCAGTCTTGATCTTTTAAATATCTGTCGGTTGAATCGTATCTGAAATAATTGTTCATTAAGTGAGGTGTCGTGTACCAACCGTCACCTCTCTTATTGAATATACCTTCAAACATTATCTCGGCTCTAACCGCGATATCGTATACATCCAAATACTCAGCGTCGACAAAACCGGGAGTCTGTGCAAAATCGTTTCTCGGTTCAACAGCAGAACCTATTCCGCTTCCGGCAAATACCAAAACAGGCATATATAAAAGTAATGCGATAATAACAGATAATTTTTTGAACATACTATTTTATTATATTTTTTAAGTACCTTAAAGTCAAGTTTTTTAACTAAAAGTTTAACTGTTTTTTATCTTGATATTTTTTGAATATTATATTGTCTTACAACATTATTGTTTCTTATTGTTTTTATATTATCGGTTTCCAATGACAAATTAAAAACTTCATCAATTCTACAGGGCAAATTTCCGTCTTCTCTGGGTTCGTAAACAAATGCTCCGTTTGAATAATCAAAATCTTCCGGCATACCCCAAATTTCAAATTGAGTTTTTTTATGCCCGTTAGAATATCTGAATGTTTTTACTTTATTTTTTGTGTAGTATGCTATTGAAGCAGAAAGCTGATGTTCGGGACTCACAACAAATTCGTAACCGTCGTTTAATACTTTTTCTGCCAATTCTTTATAACCGTGAAAATAGTTGGTAGCATCGGCAATTGCCGTTTTATCGGAAAACTTGTCTAACGGTATAATTGTATATTTAGCATGAAGTCCGACAACAACGGAAACTACTAAATTGAAAATTATTGCACCTGCAACAAGTCTTTGTTTTATTTTTCCGCCTTCAACAAAATATTTCGCGGCAATTATCGAAAAAGTAAAATATGCGGGTATCGGCCAATTACCGCCCGGCAATCTTTTTAGTGCGGTAAATACATAAAACAAAATTACCGGAACCGAAAAAGCGGCCAAATAAATATTTTTTGTATCTTTTGAAAATAAATATTTTATACCTATGTACAATATAGGGAAAAATAAAATAACGTTAAACACTCCCGCCTGTGTTCCCAAATATTCAAAAATATAATTAAATCTTATTCCGCTATTCGATAATCCGTGCCCTATCTGATAAGAAAAAGAAGCCCAATCATGTTGCCAATTCCAATATATTACAGGTAAAAAACATATAATCGAAATTATTATACCTATATACAGCTGATAATTTTTGAACCAACTTAACTTTTTATCGAGAACCATGTATATGAATAAACTCATAACAAATAAACACGCGGTATATTTTGACAACATAGATAAACCGAAAAAGAGTCCTATCAAATACCAATAGTTAACATTTTTCGTATCTATAAGTCTCCACACATAATATGTTGCAAGTGATAAAAACAAAAATACGGGAGTATCCGGTGTAATAATTATTGATACGGTAAACAGTATCGGCATAGAATGAAGTATCACAATACTTGCACTTGCCATTGCTTCATTATTAAAAAGTTTCATTACAAGTTTCCAAAGCAGAAAACTTAAAATTACGGTAACTATTATACTTGAACAACGAACCGCTATTTCGCTGTTACAAAAAAAAGTTGTAAGTTTAATAAAGTATGCTACCATAGGAGCATGATCGTAATAGCTCGGTTCAAGACGTGTAGACCACAACCAATAATACGCTTCATCCGAATGTAACGGAATTGAAGACATAAAAAGTTTCCATAACACGGAAACAAAAACAAATACTATCGTATTTTTAAGATTAAATATTTTTGTCACAGAATCCCCAAATGATAAACCATATTAAGATAAGTGACGCTGCCGTAGGAATAATAGTTTCCGGAATCATTATATTTTTATAAAAGCTATATTGCAACAAATATACAAAATGCAACAAGCAGAACGAAAAGAAACAGGCAAAAAGCAATGAAACAACTCTTACCGTTCTTATAACAGGCACTTTGTATAGTAAACCGGCAAGAACAAGTATGAACATAAACGAAATCATTATGTAATTTAAACGAGTTGTCGTAACATACAAATACATAAAATAAAACGGTTCAAAAATATATCTTAACTTCGATTGGTTACCCTTTACATCGTGTACAACTATCTTTGTTTTAGGCTTTTCTTTCATAAGTTCGAAAACGGTTTTATCCCCGTCTTTTTTAATAAGAGTCCAAACATTCATCATATATCCCAAACCGTGCCAATCGGTAGTTCCGAACATAGGCAAATTGTTTTTATTACAAATGTCTATCAATTCCTGTCTTGTTTGATCGGATATATATCTGTAACCGCAATTATAAATTTCAAAACCGTCTATTCCCCAATCAACAAGTTGTTGTAAGTCCGGTCTGTGCCATTTCCACCAATGAGGCATAACAACCATCATACCTTTGGAATGAGCCAAATCTATCATTTCTTTTATACTTTTATCTTTAAAATCTTCATATTTAAAGTATTTATCGGATAACAACAAAATCGATACTCCCTCTTTTGTTCTTATTTGTATTCCGGGAAAAATATGATTTGTTCCTACGTCAACAGGTATTGTTTTGTAACCGTTTGTATTATCATGTTCGGTCACAAAAAAGTCTGTAAAGCCATGTCCTTTATGGAAATTTATACTTGAAAGCATACTTGAAATGTTATCTCTTGAAGAAATTGTGTGCGAATGCACATCTACTATTTTGTGGCCGTATATATTTACTATTTTTGGTCCGACAACAGGAAGAATTACAACTGCACAACACAAAGAAACGAAGAAAAAGAAAGAAAAGCAACATAAAACAATGGTGTTTTTTAATTTAAAATTTTTATATCTGCAAAATATAATTGTACCTAAAACCAACCATACTAACCAAGATGCCATAGCAAAAACATAGCCCGATCTTTCCATGGTTAAAATATAGTACGCAAAAGCATAAAACGGTTCGGTAAAAAATCTCAGAACAGGCCACTGCAATATGATATTGTTCAATCTTTCTCCGGTTGCAACATCAATAATGTTAGAACTGTAAAAAATAATATTTAATACAACGGAAATGAGTATTATGAAGATAAAAGTGTATATTCTTTTCATTTTAACAGGTTAACTGTTTGTTTTCTTGCTTGGAACATCTATAGCCAAACCGAACTTCGAAACACCGGCCTTTTTAGCTTTATCCATAACATTTACGACTACATCGTACTTTATATCTTTATCACCTTTTATAACAACAGGCCTGTCCGGATATTTCGTTGTTGTTTCTCTTATTGTTTGTTCTAAAAATTCGTTATGTAATTGTGTCCCGTCTATATATACAAAACCGTCTTTATCTATGGATATTTCTATAATTTTATCTTCTCTGTTTTCCGTAGTTTCTTCTGCTTGTGGTAAATTTACTTTTATTTGATGTTGCGATAACATAGGAGTGGTTATCATAAATATGATAAGCAACACAAGAACAACATCGGTAAACGGGGTAATATTTATATCTGCAACAACTTTTTTTCTTTTATCGGACATATACTACAAACCTCAATTTTTAATTCCTTCTATAATTTCTTTTAATGCGGAAATAACATATTCCATTTCAACAACAAATTTATCTATGGATCTTGAAAAGAAATTATATGCCACAACGGCCGGAATAGCAACACACAAACCTGCAGCCGTTGCAATCAAAGATTCCGATACACCGCCTATAACAACTGAAATACCTCCGGAACCGGCTAAAGAGATATCATGGAAAGAACGTATAATACCTAAAACCGTTCCGAACAATCCTATATAAACCGATACCGCACCGATTGTTGCAAGTATGGTTGTATATCTTTCCAACTTTACAACTTCGTTGGCAATTGTTCTTTTCATAGCTTGTTCTATATTTGAATTACCGATTTCGGCATACCTTTTAAGACCTGCTGCAACCGTATTGGATACCGGACAATCCAACAACAAGCAATATCCTATCAAAACATTAATATTACTTTTATGTTCTATAGTCTTTTTTGCTCTTTTCAACAACTCTTCCACATCAACGTTGGATTTTCTTGAAAATTCAATGATTTTTAATATGATTACGGATAAAGACACAATAGATATCGTTAACAACAAATATAATGTCCAACCGCCCATAGATAAAATTTCAAAAAAGCTCTTGCCTGCAAACATAATATTCCCTTTCCTTTTTTATAAACTTAACCCTTGTGACCATGTAGGAGTAAAAGATTCTCCTCTTGTCTCAACCAATTTTCTTATACCTGTTCCATCTATTCCCATAATATATATTTCACTTCTTCCGGAACGATTAGATGCAAAAGCTATGAATCTTCCGTCTTGAGACCATGTAGGATTTTCGTTGTTTCCCTGACCTTCGGTAAGTCTTATAATTTTTTGTTTCGGTAAATCATATAAGAATATATCGAAATAACCGTTATATTTCATCGTAAAAGCTATCTTATCTCCTTTCGGTGACCATGTAGGAGAATCACAATGACCTTTTGTAGACAATCTTCTTACATTTGCTCCGTCAACTTCCATTATATAAATTTGCGGATAACCCGCTCTATCGGATATGAACACGATTTCTTTTCCGCTGGGTGAAAAAGAAGGACTTGTATCAATATACTTTCCTTCCGTCAATCTTCTGACAACCGCACCTTTATTATCCAACAAATACAAGTTAGGATAAACACCTCTGGACAATGTTGCAACCAAAGTTTTTCTGTCCGGAGAACATGATGTAGGTGAATTCAAACCCTGAATTGTTGACAATGCTTTTCTTTTGTTTTTAGCAATATCCAATATGAATAAGTCCGGATTGTTATACAAGTAAGATGTGTATATCAACTGAGGTTTATTGGGAACCCATTTAGGTAAAACGTTTAATCTGTTATCTTTTGTTAATCTTCTTAAATTGTATCCGTCATAATCTACAACATATATTTCTTTAAACTTTGTGCTGTTATTAATAAAAGCAATTTTCGAACAAGCAATACCTTCTTCACCGGTAAATCTCTTTACTATTTCATCATTTATTTTGTGTGCAACATATCTGTAATTTTTAACACTTCCGCCATATCTGTCTTCCCAAATAAGTTGCTGACTTTCTATATCGTATAATTTTACTCCGACAATAAGTTTTGTTTGATCTACAATAGATATAGATCCTGTTACCAATACGGAAACACCTTTATCCATCCAGTAAGCAAATTGGGAATCCAAATCAAATTTATAGGATGAGTTTGCAACTGCAACATTGAAATGTCTTGATAAAATTAAATCGGCTTCCAACGTATCTTTGAATTCTCTGGACAAATTCATTTCTTCGAAAAAGCCGTTTACCGGAACAAATTCGGACAGACCTATACTTGCTCTGCTTGCCGTTCCGGATAAAGACAAATAAACATCGTTTTCCGCATAAGAACGGGAAACGAAAAAGCACAAACAAAATATTACACTGATAATGCTTATATTTCTAACGAAATTTAAATTCAAAATAAACTCCTAAATTATCTTCATTGTAACTTTCGGGCAATTCGGGAAACGGACTTGCCAATTCTACAGCCCTAATAGCATTTTGATCAAAAACATCATCGCCCGAAGACTCTTTTATTTTTATATCGGTCGCATATCCTCTTTTGTTTATTTTAAAATAAACAACTGCTCTACATGCGGATATACTACTCGACCATTGCCAATATTTACTAATCTTTTTTACTATAGCGTTGGTATAATAAGAAAACTTAAAATTTTTGTTTTCTAACATTATACCTTTTGAAGAATACGGGCTGCCGCCACCGCTGGTTTTTTGTTCAGCTTCTTTCTGCGGGGCAGTCTCTGCCGGTTTTTCGACCGCTTTCTTTTCTTCAACTTTCTTTTCTTTTTTCTTTACAGCAATATCACTTTTTACAACTTTATTTTCTTTTTTCTTAACTTCCGGTTTCGGTTTCACTTCTTCTGCCACCGGAACATCCGGTTCAACTTTTTTGTCTTCGGAAATTTGTTCCACAACATTGTTTACCGGCGAATAAAAAGAAACATCAAACGGAACTGCCACAAAAACATTCTGTTTACTGTTTTGATAAAAAACGGTAAAAAATACCAAACTATGAATAATTACTGATAAAACTATACAAGGACCTAAATTATTTACTCTTATCATTTGTATAAATCTTTATTTTTTCCTTAGCAGTAAAAGCTTCCGCCGTTTTAGGATAATCCGTTAATATTGTTTGCAAAATAATAACAGCATCGTTCTTTTTATTCAGCAACTCCAAACATAAAGCCATCTTTAATCTTGAAGCAGGAATCAATTTTGATGAAGAATAATTTTCTTCCACTTTTTTATATTCTTCATAAGCTTCGGAATACTTTGTTTGAGAATATAGAGATTCCCCAATATAATACTGAGCCTGTTCTGCCAAATCGTGATCTTTATACTGTTTCAGAAAAGATTTAAAACCTACTATCGCAACTTCATATTTACCTAATAAGAAATCATTGTAAGCATTTTCATACATTTGCGAAGGCAACTGCATACTTTTTGAACTGTCACTGCTGCTTTTTTGATTTTTAACAACAACCTCAAGATCTTTCAAATCCTGAGCAATTTTAGACGTTTTCTTATACAATTCTTGAATGGATGCGCTTGATACATCGGTATCTACCAAATTTTCTTCATATTTGGAATATATTTCTGCTTGTTTTGCTTCTAAAGTTTTAAACTTTATTTGAAGTTTTGAAACTTCCTTCTTCAAGTAATCAACATCCGACTGCGATGCCGGCTGCGTTACACATCCAAACAAGAAAAGTATAGGAAATAATGCCACTAAATTTTTAAACATTTCTATAGTTTAAATATTATTTTATAACCTTAGTTTCTGCTCTTCTGTTTTTAGCCCAACCTGCTTCGTTGTGTCTGTTATCCTGAGGCATTTCTTCTCCGTAAGAAATAGTAGCTATTCTGTCCGGGCTAACACCTAACTGAACATAATATTCTTTTACTTTTACTGCTCTTTTTTGACCTAATGCCAAATTATATTCGGTTGTACCTCTTTCATCGCAATGACCTTCTACAACAACATTTATTGAAGGATTATCTTTTAAGAACTGTGCATTTTCTTTCAATGTTTTCATTACAGATTGCGGAACTGAACTGCTATCAAAAGAGAAATACACTGTTTCAAGAACTATTTTGGAATCAAATTCTGTTCCTCTGATTGCCGGCTCCTGAGAGAATTCTTCCGGTTCTAACAATGCTGCTTCCAAATCGGAAATTTGTTCTGTTTGTTCTTGGTCTTCACCGAATTCATCATCTTCCGGTGCAACGGTTTGTTTCTTTGCACAAGAACTTACAACCAAACACAAAAACAACACACCCAACATTAAAACTTTTTTCATTTCTACCTCTCCTAAAAATATTTTTTCCAACATTAATTTTTACTTAGTGATTATATATAATAACTTTAATCATTGTCAAACTTTTTTAACAATATAAAAAGCATAAATCTGTATGTATTTTTAACTAAATATTATTTGAAAAGTTTTTTACGAAAATTTTGCCGAATTTATTTTGTATGTCTTCTGTTGGCAAACTTGTACGAAAATCTTCTATTTCATGTATTCCTTGAGCCAGCAAATACTGTTCTAAATTTGAAAAGTAAAATTTATCCTTTTGTAATTGTTTGAAAATTATAATATTTTTATTTCCTTTTTCTTTTATATGGACGGTTATATTTTTCTTCCCTTCAAAAGTTTTGGTAAACGTTTTTTGTTCAAAAGGATTTACCAGCATAAAGCAAATAAGAATAAACAACACACCCAAAATCTTTTTATTCTTGATTTCCAACATTACATAAATCGCAAAAAAGTAAAACAAAATTTTTGAAATACCCGGAACGGCAAAATAAGCAACTGAATAATCAAGCCCTGCCGAATAATTTATAACATACAAGACAAAATTCAAAAGATACGATAAAATAAAAGATACTGACAACGCAACATAATACGAAACAAACGTTGATATATAAAACACAAAAGACAATCCTATGATTATAGGGATTATCGGAACTATAATTAAATTTAGAACAAAAGAAACAATTGACAGTTTTCCGAAATAAAAAATAAGTAACGGTATAAGAGCAATTTGAGCTGACAATGTAACACAAATAATGTCCCATACCGAGTTTAAGAACTTATTTTTTATTTTCCCGAAACATGTACTGAATTTAGGATACAAGTACAACAACCCAAACGTTGCAAGAAAAGAAAGTTGAAAACTTGCAGTGAACAAACTTTGCGGATTGAATATTAATATTATTAAAGCGGATAATGCTAAAGCATTATAAATCAGCGGTTCTCTGTTAATCATAAGAGAAAACAATATACAAGATGCCATTATTGCAGCTCTTATTGCCGGAGGATTTGAGCCGGTTAACAAAACGTAGAAAAACAAGGCAGGTATTGTTAAAAGATAAATATGATTCAATTTTAAACCCGACAATTTGAAACAGAACATAAATATCACCGCACAAAAACCTATATGAAGTCCGCTTATAACAAGTATATGAATAAGACCGGTATTAATAAAATCTTCTTTTATGTCTTTATCCAAAGAAGATTTGTCTCCGACAATCATCGACTTCAATATTGAAGAAACCGGATCCTTAAAATATTGATCTGTTCTTTTTTCTATCCCGTTTTTTATTTTAAAAGATATTTGTTTTATTTTGTTCGGTTTTTTTTCGATAAGCTCAAAAGTTTGTTGATAAAAAATCGTATAAATGTTTTCTCTTTGAAGATATAAATTATAATCAAAGATATACGGAAATGTCGGTTTTTCGGGTGTATTAAGTTTTCCGGAAACAAAAATTATATCACCGTATTCTATGTTGTACGCGGTTGAAGCATAAACAAAAGTTTTTTCTTTTTTGATTTTTTGCCCGTTTAAATCAAAAACTTCCAATATAAATTGTTGTTTTTCGCCTTTTTGTGTAGGTTCGGTTATAACTTTGCCGGTAAGTTCGGTTACGGGATTGTTTATGTTGTTTATTAAAAAACTGTTTCTTTCGGGTAAAAACACCCCGTAATAATTTAAAATAATAATTATAAATGCATAGATAACTAAAACTGATATTACCGGTCGGCTAAATATTATCTTTTTCATCTGTCACTTTTTGTAAATAGTTCTTGTATTCTTGTTCATCAGGCATTTCCCGAACAGCAGCTTGGGCATACTCTATGGCTTTATCAATATTACCTGTTGCTTCATACAACAGACCTAAATTATATAGATACAGAGCATTTTTCTTATCAAAAGAAAGCAATTCCAATAAAATATTTATTGCCTCCTTACAATATCCGGCTTGTGCATACACTGTTGCCAAATGTTCGGACATATCAACAGTGTATGGCTTTAAATCATGTGCTTTTTGTCCGTAAAACAAAGCTTTAGCAAGTTCGTTTTGTTCATAATATATTTTACTTAACTCTCTGTAACATATATATTGTGTTTCTCCTTTTGCCGTAGCAAGAAGTTCAACATATATCTTTTCCGCTTCTTCTTTTTTCCCTTGTATGTGAAGCACTTGAGCCATTCTTAGTTTGCCCACTATATCTTCCGAATATTTTTCTATAAGCTGTTTTGCTATTTCCAATGCCTTATCATAATCTTTTTTATACATATACTCCTGTAACACAATATTTTGAATGACAGGACTATTCCATGCATATTTTTTGGAATGTTCAATATACAGTTCCGGAGTGGAATATTTATTTGCTTGTAAAGATGAATTGAAAAACAGAACTCCGAACAAAAGAACATACACTGCCATAAATGTTTTTCTGTATTTAAAATATAATGTTTCCAATAATCTGCATGACACTAAAATTATTGCAAATATCGGTATTAAAATTCTGTGGAACAACATTAAGTAACGACTTTTCAAAAACAAAAATGTAGGAAACAACCATACCAAAAACCAAACTAAAGAAAAGAGCAAAACTTTGAAAGAAATTATTTTTTTTCGATACATAAAATATAATACCGAAAATGAAAGAATATAAGATATAAAATGTAAATTTTTATTTATATTATGACCGTCAACCATTATAGGAATATTAAAAAAGTTAAAAACCTTATAAACAAAATAAGCATATCCGTAAATTACGTTATAAAAATAGTCTTTAAAATAGATTATATGTTCATTCATGCTAACCGTACGAACGGAAATCGATCTTAAATAAAAATAAATTATAAACACACAAAAAAAGACAACAATATTCTTTAAAATTTCTTTTTTGCTTAACTTATAATCAAAACAATATACAAATAACACATATAAGAACATAACAAATATCGCGGATTCTTTTGTGAGTAAAGACATTGCAAAAAACAAAATGTAAAGGATTAAATTTTTTATTGAATTGTTTTCCAAATATTTAATAAAAAAGATGAAAGATGAAAACACAAATATCGCAAGTAACGTATCGTTTCTGGCAGGAACCCAAACAACACTCGATGACAATATGGGATGAACGCAAACCAGTATCATCAACAATTTCAGTACTGTTTTATTTGTATTCAGTTTCGATAAAAAAACATACATCAAATATAATGCTAAAACAAACAGTATTATGTTTGTAAAAAAATAGATTTTTGTATTATCATAGAAGAAGATAGCTTCTATTGAAAAAGTTAATGTTAAAAGCGGTCTGTAATAAAAGTAACTTTTTGATACATAAGCGGATGTAGTAAATAACGATGGTATATTTTTCCATTGAGACAAATAATTTATGTTATTTGTTATCAAAGAAACATCATCATGATTAGTAAATTTAAAATTTATACTTTTGCCGTACAACGAAAAAACCACTGTCGTTAACAGTAAAAAGAAAAATAAGTTTGATTTTAAAAATTTTAACACTTTTTTGTTCCTATTTTTGCAAAGCAAAAATACAACAAATCGCGAAGCGATTTCCAAGGCCTTAAGATTTGAAGCGAAACGAAGTATTTGACGACTGCAATGTACAGAAAGTAAACAAAAGTGAGTACATAAAGGAGACAAATATAAAGTTGCAGCTCAAATATTAAGGTCGTTATAATTATATTATTGTAAAGATGACAAATTTACGAAAGAGTTAAACTTTTCGGTAATATAATTTATTAACGAAATTCTGTTAATTTTTATATTTTCATCTTCGCACATAACCATAACTTTTTCGAAGAAGTTATCCAAGTACGGTTTTACATCGTTAAGTTTATTTATTGCATTTGCATAATCTTTTTTGGAAAGAAGTTCTTCCAATTGCTTATCTATAACAACATATTGGTTATACAAATTCTGTTCAGGCTCTTCTTTCAACAAATCCGTTTTAACAACATCGGAAATATTTAATTTTTGTTTCTTTGCCTGATTTAAAATATTACTTGCTCTTTTAAATATGGTTGTTATGGATTCAAATGAACTTTCTTTTCTTAAATTTTGTAACGCATCAAGTTTTTTCTTTATATCACCCAAAACTTTCAAGCCCAACTTTTGTGAAGGAATTATTACAGCTTTAACTTCATCAAACTTATATCCTTCATTTTCATAAATATTTTCTATTCTGCTCCAGAAAAACTTTACAAGTCTTTGTTTTGCCGTAGCAAAAGTATCTTTTTCTTTAATTTTTTCGGGTAACGAATTTAATGCTGTATCTAAAATCTTTTCAAAATCCGTTTCAGGTAAAAATTCTCTTATCATTCTGACGATACCTATCGCCATTCTTCTGAGTCCGTAAGGATCCGCAGAACCCGAAGGCTCAAGTCCTATAGCAAAATCTGCTGCAACGGTATCTATTTTATCCGCTAAAGAAACAACTACGGACAATATATTTTCAGGTAATGTTCCCGAAGCGGATAACGGCCAATAATGTTGTTCTATAGCTTTTGATATTTCATCACTTTCCCCTGCAACTTTGGAATAAATTCTTCCCATTATTCCCTGAAGTTCGGGATATTCAAAAACCATTTCACTAACCAAATCCGTTTTAGATAAATCTATAACTCTTGTTAAAGTATCTTTGTTTATATTCAACTTGTTTTCTTCATTTATGAAATTTGCAACAGCTTTTATTCTTGTAAGTTTTTCGTAAACAGTTCCGATTTCTTTTTGGAATATAAGACCTTTTAATCTTTCTATAGATTGTTCAAAAGGTTTCTTTATATCGTTATCATAAAAGAAAACCGAGTCTTCAAGTCTTGCAACAACAACTTTTTCATAACCTGCTCTAACTATATCCAAGTTATCCGATTTACCGTTTCTGACATTAATAAAATAGTTCGTTAGTTTACCCATTGAATCTTTAACAGCAAAACATTTCTGTTGTTTTTTAAGACAGGTTATAAGAACTTCCGGAGGAAGCTTTAAATATTTTTCGTTAAATTTGCACAGTACCGCGGTAGGATATTCTACAAGCTGATTAACTTCATTAACCAAACTTTCATCCAATATCGCTTTTGCGGAAATTGAATTTGCAACTTCATTTATGGAAGATATTATTCTTTGTTTTCTTTCTTGTTGATCTACCAAAACACAATTATTTTGCAATGTTTCTTTATAAACATCCGCGGATTCTATAACTATAGGTTTTGTTGTTAATGTATGTAATCCGATAGTTTTATTTGAAGATTTTATCGCGCCGTTAGCAAGTGAAAACTTTATTACTTTATCGCCGTACATAGCAACGATTGTTCTTATAGGTCTTGCAAATTTTAAGCAGGAACTTTCCCATACCATGGTTTTAGGAAAATATATTTTTTGAATAATTATCGGGAATATTTCGGCTAAAATGTTTGTTACTTTTTCACCTTTAATCTCTTTTGAATAAGTATAATATTGTCCTTTAGGTGTATCTTTTATAACAAGTTGTTCCGGCTTTACCTGATGTTTATTTGAAAAGCCGAGTATTGCCTGCGTCCAGTTACCGTTGGCATCTTTACCTGCTTTTGCGGACGGTCCGTTAAATTCCTGAACACTGTCTTTACTTTTTTCTTCAACATCGGCTATTGTTAAAACGAGTCTTCTCGGTGTAGCATAAGTTTTTATTTCGCCGAAACCTACCATTTTTTCGGTCAACATATCGTTAACAAATTTCTGCATTTGTTCAAGTGCAGGCGCAATATATGAAGAAGGTATTTCTTCCGTCCCTATTTCAAGTAAAACATTTTTAACCATTTTTATTCCTCTTTCTTATATACTAAAAATTATTTATATCAAACCGCTTACAGACTTTAAGATTTTAGCTGAACCGAAGTATTTTTATAATGAAGTTTACTCTTTGCGGTAAATGAATTAAAAAAATACAAAGGTGCAAGCAAAATATTAAAGTCGTTATTCCTTCGTAAATTGTTTCATGTATCCTTCAGCAACCATCTTCGCCAAAGTTCTGACTCTCAAAACATAGCTTACTCTTTCTGAAACCGAAATTGCACTTCTTGCATCGAGCAAGTTAAACAAATGAGAACATTTCATAACCGCATCATAAGCAGGTAAAACAAGTCCCTGTTCTACAAGTTTTTTTGCTTCGGCTTCCCAATCGTTAAAATGTTGTAACAACATTTTTGTATCTGCAACCTCAAAATTATATTTTGACCATTGTCTTTCATCTTCCAAATGAACATCACCGTAAGTTACATCATCTGTCCACATTAAATCGTATACGGAATCTTTCTTTTGAGAATACATTGCAAGTCTTTCGAGTCCGTAAGTAATTTCCGCGGATATTGGATTTAATTCTATACCTCCAACCTGTTGAAAATATGTAAACTGAGTCGCTTCCATACCGTCTATCCAAACTTCCCAACCGAGTCCCCATGCGCCGAGTGTTGGAGATTCCCAATCATCTTCAACAAATCTTATATCATGTTCTTTAGGATCAAGTCCTATAGCTTTTAAACTGTTCAAATATAACTGTTGTACATTTTCCGGTGCAGGTTTTAATATAACCTGAAACTGATAATAATGTTGTAATCTGTTAGGATTTTCTCCGTATCTTCCATCGGTAGGTCTTCTTGAAGGTTCAACATAAGCAACTTTCCACGGGTTAGGTCCCAAACATCTTAAAAATGTTGCAGGGTTAAATGTCCCGGCACCTTTTTCCAAATCGTAAGGTTGCCATATCAAACAACCTTCTTTAGACCAATACTTATGTAATCTCATAATAATTTCTTGAAAATTCATTTTATACCTCATAAATCAACAATTTATTTTAATATTAACGATTTATTATAACATTTTATAAAATTAATGTATATCAATATCACAAAAAATTTAAATAATTTTTATAAAAATGTATAATAGAATAAAGCAGATTAAAAAGGATTTTTAATGATACCTTCACCGATACTTACAAACAAGCCTGACAATCTTGTTTTTTTAGATATTGAAACCACCGGGCTTTCAATGGAACATGGCGCAAGAACTTGCGAAATAGCCATGTTAAAAGTTTCAGGCGATACGGAAACGGAATTTTGTACTCTCGTAAATCCCGGTTGTCCCATACCGGATTTTTCCTCAAACATTCACGGCATTACAAACGATATGGTTATGGATGCACCGAAGTTTCGCGATATTGCAAAAGATATCGTAAATTTTATAGATGGATTTGTTCTGGTTTGTCATAACGCTTATTTTGATTTAAATTTCGTATCGAAAGAAATAATGGAAAGCGGTTTAAATCCACCTGAAATGTATTTTTTGGATACATTAATAATTTCAAGGCAATACTTTTCCTTTGAATCCAACAAACTCGGAGATATTGCAAGAATTTTGGATATCGATGTAATACAAGCTCACAGAGCAATGGCAGATGTATTAACCATGAAATCAATATCAAAATATTTGTTTGCTAATCTTTACAGAAAAGGGATTGACACTTTAGAACCGTCCTACTTTGAACAAGCTCTGAACATAAAGAAAAAATAATTATTTTTTTAGAAGTTTGTATTCTACGGAATCGGAAAGTGCTTGCCAGCAAGCATCAATGATATTTTCGCTTACCCCGATTGTTCCCCAACTTTGTTTTTTATCTTTTGTTTCTATTAACACTCTAACTTTTGCGGCAGTATTTGCATCTGAGTTTATAACTCTTACTTTAAAGTCCGTAAGTAAAACTGTTTTTATTTCAGGATAAAATTTTATTAATGCTTTTCTTAAACATTTATCTAAAGCATTAACAGGACCTTCCCCTTCTGCAACGGTATGTTCTTCTTTTCCGTTAACATCCAACTTAACGGTAGCTTCGGAAACAATGGATCCGTCAGCATTTTTTTCAACACTTACTCTGTAACTTTTCAACGTAAAAAAATCTTTACATTTATTTTCTACTTTTTTTGTAAGTATATAGAACGAACCGTCGGCATTTTCGTATTGATAACCTTCATTTTCTTTTTCTTTAACTATATCTATTATTCCGTGCAAATTCTTTTCTTTTTCCAAATCTATTGCAAGTTCGTCGGCTTTTGAAACGATGTTACTTTTACCGGATAAATCACTTACCAAAATGTTTCTTCTGTTTCCTACATGTTTCGGATTAATATGTTCATAAGTTTTGGACTCTTTTTTTATTGCGGCAACATGAACACCGGCCTTATGAGCAAAAGCACTTCTGCCGACATAAGGAAGACTGTCGTTCGGAACTAAATTTGCTATTTCGTCAACATATCTTGAAAGTTCCGTAATATTTTTTAAACTTCTTACGGGAACACAACGATATTTTCCTTTTAATTGTAATGAAGGAATTATCGAACATAGGTTTGCATTACCGCATCTTTCACCTATACCGTTTATCGTTCCCTGTACCAACTCACAACCGGACTGAACCGCAATTATCGAGTTTGCAACCGCACATTCACTATCGTTATGAGCATGAATACCGAACTTTACGTTAGGAAATGCGGCTATTGTTTCTTTAACTATTTTTTCAATAAACGGAGGAAGTACTCCACCGTTTGTTTCGCATAAACAAATGTAATCTGCACCTGCATCTATTGCAGCTTTTATTGTTTGTACAGCATAATCTTTATTATGTATGTATCCGTCGAAATAATGTTCCGCATCGTATATAACTTCAAACTTTTTGGATTTTAAAAACGATACCGTGTCACTTATCATTTTAAGGTTTTCTTTAAGAGTGGTTTTTAATGCACACTCTACATGCAAATCCCACGATTTACCGAATATGCATGCAACTTTTGCACCGGACTTAACAATTTTCTTTAAGTTTTCGTCGTTTTTAACATTGGATTTTGCTTTCCTTGTAGAACTGAAAGCCACAAGTTTAGAATTTTTAAATTTACCTTTGGCAAGTTTAAAAAATTCTTCATCTTTAGGGTTAGAACCGGGCCATCCGCCCTCAATATAAGATACACCGAACTCGTCAAGAGCAGCGGCAATTTTCAGTTTGTCTTCAACTGAAAAAGCAATTCCCGCTCCCTGACTACCGTCTCTTAAGGTTGTATCGAATATTTTTATTTGTCTCATAAAAATTATTTTTTGTTAAGTTTGAATCCTTTATGTAATTCGTTTACTGCTTTATTCAAATCTACGGAATCTATAACACAAGAAACTTTTATTTCACTTGTAGAAATCATTTCAATATTTATTTTGTTTTTAGCTAAAATATCGAACATCTTAGATGCAACTCCTGGATGAGTTTTCATACCTACACCTACAACGGAAACTTTTGCAACATGTTCATCGCAAGTTACTGTTTGTGCACCTAACTGTTTTGCCAATTCATCAACTTTTTGTTGAGTTTTTTTCATATCAGATTTGCTTACGGTGAAAGAAATGTCATTCTTTTTATCCAAAGCTGCAGACTGAATAATCATATCTACGTTTATACCGAGCTTTGCAATAGAACTGAATATTTTTGCTGCCATACCCGGAACATCCGGCAAATCTATTAACGAGAATTTTACTTGATTTTTATCAAAAGTTACTGCTGATACCATAAGGTCTTCCATTTTTTTTCTCCCTATTTTTTCTTCATTAACTATATACGTTCCTTCTTTATCGGAAAAAGTCGATCTTGCATGAATTTCTATTCCGTAGTTTTTTGCAACTTCTATACTTCTTGTTTGCATAACCTGTGCACCGGAACCTGCCATTTCAAGCATTTCTTCATAAGATATCAAATCTATTTTTTTGGCATCTTTTACAACTCTCGGATCTGTTGTAAAAATACCTTCAACATCGCTGTAAATTTCGCAAAGGTTTGCTTTCATTTGTGCTGCAAGTGCAACAGCGGTTAAATCGGATCCGCCTCTGCCCAAAGTCGTAATATCACCTGCTTTGTTCATGCCTTGGAATCCTGCAACAACAACAATATTTCCCTTGTTCAATAACTCAAAAATCTTTTTAGGATTTATTTTCTTTACTCTTGCTCTTGTATAATCATCGTCGGTAGAAATTCCCGCTTGGGAACCTGTTAAAGAAACCGCTTTGTGCCCCATAGATTGAATTGCCATAGCAAGAAGTGATATGGACATCTGTTCACCCGTTGCAAGAAGCATATCCATTTCTCTTGGATTAGGATCTGCCGTAATTTCTTCACATCTTGTAATTAAATCATCGGTAGTATCTCCAGGTGCGGAAACAACAACAACAATTTTGTTACCGCCTTTTTTTCTTGCAATAACTTTGTTTGCAACATGTTTCATCTTTTCACTGTCTGCTACCGAAGAACCGCCAAACTTCATCACGATTAGTGCCATCTTTTTACTCCAATTTATAATTTACAATTTATATTTTTTCTGCTCCGTTTTTATCAAAACTTAAAATAAAAGTTTTTGTAGGAACCGTTTCTTTTTTCCATATTTTTGACATTGCTTTTGCAATTTTTTCCGCTTTACTGTTATCGCAAAAAGCTATCATCGAAGGTCCCGCTCCGGACAAACATGCACCGTAAGCTCCTTCTTTAACCGCAACATCTATCAATTCCTGCATAACAGGAATTAATTTTGCTCTGTATGGTTGATGAATTTTATCTTGCATTGCTTCATTTAAAAGTTTGAAATCGTTTGTGCAAAATGCTTTTGTAAGCAATGCGACTCTTGATATATTAAAAACAACATCTTTTCTGTCATATTTGGCAGGTAAAATATTTCTTGATCTTTCTGTCGCAAGTTCAAATCCGGGAGTGCAAACAACGGCTTTTACTTTAGGTATAGGTAACTTTATAACGTCTATCATATCGTTACCTTGATTTATTGAAACACATACTCCGCCGTAAAAAGCAGGTATTATGTTATCGGGATGACCTTCAAGTTTTACACCAAGCTGTGCCATTTCACCCAAAGTTAATTTGTTTCCGCATATTTGGTTTGCAGCTATTATTCCGGCTGCTCTTGCTGCCGATGATGAACCAAGTCCCGAACTCAACGGAATATTGTTTGTAAGTTTTATGTTAAAACTGTTTAAACTGTACTTATCGTTTTGATCGAGCAACATAAAAACTGCATCCATTGCTTTCCACAAAATGTTTCTTTCATCTTTAGGCAAAATTTTTCTGCCTTCACCCGCAACAACAAATTTTGCTTTTTTAGGATCTTCGGCAATTGAAACTTCAAGTTCGTTGTATAACGATAAACTTGCTCCCAAAACATCAAATCCGGGACCTAGATTTGCAGTGGTCGCCGGTACTCTTACTTTTACTGTTTTACACATGGTTGCTTTTTTCATAGATCTTCATCCCTCATTGAACAAAATTCCCCGCACATCGAACATGTATCTTTTAAGTTCGGTTTTATTTTTGCTCTTTCTTTATCAAACTTTATCGGGTCTAAACAAAACTCTCTTTGTTTTTCCCAGTTTCTTTCTTTTCTGTATTTTGACATCTGATAATCTTGTTCTCTTGCACCTTTAACATTTTTTACAATGTCTGCGCTGTGAGCCGCAATTCTTGAAGCGATAACACCTTCTCTGACGTCGTCAACATCAGGCAATCTTAAATGTTCCGCGGGTGTAACATAACAAATAAAGTCTACTCCGTAACTTGCTGCCATTGCACCGCCGATAGCCGATGTTATATGATCGTATCCAGGAGCAATATCGGTAACCAAAGGTCCCAAGAAATATAAAGGACTGTTATGTGTTAATCTTTTTGCAAGTAAAACATTTGACTGAATTTGGTTTATGGGAATGTGTCCCGGACCTTCAATCATAACTTGCACACCTTCTTTTCTTGCTCTTAACGCAAGTTCACCGAGTATTGAAAGTTCCGCAAGTTGAGGTCCGTCGGTTGCATCCGGATTTCCACCGGGTCTAAACCCGTCACCCAAACTTAATGTAATATCATATTTTTTTGCTATCTTTAAAAGTCTGTCATATTGTTCATAATAAGGATTTTCTTTTTTGTTTGCTTTTATCCATTTAACTAAAAATGATCCGCCCCTGCTAACTACGCCCATAACTCTCGGTTGTCTGTCCAACATTGCAACAGTTTCTTGGTTAACTCCGCAATGTATCGTCATAAAATCAACACCTTGTTCGGCTTGTTCTTCTATAACATCAAACATAAGTTCCGGATCCATTTGTGAAATTTTTTTCTTTCCGCCTCTGACGGTTTGGCTTGCAACCTGATATATAGGAACAGTTCCTACTTGTACCGGACACTGTGCCAATATTTCTTTTCTCATTTCCACCAAATTTCCGCCGGTAGACAAATCCATTATGGCATCCGCGCCATACTCAACAGCAACTCTCATTTTTTCGAGTTCTTCTTCAATACTTATGTGGTCCGGTGATGTTCCTAAATTTGCATTTATTTTTGTTTTAAGTCCGGCACCGATAGCTCTCGGCAACTTTTGTATTCTTTTAACATTTTTAGGAATAACTATAGTTCCTTCACTCAACCCTTTTAAAATAAAATCAGTTGATACTTGTTCGTATTTTGCAACTTCTTCAACTTCTTTTGTTACAACATTTTTTCCGGCTTGTTCCATTAAAGTCATAAATATTATCCTTACTTTATATTAAGTATTATTTTTTTTATTTCTTGTGCTTCTTTTTTTATATCTTGTGCACCGCAAACTGCTCTTACAACGGCAACTCCGTCTGCACCGGCTTTAATAACATCTGCAACATTTGTTTTATCTATACCGCCGATAGCAATAACAGGTTTTGAAATATTTGAATCTTTTATCTTCTTTAATACTTCCAACCCTCTGACATTTGCTTCGGGTTTTGTGGTTGTAGGAAAAATTGCTCCACAACCTATATAATCTACCGGAAGTTTTGATGCTTCAACAACTTTAGCGTACCCGGAAGCGGATATTCCCACAATTTTGTTATCACCTAAAACTGTTCTTGCATACGAAACTGGCAAATCATTTTGTCCCAAATGAACTCCGTCACTGTTAGAAATATCGGCAATATCTACTCTGTTATTTATGGTAAAATAAACATTATACTTATTACAAATTTGTTGCAATTTTAAAGAAAGATCAAATAAATCCTTATCCGACATTTTCTTATCTCTGAGTTGAATCATATCCGCTCCGCCCTGACACGCAAGTTCAACTTGTTTTTCGTAAGAAATGTCATCTCTGGGACAGGTGATACATAATAACTTTATTTCTCTTTTTAACATATTAAATTTTCAATCTAAAATAACTTTTAAATTATACCAACTCACATACCAAAAATCAAGAACAAAAATTACTCCGCAATTTTAGAAGATTGAATGTTTAACAATTGCCTTTAATGGCTGTTTTATATATAATAGTTAAAATTATTATCCGGTTTTTTGGTAATGCTTAACATATTACTTGTTTTTTATAATTGTTTACTTTTAATATTTTTGGTTCCTATACTTTTGGCGATTGTTTTGGCAGGTAAAAAAAATCGTCAGGAATTCTTTTATTGTATTAAAGAAAGACTTTCACAATGGAACATTCCTCAACTCGACAAAACAAAAAAAACCGTTTGGATACATTGTGCTTCTTTAGGTGAAGCAAAAGCAGTTGAACCGATGATACCTCACTTACAAGGAAACAATATAATAGTTTCCACAATAACAAAATCTGCAAGAGAATATGTTGCTAAAATTAAAGGGATTTCTTATTTTGCTCTTGCACCGGTAGATGTTTATCCGTTTATTTCATCAATACTAAAAAAGATTAAACCGGACGTTCTTATACTTATAGAAACGGAATTTTGGCCGAGTATGATAACTTGTGCAAATAAATTAGGAACAAAAATTATAACGGTTAACGGAAGAATTTCTAAAGGAGCTTTTCCTTATTACAGAATGACAAAATTTTTCTGGAAACCGTTTTTAAGTCTTATAGATTTTATTTCCGTTAGGAATGAACATGATTATAAAAGGTTTGTTGCTTTAACGGACAACAAAGAAAAAGTCGGTATTACAGGCAACATAAAATACGACAGAGATTTTGCAGGCGAAACAATAAAAAAAGAAGATTTGTTTCTTAACACGGACGATTTGATTTTAACCGCAGGCAGCACCAGAGAAGGCGAAGAAAGTATACTATTAAAAGTTTTTGTACAGTTAAAAAATATTTTCGGGAATTTAAAATTAATCATTGCACCAAGACATATCGCAAGGGTAAACGAAATTTGTTCTTTGATAAAGAAAAACGATTTATCTTTTGAACTTTTTTCGAAATTAACCGACAAGAAAAAAGATGTTATCATTATAGATGTGTTCGGAAAATTGCAAACTATTTATTCAATATCCGACATAGTTTTTATAGGCGGTTCAATGGTAAATAAAGGCGGACAAAATCCTATAGAAGCGGCAGCTTATTCCAAACCGATAATTTTCGGTAAATATATGTACAATTTTGAAAATGAGTCTGCATCGTTAAAAAATAACGGAGCATTTGAAGTAAACACAAAAGAAGAATTTTATGAAACGGCAATAAAACTTTTTAACGATAAAAATTTTAGATTGGAAGTCGGTAAAAAAGGTGTAGAAGTAGTAAAAAATCAAAAAGGTGCCGTAGAAAAAAATATAAAAATAATTAAAGAGTATTTATAATGGCAAACGAAATTATAGAACTTTTAAAAAATAATCCTAAACCTAAACTGTTGGTTGTTCAGCCAAGCAGAATGGGTGACATAATATTTGCTTTACCTGCAGTTACGCAAATAAAAAAAACTTATCCTAATGTACATATCAGTTGGATAGCCGATGAAAGATGTGCGGATATAATAAAAGATAATCCGTTAATCGATAATTTAATAGTGTTCGACAGAAGACATATAACTCTTTCATATTTGAAAAAGATGTACAAAATTTTAAGAGCGGAAAAGTTTGATTTAAGTATCGATTTTCACGGACTTTTTAAATCCGCATTTATAGTTAAAATGGCAGGTGCAAAATATAAACTTGCTTCATCATCCACAAACGGAATGAGAGAACTTTCATGGTTGTTTTCCAAAGAAATTAAACCTGAAAGTGTTAACACACATTGTATCGAAAGACATTTGGCTGTTGCAAAATATCTCGGTTGTCCTGTTGATACGGACAACTTGGAATACAGTTTGCATGTAGATGAAAAATATATTAACGAAGTAAAAGAAATATTAAAAAAAGAAAGTGTAGATTTAGATAAAAAAATTGTTTTGGTTCATCCCGGCGGCGGTTGGATATCAAGAAGATGGCAAAGTGAAAAGTTTGCACAAACAATAGATTTGATAAACGAAAATTATGATGTTAATGTTATGCTTATCGGCGGTAAAGAAGGCGGTGCAAGCGAAAAAGGTCTTGATGAAGAGATAATATCCCTTTCTAAAACAAAAAAGATAACCAACTTAACCGGTAAATTAACATTAAAACAATTAATGGCAATATTTAAACTTGCAAGTTTGTTTTTAGCAAACGAAGCAGGTCCTATGCATATAGCAACAGCATTAAAAGTTCCGGCAGTTGCAATTTTAGGTCCGACAGATGCAAAAAGAACGGGACCTTTCAAAGGGAACACTACGGTTATTCAAAAGAAGGTGCCATGCCAACCGTGCAGGAACAGGACTTGTACTAAGGTGGATTGTATGAAACTTGTTTCCGTTGAGGATGTTTTTTGCGAAATCAGCAAAAAACTTAGCTAACAAGGATAAAATTATGGAATTGAAAAAAGGGATATATAAACATTTTAAAGGTGACTATTATTTAGTGGAAGATGTTGCAACTCACAGTGAAACCGGTGAAAAGTATGTAGTGTACAGAGCATTGTATGGTAACACAGGTTTATATATAAGGCCTTACGATATGTTCACTTCGGAAGTTGACCACAAGAAGTATCCGGATGTTAAACAAAAGTACAGATTTGAATTTCAGAACATTCAAAGCAAAAAAAATCAAAACAACAATTTATAATTTATAATTTACAATTTATAATTTCGGTGTCCTTCGGACAGATATTTTATAGATTCCGGATCAAGTCCGGAATGACAAACGTCATGGATTGCTTCACTACGTTCGCAATGACAAACTACTTAAATCCGTTTAGCTAAAACAAATTTAATTATTGATTATTGTTGGTATCTCTTTCGGAGTCTTGGCAATATAATCTGCGCCATACTCTTTTAGTTGTTCAAGTGAGGAATATCCGTAAAGAGTACCGATAACATTTATACCCGCATTCTTAGCCACATGTATATCGTTTGCTCCGTCACCTACCATAATAACTTCTTCTTTATTTAAAGAAAACTTTTTTAAAATTTCGTATATCGGTAACGGGTTCGGTTTTTTTTCTTTAAAAGAATCTCCGCCATAAATTTCCGTAAAGAATTGTGATAAACCGAGTGTTTCTAAAATATGTTTTGAAAATCTTTCGTCTTTGTTGGATAGTAAAACTTTCGGTTGCGGAATGTTTGAAAGCATTTCCGGAACTTCATTGTAAGGCAAAGTTTTGTCCGTTAAATGTTCGGCATAATTATCTTTAAACATTTTAACAGCCTTATTAAGTTCATCGCCGTCAAGTTCCGGTAAAACGGACTTTACAAGAGCTGTTATTCCGCTACCGAGGTAAGAAGCAACTTCTTTTACCGGTAGCGGATTAAACCCATATTTTTGTCTTACAAAATTTACAGAATCTGTTAAATCGTATTGTGAGTCTATTAGTGTTCCGTCTAAATCAAATATAACAAGTTTTATGTTATTGTTTAAAACCATTTGATTATGCCCGGAATATATTCAACTTTATCCATATATTGCGGAACTATTCTTACGGTGTAACCGCAATGGCCTACAATTCTTGTAGGTGCTTCGATTTCATATATATATGTTCCGTCTTGTTCTTTTGAAACCATTTTCATGTTTTCAAATGTTTCATTGCTTAAAACATTTTTGGTGTTCAAATAACCTTCATAAACCTGAACAAAAACATCTTCCGGAGCTATTCCTGCCAAATTAACTCTAACTCTTATTTTTATAGGTTCACCGATTTTAATTGTTTTTGCGCTTGTATTATCATCGGCACTTATAATGGAAACTCTTGACCAATTTCTTTCAATATTACTTTGCCAATCTGCTTTTTTCTTTGCAAGTTCATAGTTGTTTTCTTTCATCTTTTCGGTCAATTCCATAGACGGGACATAAAATTTTCTTGTATAATCTTCAATCATTCTGTTTGTATTAAACATAGGACCTACCGTTTGCATACAAGCTTTCATTTTTGTTATCCAGCCTCTGGGCAAATCGTCTTGACCTCTGTCGAAGAATAAAGGAATTATTTCTTTTTCCAACATTTCATATATTGATCTTGATTCCATTTCATTTTGGTATTCCAAATCATTGTAAGTATCTGTTGAACCTACAACCCAACCGTTTTCACCGTTATAACCTTCACACCACCAACCGTCAAGCACACTGAAATTTATTGCACCGTTAACTGCAGCTTTCATTCCGCTTGTACCTGATGCTTCCTGCGGTCTTAAAGGATTGTTCAACCAAATATCCACGCCCTGAACCAAATAGTGAGCAACATTCATATCGTAATCTTCCAAGAAAACTACTTTATATTTTAAGTCGGGATCAGAAGTTAAAGCAACGATACTTTTTATAATTTCTTTACCTTTATCATCTTTCGGATGAGCTTTACCTGCAATAATTATCTGTACAGGTTTTTCTTTATTGGTAAGTATTTTTTTGATTCTGTCGAGATTTCTGAATATTAAGTTACCTCTTTTATATGTTGCAAATCTTCTTGCAAAACCGATTGTTAATGCTTCGGGATCTAAAACTTCATCGGCATAAGCCACCATATGTTTTGAAAGACCTCTTCTTTGCAACTGCATTTTTAATCTGCTTCTTGCAAAAGATACAAGTCTTTCTTTTCTTCTTTCGTGACTTCTCCAAAGTTCCGCATCGGGAATATCTGCTATTCTTTGCCATAAAGTCTGGTCTGAAGGTTCATCTATCCAATCTTCACCGATATATCTTTGGAACAAACCTGCAAACTCATAAGATATCCAAGTGTTTGTGTGAATACCGTTTGTAATGTGGGTAATAGGAATTTCTTTTCTTGGAAGTTCCGGCCAAACATTTTGCCACATTTCTCTTGATACTGTTGCATGCAATCTTGAAACGCCGTTAGCTTTACCGCAAGCTTTAAGTGCAAGTATTGTCATTGAAAAATCTTTTTCCATGTTTTCAACTTTCAAATCCCTGCCTAAAGCCAAGAATTGTTCTCTCGATAAACCTAACTCTCTGTACAAACTTTCAAAATATGTTGAAACAAGTTGTGCCGAGAACACTTCGTTACCTGCAGGAACAGGAGTATGTGTTGTGAACACACAATTTGATTTAACAACTTTCTGTGCCTGTTCGAAAGATAAACCTTTGTTCTTCATCAACATTCTCATTTTTTCCAACAACAAGAATGCGGAATGACCTTCATTGATATGTATTACGGAAGGATCGATATTTAAAAGTTCCAAAACTTTCATACCGCCGACACCCAACAACTTTTCCTGCTTAATTCTCATTTCTTTGTCACCGCCGTAAAGTTCACCGGTAATCGTTCTGTCTTCTGGAGAATTTTTATCAAAATCCGTATCCAACAAATAAAGAGCAACTCTGCCTACCTGAACTTTCCATATTCTTGCAAATACTCTCGGTGAACGAGGCAACGAAATTTCTATAAACAAAGCATCGCCTTTTTCATCTGTTAAAAGTTGCATAGGCATACTGTAGAAATGGTTTACTTTATATTCTTCTATCTGCCAACCGTCAATACTTAAATGCTGTTTAAAATATCCGTTTCTGTACAACAAACCTATACCTACCAAAGGAAGTCCCATATCACTTGCGGATTTCAAATGATCTCCGGACAATACTCCCAAACCTCCGGAATATATAGGCAAACTTTCATGAATTGCAAACTCGGTAGAAAAGTATGCGATTTTTTTATCTTTATATTCAGGGAAAGTTTTATCGAACCATGTAGGTACCGACATATATTTATCGAGTTCCGCTTTTACCATTTTCATATGAGAAATAAAGCTTGTATCATCTGCCAACTCTTCCAATCTTTCCTGTTTTACAAGACCCAACATGGCTTTCGGGCTATGATAAGATTCTTCCCATATATGTCTGTCTAATCTTCTAAACAATTCAACAGCATCACTGTTCCAGCACCACCACATATTTTCGGAAATAGTTGCTAAATCTTTTAAACTTTCCGGCAAAGATGGCATAACTACAAAACTTTTCGCTTTTATCGCTGTAAAAGTCTCCTGGTTTTCATTAAATAAATCATTGTCTTTCAACATACTTTTTATCTCCTTATAACAACACTCTTATTATAACTTTACATATGCCCAAAATAGCAGGGCAAGACACAAAGAAATAAGTTTTAATTGCCAATTATTCAATATTGATTTTTTTATACTTTTAAAATTTACTTTTCTTATTTTCATAATACATTTGCCTTTTGTGTATATCTGTTCGTCAATGTTTCCAACAAGTTTTCGGTACTTACTTTTTCTATTTTTCCGTCAACACAAATCGATATATTACCTGTCTCTTCGGATACTACAAGCACTATTGCATCGGTCAGTGCCGACAAACCTATACCGGCTCTGTGTCTTGTTCCCAAATGTTTAACTTCAATCTCGGTACTTATGGGCAAAACACATCCGGCAGCTTCTATCTTTTCATCTTTTATTATAACTGCACCGTCGTGAATAGGTGCCTTTGTATTAAATATGGACAACAACAATTCGTGAGTTACTTTAGCATCTATTCTTATTCCCGTTTCGGTATAATTTTTTAACCCCATATCTTTTTCGAGAACTATTAAAGCACCCATTCTTATTTTGCTCATTTCGGTAGCGGCTTCAACAATTTCCGACATAAAATTTGATTTTATTTTTGTTCTTATAGAGAAAAGTTTGCTTCCTATTTTGGCAAGCGCGTATCTGATTTCCGACTGAAAAACAACCGCAAGTATAACAACTGCGGCAAGCCAAAATTTTCCCATAATCCAAGATAATGTTTGTAAATGTAAAACATCTCTTGCTATGATAGTAACGGCAACAAGTACAATAAGCCCTATAACAACCTGTATTGTTCTTGTACCTTTTATAACGAGCAATATTCTATAAAAAATGTATGCCAATATAAGGATATCTAAAATGTTTGAAATATAAACATTCCATATGTGTGCCACAAGTTCCATTATATTCTCCTTATAGAATTAAAGACTTTCAATGCATTAACGGTTTCTTTTACATTGTGAACTCTTAAGATATCCGCACCGTTCATAACAGAAACCATATTTGCTATTGCCGTTGCAAGTTGTCTTTCACTAAAATCTTCCGCTTCCAAAACTTTTGCCAAGAAACTTTTGTTAGATAGTGCCATAAGCACGGGAACATTCAAAGATTTAAATTCAAACAACCTTTTTATTATAAGCAAATTATCTTCAACCGTTTTGCCAAAACCTATACCGGGATCAATAATTATTGACTCCTTATTTATCCCGTTATCCAAAGCAAAATCCAACTGTTTTGACAGAAAGTTAAATATATCACTTAATATATTATTATATCTTATATTTTGTTGCATCGTCAAAGGGTTTTTCTTCATATGCATCAAAATTACGGCCGCCTTATTTTTTGCAACGATTTTCGTCATACTTTTATTTTTGTATCTCAGTGCATAAATATCGTTTATAATATCCGCACCTTCGTCTAATGCCACTTTTGCGACTTCGGGTTTATACGTATCTACCGATACAGGCATTTTGGATTTTTTTCTGAACAACTTTAAAAATTTTTGTATCTTTTCTGTTTCTTGCTTAACCGGAACAGGTTTTGAACCCGGCCTTGTAGATTCCGCACCAACATCAATAATATCGGCACCGTCTTTTTGCATTTGCAATGCAGCCTCTACCGCAACATTAATATCTTCTATTCCGTTTTTAAAAAAAGAATCGGGTGATAAATTTATTATACCCATTACAAGAGTTTTGTTTAATGCTATTTTTTTGTTGGCACAAACTATCTGTTTTAATTGAAAAGAGTTAATATCAGATATTTGTTTCGATAATATTTTTAATCCGAACGGCTGTTCTTTAATTTTTGAAGTTAATTTTTCTATTTGGTTTTGGTTGGCACAGATAACAATATTTGATTTCCCTTTTTTGAACAGAGATACATCTTTACTTACGGCAACATCACATCCGCAAGACAATGCTTCTTGCTTTAAAACACTTGCTGCTCTGTTATCTATGTCTTCCACTATGAAAGAATTACCGACAATTTTTTTTGCAAGTTTTTCGTATACATATTCATCACATTTTGAACTTGCAACAATTTTTACCGCATCTTTTATGGTATCTGCTTTTACTTTTTTTACAATCATTTTTTTACAATTAGCAATTATTAATTTAAAATTTTTATTTATGATACATATTTTATCAAAAAAAGAAAAAAACATTAATCATTAAAATGTAAGGATAGAAAAAAAACAGAAATATTTGTAGGTGAAACAAAAAATTCCCGAACCGTAGTGTACGCAAGTGAAACGGTACATGAGGTTCGGGAATTTGAAGTTGTAACTAAAATATTTCTGCTTTTTTATTATATATTGAACTTATAACCTGTCTTTATTATTTCAACAATGAAAGGGCTTCGGCTCTTGTTCTTGCATCTTTTAAGAATATGCCTCTCATTGCGGAAGTTATCATTTTTGCTCCCGGTTTTCTTACTCCTCTCATTGTCATACATAAATGTTCGGCTTCTATTACAACCATTGCACCTTTAGGTTGAACGGTTTTCATTATGGTATCGGCAATTTGTTCGGATAATCTTTCCTGCAACTGTAATCTGTGAGCAAAAGCTTCTACAACTCTAACCAATTTTGAAACGCCGACAATTCTGCCTTTTTTAGGTAAATATGCTATATGAACTTTACCTGAAAAAGGTAACAAATGATGTTCGCACATTGAATAAAGTTGTATATCTTTAACGATAACTATTTCTTCATATTCTTCCGTTTGATAGTGAACGGAAATTATATTATCAATATCTTCGTTGTACCCGTCAAAAAACTCTTCATAAAATTCAGCTACTCTTTCGGGAGTTCTTTTTATACCTTCTCTTTTTGTATCTTCACCGAAAGCTTCCAACATCATCGATACAGCTTTTTGAAATTTTTGTTTATTAAATGTTTTTTTTATTTTATTTTTCTTCATTGTTATCTTCTTCTTTATTATCTATTTTTGCAAACAAATCGTTCTGAAAAGTTTCCGTTTTAGTTTTTCTTGCCTTTTTTACTCTTAGCGGTTCTTCTTTTTTATCTTCTTTAACTTCTATCTTTTCTTCAATTTTTTCTTCTTGTTTAGGTTCTTCTTGTTTTATTTCTTCTTTTTTCACTGTTTCAGGTTCAGCTTTAATTTCAGTTTCTTGTTTAGGTTCAGGTTTTATTTCAGGTTCAACTTTCGGTTCTTCGGTAACAACTTCTTTTTTTACCGGCTTTGATTCCATAGGATCCAACTCTTCACCGTTCATTATTTTGCTAACCTGATCACCGTTCAATGTTTCTCTTTCTATTAAAGCTTTAACCAAATTGTCTAACTTTTCTCTGTTATCTTCCAATATTTTTTTTGCTTTATTTTTTGCGGTGGTAACTATATTTTTTACTTCTTCATCTATAAGTTCCGCGGTTTTGTTCGAATGTTTTTGTGTTCTCGAAATATCTCTGCCTAAAAATACTTCTTCGGTATCTTTTTCCAAAGCAAGTGTTCCTATTTTGTCGCTCATACCGAAAGCCGTAACCATTTTTGTGGCAATTTGTGTTGCCCTTGAAATATCATTTGAAGCACCTGTTGTTATGTCACCAAACACAATTTCTTCCGCAACTCTACCGCCCATAAGTATTGCAAGTCTTGCTTCTATTTCCGACTTTGAACTTAAAAATTTGTCTTCCAACGGAACTTGTAATGTATAACCTAACGCCCTGCCGCTTGCCATTATTGTTACTTTATGAACAGGATCCGTGTTAGGAATCATTTTTGCAACAATGGTGTGACCTGCTTCATGGTAAGCAATAATACTTTTTTCTTTATCCGAAATTACTCTGGACTTTTTCTGAGGTCCTGCCATTATTTTGTCTATTGCTTCTTCAAAACATTTCATTGTAACAACATCTAAATTTTTTCTTGCTGCAAGAAGTGCAGCTTCGTTTGCAAGGTTAGCTAAATCGGCACCTACAAAGCCGGGAGTTCTTCTTGCCAAAACTTTTAAGTCCACACCTTTATCTACTTTTATATTTTTTACATGAACTTTTAATATTTCTTCTCTGTCTTTTAAGTCGGGAGTATTAACTACTACTTGTCTGTCGAATCTTCCCGCTCTAAGTAGTGCCGGATCCAAAACGTCAGGTCTGTTAGTTGCCGCAATTATTATAACACCTTCTTTAGTATCGAATCCGTCCATTTCTACAAGTATTTGGTTCAATGTTTGTTCTCTTTCATCGTTACCGCCGCCGAGACCTGCACCTCTGTGTCTTCCTACGGCATCGATTTCATCTATAAACAGTAAGCACGGCGCATTCTTTCTGCCCTGGTCAAACAAATCTCTGACTCTTGATGCACCGACACCTACAAACATTTCCACAAATTCGGAACCGCTTGAAGAAAAGAAAGGAACACCGGCTTCACCTGCAACTGCTTTTGCAAGTAAAGTTTTACCTGTTCCGGGAGCACCCGCAAGTAAAACTCCTTTCGGAATTTTACCGCCGAGCTTTTGAAACTTTGAAGGATTTTTCAGAAACTCTACTATTTCCTGCAATTCTTCTTTTGCTTCTTCGCACCCTGCAACTTCTTTAAATGTTATTTTTTTACCGTTATCTGCAAGTTTTGCTTTACTCTTGGCAAAAGACATTGCCTGTTTTCCGCCCGCAGACATACCTCGCATTATCCATAACCAGAAAAGTATTAAAAGGATTATCGGTCCCCAACTGAAAATCAAAGGTCCTAACCATCCGTTTTGAGCTTTACCGGAAAACTTTTGAACTTTGTGTTCTTCCATATCTTCGATAAGTTTCGGATCTTCCAACGGTACGGTTTTATACTTTCTTTGTTTGCCTTCCGCATCGGTAAATTCACCCTCTATCAATTCGGGAGTAACAACGGCATTTATGATTTTCCCTTCTTTAACACTTTGTTTGAATTGAGAGTAAGGCATTTCTTCTATATTGGATTTCTTGGTGGAATTCTGCATAAATATAAGTAACACTATAGCCAGTACTACCCAAAAAAATATTCCCCAAGAATCTTTTTTCTTCATCTTCATGTTCATAAACTACACACCTCTTTATATAACGCCTATATACGGCAAACCTCTGTATTTGCCGTCATAATCCAAACCGTAACCTACAACAAATTCATCTTTTATTTCAAAACCGAAATAATCGATTTTGATTTGTTTATATTTTTCAACTTTCTTATTTATAAAGGTACATATTTTTACGCTGTTAGCTTTTCTCTTCATGAACAAATCTTTCACATAAGAAAGTGTTCTTCCGCTGTCGCAAATATCTTCTATAAGTAAAATATCTTTATCCTTTATATCTTCAACAACATCGCACAAGAACTTTATTTTGCCGGACGATTTTTTGCCTTTATAAGATGCAACTCTTATAAAATCTATTTCAAAATCAACGTTTAATTTTCTTATTAAATCACTGCAAAAAATAACACTGCCCGACAAAACCGATACCACTACCAACTTCTTATTTTTAAAATCTTTGTTTATCTGTTGTGCAATTTTATTTACTTTATTTTTTATTTTGCTGCTTGAAATTAAAACTTTTATCTTTTTCATTATTTTTTCAATATATTTTTATCTTTAAATTATAACGAAAAACAACACATAAATCAAGAACAAAACGTGAAACGTTTTGTTGGTTATAGGGTGATGGGGTTATAGGTTTATAAGTTTAACGACAACTACAAACATAACAATTTTAATTGTTCAACTAAAATATTTTCAGTATTGCAAACTTAAGATATTCCGTTTCCGGCATCGAAATTAGTATGGGATGATCTTTTGCCTGAGTTGAAAGTTCTAAGAATATCGCTCTTTTACCGGCTTTTGAAACTGCTTCCTGCAACATTTTTTTAAAGTCGCTCATAGATAAATGATGCGAACATGAGCTCGTGGCAAAAATTCCGCCGTTTTTTAATAATCTTATGGCTTGTTCGTTAAGTTTTGCATAATGTTTGTATCCGGCATGAAAATCTTTTTTACTTTTGATTAGTCCTGGCGGATCTATATTAACAACTTCATAGTTTTCCGCTTGTGCCTGATGCGAACATATGTATTCTTGAGCATCGGCAACAAGTGCATTGAAATCTTTGTATCCGTTGGCTTCATAATTTTTGTTTGCCATTTCAAGAGCAGGTCTTGAAGAATCTACAAATATAACTTCTTTTGCTCCGCCTTTTAAAGCATTTAATCCGAAAGAACCTGTATGTGTAAAACAATCCAACACTTTTTTATCTTTACAATACTTTTGGAATAATTTTCTGTTATCTCTTTGATCGAAGAAAAAACCTGTTTTTTGTCCCGACTTTATGTTCACATAATATTTTATATCGTTTTCGGTTATTAAAATATCATCGGGAATTTTACCTGAATATATTTCGTTTTCGCCGGATAAATTTTCAAGTTTCCTTAAATGGGAATCGTTTCTTACCATTATTCCTTTAGGGTTTATTACTTCCTGAACTGCATCCAATATATCATGTTTATTGTTATCCGCACCTGCACTGACAAACTGTGCGACACAATAATCTTCGTACTTATCTAAAACGAAACCGCTTATATCGTCACTTTCCCCGTAAACTACTCTGAACGAGTTTTGGTTAGGATACAATTGTTTTCTTAAATCGTAAGCTTTTTGTATTCTCTCTTTCCAAAATCTTGTATCAACAATTTCGTTCTTTCTTGATATTAAACGAAAAGCAATTAAAGAGTGAGGATTATAAAATCCTATACCGATAAAATTGTTGGAACTGTCATAACATTCCACAATCTCGCCTGTTTGCGGTTTAGCAAAGACATCTTTTATTTCATTGGAAAACACCCACTGATGTCCCGACTTTACCCTTTTTTCTTCACCTTTTTTTAATACTATGCTTTTCAATCTATCCCTCTATACATCTATCCCTCAAAAAATTAATATACCGGGAACTGTTTGCAAAGTGCCGTAACTTCTTTTTTAACTTCAGCTATTACTTCTTCGTTATTTATATTTTTCAACACTTTAATTATCCAATTAGCAATTTTGATAACTTCGTTTTCTTTCATTCCTCTTGTTGTAATTGCAGGTGTTCCGATTCTTATACCGGAAGCTATCATAGGCTTTGCAGGATCGTAAGGAATTGTGTTTTTGTTTGCCGTTATTCCTGCTTTTTCCAAAGTAATTTGAGCATCTTTACCTGTAACATTTAAAGGTCTTAAATCTACCAGGAACATGTGTGAATCTGTTCCGCCTGAAACTATTCTTAAACCGCCCTCTGCCAATGTTTTTGCAAACACTTTAGCATTTGCTGCAACTTGTTTTTGATATTCTTTAAATGAAGGTTGTAATGCTTCTTTAAATGCAACTGCTTTTGCTGCTATAACATGCATTAAAGGTCCGCCTTGTACTCCAGGGAAAACAGCGGAATTTATTTTCTTTGCCAAGTCTTCCCTGTTGGTCATAATGATACCGCCTCTCGGACCTCTCAATGTTTTGTGTGTTGTTGTTGTAACTACATCCGCAAAAGGAACAGGTGAAGGATATACTCCCGCAGCTATAAGACCTGCATAGTGAGCAATATCTGCCATAAAATATGCACCTACTGAATCGGCGATTTTTCTTATTCTTTCCCAATCCCATATTCTTGAATATGCACTTGCACCCGTAACTATCATTTTAGGTTTGCATTCTTTTGCTGTTTTTTCCAGTTCATCATAATCTATAACTTCCGTATCTTTGTTTACTGTATAAGGAACGATTTTAAAGAATTTACCTGAAAAGTTCATCGGATGACCGTGAGACAAATGTCCGCCGTGATCCAAGCTCATACCCAAAACGGTATCTCCCGCTTGAAGCAATGCCATAAATGTTGCCATATTTGCTTGTGCTCCGGAATGCGGTTGAACATTTACGAATTGGCATCCGAACAACTGTTTTGCTCTTTCTATAGCCAAAGTTTCTACTTTATCTACAAATTCGCAACCGCCGTAATATCTTCTTCCCGGATATCCTTCGGCATATTTATTTGTTAAAACCGAACCTTGTGCCTGCATAACAGCTTTTGATGTATGGTTTTCAGAGGCAATAAGTTCAATATTATTTTCTTGTCTTTGATGTTCTTCTTCAATGATGTTTGCAATTTCCAAATCAACTTTCTTTAAATCTTCCATGTTATACTCCTATATCAAAAATTTTATTATAAATTATCTTATGATTATATAATATTTACAATAAAAAAAATAGGAAGATTTTTATTCTTCCTATTTTACTTTATATTTGTCGTTAATTATACATTGTAAATTGTAAATTATAAATTGTCGTTATATGTATTCCAACAGTTTCTTGCAATCCAAACAACCTTTTCTTATAACAATATACGGGAACTTCACCATATCTATAACAGTTGATTCAAACGAAAATTCACATTTACCGCCGTCAACTATCAAATCTATTTTGCTGTCAAAATAATCTATTGCGGTTTTAGCCGTTTTTGCACTGTCTTTACCGGAAACATTTGCGGATGTTGTCATTAAAGGAACATTGTTCTTTGCCATAATATCCAAAAGTATCTTACAGTTCGGTATTCTTACACCTAAATTGTCTCTGCCGCCTATCAACATTTTACCAAGTTCGGTGGTAGGCAAAATTAATGTTAATTGTCCCGGCCAAAACTCCATTACAATTTTATCTATACCTTTAGGAAATATAACAAACCGTTTTAATGTTTCAATGTTGTCGGACATCAATATTAAAGGTTTTCTTGCTGCCCTGTGTTTAAGTTTATATATTTGTTTTTGACCTTCGAAATTGAACACACTTGTCATTATTCCGTAAACGGTATCCGTAGGCAACACAACTATACCTTTGTTTTTCAAAATATCGTTTGTCGTTTCTATAATAAATTCGTTACTTTCTTCTTTTATGCTAAGTATTTTTGTTTTCATTGCGATTATAAGTTTCCTATTGCTATAGTGGTTTTATTCTACCATAGTTTAATTATAGTAGCAAATGTTTTTGCTTTTGCCGTTAAAGGCCTTAAGATTTTGTGTTAGAATGAAGAAACTCAGGAATGAAGTGTACTTGAATCCCGTAAGGGTGTACTCGATTTCCTGAGTTTCAATATTATAACCAAAATATTAAGGTCGCTATTTTAATTTTTATAAAAATCTATTCTATAGTTGTTTCTTCTTCTGAAGAAATTTCTTTAGCTATGGTTTCTTCCTGCTTTATCTTATTTTCTGTCTTGTATGTAGACAATTCCGCACATATCGATCCAACGGGAATTTTGGATCTCATTTGTACCGGCATTTTTCTTTCATCGTTTGTTACCCAAACTTTTAGTTTACCTTTAGCTTTAAATATTCCGGCATCTTCTCTGATCATAGGTTGTAATATTAAACAATCAAAAGTTCCGGCTTCAACTTTAACTTTTTCTCTGCCTATAACTTTAGTTTTTAAAGGCCATGTATCATCACCGGAATGGGCTTCAAAAACATATTCTTTTCCTACTTCCAAATCCATGGTTCTCATATAATATAAAGAAGATATTACATCCTGAACCCATTGAACGGTGTCTCCGTATTTCATTTTTCCGTCATCGTTTCTTGCAAATCTTGCATTTTGATGATTGAAATCAAGTTGTTCGAACTTTTTCCAACCGCCTTCGGAAATATTGGTAAGATATCTTAAAGAACATAAACTTTCCGTGTCTATCCAAGATTGGTTTGTATCTCTTACTTTAAAAAAATTATCAAAAAACGGAGCGGATTTTGCTTCCGAATATATATGATATGCGGTTCTTCCGTTAACTTCTTCAATGCCTTTAATTTCCAATGTTCCTTTACCTACTTTAACAAATTTCCAGTAAACATCAAAAACCAAATCTTCTTTTTCAGGTAAAGAACCTTCAAGTTGTCTCCACTGAAAATCGGGACTGTACTCAAAAAATTCTTTTGTTGCAGATACATTAGTATTCTTTTGAGCATAAATAGGTAATGTTATAAGTACCGCCATTATTACAAATTTAATTTTTTTCATAATCATTTTTTATAACCTCCACCGTTTGACTTAAACTTCTTACGATTGCTAAAGGTTTTTGCTTTTCATCTTTCACTTTTGCGAACTGCTTTTTGCCGTGTCCCGTAAGAACCAAAATTCCTTTTCCGCCGAAATTGTAACCGAAGATGTAATCTCTGACACTGTCACCTATCATATAAGACTTTTTAAGATCTATGTTTAACTCTTTTGCCGCTTTCAGTGCCATCCCGATTTTCGGCTTTCTGCAATCACAGTTATCATTCGGACCGTGCGGACAATAATACATTCCATCTACTTTCACTTTCAATTTCTTTAGCATTTCTATTAATTTAGAGTTAATTCGCTTTAATTTTGTTACAGTAAAATATTTTCTTGCAATACCGGACTGGTTTGTTACTATAACTATTTTGAACCCCATCTCTCTAAATTTAAGCAGAGGTTTTTCTATATGTTTATATAATTTTAATTGTTTTTCATCACTTAAATAATTTTTATCGTGATTTATTGTTCCGTCTCTGTCCAAAAAAATTGCCGGACATAATTTAGTTTTATTTTTCATTATTTACACCCAATAAAGATTTTATTTCTTTTTCAAACTTTTCTTTTCCGCTTTCAAAAGATAATGAGACATTTAATACATATATTTTTTCTTTCATGTCCATATCGGTCACTTCATTTATTTTTACGGCATCTTTTGCGGTTGTTATAATTTTTTCGTTATCATCCAAAAAGTTTAAAATATCTGTTATATCTTTTGATTTATATTTATGATGATCAGAAAAAAATACTTTATCTTTTATTTTCAAACCTAAGTTTTTAACCGTATTTACAAAATTATCCGGAGAACCTATTGCCGAAACAACAACAAACGAAATTTGTTCTTTTAATAAAGTTAAATCTTCGATTTTAACATTGTCAAACATATTTACAACATAATAATTCTTACAAGAAACTTCTAAAGGAATTTCTTTTTTTATGTTAAATACTTCCTGTTTTATAATATTAAGTGTGTCTTTGGATACCAAATCACAATTTGTTAAAGCTATAAGATTTGCTCTTTTAAGTGCGGATTTTTTTTCTCTTAAAATACCGGACGGAATTGTCATACCGTTACCGAACGGATTTAAAGAGTTTATACATACTATATCCAAATCTCTTTGCAGTTTCCAATGTTGAAATCCGTCATCCAGTATAAACACATCAGGATTAAATTGTCTTGCAAGTTCCGCACTTTCAATTCTGTCAGCACCTACAATTACCGGACAGTCAACACGACATGCCATCATGTACGGTTCATCGCCGGAATCGGAAATATCCGATAAAATTTTTTCTTTATCCCTGACAACAACATTTTTTACTGCTTGATTTTTTCTGGCATAACCTCTTGATAATATTACCGGAGTTTTTCCTAAACTTAAAATGTATTCGGCAACTTCAATCGTCATGGGAGTTTTACCGCTGCCGCCCCACGTAATATTTCCTACGCTTATAACAGGTTTATACAATTTTTTTGGTTTTGTTAAAGTTCTGTTAAGTTCGGACAAAAAATAATAAATTATTGAAAAAGGATACAATAAATATTTAAACATTTAATATACTCTCGTATATTTCGGTAAGGTTTTCAACAAATTTTTGTTTTGTGAATGTTTCTTTAACAAAGTTGTGACCGGCAACACCTATATCTTTTGCAAATTGTTTGTCAGACATTATTTTTTTGATTGCTTCAATTAACATGTCCGTATTTCTGGGTTCTATAAGCAGTCCGGTTTTACCGTCTATTATAGTTTCGGGTATTCCGCCGATATTTGTTGTTATAACCGGAATTTTTAAAAATTCGGCTTCAAGATTTACATTACCGAAACCTTCGGTATCGCAGGATAATAAACAAAATATGTTCATCGTTTTTAAATATTTCGGGATATTGGATTGGTACCCTACAAAATATACAATATCGTCCACATTATGTTGCTTTGCATATTCCTGTTGCAATTTTTTCCCTGCGCCGTCACCTACAATAACACATCTGATATCGGGATACTGTCGTCTCAATTTGGCAAAAGCTTCTATAAGATATTGTTGTCCTTTACCTTCCAATGATACTATATTTGATACCGTTCCTATGACGAACTTATTTTCCAAATTATATTCTTTTATTACATCACTGCAATCAACCTCTTTTTCAAACTTTTCCGCATCAAACGCATTGTATAAAACATTCACTTTTTGTTCCGGCGCATTTTCGTATTTTATTAAATTGTTCCTTACAACTTTTGAAACGGTTAAAGTTTTATCGGCAAGTTTGTAGTGCCACTTTGCATACCATTTATGTCTTGTGTCCTGTCTTCTGTGAAGAACAACTTTTATGTTCGAAAAAAATAATTTCATCAACAATGCAGTCCAATAAAGTTTGCCCTGATGAACATGAAGAATTGATATTTTATCTTTTTTTATAATCTTAATTAATCTTATTATTCCCGACGGAGTAAAAGATCCTCTGCATATAAAAGCTTCGGTGCAAATACCTTTCTTTTTTGCTTCTTCGTAAAGAAAACTTTTTTCCGGGGCAGCAACAACAGGTTCAAACTTTCGGCTCAATTCTTTAAGACTTACAGCCGTGAGCAAAGTTTGTTTTTCGGCACCGCCTATTGTATATGATGAGAAAAGATGTAAAACTTTTATTTTTTCCATATTATAAAATCTTTTTAACTAACGAAACATATTCTCCGCTTGTTGCTCTGAAAAAAGCTTCGCAATGTTGTGTGTTTCTGCCTTTTACTACAGACCAATATTTAGATATTGATTCTGCCATGGTAATATAATCTCTTGTAGCTGTTTGAGTTTTATAACAATCTATTGCCTGTTTTTTTTGTTCCCATTGTTCGCTTATATCCATAACAACGTTAGGTATAAGTGTCGTCCATACCGAATAAGCATATACCATAGCTTCAACCGCTTTATTTTTATAAGCTTTTGCAAATGCTCTCGATATTGCAATGTGGTCCTGATGATTATCTATCATAAACGGCAAAAAAATTATATCGGGTTTTACTCTGTTGAACAGTTCGGTAAATCTGTCCGCAAGTAAACTTGTATTCTTATATAAAGATCTTATATCAAATTGTAAGAAATGACTTATTCTTGCCCCCAATATTTTAGCGGCATCTTTCGCTTCGTACATTCTTTTTTCACCGCCGGATGTACAAAATGCAATTTCAAGTCTTCCGCCCTCTTTTGTATGTTTAATAAGAGTCCCGCCGCAACCTATACTTTCATCATCTTGATGAGGAGCAAGCACCAAAACTTTCTTACCGGGTAAACTTTCTTCCAACGGTAAAGAATATTTCAAAAAAGGTTGTATATATTCATACATTTTAAAAACACTTCTGTAACTTGCGTATTTCATAAAATCCTCTTAACCGAATTATTAAATGGCCTATTTATTAATAAATTTTGATATCGGCATTTGCTTTTAATTCCGACACCAATTTGTCATATTCATTTTGTATGTTTTGTTTATACAATAAATCGGATATTGAATCTTTTATATCTTCAAACTCTATAGGCATTTTCGCTTTCTTTTCTTCTACTCTGAAGAAATGGTAACCGTTGGTTGTTTGTACCGGTTTTTTATTATAATCTCCCACCGGTAAAGCAAAAACAACTTTTGCAACTTCCGGTGTAACATCTTCTTTTAAAACAAAACCTAAATCACCTTTCTTCTGTCTTAATGCTTGATCATCGGAATATTTTTCTGACAGTTTTGCAAAGTTCATATCCTGCAATGCCAATTCTTTCTTTAACTCTTTAATTTTATCGTCAACAGTTTTCTTTTGTTCTTTTGTAAACGAGTCGGAATACTTTATAAAAATCTGTCTGATTTTAACCTGTTCGGAATAAATTCTTTTCAAATTGTTTGCAACGGACGAAACCAACTTGTCTTCTTGTATAGAAAGATTCAAATCAAGTCCGTTTATTTTCGACATAACATTGTTGTAAAAATTTTTTAATTCTTCATCACTTGGATTCTTTGCTCTGTTTTTAATTTCCGTTGATACGTACTTTATTCTCATTAAAGATTCTTTTACTTCGTTTTCGAATTCTTTTTTTGTTAAACCCTGACTTTTTAAATCCGTTTCAAACTCTTTGTCCGTTTTAAATTTAGATTTTACGTTGTTTATTGCCGACTGAATTTCTTCTTTTGAAACTTCAACATCAGACTTTTTTGCAGCATCTATAAAAAGAATCTCTTCTATCTTTTGGTTGACTATTTTATTTGCGAGCATCTTAACATTTTCTTCCGTTCTTTGTTCTTCCGACAAAGCATTAAAATCCTGTTGTAATATCTTATTCACAAAAGTTTTTGTTATATCTTTTCCGTTAACGGTTGCTATAACATCCGGATTTTCCTGTGCATTAACAAAATTTGCCAAAAACATAAATAACGACATTACTAAAAAAAGTTTTTTCATTTTATATTCTCCAATATATCATTTGCTATGATATTTTTTGCACTGTTTTTTTTGATAATTATATGATTTTGTAACGGTCTCGGTCCTATTTGAGAAGGATCGGTGTTACCATACAATGCAATACATTTTACCCCTAAACTTGCAGCCAAATGCATTGTTCCGGAATCTATTCCTATAAACATTTTCGCTTTGCTTATAAGTGCAGAAAGTTCAACAAGTCCGTTTTCCGGGCAAAACATTTTTATATCTTTTGATACATATTTCATTATTTTCATTGCAGACTCTTTTTCCCATTGTGCATGAACAACAACCACTTTCTTTTTCATCTGTGCAAGTTTATTTAAAGTTTCTATCCAAACTTCTTTTCTTAAACATTTTTCTTGTCTTCTTTTACTTGCACCGAAAGAAACAACATAAAAATCTTCACCTAACATTTTATTATCTTCAAGCCAAAAAGACACTTTAACATCAGCTTCTCTGTCTGTTTTTAAAATATTTAAATAATCTTTTTGAACATTGTCTATACCTATGGATTTTGCAAGTACAATATTATTGTTAAGAGAAGGAACTCCTTTCTTTTCAACAGTTTGTGTAAGTAAGAAATTCAAACTTGCTGTTTTAAAACCTACTCTGTTTTTTATTTTCGAAAAGTATGCCAAAAGCAATGTTTCCGGAGATTCCGAAAACATTACTGCGGTATCGATTTTTTCTTTTCTTATTGCGGCAATCAAATCTATCTCGGCACCCAGCGAACCGACTTTTAGAAAAATCTTGTCTACAAGTTTTGTTGATTCCAACATTCCCGCAAGATTTTTTCTTACTACACAATAAATTTTTATGTCGGGATATTTTTCTCTTGTAGCTTTTAATACGGGCAAACTAAATAAAAGGTCTCCCAACTGGTTCATATGAAAAAATATTATTTTATCCATTCTTTTATACTCTCAAAAACCATACCCGGTTTTATTTGTTCCAAACATTTTTCTTTATCAAACTTGCATTTGCCTCTGCAAGGGCTGCAACTTAAATTCGTACTTATCACTTTTGCATTATTGCCGTACGGAGCAGTTTCTTTTATATCGGATCCGCCAAAGATAAAAACATTTTTTATTCCTATGGCATTTGCCAAATGCATTGCCCCGGTATCTGCCCCTACCGCAAAATCACACACGGACAAAATTCCCGCCAACTCTTTTATATCTGTTTTACCGCACAAATCAATTACGTTATCTGTCTTTATTTTACCATAATCGGATTGTGAACCTAAAACAATAATTTTTGTATCTTTATTTAAAGATTTTATCATATTTGCCAAAACAATATAGTTGTTACTGTCCCAAGTTTTTGCTTTCCCTCTCGAAAAAGGTATAAAAGCAATGATTTTCTCTTCTTTTTTTATATTGCACTTACTTAGTATATTGTATGGTATATCTTCAAATTTGATATCAAAAAAAGGTTCATACTTTTCTTTTGTTATGTAACTTAACGAATTTAAATTTCTTATAACGGCGTTTTCGTTCTTGTTTCTTTTATATGGTTCTTTTATTAAAAGCCAACTGAGTTCTTTCATTCCGCTGACACCGATTTTTTGTTTTGCTTTTAACAATTTACAAAAAAGTGCCGTTCTTAAAAGCCCCTGCAAATCTATAACCAAATCGTAATTTTGTTTATTACATTCTTTTAAAACATTAAAGAAAGCTTTTATTCCTCCTTTTCTGTTCCAACATATTATATTATCAATATTGGAAAAAAGTTCCACAACCTGTTTCCATTGTGTGAAAACAAGCCAATCTATTGAACAGTTATTCCATTTACTTTTAACTGCCTGCAATATAGGGTTTGCCTGAATAATATCGCCAAACGAACTTGGCTTAACAATTAATACTTTCATAACAAAAATAACAACAATAAATAGTACCAATATTTTACAAAAATAAAAAACATATTGAAATATTAATATTTTTGTGTTATACTTTTAGGACTTTATGGTAAAATTTATTATAAGGATTAAAGAACTTCTTAGAGAACTAAGAAGGAAGGTTACTATTGTTTTCATTCATCATGGAAGAGTTAAACCTATCAAGTTTAATTTTTCCGTGCTGTTTCTTTGTATTGTCTTTTTCGGTTGGACCGGTATGACCTTATGGGCAGGATTTATATCCGGCAAACATATAGATTACCTAGCCGTAAAAGCAGATAATAAAATAATGAAAGCCAGAATGCTTTTCTTTGCAGACCAAATAAAAAAGTCTAAAGAAATGTTGTCGCAAGTAAAGCAAAACGATGATCATATTCGTTCATTGTTGGCAATGGATTCAAAAAGAATAATAATTGAGAACGATTTGGGTGCCGGTGGTCCTACACCTATAGAATCAAGTGCATTATCTATGTTGTTATCGGGTAAAATAGATACAATAGATTATCAGGAAATATCCAGACAATCTTTTGAGTTGCTTGAAGAGTATAAAGCTTCGATGAAAAGTTATTCCGAAGTGATAAACCATATAACAAAACAAAGAGAAATGTTCAGATATACTCCTTCAATATGGCCTTGCAAAGGAATGATATCTTCCACTTACGGAATAAGATTTCATCCTATTTTTAACACAAAATTTTTCCATCCTGCAATAGATATTGCAAATAAAAAAGGTACTCCTATAGTAGCAACGGCCGACGGAATTGTTGCGTTTGCAGGTTGGATGAGAGGATACGGTAACGTTATAGCAATAGAACACGGTCACAAATACAGAACGGTTTATGCTCACCTTGCAAAAATGTTGGTAACTAAAGGTGAGTTGGTAACTAAAGGTCAAGAAATTGCAAAGATGGGTAGCACAGGAAGATCGACCGGTCCTCATGTACACTATGAATTACATCTTAACAAAAGACCTATAAACCCGATGAAATATTTAAGCAGTTATTTAAACTAAAAGGTTATAATCATGAACAAGAAAAACAAAAAATTATTTGATACAATAGAGACATTAATAGGAGCAGGAACTACCGTCAAAGGCGATATCATTGCAACAAAAAGTTTAAGAATCAACGGTAATTTAATCGGTAACATTAAAGATGTTGCTAATGTAATAATAGGTGAAAACGCACAGGTAAAAGGTAACATTGCCGCAAACTATGTTGTAATAGACGGTGTTGTAGAAGGAAACATCACGGCAACGGATTCTATAGAATTGTTAACCAAATCTAAAGTTACCGGAGATATAACGACCACGGTTTTATCGATAAACGAAGGGGCTGTTTTTAAAGGTAAAAGCGTAATGCTTGAAAAAGAAGGAACTGAAGAAGAAAACAACGAAGAAATTATATAAAAGAGGACCAAACAATCATGATGAACTTTTTTAGAAAACACAAAGTAGCAATTATTTTAGTTATATTAATCGGTTTTTTCGGAGGAACTTTTATAGCAGGTTTCGGAGTATCCACTTTCGGAAACAGAGCTTCTTCTTTCGATACGGTTGCAGTTGTTAACGGAGTTAAAATTCCTTACAAATACTATTACAGTTTGTACAATAACACACTTGCATCATTAAAAATTTCCGGCCAAGAAATTACGGAAGATTTAACAAAACTTACACAAAACCAAATATTAAGCACATTAATTCAAGATGAACTTATTTGGCAACAAACAAAAAAATACGGAATAATAGTAACAGACAATGAACTTGCAAAAGATATACAAAACTATCCTTATTTTTTAAACGACAAGGGACAATTCAACAGCAAGATTTATTATCAGTTCTTGAATAATTTAAGAATGTCTCCGAAAGATTTCGAATATTTAAGAAGAAAACAAATTGCATCAAACAAACTACAGTTACTTATTGCATCGGCATCAAGAGTATCCGAATCGGAAAAGAAAATGTCAAAAATATCAAATGTTCCTGATTTGATTCAAATAAAAGCTAACGAAATATTAAATGATTGGTTTGATGAAGTAAGAAAAAATTCGAAAATAGAAGTTTTGTTGGACGAAAACAGAGCTTAAACTTTATTTCAAACAAATACCGAATTTTTTTAATTCTTTTTTTAATCTTATATACGGCAATCCTACAACAGTATAGTAGTCGCCGTATATTTTTTTTACGAAACAATCGTCCTTATCCTGAACGGCATAAGAACCTGCTTTATCCATATGTTTACCGAACAATTTTTTTAATTGATCGTACGGTAATTTTTGCATTCTGACATGAGCAACATCATAAAAGACTATTTTTTTGTTGTCGCTTAATATTGAGACACCCGTATATACTTTATGTAAACTTCCGTTTAAATCTTTTATTATTTGTATTGAATGTTTTTTGTTTTTCGGTTTACCTAAAATCTCCCCGTTTAAAACGACTATCGTATCCGAACCGATAACAATACTGCCCGGATGTTGTTGTTTAACATTTTCGGCTTTTTTATATGACAAATATTTTACTATCGAAGACGGTCTTTTTAAATTATGTTTTTCGTTGATGTTGCTTGGTATAACATCAAATTTAAGTCCCCACTTCTTTAACAATTCAATTCTTCTCGGAGACAACGAAGCCAATATTATTTTTTTATTTTGCATATTCTTTTATCCAATCCAAATAATCTTTGTTTGCACTTATATCCATGCAAACTATTTCAGGAACTTCGTAAGGGTGTATCTTTTTTATTTCTTTAACTATTTTACTAAAATTATTTTTTGTTGATTTCATTACCAACAAATGTTCGTTGCTTTTACAAATTTTGTTTTCCCACCAATAAACGGATTTTATTTTAGGAATTATATTTACACAAGCAACCAATTTCTTTTCTAACAAAAATTCGGTTATTTTGTTTGCGACACTTATATTTGGAACGGTAACAAAAATTGATATATATTTCATTTTATCTTTTTCCCAAATAAAAAACTCCGACAGTAGGACTCGAACCTACAACCCTCCCGTTAACAGCGGGATGCTCTACCATTGAGCCATGTCGGAATCAATTACTCATCTTCTATTTAAAGATTACAGATAGATATTTTACAGATTTTTAAAATAAAAATCAAGGGTTTTTTATCAAATTTTTTTGTTGCCAAAAAAAGAAAAAAGGCCCGGTATTAAACCGAGCCTTTTTCTATTTATCTCAACTTATTTCTTTTTAGATTTTTTGCAAGTTTTTTTTCCGCAAGCTTTCTTTGCAACTTTTTTAACAGCTTTCTTTGCAGCTTTTTTTGCAACTTTCTTAACTGCTTTTTTTACTGCTTTTTTTGCTACTTTTTTTGCTTTTTTAGCTTTTTTTCTTTTCTGTCCGCCTCTTGACATTTTTGCTCTTGAGATATCACCGTTCTTGTCTAAGAAATAGAGGAATCCTGATTCTTTCTTTACACCAGCTTTAGCAACTTTGCTTGTTTTGCCGCCTTTTTTTCCGCCTCTTGCCATTACTGATCTTGAAACATCACCGTCTTTGTCGATGAAGTAAAGATAACCATCTTCTCTTTTTACGCCAAGTTTAGCTACTTTTTCTGCCATTTTTCCATCCTCCTAATTAAATTTAACTACTATACTATTATTAAAACCAAGAAGTTGAAAACTATTTTGTTGCGGGTGTTTCTTTCTTAGTTATAATTTTATCTTTCAACCAACTGTCTACAACTTCTTTTGAAAATCTGTATTGCTTTCCAATCTTTGATGCAGGAATTTTTTTCTTTTTTATTAAATTATATATTGTAGATCTGCCGATACCAAGATACTCTGCCAACTCCTTAATGTCCATAACTTGCTTATCGTTTTTATTTTCCATTTTTTATCACTCACTACTTTTATTTTTTAATTACAAGTGTTATTTTATATCTTTTGTTTTTTTTTGTCAATAGTTATTTTTAATTATTATATTTTTTATTTTTTTATTTAAATTTTTTTGTTATTACTAAAAACTTTTATTTATTATTAAAACTTATGTTTTGTATTATTTTATTGCTTTATTTTACTATTTGTTATTAAACATTATTATTTTTCATATGTCAAGTGTTTTACATTTTTTTTATTTAGTAGTATAATTTACCCGTTATGGACATAATAGATTTTCATACTCATATGTGGCCGGAAAAAGTTGCGGAAAAGGCCAAAGAATATTTGGAACAATCTTTTAAAATGCCGATGAATGCAATCCCAATCGAAAAAAATGTTTTAGAAGCAATGGACAAAAACGGTGTTACAAAAAGTGTAATAGCATCTGTTGCTTCCAGACCTAACCAAGTTGAACATATAAACAATTGGCTGTTCGGTTTAAATTCCGAAAGATTCATAAAGTTTGCATCGTTACATCCTTTTTATGAAAAGTGGTCTTATGAGCTTGACAGAATAAAAGATAATGCTCAGGGAATAAAAATTCAACCTGAATTCCAAATGTTTTATATAGACGACGAAAGAGTTTTTCCGATGTATGAAAAAATTCAAAAATTACAAATTCCCCTTCTGTTTCATTGCGGATACGAATTATCAACAGGTTTAATTCAAGCGGGCCCCAAACAAATGTTAAACGTAAAAAAACATTTCCCCGGGATAACATTTATTGCCGCTCACATGGGCGGATTTAAATTGTGGGACGAAGTTGAAAATTCCATTATAGGTGACGATTATTTTTATATCGATACATCTTCGGCTTTATCTTTTATGAAAGAAGATCAGATTTACAGATTTTTAAATAAACATAATAAAGATAAAATTTTATTCGGAACGGATTTCCCCGTAGGTAATCATAAAAAAGAAATAGAGTTAATTAAAAATTTAAATATAGATGATGAGTTCAAAGAAAAAATATTTCACTTAAATGCAGAAAAGCTTTTGAATTTAAAATAAATGTTTAAAAAATTTTTTTTATTTTTATTTCTTATATGTATGTTAACATCTTGTTCAAAAAATAATCAAATACAAATCAACTCGATAGTTTGTTTCGGAGACAGCTTAACACAGGGATATGGTTCATCGGAAGGAAATACGTACCCGTATTTTTTACAGCAGCTGACAAATCTTCCCGTAGTAAATAAAGGTATAAACGGAAACACGTCAAAAGACGGTCTAAACAGAATAGATGATATTTTAACAGCACAAAATTCAATAATACTTGTTGAGTTCGGAGCCAACGATTTTTTCCAACAAATTCCGATTTCGGAAACCAGGGAAAATATGGAACAAATTATCGATAAATTAAAAACCACCGACAACGTTGTTGTTCTTGTTTCAATCGAAGACAAACAGTTAAAACAGTTATATACAATGTTAAAATCTTTGGCAAAAGAAAAAAAGGTTTTATTTATAAACGGAATGTTAAACGAAATTTGGAATGACAGGACTTTGTTTTCGGACGAGGTTCATCCAAACTCCAAAGGTTATAAAATCGTAGCAGAAAAAATTTATAAAAACATAAAATATTTGCTGTAAAATAATAATTGAATATTTTTTATAAAATATATATAATTTTTGAAATTTAAATTAGTGAGATAGATATGTTTAAAATTGTAAAAAAAGAAGTTTTATCGTCAGTAATTAAAAGTTTTGAAATTGAAGCTGCAGATATTGCAAAAAATATTAAAGCAGGTCAATTTATAGTTTTAAGATTGCACGAAAAAGGTGAAAGATTTCCTTTAACCGTTGCAGGTAAAAACTTGGAAAAAGGAACAATAAAAATAATTTTCCAGGAAGCAGGTAAATCCACAACCGAACTCGGAAACTTAAACGAAGGCGACTACATAAGAGATATCGTCGGTCCTTTGGGAAAACCTACCGAAATCGAAAATTTCGGAACAGTAGTTGCGATGGCAGGCGGTGTAGGAACAGCAGAACTTTTACCTGTTATAAGTGATTTATTAAAAGCAGGAAATAAAGTTATTACAATCGTCGGTGCAAGAAACAAAGATTTGTTATTGTTGCAAGACGAACTTAAAGCAAATTCCACCGAACTTTTGACAGCTACCGACGACGGTTCTTACGGAATAAAAGGTTTTGTTACAACTGTTTTGGCGGATGTAATAAAAAGAGAAAAAGTTAATATCGTTTATGCCATAGGACCTGTTCCTATGATGAAAGCAGTTTCAAATATGACAAAAGAATATAACTTAAAAACTCTTGTATCGTTGAACCCTATAATGGTTGACGGAACCGGAATGTGCGGTGCATGCAGAGTAAGTGTAGATAAAAAAATAAGATTTGCTTGTGTTGACGGCCCTGAATTCGACGGACATTTGGTAGATTGGGACGAACTTACAAGTCGTTTAAGAGCTTTTAAAGAAAATGAAAAAGTAGCTTTAGAAAGATATAAAGAAATTCTTAACATGGAGTGCAAATGTCACAAAGAATAAAGATGGTTGAAAGAGAACCAAACGTAAGAAATAAAGATTTTGAAGAAGTAAATTTAGGTTACAGCGACGAACAGGCATTAACGGAAGCAAAAAGATGCTTGCATTGCAAAAATCCTATGTGTGTAACGGGTTGTCCGGTTGAAGTTAATATTCCGGAGTTTATACATCAATTGGCAAACAATAATCCTGCAGAAGCAATAAAAGTTATTAAAACAAAAAGTAATTTGCCTGCGGTTTGCGGCAGAGTTTGTCCTCAGGAAAAACAGTGTGAAAGCAAATGTATATTAGGTATAAAACAAGAACCTGTAGCAATAGGTAACCTTGAAAGATATGCCGCGGATTGGGCATCAAAAAACATTAAAGAAGAAAAATTCGATATAAAACCTAACGGTATAAAAGTTGCCGTTATCGGTTCAGGCCCTGCAGGACTTACTTGCGCAGGCGATTTAGCTAAGTTGGGATATGACGTTACCGTATTTGAATCTTTGCACGACAGCGGAGGAGTTTTAAGATATGGTATTCCCGAGTTCAGATTACCTGTTGCAGTTTTGGATAAAGAAGTGAACTCTTTAAAAAATCTCGGAATAAAATTTGTGTTCAACTATTTAATAGGCAGAACAAAAACCGTAGAAGATTTGTTTAACGAAGGTTTTAAAGCAATATTTGTAGGAACCGGCGCAGGACTGCCCACATTCCCGGGAGTTGAAGGCGAAAATCTTAACAACATTTATTCCGCTAACGAATTTTTGGTTAGAATAAATTTAATGAATGCTTTCCAGTTCCCCGAATATGATACTCCGGTACACAAAGGTAAAAACGTAGTTGTTATCGGCGGTGGAAATACAGCAATGGATTCGGTAAGAACAGCAAAAAGAATCGGAGCAGAATCGGTAAAATTGGTATACAGAAGAACACAAAACGAAATGCCTGCAAGACTTGAAGAAAGAAAACATGCTTTGGAAGAAGGTATTGAGTTTATAGAATTAACAGCACCGAAAAAATTTATTTCGGATGATAAAGGTTTCGTAAAAGCAGTAGAATGTGTAAAAATGCAATTAACGGAACCCGATGCTTCAGGAAGAAGAAGACCGGTAGAAATTGAAGGATCGAACTTTATAATAGAAACAGATTTGGTTATACTTGCATTAGGCTTAAATCCTAACCCGATATTACCTTCATTAACAAAAGGTTTACAAACAGATAAGAAAGGTCATCTTATAGTTGATGATAAGTTTATGACAACAAGAGAAGGAATATTTGCAGGCGGTGATATTGCAGGCGGCAGCACAGTTATTCAAGCTATGGGTATGGGCAAACAAGCTGCAAAAAATATTCATGCTTATTTAACAAAATAATTAATTTAATTTTTGATAATAAAAAACAGGGAGAAATAAAACTCCCTGTTTTTTTTATTGTATTAAAAAGATACTAATTTAAATCCCAGTCTTGAACATCACATTGATCATAATAATTGTTACCTGCAAATACAATTGTCCCGTTACTTTTTAGTCCTATCGTATAATTTAGTCCTGCAGCTATTTCAATTACATTGCTCCAATCTTCAACATCACATTGCCCGTAAGAATTATCACCTGTGGAAACAACGGTTCCGTCTTTTCTGAGACCTGCCGTATGTTCTTCCGCTGCGGATACCGCAACTATATTTTCTCTGCTTGCTATATTACATTGCCAATTACTGTTATTGCCTACTGCAACAACCGTCCTATTTTTCATTAAACCCACAGTATGATTTTCTCCGGCTGATATTTCGATAATTCCTCCCCAATCTCTTACATCACATTGTCTGTTTTTATTATTGCCGCAAGCAATAACCGTTCCGTCTTCTTTTAATCCAACGGTATGATATCCGCCCGCCGATATTGCTACAATATCTTTCCACTTTTTTACACCGCATTGTCCAAACATGTTATCACCTATAGCAATAACCGTTCCGTCTTCTTTCAATCCCACGGTAAAATCTTTTCCCGCCGATATTGCAACTATATGTTCCCATTTTGAAACATTGCATTGCCCGTAATAATTATTACCGCAGGCAACTACTGTTCCGTCTGCTTTTAAACCTACGGTATGACAATTCCCGGCCGATATTGAAACTATATCATGCCAATGGGATACATCACATTGTCCGTTATCGTTATTACCGCAGGCAACTACTGTTCCGTCTGCCTTTAAACCCACAGTATGATATCCGCCGGCAGCTAACGATTTATATTTTGTTTTTTTTATTTTGTATATAGATTTATATTTAGAAAGTTTATTTATACCCTTGAATGTTATTTTATTGTTAATATCTATTATTTTTTCCGTTTTCATTCCTAAATGCTTAACATTAAATGCTGTCAATTCTTTTTCCAAATTGTCATTCACGGAAAACATTGGTTCTATAACAAACTGATATTGTGTTTGATACATCAATTCAACAGTATCTTTTCCGACACCGGAAAAATCATATTCCAAAGAATATTTTTTCTTGTTATATTTTATATTCATAACAAAATCACTTACATTCGGTTCTTCTATGGATATCAATTTAGCTTTTTCTTCGTTTTCGTCGTAAAATTTCCCGAAATGAAAATATTTTAATTTTTCGGTAAAAGGTTCTGTAACATATATCAATGAATACAAAATTTCATTTTCGTTTTCGAACAGATCTCTTTTCTTTTCTTCTTCCAAACTTTGTTTTTTCTTTTCGATTCTTTCTTTATATTCCTCTGCCGTTTCCCACTGACTTTTTTTTATAGCATTGTGAGACAACTTTATCTGCTCATCATAAAACGATACTATTTGTTTTTTATTTTTTTCCAATATTCTTTCAAACTCATCGGTTAGTTCTATTGTTTCCTGTCTTACTTTTATGGACTCTTGTATTGCCTGTTGTATAACAATATCTTTATCATCATTCCAATCGTTTATCATTTCTTGAGCTTTTTCTTCCAAACATTTAATTTCAATTTGATTTTCAAGCCCAATCTTTTTTATAACATCTTTTTCTTGTTCTATTTGTATCTTTAATTCCATTAACTCTTGCTTTATTTGCCTTTGCTTTTGAGTTTGGCTTGCGAAACAGATACCGCTAAACAAAAATATAATAATTAAAAATAAGAAAAACTTTTTCATATAAATTTATCTTCCGTTTTATGCACATTAAAGCTTTAATTTATAAGTTAAGTATAATACTATCTTATTCAATAAATTGCAAATTTTTATACTTCATTAATCATATATAATTTATAATATCTAAAGCATATAAAGTATATTTTATTTATCATTATTACATATTAATGTATAATATATAACACATTAATATATTTTATACATTAAAAACAAACAACCGAATATTAATTGGATAAATACTCTACGGGGATTTTGACAATACATTTTTTTACTGTCTTTAAACAGCATAAAGGAGCATGAGTATCTTCCGGAAAGAAGATTGCAAACTCCCCCTTTTTTAAATTAATGTACGTGTCAGGCTTGTTTGAATAAAAAGAAATATCATTTTTGGCACTATACCTTTTTAATACTTTAAACTTCTTATCAAAAAATTTCCACCCTATTTTTTCTTTACCTGAAACAACATATTGTAAATCTATATATTTTTTATGTTTTTCCAAAACTTGCTCTTTCTTGGGTTTCGGCTTGCAAGTTTGAACTATAGCATAGATATCTTTTGTTATATTATATTTACCATCCGCAGTCTTAACATTAACATTTTTGTTTATGTAATCAAAAACAATATCTAATTGCGGAAAAAACTTTAAAACGTTTTCGTAATTATTAACTGATGACACCAACATTTTAATCTTCCTCTTTCCTCTAATCTTCTATTCTTCCAATCTTCTAATCTTCTAAAATGCTTCCATCAACGTAAAATATGTTCCCTGAGACTCATTTGAATATGCGAAATCTATCCTGAAATTCATTCTCGGATTATCTTTTATCTTTATTCTTGCACCAAAACCTGTAGCTGTCTTTATCTTATTTAAATCTACATCTTCCAAACTTTCATAAACATTCCCTACACCGGTAAATAATGCCAACCAAATACTGTTGGTTATTTTTATTTTAAGTTCCGGTTGAAGAGCCAATAAAATATTATCAGAAAATCTGTTGGCGTAAAAACCTCTTAACAGATTTGAACCTCCTAATGCAGGTAAAATTTGTATAGGCGCATTTCCGTTTATAAATTCACCGTATAACTGATAAGAAAATAATAATTTTTTATTATAAATATAAAAGTAATTTCTAAAATCCAACTGTGTTTTAGAATAATTATACTTACTGCCAAACCTATTATTGTAAAGAAGATAATCTGCTCTTACCAAAACTCCTTTTGTCGGGTATATATTGCTGTCTCTTGTATCGAATCTTGCTTTAAATCCGAATCCGGAAATAACCCCGTTTGTTTTACAATATTGAAGTTGTCCGTCATTATCGGTATCTTGTATGGTCATATCGGATAAATCGTATTGTACTCCGAACATTAAATGTTCTATTATTTTCCTCGAAAAACTTATTCCGAAACCATGGGCTCTGTTAACAAATTCTTCTTCGTCGTCTTTTGAAGTATCGTTTCCTACACCATAAAACTTTCTTAAAAAGTTTGTATAAATAAGTTTACCTTCCAACAAATAATTTTGATTATCGAAATAAATTGCGGGAGCAACTCCAAAAGTACACTGATTTTTTAACGTGTACATCGCAAACAAATTTAGTGCCGAAAAATGTTTTTGTTTATCGGATTTAAAATGTAATATATCGGTAAAAACCAAACCTAAACTTGTTTCCGGAGCATAAAAAGGAAACAAGAAAAAAATATTCTTTGACTGACTATATGCTTGAGATACGGATAAAAATAAAATAAGTGATATAGTTATAAAAATTTTTTTCATTTGTTTTGTTTGCTCTCTATTTCGTTGAACGGTTCCAAATGTACCAACACATCCAAAATATCTTCGTTCGATTTCATAAGATTTAGTTTAACTTCTTCCGATATATCATGACCTTCTTGAACCGATATGTTACCATCGACCAATATATGCATATCAACAAAAAAAGTTTCCCCGGCCATTCTTGTTCTTATATCATGAACTTCTTTAACATCTTTCGTTTGCAAAGCAATTTGTTCTATCTTTGACAAGGTTTCACTGTCAACACTTTCATCCAAAATACTCAATATAGATTTTTTAAATATTGTATATGCCGGGTAAATAATAAACACCGATACCACAATTGCACCTATAGCATCAAGCCATATTAATTTAGGAAATATTGCTGCTATTATAATTACTATCGCCACAGGCAAAGAACTTATAGCATCTGATCTGTGATGCCAGGCATTGGCTTTTACCGCCGGTGATTTTAATATGTTTGCTTTTTTCACCGTATATCTGTAAAGCCACTCTTTTGATATTATAGACAACATCGCACCGACAAATGCTACCAAACTCGGTGACTGAATATTGTTTTGTTTCAATGCCAATATAGCCTTAGCAAAAATAGATACACCTACAAAAGCTAAAGCTATGGCAATAAAAATAGTAACCAACAACTCTATTTTCCTATGCCCGTATTGATGTTCTTCATCTGCCGGAGCCAACCAATATTTTACACCGAAAATTATAGATAAATCTGTTGCTAAATCGGAAAAACTGTGAACTCCGTCAGCTATCAAAGCCTGACTGTTTCCCAAATATCCTATAATAAGTTTTGTTATCGACAAGAATAAGTTTACTATTATTCCTACAACAGTAACATTCTTTATTTCTTTCTCTTTATTTTCCATTTAACTGTTTTGAAATCTCGTATATTGCAACCGAACAAGCAACCGCAGCATTTAAAGATTGAGATTTTCCCCTCATATCTATTTTTATCTTATCGTCGACAATATCTAAAATATTTTTATTTATTCCTTTAGATTCGTTACCGATTATCAAAGCAACATTATTTTCAAATTTAAAAGTCGACAACATATTGTTTGTATCAAGCGAAAAAGCACAAGTTTTTATCTGTTTCTGTTTCATTACCGACACTAAAGAAACAATATCGCACTCCTGAACTACAGGTATATTAAAGATTGCTCCCATTGTCGAACGAACTACTTTATCACTGTAAACATCTGCGGAATTTTTAGAAACAAAAATTCCTTTACATCCGAAAGATTCCGCAGTTCTTATAATTGTACCCATATTTCCCGGATCTTGCAATGTATCTATTACTACAAAAATTCCTTTACTGGATAAAACTGTTTCCGTATCTATCTTTTTCTTTTCTACAACAGCCAATATCTCTTGCGGAGTTTTGGTATCCGATATTTTCTTAAATATTTTTTCCGTCGTTATATATTTTTTATCTGCAACAAAATCTTTATATTTGTCGGTAGCCAAAACAAATTTTATTTTCCAATCTTCGGGAATTTCCGATACTTGTTTAAAACCTTCCACAACAAACAACGAAAGTTCGTCTCTGTTTTTCTTTTCTTTTAAAGAAACAACCTGTTTAATAATGTCGTTATGAATACTTTCTATAATCATTTTATGCCTTATATAAATTTTGACTCTTGTTTATCTTGCGCTGTTTTTAGCCTGTCTATAAGTTTAGCATAATCTTTTTCAACTATGAGATTATCTACATGAATCTGTTTCATAAAACCTTCGTCCGCAGATTTTTGTAAAAAGTTTACATAGTTATCAAAAAAACCGTTTATATTCAATAATGCGCAGGGTTTATTGTGTATATTCAATTGTTTCCATGTTAAAATTTCGGTTATTTCCTCAAATGTTCCGATACCGCCCGGTAATGCAACAAAACAATCGGATATCTCGTACATTGTTTTTTTCCTTATATGCATATCTGGAACAACTTTCATTTCAGTTATATTTTTATTTCCTAAATCCATATTGTTTAAGAACTCAGGTATCACACCGATAACTTTTCCGCTGTTATCCATAATGGTATCCGATAACGTTCCCATAATACCGACTTTACCGCCGCCGTAAACAAGCGTTAAATTGTTTTTAACGATTTCTTTTGCAAACAGTTTAGTGGTATCGACATATATTTTGTTATATCCGCTGTTTGAACCGCAAAAAACACATATTGTTTTGATCATTATTTTTTATCCTTAAAAAAAAGAAACTATCTTGTTTCATAATAAGACAGTTTCTTTTTCAAAAAATCGTACTTTATTTACTGAATTTTCTGCAAAGCATCTTTTGCTTTTTTCTTAATATCATCATTCTTAGTAGTTTCTATTAATTGTTTTAACGGCTCTATTGCATCCGAAGCTGCCTTACCGAAATCACCAAGTTCATAAATCGATCTTGAAACAATTTCCGTATTATCTTCTTTCAACAAATTAATAAGTTCAGGTATTGTTGTTTCGGAAGCTTTACCAATCTTTGTTAAAACAGATCTAGTTTTTTGTTTTACACCAAAATCATCGTATTTTAAAAACGTTAATATGTTCGGAACATACTCTTTTACTTTATCATCTTTTCCGGCTGCATTTTCAAAAGATTCCAAAAATTTTATCTTAACATCATTAGGTTTATCCTTGAAAAACTCGTACATATTCGCAGCTTTCTCTTTCGTTGGTATACCTATTTTATTAACGGCATTTAATGCCCTTTCTTTATTTATCGAATCTTTAGCCGCAACGTCTATAAGAACAGGTAAAGCTTTTTTTGCATATTTTTTCATATCTCCCAAGCAATCTATTGCAGTGGCTTTTATTATTTCGTTTTTCTGAGATAAATATCCTATTATTTTATTGAAATATTCTTCGTTTTCGCAAACTATTTTTGGAAATTTGGGAAGAATCAATAAAGCTTTTTGTTTTATTACAAGGTTTTCACTATCCAACAACGAAATGATTTCTCCGGATATAGGAGAAATATCTCTTTTGAGATTTAATATAATTTCAAGAGTATCTATAACTTTATTAGTATCTTCACCTTTTAAGAGATCTACCAATTTACCGAAAATAATCTCTGTGGACTCCTGATTTTTGATATTCGAAAGTGTTTTTGCTACTAAACTTCTTACTTCTTCATCACGGAAAGAACTAAACTTTATTACCGTATCCATAGCAGATTCAGACTCTAACTCTATCGCTCTTCCATAACATTCAAAAGCATACTCGTATTGTTCATGTGAAAAATAAATATCCCCTACATTCTTTTCCGCTTCGGCAGCATTATCATTTTTTTGTATTGCTCTATTATAAAAATCTATGGCCTTTTCATATTCTCCGTCAGTTTGATAAGCCAAAGCTTTTTCGAAATTGTTACCTTTGCACGAAACAATAAAGAATAAACTTATTAATAAAAACAAACTTAAAATCTTTTGTGCCTTCATAAAAAAATGCTCCTAAATATATTTGTAACAGATAATAGTTTATAATTTTACAATGTTTTTTACAATTATTTAAATCAGTTGATATAGTCGATTTTCTTTAAAAAAGTACCTACTGCCGGTTGAGGAATATATGTTTTAATATAACTTTCAACATAATTCCACATAACTTTATCATCGTTATTTTCAAATTCTTCAATTATATCCAAAGAATCTCCGGAACAATTTGCAATCTTTTTTAAATACAAAATATCTTCTTTCTTTATGTTAGAATAATTTCTTTTTAAATAATCTACCATACTGTAACCGGATATTTTTAACAATCTTAAAGAAAAAGCCGTTAACACTCTCAACGGATTTTTGGAAGTTGCAAGCAAATCCCATGTTCTTGTTATAAGCTCATACTTTTTTATGCTCGGTAAATGCATGGGAGCAAACTTGTCACTTATTTCACAAACATAAAATGCCAACAGGTTTCTGTGAAAATCCTGTTTTACCTGTGTATTATTATTTAAAATTCTTGCACCTGTAACGGTAGGCCTTGAATACTGTGAAGTTTGATAAATTATCAATTCACTTTCGGTAATAGGTTCGGTAGCGGCATTAAGTTTTGCAACTATCTTTTTTGCACTTGGAACAACAGCATAAATCTTGCCCCACTTATCCGTATAAGCGGTAATAACTTTGTCTGCTTCGGAAGCTAATTTCGTATTCAGTATTAATGCTTTTATGTTGTAATACATTTTATTTTATCTTTAATATAATCCTTCTAACTTTCTTTGGTTCTACACTCTCTATTTCAATTTCCAAATTGTTCCATGCAAATTTTTCGTATCTTTTCGGTATATAGCCGAAATGTTCCAACACCCAACCGTTTATTGTAGAAAAATGATTTTCGGGAATATTTAATTTTAATTCATCATTTACATCCGAAATCGATTCGTATCCGTTTATCAAATATTTCCCGTCTGTTAATCTTTTTATGTTCCCGTCTTTTTCATCGTATTCGTCCCACACTTCACCGACAATTTCTTCAAGCAAATCTTCCATAGTTACAAGCCCTATCGTGGAACCGAATTCGTCAACAACTATAGCCATATGATCTTTACCTTTTTTAAATTCCGTCAAAATCTGTTTTACGTATGCCGTTTCGGGAACATAATATACAGGCCTTATCAAATCTTCTATTGCCAACACTTCTCCGTTTCTCCATGCCATTGCAATATCTTTTGCCGTCACTATTCCTATAATATTATCTATGGAATCTCTGTAAACCGGAATTCTTGAAAATTGTGTATCTATAATTTCACTCATCAATTTTTCTCTCGGTTGCTCGATATTTACGGCCAAAATTTCGGATTTGGATATCATAACCTGCGTTATTTTTGTTTTTCTGAATTCTATAATTCTGTTAATAATACTTCTCGACATTTTTGATAAAGGCGAAACATTTTCGTTGGATAACAAAAACTCAACTTCATCGGGTTGCATAAGTTTAGGTTCCTGGGTTTTTCTTCCGAAAAGTTTTAATATATCGTTGGATATAGAAACAAGAAAATCATTAACATATCTTGTTATATGCGTGAACTTTATAACTATCGGTAAAGTCTTTGTTGCAATTTTATCCGCTTTATATCTGCCGAAAGATTTAGGTATAAGGTTAGTAAATATCAAAGTTACCACTATTGCTATTACAGGAATTATACTTATCCATAAAGCTTTATCCAAATTGTATAAATTTATAATATCAAGTCCCATTGAAGTTGTTGAAACTCCGATGGCAACAACCGAAAGGTTCATCCATACTATCATTGTAGTAATTACATCATCGGGATATTGTTCCCAATAAGCAAAATATCTGTACAATTTGTTATATCTTTCTTTTATTCTTCTTATGTTGGAACTTGTAAGACTTGTTATTGCCGTTTCCGCGGCAGAAAAGAATGCTGCCATAAACATAAAGAATAAAAAGATGATAAATTTTATAATTATCTGTATCATTTTTTACCTATACTTCATCATACTCATCAAGTATTTCACCGACTATTTCTTCAACTATATCTTCCAACGTTACCATTCCTATAATTCTGTCTCTCTTGTTTTTCACAAAAGCTATATGAGTGGTTCCTCCCTGCAACTCTTTTAACAACTCACTTATTTTTTTATCGGGATTAATGAAGTATGCAGGTTTAATGGATTTTTTTATAAAGTTTTCTTTCTTTTCTTTCCATAACCACAGAATATCGTTAATATGAACATAACCTATAATATTTTCTTTTGTGCCTTTATATACGGGAACTCGGCTTCTGGCAGTTTCAACTATCATATCTATAAACTTTTCGTTATCATCATCAATATTTACCGCCTCGATATCTCTGAAAGGTGTCATTATTTTTACAGCAATTGTTTCGGTAAACCCTACGGATCTTTCTAACATCGTGCTGATATTTTTATCAAAAATACCCTCTTTATCCGCTTCGGAAATTAAAGTTTCAACTTCCTCCCTTGTAAGTGCGGGATATTCATCTTTTTCGTCATCTTTGCTGAACATTAAATCCAATATTTTCATTATCGGATACAGGAATGGTTTAGTAACATGCTCTATTTGGGCAAGCAACGGAACCGTAAGCAATGCAACTTTTTGTGAGTTTGCCCTGCTGTAAATTTTCGGTGTGATTTCTCCGATAATTAAAACGGTAAATGTTGCAACTATCCATGTAATAACATCCAACACGTTTCTGTTTACCATATAAAAAATCGTAACAGCTAACGAGCTGAACAAAAAGCTCACCATCATGTCGGACAATACATTTCCGGTTAATATAACCGTTAACAAATAATAAGGACTGTTAAGCCACCTTAACAAAGGTTCGGCTATAGATTTTTTGAGAACTATAAGTTTTTTTACTCTGTATCTGGACAGACTGTTTAATGCTATCTCCGAAGCGGACCAAAAGGCTGAAAGCATTAAAAAAAAGATTAATAGAAGTAATGCTAAGAAAATATACATTTGAATATTTTATCCTGTTTTGAAAACATTTTCTTTTTGTTTTCCGGAGTATAATCCGTATATCCTTCCAAATGTAAAATCGAATGTATTACAAGATAACACAATTCATGCTCATAAGAAAAACCGTATTTCTTTGCATTTTTTTTAGGTCTGTTGTCGGATATGTATATGTCACCCATAAAAAGATTTTTATCTACAAGAAAAGAAATAACATCGGTTATTCTGTTTACTTTTCTGTATTTCCTGTTCATTCTTTTTATATCGGCATCACTTATCATCGTAAAGCTTATATTATAACTGCTTATTTTTTCAAACTTCAGAGCAAACTCCGCAGTTTTTTTCATTAAAGGAATTATTTTTTTATCAAAACCGGTAAATATAAGTTCTTTTGTCTTCATCTTTTTCCTTTTTTATTTAAACTTTAATTATCATCTAACACTTTTTATTTTTTTACATTACCAAAATATCTAACAAACAAGAGAAAAATTTATAGTTTGCGGTAAAACGAAGAATTAAAAAAATGCGGTGTACACAAGTGTTGCACAGCAACCGGTACATAAGTTTTTTTAATTCAAAGTTGCAACCCAAAATATTAATTTTTATCGTGAAAAGACCTAGTTTCTATTACTGCCAGTCTTATACTCTATTCTTGCATGATATATAGAACATAAAGTGTTTGTAACGCTTTCGGAAATTTCAAACAAATCTTTTAATGTTATCGGACAATCGGAAAACTGACCGTCGGCAAATTTATTATTTATAACTCTCTCTACTGTTTCTTTAAGTTTTCCGGCCGACGTTTCTTTTAATGTTCTTGATATAGCTTCTACCGAATCAGCTATCATAAGTATTGCTGCAATTTTTGTTGTAGGTTTTTGTCCGGGATACCTGAAATCCTGTTCGCTAATACCGCTGTCTTTTTCCAATGCTTTATAATAGAAATATTGTATTAATGATGTTCCGTGATGCTGATTTATTGCATCTATTACAACCTGATCTATATTGTACTGTTTAGCCAAAACAACACCGTCTTTAACATGAGACACAAGTACCAAGCCCGACATCGAAGGTGAAATTTCGTCGTGCGGATTTTTCATTCCGTTTTGGTTTTCTATAAAATATTCCGGATTTTTTAATTTTCCTATATCGTGATAATAAGCACAAACTCGTGCAAGCAATGCGTTTTCTCCTATTGCTTCGGCCGCATTACCTGCAATAGATGCCGTCATCAAACTGTGATGATATGTGCCGGGAGCTTCTTCCATCAATCTTTTTAATAACGGGCTGTTAAAGTCGGAAAGTTCTACAAGTTTCATATTTGTTGTTCTTGAAAACAAAGATTCAAATAAAGGGAGCAATGCAAGTATCATAAGAACCGATAACGATGCGTTTACCAAAACGTACACAATGTTTATAAAAAAGTTAGATAAAGAAGTGTTTAATACAACATTTGCAATGTTTTCTTTTGTTTCAACAAGCGGTAACACATTAAAGAAGTAAAAGAACAATAACGGAATTGACATTGCAACAAATATGTTTATACCTACTCTTATAAATCCTGCTCTGCTTCTTATTTTTCTTATGTTTATTACTGAAACCAATCCGCCCGCTATATGAATCAACGGAATTATTACCGAGAAATCATCTATCAAAATAAAAAATATTGCCATAACCAGTGTATAAACCACACTTACTCTTACAGATACGAGTAATGCCATTAAAACCGTAAATGCAGCTAACGGAAACGATATTTGCGGCATTTGGCTTGTATAAATTTGAAAAGATATCAACGAAACTACTGTTATAAACGATATTATTAAAACTTTAATATTGTCTAACTTTATTTTTTTGGCTTCATATTTGAAATAGAATATAACCAACGAAAAAAGTGCTGTAAGAAAAATAAATAAACCCAACATTTGCTTATGGTTTATTACTACTTGCATACTCAACATAAAGTAAACACAAATAAACAAAACTACAACCGTTAAAGAAACCGGAACATTTAATTCCTTATTGAAAATATTGTTACCTGATAATCTTATTTTCGGTGCAACAGGAACAGGCTCTTCCAATTGTTTTATTAAAAACAATAAGAAATTTTTAATTTTTGATTTTAACCAATCGTTTAAAGCTTTCACTATTTTTCTTCTGCGTTAACCTGTTTCTTTTGGTTTATTTTTATACCTAACTCTCTTAACTGCTTTTCGGCAACTTCTGCCGGAGCATTTGATAACGGGCATATAGCTTTTTGTGTTTTAGGAAATGCTATAACTTCTCTTATTGATTCTTCCCCTATCAATAATGCGCACAATCTGTCGAAACCTATTGCAAGTCCGCCATGAGGAGGTGCTCCGTAAGTTAAAGCATCGAGCAAGAACCCGAACTTTTCTTTTGCGGATTCTTCTGTAATATTTAAAAGATTGAATACTTTTGATTGCATATCGGATTTATGTATTCTTATAGAACCTCCGCCAAGCTCAACTCCGTTCAAAATAACATCGTAAGCTCTGGCTTTAGCCTCGCCTGCTTTTTCCTGGGTTAATTTATCTACATCTTCATCTTTTACCGCGGTAAACGGATGATGGTTTGCCACCCATCTTCTTTCTTCTTTATCCCAAGCAAATAACGGGAAATCCACTACCCACAAGAAATTGAATTTATTTTTCTCTATAAGTCCTAACTGTTTACCCATTTTAAGTCTTAATGCACCGAGACCCTGAGCAACAATATCAACTTCGTCAGCCAAGAAAACCACCAAATCTCCGTCTTTAGCTTCGAGTTTATTTATTATTGTATCTATTTCTTCTTTTGTGAAGAATTTAACTATATTTGATTCTGCACCGTTAGCGGTTATCTTCATCCAGGCAAGACCTTTTGCACCGAACTCGCCTACAAATTTGGTAAGTCCGTCAATTTCGGATCTTGAGAATTTTGCACCTCCGGTTATGCAAAGACCTCTGACAACATTACCTTTAGCTATAACATTTTTGAACACTCCGAATCCGCAATTTGCAAGTTCTTTTGTAAAATCTTTTATCTCCATCGCAAATCTTGTATCGGGCTTATCCGAACCGAATCTTAGCATTGCTTCATCGTAAGGCATTCTTAAAAACGGAGTTTGTATTTCTTTACCTAAAACATCTTTAAATATTTTAGCAAGCATTTGTTCAACTATCGTCATAATATCCTGTTCATCGATAAAAGACATTTCCATATCAACCTGAGTAAATTCAAGTTGTCTGTCTGCTCTTAAATCTTCATCTCTGAAACATCTTGCAATTTGATAATATTTATCAAAACCCGCAACCATCAATATTTGTTTGAATATTTGCGGTGATTGAGGCAATGCATAAAAGCAACCGTGTGCAAGTCTTGCGGGAACCAAAAAATCTCTTGCTCCTTCCGGAGTAGATTTTGTTAAGAAAGGTGTTTCTATTTCCAAGAAACCTTCTTTGTTAAGATACTCTCTTATTGTTTGTGAAATTCTGTGTCTTAAAATGAAATTCTTTTGAAATGACGGTCTTCTTAAATCAAGGTACCTGTATTTCAATCTTATTTCTTCCGATGTTTCTTTATAATCATCAACTTCCAACGGTAATACAGGGCTTGTATTTATTATTTCAAGTTCGTTTACAACTATTTCAACTTTACCTGTAAACATGTTCGGATTAACTGTTCCTTCCGGTCTGTTTCTAACCAAACCTTTTACGGATAAAACATATTCACTTCTCAAATGTTCCGCCTGAGCAAATATTTCTTTCTTTTCAGGTTGAAAAACTATTTGAACAAGACCTTCTCTGTCTCTTAAATCTATAAAGATAACTCCGCCGTGATCTCTTCTTGAATGTACCCAACCGCTTACAACAATTTCTTTACCGATAAAACTTTCATCAACTTTACCGCAATAACAACTTCTTTTCATCTTAATCCTCTATCTATATAAAATTAGTTTGTTTATATTTCATTATATTTTACTAAAAAAACGAGAATAATAACAACAATTTGTTTACTTGCAACATTGATAAAAAAATCATTGATTTTATTTTGTTATAATACTATTATTGTAATATGAGCGTGTTTTAAGGAGTGTTTATGAAAAATAGAAAAGGTTATACTCTTGTTGAAATTGCAATAGTAATGATGATTCTTGCACTATTGTCTATTATAAGTAAGGGTTTTTATGACAGCTCTGTTGAAAAATCAAGATTTGCTGAAGCCTATACTGTGGTAGGTGATATTATAAACGCACAAAAAGAATTCCATGTATTAAACGATAAATTTGCTGAAAATTTCGGTGATTTGACTTTGGATATTGATGGTGTTAAAGAAACAGCCGTTACCAATGAAAAACCAAAAAACAAGACCGTACAAACCAGGGACTTCAAATATTCAATCGATAATGCAACTAAAATTTTTACTGATATAAAAATACAAAGAATACGAAAAATAGGTAATATTGATGCAATGCTTCGTATTACATATGTTGATGAAGATCAAGCTGGTGAACGTCAAGCAAATTCTTTCTATATAACCAAAGAAAACGAGATTACACATAACAATGTTTCCAGCTCTGATGTAGCATTAAAAGAAATGATAAAACTGGTAGATTTTTTTGTCACCAAATAGCAATAATATTTTTTAAAAATAGAAAAGACAGGTTGCAGACAAAATCTGCAACCTGTTTTTTATTTAAATCTAAAATTAGAATCTTACATCGATACCTGCTGTTCCTGTAATTCCCGGCATCGGGTAACGATATGTTAGTTGGTATGTGTCATTATTAGTTAAGTTGTTTCCTCTAACCCACAAAGAAACATTTTTCATTACTTGGTAATCAACTCTCGCATTTACTAAACAATAATCATCCAAATATTCCGGCGCTCCCCATTCGGAAGTTGCCGTAGTAGTTACATAAGAAACATCTGCCGATATTTTTAATCCTTCCATCGGTTTTACGGTTATTGCATAATTTAAATTATGCATAGGTATATAAGCAATATCTTTATGTGTTTCAGTATCTTCAGCTCTTGTATAAGTATAATTTAATTTATGACTTATTTCTTTGCACATATCATATCTTAAACCGACTTCATAACCATACTGTTTTGATTTATTTACATTTGAAGGTATCCAAATCCCCCATGGGTCAGACGGATCTAACGGAGCCCAATTTATTAAATCTTCTGCTTCAATGTAAAAACCTGTTACCATACCTGTAAACTTATTTACGGAATATTCTACACCTAAATCATACGACCAACCTTTCTCAGGTTTTAAATCCGGATTTTCAGATCCCGGCCAATATAAATCATTAAAACTTGGTGCTCTAAAAACTTTACTTGCATTACCCGAAAGTTTTATTTCATCGGTTAATTTATAAATTACAGAAAGTGCCGGAGTAAAAATTTCTCCGAAATCCGTACTGGTATCTCCTCTAACAACAGGAATTAATGTTAAATCTCCAAATGTTAAAATTGCTTGTAAATAAGCTGCTGCATTTTCTCTAATTTTATTTGTTACCTCATTGGGTGTTACTATAAAATTGTCATGTTTAAACTCCGTTTTGTCCCATTCCAAACCTAAAGTTAAAAAATCTTTATAAGTAACATTCCCTTTTACTCCGGTATTTACTGTGTTATATTTATCATGTTCATAACCGTTATTTTCCATATATTCCATAACATAATTTGCATTATACCCGGAAACCAAAATATTAAAATCCTCTATTTTTGTATTGTAATCAAGTTTTAAATAATTATCGTCTTCCCAGTTTTTTGTTAACTTAGGAGAAGGTTGTTTTTCTCCCGGATTACCGATATCTGCATTATATGCTTGTCCCGACAACACTATTTCGGAATTTTCGGTTAAATTTACGCCGATTTTAGCAAATATATTTTTTGAATTATAAAAAGAATTTGGTCTATAACCATCCGAAGACAACATAGATGGTGCAACCAATATAGATACTGTATCGTTTGCATAAGCACCGGTTACACCTGCATTTATTGTATTAAATGTTCCGTAAGAAAAATACGGATTAACATTCGGTGTTAAAGGAGTAGCTTTTTTCGTAATAACATTGATTACTCCGCCGAAAGCTCCCGTTCCGTAAAGTGCAGTACCGGAACCTCTTATAATTTCAACCCTTTCTATCATACTTGCAGGAATTGCGGTAAAATCTGCATCCCCGCTAGATATAGAATTTACTCTTCTGCCATCAACTAAAACTAATGTTTGAGCAGATGATGCTCCTCTCATAAAAATAGATTGACTTTGTCCTAAAGGACCTGTACTTTTATAAGATATACCAAGTTCTCCCTCAAGTATATCGCCAAGTGTGTTTGCACTTTTTTCTTTAATTTCTTCTTCAGTAATAACAGTTAAATTTGTTGTTAAATCACTTAACGGTTCTGCCGTTTTTGTTAGAGATAAAAACACTGTTTCCTCGTTTTCATCTTCATCGTAATCTGCTGCAATTACGGTTTGAGTAAATGCAGATACTGCTAAACTTAATACTGCCAATAAACTTATAAACTTTCTCATTTTCTTTCTTTTTTCTCCTTTTTAAATACTATGAACTAAAGTTCATAGTTGAACAGTTGAACGAGCTTTGCTCTGTTGAATGGTTTAATGGTTTTCGGTAAAAATTGCTTTGCAATTTTTAATAAGCACATATATTTTTTATTTCAGCAAAAAATATATGAAACCTTTTAAACTTTTCAACTTTTAAACGACAAATTGTTTCTACAATTTGTCACTATCCGTCAACAATAAATGATTTTTTCATAATAACCTCCTCGGGGTTTTATTCTTATTTTAGATTAACGGTCGGTCTCCTGACTTAGAGTTTTTACTGCAAATATTTCCTTCCCGATTCTTTTGATAATCAGTGAAAATATTTAATTACTACACTCAATACAGTAGCCGGACTGTAGCCGATTCTCACAGCTTTCCCGTACACCGTTATAACTACAATTGATAATTTATAATTTACAATTTATAATTAACTACAACTACACGACAATGTATAATGTACAATTTATAATTAAAAATTACAAATTGTTATTTTTAATTTTTCCCCCTTAATTGCTAATTACTAATTTCTAATTGCTAATTGTATACCGGTATAACTACGGGCTTTTTCGATACCGGATTAGTATGAACAACAACTTTTACATCATAAACTTTTTCTATATCTTTATAATTCAAAACTTTTTCTGCAGGTCCGAAATTGATAACCTTTTTATCATCGAGAAAAACTATATCCGAACAAAATTCACCTGCTAAATTCAAATCATGGACAGTGGTAATAATTGTTTTATTATATTTTTCGTTTAACATTTTTAACAACTTAAATATTGTTGCCTGGCTGCCGATATCAAGATGAGATGTCGGTTCATCAAGAGCAACAATATCGGTTTGTTGAACCAAGGTTTGTGCCAACAAAACTTTTTGCCTTTCTCCTCCGGAAAGTTCATTCATATTTCTTTCCACAAACTCCGATGTTTCTGTAAGTTTCATCACATCTTCAACTATTTTAAAATCTTCCGCACTTGCCAACTTGAACATATTTGTATAAGGATATCTTCCGAACATAATAAAATCTTTAACATTAAAAGAAAAGTCAAACTGCATAGTTTGCGGCATAAAAGAAATTTTCTTTGCCAAAACATTTTTTTTCATATCATAAACATTTTTATCATCAATAAAAATATTTCCTTTTACGGGTTTTAAAAGTCCGACTATCGATTTTAACAATGTACTTTTTCCCGTTCCGTTTTTGCCGATAATACCTATAAAAGATTTATCTTTTAAATTTAAAGATATATCTTCGAGAACTTTTCTTTTATCATAAGATAATGAAACATTTTCTATTTTTATCATATAGATATTTTACCTGCTTTTCTTAACAGTAAGAAAACAAAAAATACACCGCCGATTATGCTTGTTATTACACCTATCGGAATTTCCACGGGAGCAATTACCGTTCTGCTTACAGTATCGCATATCAACAAAAATATTGAACCGACAACTGCGGAAAATGGCATTAATATTTTGTTATTATTTCCCACAAATTTTCTTGTAATGTGCGGTATCATAAGACCTACAAAACCTATAACTCCGCAACAACTTACAATACATGCCGTTATTAACGAACTTAACAAGAAAATATATTTTACCGTTCTTGCCGTATTTATACCTAAAGAATTAGATTTTTCGTTACCTAAACTTATTATATTTATAACATTACCCAAGCAACACAAAATTACAACACCTGCCATAACTAAAATTATTACCATAGGCAAAAGTCGTTCATCAAAAAAAGCAAGATTTCCCATAAGCCACATAAAAGCCGAATACAATTGATCCGAAGAAGATATTGAAAATACCAACATTACCGCGGAAGAAAAAATATAACTTGCAACAACCCCGGAAAGTATCATGGTATTGGAATCAAACTCTTTTTTCATGTTAAGTATATAGACTAAACCTACCGATAACAATGCACCTAAAAATCCTAACAACGGTAAAAATATCCAAGAAAGTTTTGTTATTCCGAAAGCAAAACCTATAGATGCACCGAAAGCCGCACCGCCCGAAATACCTAATGTGAAAGGATCCGCTAACGGATTCCTAAGCACTCCCTGAAAAACACATCCGCTGCAAGCAAGACCTGCGCCTGCAACTATGGCAAGAATAACTCTCGGTAATCTTATTTGATTTATTATTGTGTAAGTATTACCGTCACCGGTTGAAAATAAAGACTTTAACATTTCCATAACGGATATATCACTTATACCCGATATCATCGCAATTATAAATGTTATAACCAATATTATAAGCAGTAAGCCAAACTTAAAAATCTTGTTCATCGTTTTACAAAGTAAAATTTTATTTTATTATTGATTTATTTATTTCTTTACACTTTTCACGAAGTTCTTTCATCTCTTTTTCTCTTTTTTTGTTTGCCTTTATTTTTATATTTTTTTCTTCTCTTTCTTGTCTTTTAATTGCATTTTCTTTTGCTTTTATTATGGCTGCTTCCCTTGTGGTTTCTGCCAACATATCTATCTTCTCGGGATATTTTTCATGTTTTTTTTCACTTGCTTTTATTACGGCTTCATTCTTACTGTTTTCGGCCAATATATCTATACCTGATGTACTGTACTTAATATTTTTTATTTTCCCATTATAATTTTTCTTGGCTTCTTCTTCTTGTTTTACGGCAAGTTTATATAATCCAAATAAAACAAATGCTCCGATAGCAAACAATATCAGAAAAATAATCCCGTCTGAAATCTCTCTAAATTCAGTTCTAAATGTTTCCCATTCTTTTTCCAATTTATTCGCAAAATTGTTAAAACTTTTAAGTCTCTCATCGTTTCCTATTTTATCAAAAAAACCTATTCGCGAAAGATATCTGACATCGCATTGCCTGTTTCTATCGGCACCTCTGGCATTTATTTCTCCATTTCGACCGAATAAAATCGTATTGTCTTTTCCTGCATATATTGCAGAAATTTTTTCAAAACCTCCAACCTCACATTGTTGAAAACTATTATCTCCGCGAGCAACAACAATTCCATCTTCTCTTAATCCTACCGTATGTTTCCTGCCGGCAGCTATTGATATAATCTTTCGCCAATCTTTAACAAAACTTTGGGACTCATCATCATTTCCTACAGCAACTACGGTTTTATCACTCTTTAAACCTACCGTATGTTCATCACCGGCACATATATCTATAATATCTTCCCAATCTTCAACATTGCATTGTCCGAAATTATTATTCCCGCAAGCAACAACAGTTCCGTCTTTTTTCAATCCTACAGTATGATCTTTTCCGGCAGCTATTGCAACAATATCTTTCCAATCTTGAATGTCACATTGTCCTTCATTATTTTTACCAATTGCAACAACAGTTCCATCTTTTTTTACACCAAAAGTGCATGCATTTCCGGCAGCTATTGCAACAATATCTTTCCAATCTTGAACATCGCATTGTTTGTCTTCATTGTCTCCACAAGCAACAACAGTTCCGTCTTTCTTTAATCCTACACTATGTATGTCTCCTGCAGCTATTGCAATAATGTCTCTCCAATTTTTAACATTACATTCTCCGGATTTATTGTCTCCGATACCATATACTGCTCCGTTTTTTGTTAATACTATGGAATGTTCGTTTCCCACACAAATATCTACAAAAGCGTCCTTATCTGAACAAGAAGATAAAACAAATATGGTAAAAACACTTATAAAAATAAACTTTAAAATTTTATTCATGTGTTTTTCTAAAGCTCCTTTATCTATTTCTTTATTATTAACTTATTTATTTCCTTAACCTGTTCAACATCATTTACAGATTTTTTATTATTAACTTTATCTTTTGACCTTTTTTTAGTTTTGTCATTTTCAGCAGTAAGAAGCATATAAACCAGTGTTAAATTAAAAACGAGGACAAAAACAGCAAGCATTATATACTTCAAATCTTCAGAACGAAAAATTTTTAATATATTATCTAATTCATTAAGTTGTTGGTTTTTATCCAAATTATCGGAAACTTTCTCAAATATTTTATCGTTCAATATTCCGTCAAACAAAGCAATTATTAAGAATTTGCTCACATTACATTGTCCATTACCATTGTAACCCGCATCACCAAGTGATCCATACTTGTTTACACATATAGTATGTGCTTTACCTGCCGATACATCTACAATTTCATCCCATTGTTTAACATTACATTGATTTTTATCATTATTTCCTATTGCGACAACGGTTCCATCTTTTTTTAATCCGACACTATAATCATCTCCTGCAGAGATTTTGATAATATCTTTCCAATCTTCAACATTACATTGACCTTCATTATTTTTACCTGTTGCAATAACAGTTCCGTCCTTTTTTAATCCGACGGTAAAATCGTTACCTGCAGAAAGAGCTGCAATGTTTTCCCAATTTTGCACATCACATTGCCCGTCATCATTTTTACCTGTTGCAACAACAGTCCCATCTTGTTTCAATCCTAAAGTATGTCTGTCTCCTGCAGATATTGCTATGATATCTTTCCAATCTTCAACATTGCATTGGCCTTCATTATTTTTACCTGTTGCAATAACAGTCCCGTCTTGTTTTAATCCGACAGTATAATCGTCTCCAGCAGAAAGAGCCGTAATGTTTTCCCAATCTTGCACATTACATTGTCCTTCATCGTTTTTACCTGTTGCAATAACAGTTCCGTCTTTTTTTATCCCGAGAGTATGCGCATTCCCCGCTGCTATAAATATAATATTTTTCCATCTTCTTACTTTACATTGCCCATAATTATTTTCTCCGCAAGCGGAAACTATTCCGTCTTTTGTTAGTCCTACAGTATGATTTTCCCCTGTAGATACCGATATAAAAGTTTGATAAATACAAGAACTCAACACAAAAGGTATAAAAACAGTTATAAAAATAATTTTAAAAATGTTATTCATAATTTTGCACTAAATTTTCTATCAAATTACATTTTCCAATAATTCTGAATTTTAAATATTTAATTTATTTTGTAAAACTTTTATGCCGTTCAAAAACTTTTTTGGAGTAGGTGTAAAAATATCATCTGCTTCCAACAAAAAAATTTTATTGTTTTTTACTGCCGATATATTTTTATATTTGTTCCATTTTAAAATTTCCTGGTCGCTTACATCACCCATATTAACTAACATAATTACATCGGGATTTTTTTCTATAACCGACTCCACACTTATGTTAGGATATCTCATATCTATATCTTCAAAAACATTTGTTCCGTTTATAAATTTGTTATATTCGTTAACAAAACTTTTTTTACCTACAGTAAATATGGGATTTGCACCGACTTCCCAAAATATTTTTT
>JAFXOV010000048.1 GCA_017528425.1 Elusimicrobiota bacterium | reverse complement strand
TCCGCTTCTTGGTGTTTCTGTGCATGCCTGGTTCAATTTCAAATCTCCGAAATCTCCCATCCATCCTGATGGTGCAAAGTGGTTATCTTTTGAAGCATTTTCTACATATACTGCAAATGCTTTAAAAGATGATGATGACTTTGCTGATGATGTTGATGCTGCTTTTGGTGCTGCGAATGCTACTGCTGCTACTCCTGCCATGAAAACGGTTGCTACTAACAAGCTCATTACCTTTCTCATTTTCCTTCTCCTTTTTTTAGATTTGTAGAATCTGAGTTCTACATTTTTTTACGGCTGCTACAAACTTTAGACTTACCTCCTTTTTAAAAAGTTTCACCTAATTTATTTTTGTTTCAGCGCGTAATATTTAGCATAGCCCATACTTTTATGAATTTCAACATTTTTCAATCAATTTCACAAATTTTTTACATATACAAAGATCTATAATACTACTAACATTTACACTTTTTATTGCATTTTTTTGCAAAGTGTCTGTTGTGACCTTTTTTTGCAAAATGTTTTTTGTGATGTCCGTTTTTCTTTGCGAATTTAAAGTTTTTGTTGTGACCTTTTTTTGCAAAATATTTTCCTCTTTGTCCTTTCTTTGCGAAATATTTACCGTTTTTACCTTGTCTTTTTTTTGCAAACTCTTTTCCTTTTTTACCTTTCTTTGCAAACTTTTCTTTTTTATCGTTCTTTTTAGCAAAATCTTTTTTCTTTTGATCTTTTTTTGCAACATTTGTTTCTTTCTTTGTATCTTTTTTTACATCTTTTTTATCATACTTCTGTTCAACTTTTACTTTACCGTTATCTTTAGGTGCTTTTTTTGCATCGCCGGGTCCCATTGCAAAACTTGCGGTTGTAAGTCCAAACATCAACATCAAACTTAACATCATTTTTGCGATTTTTACATTTCTCATTTTGTCCCCCTTTACTGTTTTTTTTCAAATACACAATTAAGACAAAACAAAAAATAAAAAAGTTACACCTTTCTTTTAATTATATTTAGCAAATAGGAATTAACAATAAAAAAAAGTATAATAAACTTATGTCTAATTTATCTTGGAAACTATTTAAATATTTTGTTTTAGGTTATTCGAAATTTAGACTTATTTTCGGACTACTTTCTATTCTTGTTATCAGCGTTATTTTAGGCCTTATAACCTTATCACGTGAAGTTTTTCCTACAACATTAGAAATAAAACACATTAATAACAAAACACAAGCTGTAATAACTAAAAGAGAGATTTCTTCTTTTTTTAAAAAGCGTATCACAATTGTAGAGAATGTAAAAGAAGCAACTATAGAAAAAATACCGTTTGATGATAATGTACTGTCATTAAGAGATATAAAAGGTAAAAGATATTCCGTTACATCTCACAATGTACCATCAGATACAGAAGCAAGGCAATTATTATTAAAGAGAATAAATACTTCAATAAAAAGCAATGTCAATTTTAAATTTAGAATAATAGATAAAGCAGATATTATTTGGGCATCTATCGGGGTAGCAATTCCGTCAATGATATTATATTTTTGGATATCGTATGACATAAAAAAGCGAAAGGAACCACCGAAAAGAATACTTAATCACGAAACACCAAATCGAAAGCAAGAAGAAAATGACGAAGATAACCAAACAGCCGACTTAGAAAATTATCCGGTATCTGAAGCGGAATTGGAAAGACAAGCCCTCGAATCTCAAGACCCGGTTGAAGAACCGAAAAGAAACGATGATGAACAATATAAAAATATTAATGATTCGATAATTAAATAATTATTCTTCTTAGCGAAACGGATTTATCTTTTAAATTCTAATTTCGTATTTGTCTCAATCGAGTACCAATCGCTTCGCTTTCTTTTACGTACACTTCATTTGCCAAACACTTCGTTATAATTTAAAATTTTGAAATCCTTTGAGAGCAACCAACGACAAAAGAGGAACTTATACTTATATAGATTCCGGATCGAGTCCGGAATGACAAAACTACAAAACAACATAGCTTTTTATTTATTTAAACCAATAATTAACCACATAGTCACAATTATTGATACTATTATTGTAGATACAAATGAGATTTTATCACCAAGCTTTTTCGAAAAAAATATATTAAATAATATCTGAATAATCTTAGAACATATAAATGTGACTGTTAAAACCAATCCAAATATAACTATTGTTTCCATCTTCAACTCCTAAAAGTGCCAAGAACTTTAATTTTGTAATGGTCCAACATTATAACCAATCGTTATAAATGGTAAATAAAATATTCGCTATTGTTAGCGGATACTTAATTTACATCCGCAATATTTCTGAGTATAAAGTCCGATATGTTTAACATTATTTACTCCGCTGTAATACAATTTTCTCGGGTCTACATAAACAAAATTGAGTTTGTATTCAGAAGCGATTTCCAATGCGATTGATTTTATCACGTCGTGTTGCTGGTACGGACTTGCAAGAAGAGTCGTTGAGAAGTTTTTTATATTATTTTTTTGTGCAATTTTTGCCGTTTTTTCCAATCTTTTCAAATAACAATATTGACATCTTCCCTTTTCATACTTTACGGCATCATCCAGCCACATTTTTTCATATTGGGAATCGTCGTTCCATGGGGTTTCTTTCTCAATCGTTTTTATCCCCTGAATTTGCATGTATTTTTTCCAAGAGTCATACCTCGATATGTATTCGCTGCGCGGATAGATGTTGGGATTGTACCAAAGGCTTACGATCTTGAAATCCGTAAGAAGCGTAAGTGCCGGTATTGTTGATGCACTGCACGGTGCACAACATGTATGTAACAAAATCTTTTCCATATTAAAACAACTCTTTTTGATTATTAATTTTTTTAGGTATAGGAATATTCAAATGTTTGTATGCCAAATCGGTAACAACTCTGCCTCTGGGTGTTCTTGCAATAAAACCTAACTGTATTAAGTAAGGTTCATAAACATCCGATATTGTATCTGCATCTTCACTAACAGATACAGCCATAGTATCAAGTCCTACCGGTCCGCCTGAAAACTTTTCTATCATTGTGGTAAGCAAAAGTCTGTCCATTTTATCAAGACCGATATCATCTATTCCTAAAGCATCAAGACCTTCTTTTGCTATTTGTTTATTTATTACACCGCCTGTTTTTATTTCGGCAAAATCTCTGACTCTTTTTAATAATCTGTTAACGATTCTCGGGGTACCTCTTGACCTTCTTGCGATTTCAAGAGCACCTTCTTCATCTGTTTTAACATTTATTATTGAACTTGATCTTTTAACTATTTGTACAAGTTCGTCCGTATCATAATAGTTTAAATGTTCTATTATACCGAATCTGTCTCTTAAAGGGCTTGAAAGCATACCTGCTCTTGTAGTTGCACCTATCAATGTAAATTTCGGTACCGGAAGTTTTATCGTTTTTGCGGAAGGTCCCTGCCCGATAATAATATCAAGCTCAAAATCTTCCATTGCAGGATAAAGTGCTTCTTCCACCAAATGGTTCATTCTGTGAATTTCATCTATAAAGAAAACATCACCTTCGGAAAGGTTAGTTAATATTGCAGCTAAATCACCAACTCTTTCAAGAACAGGACCTGACGTTGTTCTTAAATTTCCGCCCATCTCTTTTGCAATAATGTGTGCAAGTGTGGTTTTACCCAGTCCCGGAGGAGCATAAAACAAACAATGATCTAAAGGTTCATTTCTTTTTTTTGATGCTTCAATAAAAACCTTTAAATTGTTTTTAAGTTTTTGTTGACCGATAAACTCGTCAAGATATTTAGGTCTTAACGAATTTTCAAGTCTTTCTTCCGGAGATAAATTTTCCGGATCTATAATTCTGTTTTCTTCGTTCATATCCATTTTATAAATACTTTAATGATTCCGTAATTATTTGTTCTACTGAAAAATCTTTATTTTCGTTTGCTACTTTATTTACAACTTCTCTTGCATCGGTTTCTTTATAACCTAATGCCACAAGTGCGGCTACCGCTTCCGAAGAAGAAGAACCCGCATCGATATTGCTCCACTTTGCGGAATCTTTTACGGTAACACTTGCTATTTTATCTTTTAATGCGGCTACCAACTTTTCCGCAGTTTTTTTTGTAAACCCGAAAATTCCGCTAAGCATTGAAACATCTCTCTTCATCACCGCCGCTTTAAAATCGGCAAACGATTTTGAAATTTTGTCGAGATATTCCATTGCTTTTTTTGCACCTGTTGAAGGAACTTCGTCTTTTATTAAAACGAACATATCTCTTTCTTCTCTGGTTAAAAAACCGTAATAAGAAATTACTCCGCCGTACATTCCGGTAGATTCTATAATGTATAGTTTTACCTGGTTACCGTCGGTAGGCAACTTGTTAAATGTATCCGCAGTTATGGAAATACTATAACCGATACCTGCAACTTCCACAACTGCGGTATTTAAAGTTTTATAAGATAATGTTCCTTTAAAATAATCTATCAAAATTATTCCTCTTCCTGTAATATGTCACCGAGTGTCGGTTTTTCATCGTTAGAAGAGAATTGTTTTATCAACTCTTTCTCTTGAGCTTTTTCAAATTTCTTAATTGACGCTTCCAACTTTCTTTCTTTCAAATCGGATTTGATAATTTTTGCTTCAATTTCTTCCCCTTCTTTTGGAAGTTCGCCGATTTTATTTTCAAAAGATAATTCCGTTCTTTTTATTAACACTTCAATATTAGGTTCTACTTCAATAAATACTCCGAACTCTGCAACTCTTACAACTTTACCTTTAACTGTTGTTCCGAGTTTATATTTTTTGTATGGATCTTCCGTTAAATGTTTTAAAGACAAAGCTATTTTTTCGTTTTGTGTATTAACGGACAAAACAACTACTTCAACTTCCTGACCTTTTTTAACTACATCTTCGGGATGTTTTACATTTTTAAGCCAAGAAAAATCGCTTATATGTATAAGACCTTCAACACCTTCCGGCAACTTTACAAATGCACCGAACGGTGTAATATTTTTTACTATACCTTTAACTCTTGTTCCGGGAACGTAATGTTTTGCGGATACTTCCCAAGGGTTAGGTTTCATTTGTTTTACCGATAAAGAAATCTTTTTTGTATCTTTATCGCAATTTATAATTTTAACTTCCAATTCCTGACCTTCTTTAACTTCACTCTTGAACAAATGTTCCGCATCGTTCCAAGCATATTCCGCTACGGGTAAAAGGCCTTCAACACCTTTTTCGAGTTCAACAAAAGCACCGTAAGGCATTATGGATGTAACTTTACCTTTTGTTATAAGACCTGCAATATATTTTTCACCTGCACTGTCCCAAGGGTTAACTGCAAGCTGTTTCATACTTAAAGAAATCTTTTCATTTTCTTTATCTATTTTAGATATTTGAACTCTTACTATTTGACCTACATGCAAAATATCTTCAACTTTTTTAACTTTATACCAGGCAAGTTCTCCGATATGCAAAAATCCGTCTACCCCGCCCAAATCTACAAATGCTGCCGAAGGGATAATTTTTTTAACTGTTCCGTCCAATATTTGACCTTCGGTTAATGTTGCAAACATTTGTTCTCTTTTTGCTCTTTTTTCATCTTCCAAAAGTTTTCTTCTTGATAATGTTATTTTCTTATCGTATCTGTCAAATTCCGTAATTGCAAACTCAAAATTTTTGCCGATATATTTTTCCGGATTATTAACAAAAGATGTATCTACTTGTGAAATGTGCAAGAAAGCGTTTACTCCGACATCAACAATAAATCCGCCTTTAATTGATTTCTTTATTGTTCCTTTTATTGTTTGTTTATTTTTGAATATTTCTTCTACTTTATCCCAAGCTTGTTTTTCCAAAACTTCTCTGTAAGAAAGTTGTATTCTTCCTACTGCATTTTTTACAAATACTTTTACTGTTGCACCTACTGCCAACTCTTTCGGGATTTCGTTGTTTTCAAACTCGGATTTAGGAATTATACCTTCCGATTTCATACCTAAATCCACCATAAAACCGTCATCGGTTTCGGCAACGATTACAACATCCAATATCTGACCTCTGTTAAGGCCCATCTTTGTTTCAGGACCTAACAAATCTGCCATACTGATACTTTCATCTTCTTCAAACTTCGTTAAATTATCTAAATTATTGTTTTCCATTTTACTTCTTCTCCTTTTCGTGATCTAATCTTAACCTTCTAACAATTTGTGATTTCTTTTATCCTCCCTTTAATGTTTTCAATAATCCAGTCAGGTGTTGAAGCACCTGCCGTTATTCCTACAGTTTCCACCTTGTCGAACCAAGCAGGTTCGATCTCATCGACATCTTCTATATGATAAGTTTTTGTTATGTTAGAACAAATCTGGTACAAGCGGGTAGTATTACCCGAATTTTTACCGCCTATAACAATCATTACATCCACTTCTTTAGCCAACTTCGCGGCTGCACTTTGTCTGTCAAAAGTTGCTCTGCAAATAGTGTTAAAGACCTTCACTTGAGATATTTTAGATATCTCATTAACAATTTCTTCAAACTTTTTAGGACTTTGTGTAGTTTGGCTTACTATATAAATTATATCAGTTTTTTTAACATTTTTAACATCGTTTTTATCTTCAACAACTAAACATTTTCCTTTACCGTAAGAAACAAGAGCTACAACTTCCGGATGTTTTTTTTCACCTACAATAACTATTTGTTCACTGTCTTTACTTAGTTCTTTTATTATGTCTTGCGCTTTTTTTACGAAAGGGCAAGCAGCATCAACTATTTTTATATTTTCTTTTTTTGATAAGTTCTCATAAATATCCAAAGGTATTCCGTGAGTTCTTAATACCAAAACACCTTTATCTATTTTGGAATAATCTTCAACAACTTTAATATTTTCTTTTTCAAGTCTTGCGACTTCCTGCGGATTATGTATAAGCGGACCGAAAGTGTAAACATCTTTATTTTTTGAAGCAATATCCTGTGCCAAATCTATTGCTCTTTTTACACCGAAACAAAAACCTGCACTTTTAGCTATCGTTATTTTTACCATATTTTACCTACATTTTTCTTATTTCATCTAAAGTTTGTTGCGCCAATTTCAAATAATCTTCTTTAGTATGTTCTTTCGGAGGATATATCGGTTTTCCATATTTTATTTCTATCTTTTTAAACTTTTTCATGTTGTTGGTATTAACTAATTTTACCGGAACTATCGGAACCTGACAGTTGCAAGCTACCATACCTACACCGGGTCTTGCTTTGCCGAGTTCCCCGGTTTTTGATCTTGTACCTTCCGGAAACATTAACAACGCTTTTTTGTTTTCCAAAAGAGTAAATGCATTTCTGAATGCACTCATATCCTGCATTCCTCTTTTTACCGGAAAAGCGTTTGTTCTTTTTATTATGGAACCTAATATCGGGGTATCAAAAAGTTCTTGTTTTGCCATAAAGAAAAGATCTTGTTTCATAAAACATCCAGCCAACGGCGGATCGAAAAAACTCATATGATTAGGTGCTATTATAAAACCTGTGTTTTCAGGTATATTTTCCTGACCGGAAGATTTGCATCTGTATATAACAAGAAACATGAACTTAAAAACAACTTTACCCAAATAATATAAAAAACTGCTTCTTTCTTTTATTTGCATATTTGTTTTAATACCTCATAAAAATTTGCAAAAGAAATTTTTACACAATCACTCTTTAAAACTTCCGTTTCACCTTCCGCTATAAGTCCTGCTATTGATAACATCATTGCAATTCTGTGATCATCAAAACTGTCTACTGTTGCACCTTTAAGTTTTGCAGGACCGTTTATTATAAAACCGTCATCGGTTTCTTGAATATCCGCACCCATTTTGTTTAATTGAGATGCAACAGAATGAATTCTGTCACTTTCTTTAACTTTTAATTCTTTTGCTCCAGATATAACGGTTTGTCCTTCCGCTTGAGTTGCTGCAAGAACTATTATTGGAATTTCATCTATTAAAGACGGAACTATTTCTTTACCGAAACTTGTAGAATTAAGTTTTGAACTTCTTATTTCTATATCGGCAACATCTTCGCCCGATACGGTTCTTACATTATCCAAAACTATATCTGCGCCCATACTTTTTAAAACGGTTAAAACGCCGTCTCTTGTTTTATTTATATTAACATTTAAAATTTTAATATTTGAGTTTGGAACTATTAAACCGGCAACAATAAAAAATGCTGCAGAAGAAATATCGCAAGGAACCGTTACTTCCTGTGCATAGAGTTTATCACAATGGTTTACGATTACTTTTAACCCGTCAACGGAAATGTCCGCACCGAAAGTTTTAAACATTTTTTCACTGTGATCTCTTGACTTTATCGGTTCGGTAACGGTAGTTGTTCCGTCCGCATATAAGCCCGCAAATAATATACACGATTTTACTTGTGCACTTGCAACGGGGCTTACATAATCTATTGCTTTTAAATTACCGTTTGCATTTATTGTCATCGGTAAAAAGTTATTATCTTTTGCTTTAATATCTGCTCCCATTAAAGATAACGGTGCAATTACTCTTTTCATCGGTCTTTTAGATAAACTTTCATCGCCGGTAATAGTTGACGAAAATCTTTGGCCTGCCAAAACTCCCGACAACAATCTTGTTGTTGTACCGGAATTTCCCGCATAAATTTCTTTAACGGGATTTTTTAAACCGTTTATTCCGACACCGTCTATTATCAATGAATTGTCTTTTTGTTCAATGTTTACGCCCATTTGTTTGAATGCGTTCATTGTCATTAAACAGTCATCGGATTGTAAATAATTGTTCACATAAGATTTGCCTTCGGCAATAGAAGATAACATTATTGATCTGTGTGTAATTGATTTATCTGCCGGAACGGTAATTGTTCCTGAAAGTTTTGACACTTTATTTATTTTCATTGTCTTATACTTTTTTCCAATATTTCTTTTAGTTTTTCTTCGTTACCGAAAGTATTAACAAAATCTTTTATTTGTTTACACAATTCGTTGGATAAAATTTTCAAATTATTTTTGTTATTTAAAAAAATAGGAATCCACATTTCAGGAGACGATTTTGCTACTCTTGTTAAACTTTTGAACGAACCTGCAACCAAATTTTCTATATTTTTATTCTTACCTTTTTTTTCTCTGAACATCTTATAAAAGCTGAATGCTATTATGTGTGGAATGTGACTCGTAAAAGCTACGGTTTCATCGTGTTCTTTTGCAGAAATAAACAGAACTTTACAACCTACTTCTTTCCATAATTTAGCTATTATTTTTGTATTTTTATCCTTGGGATTTGATGTTATTACAACATTGGCATTGTTGTATATATCCAAACTCGCATACTCTATACCGTTTTGTTCTATACCGCACATAGGGTGACATCCTATAAAAACAGGATAATCTTTATTTTTTTGTTGGAGTTGTTTTATCTTTGTATCAACATTAAGTTTTATGCTGCCTATATCACACACAATAGTTTTTTTATCTGCAACTTCCGCTATCTTTTTATAAAAATCAACTATTGTATCAACAGGACTGCAAATAAAAACTATATCTGCGCACTTTACAGCACTAATATCGGTAGAATAACTGTCAACGGCATTTTTATCTTTTGCAAGTTTTAAATTTTTTATGTTTCTGCCTATTCCTATAACTTCATATTGCCTTGAGCCGTTTTTTAATATATGTCTCAAGGCAATACCTAAAGATCCGCCCATTAAGCCTACACCGATAATAGCAACGGTTTTCATTAAATTTCTCTGCCCAAAGCTTTTGCCAAAACTTTAAGTTCCGACACAAGTTTTTTATATTGTTCCGTCAACAAACTTTGTGCTCCGTCCGACAATGCTTCTTCAGGTCTCGGATGAATTTCAATCGCAAGAGCATCCGCACCTGCTGCTAAACAAGCTTTTGCCATCGTAGGAACATGTTCTCTTATACCTATACCGTGTGAAGGATCTAATACCACAGGTAAATGCGTTAATTTTTTTACTACGGGAATCGCATTCAAATCCAGTGTAAATCTTGTTGCGGTTTCGAATGTTCTTATACCTCTTTCACACAACATAACATTATTGTTCCCTTCAGACAAAATATATTCCGCCGAAAGCAACCATTCTTTTATTGTTGTTGCCATACCTCTTTTCAATAAAACAGGTTTCTTTTGTCTGCCGCAAGCTTTTAACAAATCGTAGTTTTGAACGTTTCTTGCACCGATTTGAACTATATCACAATATTTGCTTACTAAAGGAACTTGCTCTACAGACATCGCTTCACTTATTGTAGGAATTTTATATTTAACTCCGACATCGTGCAAAAATTTTAATCCTTTTTCACCTAAACCTTGGAAAGTGTATGGTGAAGATCTCGGCTTGTATGCTCCGCCTCTGAGTATCGTTCCGCCGCCGTCTTTAACAATTTTAGCTATTTCATCCAATACTGCTTTACTTTCTATTGCACAAGGTCCCGCTATAATAGGAACTTTGTTACCACCGATTTCTATTCCGTAAGGAAGTTTTATTATTGTATTTTCCTGTTTAAAATCTCTTGATGCCAACTTGTATGGTTTTTCGATTTCACTTATATGGTCAACTTCATCCATCGATTCAAAAAATTCGCCATATTTTTCCGCAAATTCACCAACCATACCGATAATGGTTACGTCTTTACCTTTCGATATGTGAGGTATGTAGCCTAATTTCTTTATTTTTTCTACAACCTTTTTTTCTTCCTGTTTGGTCGCCCCTTTTTTAAGAGTTATAATCATTTCTTTTCTCCTTACAACTAATTTTTTTATTATATAAAATTAAAATTCTAATGTATATATCAATTATTCATGGAATCTTTCATACTTTTAACATAATCGTAAATATATTTATCTGCATCCGTTCCGTACTGTTTTATAATTTTAATTATTGCACTTCCTACTATTACACCATCGGAAATTTTTGACATTTTGTTTGCTTGTTCCGGTGAATGTATTCCAAACCCTATTGCAGTAGGAACATTTGTTACTTTTTTTACGGACTCTATAATAGATTTTAAATCCGTTTTTATTTCGGTTCTTACACCGGTAACACCCATGGATGAAACCACATACAAAAAACCTTCTGCTTCTTTGGCTATATCTTCTATTCTTTGCTGTGATGTAGGCGCTATTAAAGAAACAATTTTTATGTCGTACTTTTTTGCATATTCATAAATTTCATTTTTTTCTTCAAAAGGTAAATCCGGAATAATTATACCGTCTATACCGATTAAAGAACATTGTTTAAAAAAGTTATCGTAACCATACCTGAAAACAGGATTAACATATGTCATAAAAACTAACGGTATGTTAACCGTTTTTCTTACCTTTTTAACAAGCTCGAAAATGTTATCGAGATTTGTTCCCGCTTCCAACGCTTTTTGGCTCGATTCCTGAATTACCGGGCCTTCCGCAACGGGATCTGAAAAAGGTATTCCGATTTCTATTAAATCCGCACCTGCCGAAACCATTTTATAAATAAAATCTTCAGTTTTATTTATATTGGGATAACCCGCCGTTATAAACGGTATAAATGCTTTTTTATTTTTAAATGCCGATTCTATTCTATTCATATATTTTTTCTCCTCTGTATCTTGCAATTGCGGCTACATCTTTATCGCCTCTTCCGGAAAGACAAATTATTATGCTTTCGTTTTTATCTGTTTTAGGTGCAATTTTTCTTACATGAGCAACAGCATGAGCACTTTCTATTGCACAAATTATACCTTCCGTTCTTGCAAGATATTCAAATGCACTTACCGCTTCTTCATCGGTAATCGGAACATATTCGGCTCTTCCGGTATCGTGCAAGTATGCATGTTCGGGACCTATTCCGGGATAATCAAGACCTGCGGAAATCGAATAAACTTCATCTATTTGTCCGTATTTGTCCTGACAGAAATAAGATTTCATTCCGTGAAATATTCCGACTTTACCTTTGGCGATTGATGCTGCATGTTTATCGGTATCTATTCCTTTACCTGCCGCTTCGCAACCTATAAGTTTTACGGATTTTTCTTCAATAAAATTATAAAACATTCCCATAGCGTTACTGCCGCCGCCTACACAGGCAACTACCGCATAAGGAAGTTTGCCTTCGTATTCCAAAATTTGTTGTTTTGCTTCTTTACTTATTACACTTTGAAAATCTCTTACTATTGTTGGAAACGGGTGCGGTCCCATAACGGAACCTAAAACATAGTGAGTATCCGCTACTCTTGTTGACCAATTTCTCATTGCTTCGTTAACGGCATCTTTTAACACTTTTGTTCCGGAAGTTACAGCATTAACTTTTGCTCCCAACAATTTCATTCTGTAAACATTTAGTGCCTGTCTTTTAGTATCTTCTTCACCCATAAATATTTCACATTCCATACCTAAAAGTGCGGCAGCGGTTGCAGTTGCAACTCCGTGCTGACCTGCACCTGTTTCTGCAATAACTCTTGTTTTACCCATCTTTTTTGCAAGAAGAACTTGTCCCAAAACATTATTTATTTTGTGTGAACCGGTATGATTCAAATCTTCTCTTTTCAAATATATTTTTGCTCCGCCCAAATCTTTTGTCATCTTTTCGGCGTAATATAAAAGTGACGGTCTTCCGGCATAATTTTTTAACAAAGTATTGAGTTCGTTTACAAAATCGGGATTATTTTTATAATATTCGTACTGTTTTTCAAGATTTATTATCTCGTTCATAAGTGTTTCGGGAATATATTGTCCGCCGTATATTCCAAATCTCGTTTTACCCATTTTTTATTCTCCTAACTATATTTAAAATTTTATTTTTATCTTTAACTTTATTTGTTTCCACTCCGCTTGATATATCTATGCAATACGGGTTCAATTTTATTGCTTGTTCTATGTTGTTCTCATCGATACCGCCTGCAAGAAAATAAGGTCTTATAAAATCTTTTATTACGTTCCAATCAAATGTTTTACCCGACCCCATACCCGAATCGAACATCAACAAGTCCGCTTGAGAATTTCGCCATCGAACAATTTCTTCCCCGCTTTTTACTTTTATCGCTTTAATTATTTTTTTGGAACAAACTTTTTTCAGTTCATTTATATATTTATCGTCTTCATCACCGTGAAGTTGAACAAAATCAATTATATTTTCGTCACATATTTCCGCGATTTTATTTATATCTTCATTCACGAAAACACCTACCGACAAAATATTTTTATCCAACTTATTTTTTAATTTTTTTGCGGTTTCTTTAGACACTTGTCTGTGACTTTTAGCGAACACAAAACCGATATAGTCGGGTTTTGCTTCGTTGACGAAATCAATATCTTCTTCTCTGAATAATCCGCAAATTTTTATTTTCATATTTTCACCCATTAACCTTTTCACCCTTTAAACTAAGCAAAAATTGCTGCTTATTTTTGCTTAACATCATACTTTCACCGATTAATGCTCCGTTAAAACCGGCATCTTTTAACATCTTTATATCTTGTGCGGTTTTTATTCCGCTTTCCGAAATTAAAATTTTATTTTCCGGTATAAACTTTCTTAACTTTAAAGATGTGTTTATATCAACGTTAAATGTTTTTAAATCTCTGTTATTTATACCGATTATTTTTGCATTACAACTTAATGCTTTTTTAATTTCTTCTTCATTATGTGTTTCTACAAGACAACTTAACTTTAAACTTGTTGCAATGTTTATAAAATTTTTTAAAGTGCTTTCATCAAGAACAGCACAAATAAGTAAAACAGCATCCGCACCGATAAGTTTCGCCTGATATATTTGATATTCGTCAATAATAAAATCTTTTCTTAAAACAGGAATATTTACAATATCTGCAACGTCTTTCAAATATTTATCGTTACCTTTAAAAAAGTGCGGTTCGGTAAGAACCGATATTGCCGAAGCTCCCGCCTTTTCGTATTCCTGTGCGATATCCGTATAAGGAAAATCTTCAACTATAACACCTTTTGACGGTGACGCTTTTTTTATTTCGCAAATAAAAGCAAAATCTTTGTTTTTCAAAGAATTCTCAAAAAAGAAATTTTTACTTGAAGGCAAAAACAAAACTTCCTGTTTTAAAGTTTCAATATCTTTTTCTTTTTTTTCGTTTTCTATTCTTGTTTTTTGTTTGGCAATTATATCGTCAAGTATCATAACTATTCCTCATTAGACAATTTAACATATTTCTCCATCTGCACAAAAGCTTTCTGAGTTTCAATCATTTCTTTTGCAATATTAACTCCTTCGGCAATTGAAATTTCAGGTTTTGCAACATGTATTGCCGCTGCGGAATTTAGTATCACGGCATCTGTTTTCGGGCCCTTTGCACCGGATAAAATGTCTCTTGTGATTTTTGCATTTTCTTGCGGTGTTCCGCCGAGCAAATCTTCTTTTTTACATTTTTTCATGCCGAAATGTTCCGGTTCGATTTCATAAGTTTTATAGTTTCCGTTAACAACTTCACAAACTTTTGTTACCGAACTTGCGGAAATTTCGTCAAGTCCGTCGGTTCCGTAAACTACCATAGCACTTTTTACACCTAAATTAGATAACACATGTGCCATCGGTTCAATTAAATCTTCGTCGTAAACACCTAACAATTGCATACTTGCTCCGGCCGGATTTACCAACGGTCCCAAAATATTAAATATTGTTCTTATACCCAACTCTTTTCTTACCGGTGCAACATATTTCATTGCTATATGATAGTTTTGTGCAAACAAGAAACAAAAATTTATTTTATCTAAAATTTGTTTACTCTTTTCAGGTGATATTGTTATTTTTGCACCGAGAGCTTCCAATACATCTGCTGCTCCGCATTTACTTGATGCTGCTCTGTTTCCGTGTTTGGCTATAGGTATTCCCGCAGCGGAAACAACAAATGCGGACGTTGTCGATATATTGAAAGAATTTGATTTATCTCCGCCCGTTCCCACGATTTCCAATATATCCATATCGTTAAGAAGTTTTACACAATGTTTTCTCATACCGGATGCCGCACCGGTAATTTCTTCTATTGTTTCTTTTTTCATACTCATTGCAGTTAAAAAAGCCGACATTTGAATTTGACTTGCACTGCCACTCATTATTTCATCCAACACAGTTTCAGACTCTTTGAAGCTCAAATTTTGTTTCATAACAGCTTTTAAAATAGCCTCTTTTATCATTTTTTTATCCTCTCAAAAAATTTTTTATCATTTGGTATCCGTTTGGAGTAAGTACCGATTCAGGATGAAATTGAACACCATAAATGTTTTTTTCTTTATTATAAACTGCCATAACTTCATCATCACTGCTTATCGCACAAACCTTTAATTTTTCAGGTAATGTATCTTTTAATGCAGCAAGAGAATGATATCTGCCTACAACAATTTTTTTATCAAGTCCTTCGAATATCGGGCAACTTGTATCTATATCTATTTCAGACTGTTTTCCGTGCATAAGTTCTTTTGCATAAGATATTTTTGCACCGAAAGCTTCACATATTGCCTGATGTCCCAAACAAACTCCTAAAACAGGAATTTTGCCTGCAAATTTTTTTACTAACTCTATACAAATTCCGGCATCGGAAGGTTTTCCCGGACCGGGCGACAAAATTATTTTTTCCGGATTTAATTTTTCTATTTCATCTATTGTAATTTCGTCGTTTCTTTTTACTGTTATATCGGGATTTATAGAACCGATATATTGATATAAGTTATAAACAAAACTGTCATAATTATCTATTAACAATATCATTTCACATTACCTCCGGCAGAAAGATTTAAAGCATTTATAACCGCTTTTGCTTTATTTATACATTCCTGATATTCGTTTTCCGGGACACTGTCTGCAACAATACCTGCACCGGAACGAACAAAAACCTTATTATTTTTCTTAAAAGCTATTCTTATAGAAATACAAGTGTCCATGTTTCCGGAAAAATCTATGTATCCTATTGCACCGCCGTAAATGCCTCTTTTATTTTGTTCCAACTCATTTATAATTTGGCATGCTCTTATTTTAGGCGCACCCGAAAGTGTTCCCGCGGGAAGAACTGTATCTATACCGTCAAGAGCGGATTTATCGTCTCTTATTTCTCCTCTTACGGTTGAACCGATATGCATAACATGCGAAAATCTTTCTATACTCATATATTTTTCTACTTTAACAGAACCGAATTTACTTATTTTACCCAAATCGTTTCTGCCCAAATCCACAAGCATATTATGTTCCGCAAGTTCCTTTTTATCCGAAAGAAGTTCTTTTTCAAGTTGTAAATCCTGTTCTTGAGTTTTTCCTCTCGGTCTTGTTCCCGCTAAAGGGAAAGTATGTAAAACACCGTTGTTTAGTTTCACCAATGTTTCCGGTGAAGCACCTGCAATTTCTATATCTTTACTGCAAAAATAAAACATGTAAGGTGACGGATTTGTCGTTCTTAAAATCCTGTATGTATCCAAAAGACTTCCTTCAACATCGGCATCCATTCTGTTTGATAAAACCGCCTGAAAAATATCACCGTCTTTTATATAAGTTTTTATTTTATTTACCATATCACAATATTGTTCTTTGCTGAACAAATATCTGAAATCCGACTTTATCTTTAACGGTTCTTCTTTTTTCGGTGTACCGTTTTGTATAAGGTCTGCCATTTTATTAAGTTCTAAAACAGCATCATCATAATTTTGTTTTAAGTTATCTGTTTTAATATTAACTATCAAAATAATTTTTTGTTTTAAATTATCAAAAACAATAACTTTATCAAACAACATTAAATCTACATCGTTAAAATTTTCGTCATCGTTTGCAACCAACTTTAATGTCGATTCACTGTACTTTATATAATCGTAAGAAAAGTAACCTACAAGCCCTCCGGTAAAAGTCGGTAAGCCTTCAACTTTAGGACTTTTATTTTCTGCCACGATATTTTTTATATATTTTTTAGGATTATCGTTTTTAGATATTATTTCACCGTTTATTTTTATTACACCGTTTAAGCATGTAAATTCAAGTTTCGGATCGTATCCCAAAAAAGTGTATCTTCCCCACTTTGAAGAATCTTCCAAACTTTCAAGCATATAACAATGATTACTTACGGATTTAAGTATTCTTAAAACCTGGATAGGAGTTTTTATATCACTCAATATTTGGCAACTTATAGGAATAGTCTTATAACCTTTTGCCAACTTTACGGCTTGTTCATAACTTGGTATATACATTTTCAGCACCTCAAAATAAAAAAAATTCATCCTAAAACAAAAAATTTTGTTTTCAAGGACGAATTATATTATCCGCGGTGCCACCTTGATTTGAAACCACCAAACAAACGATAAAATTTACACTTAGAATCTTATCAGGTAGTCTCACTCTTATTTAGGATACCAACATATCCCTAGCAAATAACGGCTGCTTTCCCGTTGCAGAATACTCAAGGTTAAAATACCACCTCTTTGACTGCACCCTCTGCGGTCCATTTAATAAGACACTTCCTGCCTGCTTCTCACCACCCAGGCTCGCTGTTAGGGTTCTTCTTATTTTTATCTCCGCATCATCGGTTTATTTTGTACAACTCGTAAGATTTTAATATTATTTTTTTTATTTGTCAATAGCAAAATTTTTGTAAAACAAAATTTTAGGTTATAGGTTGATAACGACAGAAGATTGAGAACTTAATAGCAAAAAGCAGGAAGAAGAAACGACAATGTACAATGTAGAATTTACAATGTATAATGAATGTAAAAAGCAGGAAGAAAAAATCTTCCTGCTTTTTATTATTTTTACAGATCCCGTATCAAGTACGGGATGACAATACTACCGCGGTTTAAACTACCATGGATTGCTTCGGCACTTACAGTGCCTCGCAATGACTATATGTTAAATTTGTAACCAACGTTTATCGCAAATCTTCTGTTTGTATAAGTAATCTTATCGGTCCATCCATCATCACCATGTTTCCAATAATTTACGGAATATAAAAGTTCAACTATCACATTACATTTTTCTACACCTGCACCGATTCCCCAATACAAACCGCTTTGCGAAAAATCACACCAACCATCATCATATCTTGTAATACCCAAACCTAACTGACCTAAGAAATACACTTTATCTATTATTTTATTTTCATTAACATCCAAAACGGGTTTTACAGACAAATAAATATTTGTTGCTCCCAGCTTTGCGCCATCATAGCCGGTATCAACAAACTTACTATCAAAAACATAATTTATACCTATACCTGCACCAATATTATCTAATAAATAATAATAGAAATCTGCTCCTAAAGAAAATGTCGATTCTTGGGGATAAGCGTATTTGTATTTACCGTATTCTGTCTCTAATTCTAATGGTTCAATGATATATCCCAATTTTGCATCTATTTCCATTGCTCCTTTATCGGTTGCAAAAACAGGTGCTACAAGTGCTACGGCCAACAATAATGCCAACAATCCTTTTTTCATTTACTGCCTCCTTTTGTAATTTATAATTTATAATTTACAATTTATAATTAACGATGTCAATTTACATCAATTCTATCGCTTTGTTTGCTAAAAGGATACCGAATATTCCGGTAATTACCGGTGTGGAACCTAAAATTTTAGGTCCGCCGTTTTTACCGTACTTTTTACCTTCCTGTTCCGGTAAAGGTATAGGTTTTACTTGCGGAGATTGTTCCGAAAATACACAGGGAATTCCCTTTGATATTCCCAAAGATCTTAAATCTCCCCTCAACCTTTCCGCCAATTTGCAATGGTGAGTTTCAAATAAGTCAGCATACTTTATTGAAAGAGGGTCGGTTTTAAGTGCCGCACCCATGGAAGAGATTATTTTGATATTGTTTTTATAACAATATTCCAAAAGTCTTAATTTAGGATTGTATGAATCTATTGCATCTATAACAATGTCCGGAGTTTCGGAAAAAACAATATCCAAAGTGTCGGTATTAACGAATGTATCGAATGTTTTTACTTTACAATTAGGATTTATATCTAAAACTCTTGCTTTTGCGAGTTCCGTTTTCTTGTTGTTAATGGTTGAATGTAAAGCATAAAGTTGTCTGTTAATATTTGATTCCTGCACTACATCAAAGTCAACGAGAGTCAGATTTCCTACACCGACTCTTGCCAAAATTTCAACGGCAAAACTCCCGACAGCTCCAAGCCCCACAACAGTAACCTTAGAGTTAAAAATTCGTTCTACTTTTTCATCACCCAATAGTAATTTTGTTCTTACAAACTGTTCCATATCATTAAAATACAAATTTTATACTATTTATTCAACAATATATATTGAAAATTTTTTCAAATTTTATATAATAAAAATAATCCGAAATCTTTTTATTAGTTTTATAAAGAATGGACATAGAAAAAAGAAAATTCCCAAGACAATGGGTTTCATTATCTACCAATCTTTTAGAAACTGAAACTGAAAAAGTTTTAGGAGATTGTATCTTAACCGATATTTCAAAAGTCGGTTTTGCTTTTGAAAGCGAAACAAAATTTCATATCGGGCAGAAATTCAGTTTGGAACTTACAATTCTCAACCAAAAAATATCGTTAACAGGTAAAGTTGTAAGAATATGCGAAGGTGTTTTTTATCCGTTATACGGTGTAGAAATAATTGACGGTGACAGCAAGAATTTGGATTTTTTCAGAAGATACATAGATTACTCATTAAATTAAGAAGGACACATCATGAAAATTATTAACGGAAAAGAAATATCTCAAGCGATAAGACAAGAATTGAAAAATAAAGTAGAAGAACTATCAAAAAAAACTTCGAGAGTTCCCGGCCTTGCAACAATTCTTGTAGGTGAAGATCCTGCAAGTAAAGTGTATGTCGGTTCTAAAATAAAAGCTTGTGAACAAGTGGGAATGAAATCATTTCACAATCCTTTACCCGCAACAGCTACACAGGAAGAAATTATAGATTTAATAAAGAAATTAAATGCAAATCCGGAAGTTGACGGTATATTATTGCAATTACCGTTACCGAACGGGCAAATGCCGGACAAATGCATAAATTCAATTTCTCCGGATAAAGATGTTGACGGTTTGCATCCTTTCAATGCCGGTATGCTTACACTTGTAAAATCGTGGAAAGAAATTGTTGATCAAAAATTGTTGGTTTCTTGTACACCTATGGGTGTAGTTTATTTATTAAAGTATTCAAACATAGATATAACAGGAAAGAATGTAGTAGTTATAGGAAGATCTAATTTGGTAGGCAAACCTGTTTCAATGCTTATGCTTGCAAACAATGCAACCGTAACTATGGCACATTCAAGAACACAAAATTTAAAAGAGATTACGAAAAAAGCCGATATAGTAATTGCGGCAATAGGTAAAGCAAAGTTTGTTACAAAAGATTTTATTAAAGACGGTGCAACAATAATAGATGTGGGTATTAACAGATGCGAAGATAAAAAACTTTACGGAGATGTAGATTTCGAGTCCGTAAAAGATATGGACATAAATATCACCCCTGTTCCGGGCGGAGTGGGACCTATGACAATAACGATGTTGTTACACAACACAATATTGGCATTTGAAAGGCACAACAATCTGTAATTTTTAATAAAAATTTGATATATTATTATTTTTAAAGTATAATTACTAAATTATTTTGTAAATATTAAAGAGGTTTAAAATGACAAAGAGAACTTTTCAACCAAACAAAGAAAGAAGAAAAAAGAAAATTGGTTTTAGAGCAAGAATGGCTACAGCAGGCGGAAGAAAGGTATTAAGTGCCAGAAGAAAAAAAGGCAGAGCAACACTTTCAGCATAAAATGCTTAGCAGCAGTAAAGGATTTTCTTTTTGTTATCTTGAAAGATTACATACTTCTACAGATTTTAACAGAGTTTTAAAAAACGGCAAAAAACTTAAAACTGTTTTTGTTAATATTTATGTATTAAAAAGAAACGATAATAACGAAATTAGAAGATTAGGTCTGATAACATCAAGAAAAGTAGGAAAAGCCGTAAAAAGAAATACGGCAAAAAGAAGATTAAGAGAAATCTTTAGAACAAACAAACATAAGCTGACACCGGGTTTGGATGTTATATTCATCTTGAAACCTCAAATTACTTCGACAGGGTACAGCAAACTAAAGAAAGATATTTTAGATTGTTTAGAAAGTGCAGGATTTTATAATAATATATAGTTTAGTATGAAACAGATTTTACTTTTTCTTATTAGAATATATAGAAAAATTTCATCACTTACCCCTCCAAGATGCAGGTTTTACCCCACTTGTTCAGCTTATGCTTATGAAGCAATTGAAAGATTCGGAGTATTTAAAGGATTGTATTTGGCTGTCAAAAGGATTTTAAAATGTCATCCTTTTAATGACGGCGGTTATGATCCCGTTCCGAAAGAATAAAGTATAAGCACAGGTAGGTATCAAATGCAAAACAATAATATGTTTAAGTTTATACTGTTTTCTTGTATTTTTGTGGGAATATGGTATTTATTTTTTCAACCGAAACAAGATGCACAACAACTTATGTTGCAACAACAGCAACAACAACAAACAGTAACACAATCTCAAGAAACAAATTTGCAAAACACAACAATCAGTAACGAACCTGTTTCAAAACAAGATGTTATTTCCAACATTCAAAATATTAAAGAAGAAGAAATAACCATAGAAACAGATAAATACAAAGCGGTATTTTCAAACAAAGGCGCCGCAATAAAACATTGGTATATAAAAGAGCAAAACAATACTTTTGTTGATTTGGTTTTACCGGAAGCATCTCCGGTACTTGCCAATTTCCCGGGGTCCGTATATGAAATAGTAGAAAAAACGGATTCGAAGTTGGTATTGTCTCATACTTCAATGCAGAACTGGAAAATAACAAAGACTTTCGATTTATCTCAAGATTATTTGCATGCGATGGAAATAAAACTTGAAAAACTCACCGAAGATGCAAAACTTCCCGAAATAGAATTTAATTGGGGACCGGGACTCGGAACAGATGATAAAGAATTAAAAGAAAATGTTTCTGTTACAAGAGTTGTAGGATACACTTCAACAAAACCGGCAAAGTTGGAAAAAATTAAAACGGAATCCAATCCGGCACAGTTATATAAGTGGGTGGCAATAGATAACAGATATTTTCTTGCCGCACTTATTCCGGACAATTCATTAAACTATTCCAATGTAGGAATGGTTAAACAAAATAAAAGAATGCCTCCTGTTTTGATGTTCAGTGCAAAAGTAAAACAGGAAGAAGCAGTTCAAAACTTTTCGTTGAAATTTTTTGTAGGTCCGAAATCTTATTCATATTTAAAAACATTTAATATGGGTTTTGAAAAAGCGGTTGATTTCGGTTTCTTCGGTATTTTAGGTAAACTTGCTACATCTGCTTTATTTGCATTGTACGGCATAACCAACAATTACGGTTGGGCAATTATAATAATGACCATAATAATACAAATTTTGGTGTTACCGTTAACATTAAAAAGCTTTAAAGCCATGGCAGGCATGAAAAAGATTCAACCTATAATGAAAGATATTCAAACAAAATATAAAAACGATCCGAAAAGATTACAAGTGGAAATGATGAACTTATATAAAACACACAAAGTTAATCCTTTCGGCGGATGTTTACCGATGCTTTTACAACTTCCTATTTTTTGGGCATTGTTCCAAACATTGAGAAATGCTTACGAGTTAAGATATTCTCCCTGGATTTTGTGGGTAAAAGATTTGTCGGCAAGCGATTCGTTGTTTTATATGGGTTCAATATCATTTAATATGTTGCCTTTGATTATGGGTTTTATAATGTTTTTACAGCAAAGACTTACAACAGCAACATCCGATCCTACTCAAAGAAAAATGATGTATATAATGCCTGTAATATTTACTTTAATGTTCTGGGGGTTCCCTTCAGGACTTGTATTATATTGGCTTACAAACAGTGTAGTATCGATTTTCGTTCAGATTTTTGTTTTAAGAAGATATGAAAAAAATTCCTCGGGGGTAAAAAATGCAAAAAGAGCTTGAAATATCCGGCAAAAATATAGAAGATGCAATAGAAAAAGGTTTACAGGAACTTAATTGTTCGAAAGAAGATGTAGAAATAAAAATTTTAGATGAAGGAACAAAAGGTCTTTTCGGACTTATGGGTGCAAAACCTGCAAGAGTTCATTTAACCGTAAAAGATAAAAACAAAAAAACAGAGACAAGAAAAGAAGAACCTAAAAGAGAAATAGATTTTGATTTGGCATGCAAAAATGCAAAAGAATACACATCAAAAATAATTTCTATGATGAACATAAATGTTACGGATATCAAAGTTAATCACGATGATGAAACCGTAAATATCGATGTTGCTACCGACAGCGGCAGTTTATTAATAGGAAGAAGCGGACAATCTTTGAACGCTTTGGAATATGTTGTTCAGCTTATGTTAAACACAAATTCTTCAACAAGAGCAAAAGTCAGTATCGATACCGAAAATTACAGACAAAAGCAACAGGACAGATTAAAAACTATAGCAAACAAAGCAATTGAATACGTTAAAAGAACAAAAAAGATTTACAGATTTGATCCGATGTCTGCAAAAGACAGAAAATTTATACACAAATACTTTAAAAATATCGGCGGTTTCGACACTTTCTCCGAAGGTGAAGGTGCAATGAGAAAAGTCGGAGTAAAATTGTCGATAGACAAAAATTAATGAACTTATTTAAACAGGAAGATACTATAGTAGCGCTTGCTACGGGCAATATAAAATCCGCTTTAGCTATCATAAGAATAAGTGGTAGTATTGCAAGAGATGCAGTATCTTCCGTTTTTTTTACAAAAAATCATAATCCCATAAATATCGAAGACAGAAAAGTTTATCACGGTTATATTTACGATAACGATAAAAAACTTGATGAAGTAATTTTATATTACTTAAAAGCTCCTCACACTTATACCGGAGAAGATACGGTTGAAATTTCCACACACGGTAATCCTTTAATAGTTCAAAAAATAATAAATCTTTTATTGTCAAAAGGTATAAGACCGGCAGACAAAGGAGAATTCACTTACAGAGCTTTTATAAATAAGAAAATGGATTTGTCCGAAGCTGAGGCGGTGAACGAACTTATAAACAGTTCAAATTCCAAATCGGCGGAACTTGCACTGAATTCGTTGCAAGGTTCACTATCCGACAAAATAAAAAATATTAAACAGGATTTAACTGCATTGTTTGCATATTTGGAAGTATCTCTCGATTATCCGCAGGAAGATATAGACTTTTTAACAAGAGAACAGAAAAAAGAAAATATGCAAAAAATTATTTCTCAAATCGATAATCTTATTTCTTCTTACTCTTTAAGCAAACTTATAACAAACGGTATAAAGATTGCAATTATCGGTAAACCTAATGCAGGAAAATCTTCCATACTTAACTCAATATTGGGTTACCAACGAGCAATCGTAACAGATATTGCAGGAACTACGACCGACACAATAGAAGAAACCGTTGAATATAACGGTGTTTCGATAACAATTATAGATACTGCCGGAATAAGATATCATACAACTAACACTATAGAAAAAATCGGACAGGAAAGATCGAAATCTTCAATAGAAATTGCCGATATAATTTTGTGGATCGTTGACTCAAACACTGATTTGGACGACAACGATACACAAATCGCAAATTTATTAAAAGACAAACAAAACAAAACTATTGTTGTGTTAAACAAATCCGATTTGCAACAAAAAATTTCTTTAAACGAATTAAAAAATGTTATGGATACAACCAACATTATAAATTTTTCAACCGTAACAAAAACTCCGATAGAAACTATTTTAGATAAAATATTTGAGTTAATGAATTTAACAAATATTGAGGAAGATTCTACAATACTGCTCAACACAAGACAATACAATTTAATCTGTAAAGTTCAAGAGCAACTCAACAAGATTTTGGAACTTATAGATAAAGGTGATAGTGATGAAATTGTATCTTTCGAAACACAAAATGCACTCAACTCTTTAAATGAAATATTAGGTATCGACGCAAAAGAAGATATCTTACATACCGTATTTTCAAAATTCTGTGTAGGAAAATAAAAACGACAAAAAAGCAGAAGAACAGAAGATTGGAAGATTAGAAGATTGGAAGTTCAAATGTAAAATTTGCTTTGCAAATTTTGTTGTTTTTAATAGATTCTGAATCAAGTTCAGAATGACAACAACAAAACGGCAATTTACAATTTATAATTTAATCTCCGAATTGATGTTCGTATTCGTAAATAATTATTTTGGTTTTCTTTGTGGTATTTTGAAGAATCTTCATCATACTTTCTTCATCAACTGCCACACATCCTGCAGTATAGTCCTTACTGTTTCCTTTTACATGAATAAAAATATTTGAACCGTTAGGAAAAATGTTTTTAGGATTGTAGTCTATAGCTAATGCATAATTATATTGAGGGATATAATCCATTAAATGTTCTCCGTTACATTCGTGTTTTACTTTTTTTACATCTATAATTTGATTATAATATTTACAATCTTCGTCACACGCATACATATCGTTAGTTACATCGATATAGTTTAAAGTTGTTCCGGGATTCCCTTTTTTCCCGAAAGCGAAAGTAGGATTAAATTCCCCGACAGGTGTTTTCAAGTCCCCTTCTCTCTCTTTACCTAATCCTCTTTTTCCGATAAAAGCATCTGTTGCTAAAATAAGATCCCAACCGCTGTCTTGAGTTTTGTCCTTAACATACATCTTTAAAATGGCATTAGTGTTTTCCACGGGAGTTATACATATTATTTCCTGAACTTTTTTATCGTTTTGATATTTATTTAATAACGGATTTCTGTTTATGGTCTGAACTTCCGGAGCTTTCTTTGCATAAACGGATATACTAAAAAATAATACTGCCGCAACCGAAAACGCTAACACATTTTTTATTTTCATGTTTTTTCTCCCTATTCGTTTCCAATCTTCTGTTCTTCCAAATTGCCTTCGGCAATTTCTACATCTTATCCGGTGATGATACACCTAACAACTCAAGACCTGATTTTATTATAATCGACACTGCTTTAAGCAATTGTATTCTCGCTTTTTCAAGTTCTTTATCTTCTGTCCCCAACACTCTGCACTTTTCATAGAATCTGTGATAAATATCTGCAGTTTCTATTAAGTATGTGGTTAAATGGTGCGGACTTTTTGTTTTGTCGCATATAAGTAAAGTATCTTCGAAAGATATCAATTTTTTTATTAAATCTTTTTCTTCTTTTGTGCTTAACAAACTTAAATTTGCGGTTGAAGAATCTTCTTTATAATCTTTTAAAATAGATTGGCATCTTGCATTAACATACTGAACATAAAATACGGGATTTTCACTTGTTTGTTTTTTTGCAAGCTCCAAATCAAACTCAAGTTGTGAGTCCGGTGCTCTTAATAAGAAAAAAAATCTGCAAGCATCCGTTCCTACTTCGTCCAACACATCTTTTAATGTTATAAATTCACCGCTTCTTGTAGACATTGCAACAGGTTGCCCGTTTCTAACCAAACTTACAAGTTGGTAAAGTATAACTTTTAATGCCTCTTTTTTCTGACCGAGCATTTGAATTGCCGCCATAATTCTTGCAACATATCCGTGATGATCCGCTCCCCACAAATTTATAACCTGAGCAAACTCTCTTTCGTATTTGTTTTTATGATATGCAACATCGGATGCCAAATAAGTGTATCTGCCATCGGTTCTTCTTAAAACTCTGTCTTTATCGTCACCGTATGAAGTGGATTTTAGCCACAATGCTCCGTCTTGCTCGAAAGCATCACCTTTTTCTTTTAAGTATCGGCAAACATTATCTACTTGTGTTTTGCCGTTTTCATCTTTATCGGAAGCAATTTTCGATTCGGAAAACCAACTGTCGAAACTTACCCTGAATTGCTCCAAATCTTTTTTTATTGTTTCCAATATTCTTGTATGAGACTCTTTTTTAAAATCTATTTCTTCAAACGGTTTTCCTTCGTTTATTAAATCTTGAGCTATATCTTTTATATATTCACCTTTATACCCGTCTTCCAAAAACGGTATATCTTCGCCTTTAAGTTGTCTGTATCTTGTTTTGGTAGATTCACCCAAAACGTTCATTTGGTTACCTACATCGTTAAGATAATATTCTTTAACAACATTATAACCCAAGTGTTTTAATATTCTTGAAAGAGAATCACCTATTGCGGCACCTCTTCCGTGCCCTATATGTAAAGGGCCTGTAGGGTTAGCGGAAACAAACTCTACCATTATTTTATCTTTCTTTATGTTATCTTGTTTTGCATAGTTTTCTTTTTTATCTAAAATTTTGTTTAGTTCCTGTTGCAAATATTCGTCAGTAAAATGTAAATTTATAAAACCCGCTCCGGCAATCTCGGCGGATTTTATTGTATTTGAAAATTCTTTGGAAATAATTTCTATAAGTTCTGTTGCAACATTTCTCGGGTTTGTTCTGACTTTTTTTGCAATTATCATTGCGGCATTTAAAGCCAAATCCGCATTGATATTTTTAGGAGGAATTTCCACGACAAAAGATATTTGTTCTTCTATTCCTTTGGATTTTGCAAAATTATTTATTGTGTCTTTTAGTTTCTCTTCAAAATTAAATTTCAACATTTTGTATTTCCTTAAAGTAGTTTCATATATTGTAAATTATAAATTACAAATTATCAATTGCCGTTTTTGCCGTTACCGTTAAAAGCGGTACTTAATTCCCAAATTAAATTCGACTCCGTTTCTTCCGCCGCTCTTACCTGTTATCTGTCCGTAACAACTCCATGACGTATGTTCAAAATCTTTGTTTATTCCTATACCGTATTCGACATATCCGTCTATTTTATCTAATTCAAATTCCAACGAGTCCGCTACAACTTTAGCTTTTTCGTTCATGTTTGCAACATACCCTATAAGTCCGTAAGGTTGCCATCCGTTATTTAATTGCCACTTTGCTTTTACTTGCGGTTCAAGCACTATGTTACTTACACTTTGACTGTCTATTTCCGCACCATGACCGGTTTTGTAACCTTGTGCGCTTAATATTCCGTACATCAACATCAAATTAGGTTCCAATATCCAATTGTTTCCTATATCAAAATTATATCCTGCTTTTGCTCCGATTGAAAACATATTCATATCAAACTCATCGGTTCCGGAATCCGTATCTGCAGATGCTTTATTAAATATAACATTTGCCGTTAACCCTACATAATACTTTCCTTTTATCAACATCCCGGTTGCTCCTGCAACATATCCTGTTTGACTCATCTTAATTTCATCGTATTTTTGTGTGCTTCCGACATAACCTAAATAGAAAGATGTCATTATGTTATCCGATACAGGCAAATCTATTCCCGCCAATGTACCATACAAACTGTTATCTATATCATAAACTCCTATTTTAACCGTATCTTGCAACATAAACGGTCTTAACCATAATCTTTCTTCTATTCTGTCTTCCGTTAAAAAAGCCTGTTCCGCTGATGCATTTAAGTCAGGTTCTGCTTTATCTTTTTTGCTACTTAATACTTCGCTGTTTAAACTTACAAATGCTTGTCCGAATATTACAGACTGTGCCGCCGTTCCGCCTACAGAACTTGCTATCGCCTGTTCTGCTATCGCAGGATTTATTAACGGATTGTTAGCATTTATAAACGTTAAATATCCGTCATTATAGGAAACTTCATATTTATATAATTTTGAACTTGCTGTTCCGGGTATCGTTATTTTATCTTTTAATACATCCGAATCCGTAAGTAATATTTCGGCAATATCTTTATTATCTTTTAATATGGTTATTGCTCTTATGTTTATTGTTCCGTCTATTTCGGAATCGGCAGTTGCGGAAATCATATCCATTCTTTCTTTTGCTAAATCCGCTTCCACAAACAAGTTTATTTTCCCCGAACTTACGGTTAATTTTCCAAAGTTATGGTTTTGTATTTTACTGTTTTTTAAATCTATAAACGAACCGTCATTTATTATTGAATTTGTTGCACTGTAAAAACTTCCGTTTTTACCGATTTTAAATGTTCCGTTTATGTACATATCTGTTGCTGTTATTGCAGATTTGTTTTCTAACGAACCGACCATTTCAACTACGTCTTGATTTATTGTTCCGTTGTTTATTAAAACCCCGTTCATATACAATTGTCCCGTTCCGTTTATCTCGTTTTCATTTGTTCCGTTATTAAAAACAAGAACTCCTTTGTTTAGTATCTCGCCTTCTAAATTATTTGCGTTTGCCGTTAAACTGCCGCCGTCGTTTATTATTATTGATTCCTGGTATATAAATGCCGTATCTCCCAAATTTATATCCACTCCGTCTATTACAGTCGTACCGCCGTTACCATAATTTCTAATTCCGGTTTCAAAACTGCTTGCCGTTCCTGAAAGTGTTAAATTCCCGTGATTTACTATATCTTGCACGTCATTATTTGAAAAATTTGTCCCCGATATATTTAATATTCCTTCGTTTCTTATTGCTCCGAAACTACTTGAAAAACCGCCATAATTATTTACATTTTCAACATTCAATATTTTTCCTTCATCAACATATATTCCATTATAATAATCTGCAATTATATCGTATCCGTTACCGAATATCGTTAATTGTTCTCCGCCTAAATAGTATAAATGATTGTTTACCGTTTCATTTTCAGACAGAGAATAGCTTCTTATTTCCGGTTCTTCGGCATTAACATATTCTTTAAATGTTTTTGGCACAAGACCTGTCTTCTCATAATTTAATACACCTGCAACATCACTGTTTGTAAAAGTGTATTCATATCCTTTATAAGATCCGGTAGTTAAAATATTCAATTCGGGAGAATTTTCATTATTAAACAATGTTATTTGACCGCTATCTTGATTAACTCCCAACAAGTTTATTGCTGTTAAATTCAATGTCCCGGCAACATTTGTAACTGTAAAATTGTCACTTGTATTATTGCTTAAGTCTACATCAAATTTTAAACCCGCACTTTCCGTTACCGTAAAAGTCGATAATGTTATGTTGTCTATTGCATTGTTCAATATGTTTAATGTTCCGTCGTTTATCTTTATTGCTCCGCTAAAAAGTTTGTTTGTGTTTATATCGGAATTTTCTTCTGTTTGAGACTGTAACAAAAGTTCACCGCCATACAAGTTCACGGTTCCGATATATCCGCTCATATCCTCATTTAGTATTACTTGGCCTTTTGTTATTACCGTTGTGGTTGTGCTGTTTATATTCATTATGCTTAAACTGTCTTCGGATGTTATTCTGTCGTTAAAAATTATGTTTGCATTTTCACTTGCCCATAAATTTATTGTTCCGTTATTATCATGAATTGCATTTGATATTCCGTTTGCAATGTTTCCGGTAAATTCTATATTTCCCGCATTTGCTATTAAATCTATTGTTCCTTTGTTATTATAGATGGCTCCGCCTTTAGATGTTGCCATATTATCAAAAAAGTTTGTGTTGTTATTTATTGTTAATGTTCCTAACGAATTATAAATTGCTCCGCCGTTATCGGCACCGTTTGAAGAAAAAGATGTTCTGTTTCCTGCATTGATATTTCCCTTGTCATTGTATAAAAAACCGCCGTCATTTTCGGTTTTAAAACCCGTTATCTCATTTATATTATCGATATTTAATGTTTGTCCTAAATTCACGTTTATTCCCGTTACGGAACTTGCCGTCAAATCGTATCCGTTACCGAAAATCGTAAACTCTGTTCCGCCCAAATCACCCAAAGCTTCAGTTACCGTTTCGCCACCAACTCCAAAAGAATATGACCTAATTTCGTTTTCGGTATCGTTTACATATTCTTTAAACGTTTTATATCCGGAAACAACATAATTTAGTGTTCCTGCAACCGCACCGGTTGTAAAAGTATATATATTACCGCCGCAATTTGCTGTTGTTAATATATTTAAAACAGGAGAATTCCCGTTTTTAAATAACGTTATTATTCCGGTTTCAACATCTTTATCACAGCCTAAAAGATTTATTCCCGTTAAATTTAGTTCTCCTTCGGTTATATTATTTGTTACCGTAAAATTATCGCTTGTATTATCAACCAAATCCGCATCAAATTTTAAATTTGCATTTTCCGTTAATGTGAACGTTGTCAGAGATATATTATCTGTTGCATTGTTCATTATATTTAACGTTCCGCTTGATATATTTACCGTTCCCTTAACAAATTCATATGTATTAACTTTTGAATTATTTCCCTTCTTTGATTGAAACTCTACTTCGCCGCCATATATATTAGTAGTTCCGGTATATCCGCTCATATCTTCATTCAATATTATTCTGCCGTTTGCCGTCAATGTATCTGTTGAACTGTTTATATTGATTATTCCATTTACGGATCCGGTTATTCTATCGTTAAAAATTATATCCGCAGCATCACTTGCCCATAAATTCATCGTCTTGTCGTTTCTTACCGCATTAGAAGCATAACCGTTTTTGTTTCCGGTAAATTCAATATTGTTTGTATTTGCAATTAAATTTAATGTTCCCGAATTGTATAGAGCACCTCCACCGGATGCATATTGCGTTGCAACATTTGAAATGAATCTTGCTCCATCTTCTATGGTTATCGTGCCCATATTATATGCTATGGCACCGGTATTTGATGCAATATTAGATTTAAACAAGGCATTTCCTTTTATTGTTATTGAACCGCCATTATTACTCAAAATTCCGGTCGTTGTTTCGTTGGATTCAAATACTGCATTTTCACCTATTGTTGTATATCCCAGATTATATAATACTCCGCCGGAACTTGCTTTATTGTATGTAAAAGTAGCATTATTGCCGATATTTAAATTCGTTTCGCTGTCAATATAAAGTGCTCCTCCTCTATAGCTCGAGTTGGAATCAAATATTGCGTTATCTCCTATTGTTACACCGCTGCCGGTATCGTAAGAAGAAGCGAATATTGCTCCGCCGTATCCCGATCTTGAATTTGAACCCATTGCTGTATTAGAGCTGAATATTACACCGTCACCTATTTCTATTTTACTGTTGTAAGAGCCATATATAGCTCCACCGTTTCCGGCACTTGTACTGACAGCTTGATTTCCCGTAAATATTACGCCAGAACTTATATACAGCGCACCGGTACTGTAAATTGCACCGCCGTTACTTACAGATTGGTTTTCGGTAAAAACAACACCTTCACCTATCGTGATTTGGCTGCTATATACAGCTCCTCCGTATGATGCACTGTTATTACTAAAGACTGTGTTTGTTATTGTTGATGTTTTAATATTATAAAAAGCACCGCCGGAACTTGCCGAATTACCGCTGAACAATACATTATCTATTGCCGTTGTTCCCGAATTATAAATTGCTCCGCCTCTTGCCGAATAATTATTATAAAATTCTACAGTATCTAAAGTTAAGTCGCCGTTATTACCGACATAAAAAACTCCGCCGTAACTGCTTTCGCCGGTCCCGCTCTGTGAGTAATACAAATATGTTTCATTAGCAACGGAACTGCTTGTTGTAATTTCGTAGTGTTCGGTTGCAAAACCGGGTATAGCATTTAATAACATTGCCACCCCCGACAAAAACATAATTTTTAGATTTTTTAAATTAACCATAATTTGTCTCTCATCTTGATTTTGTATTTTCATATTATAGCACATATAGGGAAAACGGCAATTGAAAAACCACAAAGCGATTTTAGAAGATTGGAAGATTGGCAACGACAAAACGACAATGTATAATTTATAATTTACAATTTATAATTAACGACAACGGATGGATTGCCACGGCAACAAGTTGCCTCGCAATGACAAAATATTTTTGTACCTTATTCTTGGCGTTCAAAGACTTTCAATATTTTGAATTAGAACAAAGTATTTGGCGAATGAAGTGTACGTAAAAGAAAGCGATAGCGATTGGTACTCGATTGAGACAAATACAAAGTTATAATTCAAAAGATAAAGTTGCTTCGCTAAAACAAAAAAAAGCACAGAAAGAAAAACTCTCCCTGTGCTTTAATTGTTTTTTTTACAATGATTAAATGGCGAATTTGTAACCAACTTTAAATTTAAAGGTTTTGTATGTTAGATCTATTCCCGAAGGACCTTCACCTATCATATCTGCTGTTCCATAATTGAAAGCATATAACAATTCAACTATAAAATTTTCTTTTATTGTTGTTCCTAAACCGATAGCCCAATACAATCCATTTTTAACATCAAAACCTTTACTAAGATCATCACTTATATTTATTATTCCGTAACCTAATTGAACTAAAGGATAAATAGTATTAAAAATATCGTTTTCTATAGCAAAATCATATTTTGCTTGAACAAAAATATTTGTGTTTCCACACTTTGAGTCCATTTCTGATGGAATAAAGCTATCATCCATTTCACTTGGAAAAACATATTCCAAACCTAAACCAACAGCAATTTTAGGATCTACATAATAAAAGAAATCAGCTTCCAAAGAAAATGTTCCTTTGAAATCAATCGTCTTAGACTGTCCGTTTGCTTCAGCCTTTAATTCAGGATTAATAAGATAGCCTAATTTTCCGTTAATTTCCATACTGCCTTTTTCCGCTGCAAATGCAGGTGCTACCATTGCTGCTGCCAACAATACTACTGCTAACAACTTTCTCATTTACTGCCTCCTTTGTTTAAGTTACTACAACTTTGTTTATTTTATTATTTTACCTGTTTATTGTCAACGAAACTAAAAAATAATTACTACCTTTTAAAAATTTGTGGAGCAAATTTTTAAGCAATATGTATTTTTTAATTTACCAATAAAATGTAAGGGCAGGAAAATAGTTTAGATTTTGAGATGAAATGAAGAAATGCAAGAGTGCCGTGTGCGTGAATAGCACATAAACTCTTGCATTTCAAAATTGTAATCCAAAATCTAAACTATTTTATTACTTCTTCGCCGCAGAGGTTGCAAATCTTCTCCCACTTTGCATCAACATCTGCTTGAATATTAGCCAACAATTCAGCATTTTGAGGTTTCAACAAATGTTTGAATCTTGACTGATGCTTGAAGAATTCGCCAACAGGAAGTTTCTTTCCTCCTCTTGGTTTCTTTGTCATTTTGTATTTGCCGTTTACAACTTCATAAACAGGCCAAATGCATGTATCAACAGCAAGTCTTACCATTTCCATTGAATCTTCAGGTTTGCATCCCCAACCGAGTCTGCAAGGTGTTAATACATTGATAAATGTAGGACCGTCTGTGTTCAAAGCTTTTTGAACTTTTGTAATATAATCGTTGAAATCACCGATTATAGCTTGTGCTGCATAAGGAACATTGTGAGCTGCAATTATTGCAGTCAAATCTTTTTTAGGTTGTTCTTTACCTTGTTTAACTTTACCTACAGGTGGTGTAGTTGCACTTGCACCTTTAGGTGTTGCACTGCTTCTTTGAATACCTGTGTTCATGTA